>CANHQT010000001.1 GCA_947463325.1 Sphingomonadaceae bacterium
AGGCAAAATCGACGCTTCGGTCCATTCGATGAAAGACGTTGAGACGATTCGCCCGAGCGAGTTCGTGGTCGCAGCCATGCTGCCGCGCGCGGATGTCCGCGACCGGCTGGTCGGCGCTGACAGCATCGATGCCCTGCCGCAAGCCGCGCGCATCGGCACGTCCAGCCCGCGCCGAACGGCCCAGTTGCTGCGGCTGCGACCCGACCTCAAGCCAGTGCTCCTTCGCGGCAATGTCGGAACGCGCCTCGGCAAGATCGAGGCAGGCGAAGCAGATGCCACCATGCTCGCTGCGGCCGGTCTCGACCGGCTCGGCATGCATGACACCGGGGTCGCGATTGCCGACAGCGTGATGCTGCCTGCGCCATCGCAGGGCGCAGTCGGTATCGAAGTGTTGGCGGAGAATGCAAATGTTCGTGCTCTCGTTTCCGCGATCAACCATGACCATACCCACCGCTGCGTCGAAGCCGAACGCGAATTGCTGGCAGAGCTTGGTGCCGATTGTCGGTCCCCGGTTGCAGCGCTCGCTACGATCAAGCCAGACGGGGCCATGTATCTGAGGGCCGAACTGCTGGCGATGGACGGCAGCCAGTCGGTGGCTGACGAGGGGATTATCGGCGAAGGCATTACGCCGACGACACTCGCGCGCCGCCTGCTCGACGCCGCGCCGCCGACAGTGCGGGCGCTGTTTGCCGGGTGAGTACGCCCCCCATTTGGGTCGTTCGGCCGGAGCCCGGCAATAACGCAACAATGCGCCGGCTCGCGGCTCAGGGGTTGCCAGCGCACAGCGTGCCGCTGTTTCAGGGTGAACCGCTGCCATGGACAGCTCCGCCTTCCGACAATTTCGATGCCCTGATGCTGACCAGCGCCAACGCACAGCGCCATGCCGGACAGGAGCTTGCTTGCTATGGCCAGCTGCCGCTTTGGGCGGTGGGCGCCACCACGGCATCGGCCGCCCATGACGCGGGCTTGGCGGTGAGCCGGGTAGGTAATGGCGGCGTCGCCGAGTTGCTGGAAGGTGCGAAGGGTCGCATCCTCTGGCTATGCGGGGAAGCGCGGACAACACCCCCGGCGCATGCAGGCCTCACTGTCACGCCCGTGCCTGTCTATCGGATGGCAGAAACGTCGGTGTTGCCCGATCGATTTGGAACAAGGGGCATCATTCTCCTCCACAGCGTTCGCGCCGCCCGGCGTATTGCCGGACTGGTTTGTGATCACAGGGGCACGTTCACACTCGTCGCCATCAGTGCGGAGGTTGCGAACGCAGCCGGGGATGGATGGCAATGCGTGCGCATCGCCTCCAGCCCGACCGACGCAGAGATGGTGGCGGTTACTGCGCAGCTGTGCCAGTAACATCCACCAGAACATCAGCCGGAGCGAAGTTTTCGCCGATGAACGAAACGATCAGTGGTCAGACGACGGCACAGCCGGTCATCCATCCCGAAACAATCGACATTCGCCGCCGCTCGCGATGGCGGTTGACCAGTATCGCCCTGATCCTGACGCTGCTGCTCGGGGCCATCGGCGGTGGGTGGGTCGCCCTGAAATGGCAGGAAAGGCTGCTGGGCACAGCGGCCCCTGCCGACGCACCAGCATCGGCGCCAGCACCAGCCTTGACCGTCGCGCCGCCACAGGTTGCGCCGGTTGCGCCTGTTCCCACCACTCCTCTCACAGCTGGTGAAGCCGGCGCTATGGCAGCGCGGGTCGGCCAGCTCGAAGACCGTCTGTCGCGTCTCATGCTGGCTACAGAAAGCGCATCGGGCAATGCGGCGCGCGCCGAAGCCCTTCTGGTCGCCTTTGCCGCGCGCCGCGCAATCGAACGCGGCTTTCCGCTGGGTGGGCTGGAGGCGCAACTCAGGCTTCGTTTTGGCGAGACACAACCCAATGCTGTGAGCTCGATCCTGGCGGTATCGGCCATGCCGGTGACCAATGAAGCGCTGCTCGCCCGTCTCGACGCTCTCGAAACCGTCGCGATGGCTGATGCCGGTTCAGGTTGGTTGACGCGAATCGGCAACAACCTTTCGTCGATGGTCATACTGCGCCGAAGCGAAGCACCGTCGACGCTGCCGAACGAGCGTTTCGCGCGAGCGCGTCGTGCGCTCGAAGGTAATCGCATCGACGATGCAATTGTTGAGGTCAGCGAACTACCCGGCGCCGCTGAACCGCGTGTCGCGGCATGGATCGCCGATGCCCGGCGCCTTCATGATGCCCGGCGCGCGCTCGACCTCATTGAAACTGCGGCGATATTAGAGCCGGGCCAGAATCGGATGCCGGCCGAACGCTAAGCTGCGCGGGCGCCGGCAAAGGGCGTGCCGGCCGCAGCCTCCAGCAACCGCTTTTCGAGCGCTTTGAGCCGCGTCTTGTTTTCAATCTTGGTGCCGAGCAGGTCGGTCACATAAAATGTGTCGACGGCACGCTCGCCATAGGTGGCAACGTGCGCGCTGTGCAGCGTCACTTTCGACTGGAACAGCGCATAGGCAAGACGGTTGAGTAGCGCTGGTCGATCCTGCGCATTGATCTCGATGACCGTGAAGCGGTTCGATGCGCGATTATCGATCAGCACCGAAGGCTCGACGCGGAAGGCCTCCGCCCGGGTCCGCGCCAGAGGGCGGCCCACCAGTCGCTCGGCCAGAGCCGTCCGGTTGGCGAGGGCATCGGCGATGGCCTGGCGAAGGCGGATAAGCTGGGCTTCTTCGGCAAAGGGCCGCCCGAGCGGATCCTGCACCAGGAAATTGTCGATGGCGAGGCCGTCACGCGTCGTGTGGATGCGCGCATCAATAATGTTGCCGCCGGCAAGATGAATGCCGCCGGCAATGCGGAAAAACAGGCCCGGATGGTCAACGGCGTGCACCGAAACCAGCGTCGCCTGCCGGTCGGCATCATATTCGGCATCAATGGCAAGGCCATTCTGCATGCCGCCACCGATCAGCGCGATGTTGCGCGCAGCGACTTCAGCCGGTTCAGCAATCCAGAAACTATCAGGCATGCGCCGGGCAACTGCATCGAAGGCCGCATCGTCGAGCTTGAGCAGACCGGCAACCGCCTCTTTCTTCTCTAGGATGCGGGTTTCGCGGCCGCGTTGCTTGTGGCCGAGCCGCAGCACTTCCTCTGCAGCGTCGAACAAGTCGGAGAGGAGCTGGCGTTTCCAGCCATTCCACACGCCCGGGCCCACCGCTCGGATATCAACAACGGTCAGTGCGACTAACAGCCGCAGCCGCTCCGGACTCTGCACCACACTGGCGAAATCGAGGATGGTCTTGAAGTCGGCCAAATCACGCTTGAAGGCAGTGGCGGACATCAGCAGGTGATGCCGCACCAGCCAGGCCACGGTCTCTGTCTCGGCTGGCGTGAGGCCGAGGCGCGGGCACAGCCGCTCCGCCACCAGCGCGCCGAGCACGCTGTGATCGCCGCCACGACCCTTGGCGATATCATGCAGCAGCACCGCGACATAAAGAACACGCCGGGAGTTGATTTGGCCGAGGATGGCGGTTGCCAACGGATGATCGCCCTTGAGCTCGCCGCGCTCGATCCGCGCGAGCAGTCCGATGGCGCGGATGCTGTGCTCGTCGACCGTATAATGATGATACATGTCAAACTGCATCTGCGCGACGACGCGACCGAAGTCCGGAACGAAGCGGCCGAACACGCTCGCCTCATTCATCCAGCGCAGCACAGTCTCGGGATCGCGCGGGGATGTGAGGACATCCATGAACAGCGCATTGGCACGCTCATCGCGGCGGACGCCTGCATCAATCAGCTTCGCATCACGCCGCGCCGCGAGCATCGCTGCAGGGTGGATTTCAAGACCATGGCGATCAGCCACAGCAAACATCTCGATCAGACGAACCGGATCCTCTTCGAACCAGTTGTCGGCCGGCAATGCCAACCGTCCGCGATCGATAGGCCAGCCGTCGACCTTGCGCTGGCGAGTGACAAAGCTCGGCAAGTAACGCCGCCCGGATTTCGCAAGCTGGTCATCAAGGTGGGCAAGGAACACGCCGGTCACGTCGCCCACGGTTTTCGCATGCAGAAAATAGAGCTGCATGAAGCGTTCGACCGCTGACTTGCCGGGCCGGTCGGCAAAGCGCATCCGCTCAGCGATTTCGCGCTGCACGTCGAATGTCAGCCGGTCCTCAGCGCGACCGGCGAGGATATGGAGATGGCAGCGCACGGCGAGCAGAAAATTCTCCGCCCGTTCGAAATGACGAAGCTCCCCGCGCGTCAGCAATCCTGCATCGACCAGATCGCGCGCATCGCGCACCTTGTGGAGATATTTGCCAATCCAGAACAGGGTGTGGAGATCGCGAAGGCCGCCCTTCCCTTCCTTCACATTGGGCTCAACGACATAGCGACTATCGCCCATGCGCCGGTGCCGGTCGTCGCGTTCGGCGAGCTTTTCGGAAACGAACGCCTTTTCGGTTCCGGCGACGACCTCCGCAGCGAAGCGCGCCGATGCCTCCTCGTAAAGCGCCCGGTCGCCCCAGATATATCGCGCCTCAAGAATGGCGGTGCGGATCGAAAGGTCGCTGCGCGCCATGCGCACCATCTCATCGAGCGAACGGGAGCTGTGCCCAACTTTGAGGCGCAGATCCCACAGCGTGTAGAGCATGGATTCGATGACCTGCTCGACCCAGGCGGTCTGCTTGAAGGGCGTCAGAAAACCGATGTCGATATCGCTGTGCGGCGCCATTTCGGCCCGCCCGTACCCGCCAACAGCAATCAGCACGAGACGTTCACCGGAGGTTCGGTTGCCGCTTGGATAAAGGTGCTGGACAGTAAAATCGTGAAGCAGACGGATGATCTGGTCGATCAGGAAGGCCTGGGCCTGACAGGCTTCACGCCCGCGCGATGGGTGCGTCTCCAACCTGCGGGCAATCTCCGCACGCCCGCTATCAAGCGCCGAGCGCAGGATGACCGCCAGCGCCGCGCGCTTGTCGGCGAGGCCGCGGCCGCTGGTGCCCAGTTCCTCCAGCACGTCAGCGATGGTGCGGCGGTCGATGATCGCGCGACGGTCGGCGAGGGAGGCCAAGCGGTCTGCCATAGACTCTAGCTAGGCCTCATCGGCCCGGCCCGCTAGCGCCTTGAGACGATAAATCGCTTCCAGCGCCTCACGCGGCGTCAGCGCGTCTGCATCAAGGGCAGTGATCGCCTCATGCAGCGGATCTGAAGTCACCTCGGCCTCTTGGCTGATGGCAGCGAACAGCGGCAGATCATCCAGCCCTGCGGCCAACCCTCCCGTCGCAGCACGCCCGGCTTCCAGTTTTGCCAGCACCGCCTTGGCCCGCGTCACCACCGCGGGTGGCAGTCCCGCCAGCCGTGCGACGGCAAGGCCATAGCTGCGATCAGCTGGACCTTCGGAAACCTCGTGGAGCAGCACCAGATCGCCTTTCCATTCGCGGGCGCGAACATGGTGAAGTGACAGGGCATCGAGCCGTTCGGCAAGGCGGGTGAGCTCGTGGTAATGGGTCGCAAAGAGGCAGCGGCACCGATTCGTGTCATGCACCGCCTCGGCAATCGCCCAGGCAAGCGCCAGCCCGTCATAGGTAGAGGTGCCACGTCCGACCTCATCGAGGATCACGAAACTGCGATCGGTCGCCTGCGCCAGGATCGCCGCAGTCTCGACCATCTCGACCATGAATGTCGATCGCCCACGCGCCAGATTATCTGACGCTCCGACGCGACTGAACAGCCGGTCGACGAGGCCAAGTCGAACCTGCCTTGCCGGCACAAAACCACCTGCCTGCGCGAGCAGGACGATAAGGGCATTCTGGCGCAGGAAAGTCGATTTGCCGCCCATGTTGGGGCCTGTAACCAGCCACAGCCGGTCTTCGGGCGCGAGCAGGCAATCATTGGCAACAAATCTGTCCTTGCCGCCGGCAGCAAGCGCTGCCTCGACCACCGGGTGGCGGCCTCCGGTCACAGACAGGCAGGGTTCTTCAACAATCTCCGGCCGGCACCAGCCGCCGTCGACAGCCCGGACAGCAAGCGCTGCCGCCACATCGATCCGCGCCAGCACCGCCGCGCTGGCTGCAATCGCGTCAGCCCTCTCCATCACGAGCGCCAACAGCGCTTCCAGATGCGCGCTCTCCGCAGCCAGGGCGTGCGCACCAGCCTGCACCACCTGCGCCGCCTCATTCGCCAGCTCGGGTGAATTGAACCGCACGACTCCGGCAAGCGTCTGACGATGCGTAAAGCCCGAATCCGCTGCCATCAGGGCATCGGCGTGACGTGCCGTCACCTCAACATGATAACCGAGCACGGCATTATGGCGGACCTTCAAAGACGCGATGCCAGTTGTTTCGCGGTAGCGTGCTTCGAGCGCGGCAATGGCCCGCCTGCCCCCAGCTGCAGTGTCCCGCAAAGCATCGAGCGCAGCATCATAGCCGGTTGCGATATAGCCGCCCGATGCGCTTTCGGTGGGCGGGGTGGGCACCAGAGCGCGCACCAACTCGTCAACCAGTGCACCATGCCCGTCCAGAGCAGGAAGCATTCTTGCCAGCAACGGCGGCGGCGTCGCTCTGCCGAAAGCTTCCCGCAATGCCCGTGCGCCGCCAAGGCCGTCACGCAAGCTCCCCAGATCGCGCGGGCTGCCCCGCCCTGCAACGACGCGGCCCAGGGCGCGAGCAATGTCCGGCATCGCAGCCAGCGCCTCGCGCACATGGTGCCGCCAGCCCTCTTCGCGCACGAACCAGTCGACCAGATCATGACGCTCAAGGATGGCCGCACGATCGCAAAGCGGTGCAGCAAGGTCGGCGGCGAGCAGACGCGCTCCACCTCCAGTCACCGTGCGGTCGACCTCGGCGAGCAGGCTGCCTTTGCGCTCGCCTGACTGGCTACGCGTGATTTCCAGACTCTCGCGCGTCGCCGCATCGATCAGCATGTGGCCGCGCGCCTCGCGCCGCTGTGGGCGCTGCAACCAAGGCAGTTGGCCTGCACCGGCGCGGTCGAGCCAGGCGACCAGCGCTCCAGCCGCAGCCAGCTCAGCACGCGAAAAATCCCCGAACCCGTCAAGCGTGGCAACGCCATAAAGCGCACCAAGTCTGGCCGCCCCCCGGATACTGTCGAAATCGCCGCGTGGGCGATGGTGGATAAGGTCCGCTGGAACCTCGGCCGCAAACGGCGCGCCTTCCGCGCATAACACTTCAGAGGGCGAGAGCCGGGCAAGCTCTGCAGCCACACCGTCGGTCAGCCCGCCCAGCTCGAACAGGCCGGTCGAGACATCGACCGCAGCAAAGGCCAGCTCCCCCGCCGCCTCCGCCAAGGCCACCAGCCAGTTGGAGGCCTTGCTGTCGAGCAGGGCTTCCTCTGTCAAAGTGCCGGCGGTGACAAAGCGGACAATGGCGCGCGCGACCAGCGCCTTGGATCCACCGCGTTTCTTGGCCTGTTCGGGGGTCTCCACCTGTTCGGCAATCGCCACGCGATGCCCGGCACGGATCAGACGGGCGAGATAGTTTTCGGCGGCATGCACCGGAACACCGCACATCGGCACCGGCACGCCGCCATGATCACCGCGGGTTGTCAGCGCGATATCGAGCGTCGCGGCAGCCGCCTTCGCATCCTCGAAAAAAAGCTCGAAGAAATCACCCATGCGGTAGAACAGCAGGCAATCGCCAGCTTCTGCCTTGAGCGCATGATATTGCACCATCATCGGCGTCATCGCTGCGCTCGCGGCGGAGGTTCGATCGGCATCGGCCATAACGCAGCCCTAACCCAGCCGCGCGCCGAGGCAAGAGGCAGGCGATCACATCAAAGCCGTTGGCGCGGTCGAGGAAATCCGGCTAGGCATTCAGCATCGGCAATCAACAGGGGCAGATGATGAGCGAGAGCAGGGTGCAATTCTCGGACCGCGAGGCATTGCTCTATCATGCGCATGGACGCCCCGGGAAAATCGAGATCATCGCCTCCAAGCCGATGGCGACCCAGCGCGACCTTTCACTCGCCTATTCACCGGGCGTCGCTGTGCCGGTGCGCGCGATCGCCGACGATCCGGCCGCAGCCTATGATTTCACGGCCAAGGGCAATTTGGTTGCCGTCATTTCCAACGGCACCGCCATCCTTGGCCTCGGCAATCTTGGCGCGCTCGCTGCCAAGCCTGTGATGGAAGGCAAGGCAGTCCTCTTCAAACGCTTTGCGGACGTCGATTCGATCGATCTCGAGGTCGATACTGAGGATCCACAGGCGTTCATCGATGCCGTGGCTCTGCTCGAGCCCAGCTTTGGCGGCATCAACCTCGAGGATATTGCCGCACCGAATTGCTTCATCATTGAAGCCGCGCTGAAAGAACGGATGAACATTCCGGTGTTCCATGACGACCAGCATGGCACCGCAATCATCACGGCGGCTGGACTCATCAACGCCTGCCTTATCACCGGACGCGATCTCGCTGACGTAAAGGTGGTGGTGAACGGAGCGGGCGCCGCCGCCATCGCATGCACCGAATTGATCAAGGCGATGGGTGTTCGGCACAACAATGTGCTGATGTGCGACCGCAAGGGTGTCATCTATCAGGGTCGCACCGAGGGAATGGACCAGTGGAAATCCGCCCATGCGGTGAAAACAGAGGCACGGACGCTGACTGATGCCCTGGTAGGCGCGGATGTGTTCCTCGGCCTCAGCGCCGCTGGCGCACTCAAGGGCGAAATGGTGAAGGATATGGCGCCCGCGCCGATCATCTTTGCCATGGCGAATCCCGATCCCGAGATCACGCCTCCCGAAGCCAAGGCGGCGCGGCCCGATGCGATCATCGCCACCGGCCGGTCTGACTATCCCAATCAGGTCAACAATGTCCTCGGCTTCCCCTTCATCTTCCGCGGCGCCCTCGACGTGCGGGCGACGACCATCAATGATGCGATGAAGATTGCCGCCGCCAATGCCATTGCCGAACTGGCGCGCGAAGCAGTGCCAGAGGAAGTGGCAGCGGCCTATGGTGGGCGGGCCGCAAGTTTTGGCGCCGAATATATCATTCCCGCGCCGTTCGACCCGCGACTTATGGAAGTCGTGCCAACAGCCGTTGCCAAGGCTGCCATGGAATCGGGCGTCGCACAGCGCAGCATCGAGGATTTCGATGTCTATCGCCAATCGCTGCGCGCCCGCCTCAACCCGACGACATCGGTGCTGACACTCGCCTATGAGGCAGCGCGCCAGAATCCGCGCCGCGTGGTGTTTGCCGAGGCCGAAGAGGAAGTGGTTCTGCGCGCCGCCATCATGTTCCGCGACGGGGGCTATGGCGTGCCAGTGCTGGTCGGGCGCGACAGCGTCCGCGAGCGGCTGCGCAATCTTGGGGTAACCGATCCCGACAGTTTCGAACTGCACAACAGCAAGCATTCCCCGCTGGTCGAGGCGATGACCGAAAAGCTCTACGCCCGCCTGCAGCGGCGCGGCTATCTTCGCCGCGACTGCGAGCGGATGGTCAATCAAGACCGCAACATCTTCGGCTCGCTGCTGGTCGAACTCGGCGTGGCTGATGCCATGCTGACTGGTGTCACACGAACCTATGCACAGACGATGCGTGAGGTGCGCCGCGTGATCGATCCGGCGCCAGGGCGGACACCGTTCGGCATTCATGTCCTAGTCGGGCAGCATCACACTGTCTTCATGGCCGACACCACGGTCAATGAGCGACCGTCTGCTGAAATGCTGGCCCAGATCGCCCGCGAAACGGCAGCTGTCGCCAGGAAAATGGGGCATGAACCCCGCGTTGCCTTTCTTTCCTATTCAACCTTCGGCAACCCGCCTGGCAATTGGCTCGAAAATATCCGCGACGCGGTCGCCATCCTCGACGAGCAAGGCGCCGAGTTCGAATATGAGGGGGAAATGGCGCCAGACGTCGCGCTCAACATGCGGATGCTGGCAAAATATCCGTTCGCGCGCCTTTCCGGCCCCGCCAATGTGCTTGTGATGCCGGGCCTCCAGTCAGCCAATCTCTCAGCGAAATTGCTGCGCGAACTGGGCGGCGACAGCGTGATTGGCCCAATGCTGGTCGGCATGGAAAAGCCGGTACAGATCGCACCGATGACCGCGGCGGCGAGCGAACTGGTGACGCTGGCAGTACTGGCGGCCGGTGGGATCGCCAGTTAGCTGAGCAGCTTAGCGTCCGCCCGCGCCGCCACCACCAGCGCCGGGCGCGCCAACGGTTCCGATATTGCCGAACAGCTCCTCAAAGAAGCTGCGCTCGCGGCCCAATGTCGGTGTCTTGTCCGATTCAGGACTGATCCGCGCGACCGTTTCCAGACCTGTGCGATCGACCGAAACAACATTGCCGAGTGCGTCAAAGCGCACCCGGATCATCATCTGCTCCGTTGGGCGCGGCCGCGCAAAAGGCGGCGAGCGCATCGACCGGGACACATAATACCATTCGGTCGCCTGCTCGGGCGTGACGATCGCCCCGCGACCGTCCACCGTCCCGAACTGGCTGGCAAACGTCGGGCGTCCCAATGTGCGCTCCACCGATTCCCGATTGTCGATCCCTGCCGTCACCGAATCAAGCAGCACTTGATCAGCGATATAGCCTTCATGGCTGCGCAGCTGGGTGCAGCCGGCAGTGGCAATTGCGGCAGTACCCGCAAGGGCAAGAGCGGCGGCGCGGGTGAAGCGCATTGGATAGCATTCCCTTTATCGGGCGGCGCAATGCCGCCAAGGGCCGCAGTCTTAGGGCAAGCGGGCGAGGCTGCACAAGGGCCGGTAGCGGGATTGTGCCGCTCAGACCTTTCCTGTTGTCGTTGCTGCCCCTATCTGCGCCGACATGAACCTCTTCCAGCGTCTGTTCGGGCCGAAGGCCGACCCCCGCGATCCCTATCGCCCGCTCTATGCTGCTACGGTCGCGCGGGCGCGCGCGCCTGTCTGGTATCTGGATGGTGTGCCAGACACACTCGATGGTCGGTTTGACATGCTCGCCGCACTGCTTTCGCTGGTCATGATCCGGCTTGAACGTGATGAGGAAGGGCGCCAGCCCTCGGTCCATCTTGCTGAATTGTTCGTCGATGACATGGACGGGCAGCTACGCCAGATCGGTATCGGCGACATGATTGTCGGCAAGCATATCGGCCGGATGATGGCAGCACTCGGCGGACGACTTGGTGCCTATCGCGAAGCGGGCAAGGATGTTGATGCAATACAGGCGGCGCTAATCCGAAACCTGTGGCAGGGCCAAGACCCGGGCGATTCTGCTGCAAAGGCGGCGGGCCGGATGTCGGCCTGGGCCGCTGCGCTCGACGCGGCCGGGACAGATGGGATCCTTGGTGGAACCCTGCCTGACCTTCCGCAATGACCGAATTCGCACGCGCCATGACGCTGGCCGAGGCCAAGCGTCAAACAAGCCCCCTCCTGCTGATCGCCGACGAAGCCGAACGCACAGCGCTTGCAACGCGCTTTGCCCTTCCGGCGATCGACAGGCTCGAAGCGCGCATCGAAATCGCTGTGGATGGGGAACGGATTCGCTTGACCGGTGAAGTCAGTGGCAACGCCGTCCAGTCCTGTGTCGCGACCGGCAAACCCGTGCCCGCACAGGTCCGCGCGCCGCTGGACATCACCTTGGTTCCAGAAGGTCAGGCAGGCGATACGGAAGAGATTGAACTGGGCAGCGCTGATCTCGACGTGGAGACCTATCCAGCCGGCGGCCGCTTCGATCCGGCAGAAATCGTTGCCGAGACCTTCGCGCTCGCTCTCGACCCTTGGCCGCGCAGCGACGACGCAGAGGCGTTCCTGAAAGCCAAGGGCGTCCTCAGTGAAGAAGAAGCAGGCAGCTTCGGCGCCCTGGCCGGCTTGCGCGAGCGCCTAAGCAAGCAACAGCCTGAATAGGCAATCACTCCCGCCCGACGCCCAACCGCAGAGAGGCTTCAGCTGCGGTCAGCGCCTACGCCGATTCTCAGAAAGGCACTTCGTCGTCGAGATCGTCAGCGAAAGGCGATCCGCCGCCTGAACGGGCGCTTCCACCCGCACCGCCGCCGAAGTCATTACCGCCGCCCCAGTCAGATCCGCCAGCGCCGCCGCCATAGCTGTCGCCCGAGGAGCGACCAGCGCCACCCGAACCGCCGCCTTGCGCGCCGTCCAGCATGGTCAGGACGCCGCCCATACCGCCGACACTGACCTCGGTGGTGTAACGGTCATTGCCGTCACGATCCTGCCATTTGCGGGTCCGCAGCTGGCCTTCGATATATATTTTGCTGCCCTTGCGCAGATAGCGTTCAACCACGCCGACCAGCCCTTCGGACTGGATGACAACATTGTGCCATTCGGTGCGCTCTTTGCGCTCGCCGGTGGCGCGGTCCTTCCAGTTTTCGGACGTGGCGATGCGCAGGTTCGCAATCTTGCCGCCGTTCTGAAAGCCCTTCACTTCAGGATCGGCCCCCAGATTGCCGATCAGGATGACCTTGTTGACGCTGCCTGCCATTGAAAAACCCTATCCCAGTCCGAATGCGACCGCGACCCAATAGGTCGCCCCAGCCGCGACATAGGCGAGCGCGAACAGATAGCCAACCATGAAGGCAGGCCAGCGGCATCGCGCGGCATTGCTGCAACGGTCAGTTGGTCGGGTAGCGCAACCGTCCGATAAAGCGTGACAGGCTCGGGCGATGATCACCCCGCCCCTTCAGGCCCGCCTTCCACTTTTCGAACCGCATCACGCCGTCGATTCGCCGCGCGAGGAACGCGCGGGTGTCGGCATGATCCTCACTCTCGTCATCAAGGAACACCGCCATGGTCGATCCATAAACGGCAGAAAGCGTCATGCGCTTGCTATAGTGGTTGAAATCTGTCGCCGTGTCCCCGGCAAGCCGCCACATGGCATCGGCGGCACGCCAGCCGAGCTTCGCGGCGCGTGGCAGGTTCTGCGGCATAGCGAGAATGGCGAGCGCCCGACGCAGCGACTCACGGTCGGGCGCGATGATGTCTAGCCTCGCCTCGACCAGCGCGGTGATGCGCTCGCGAATCTTCATTGCCCCCAGCTGCTCAGGCGGCAATCGACTGGCCATTTCGGCGTCGATATGCGCGAACCAGGTGTCGATCATCTCGACCGCGCCACCCGTAAAGGCGAGTCGCGCAAGATCGGCATCAATGCCCTCTGCCTCAGCCGCCATGCGCACTGCAGCCTCGCCCCAGCCATCGAACGCAGCATTGGCCGCAACATCGGCAATCAACGCGGCGCGGATTTCGTCCAGAGTGGGGTCCAGGGGGAGAGTTTCGGCCATGGTCGCAATATAGGATGTCATCACGCGCTTGTCGAAGGCTTGGCGCGCGATGGCAAACGCACCAGCACCAGCGCCGCAGCCAGCATCACGCCGCCGGTGAGGTCAAGGGCAGTCAGTCGCTCATCATAGACCAGCCAGCCAATCATCGCCGCGAGCGCGGGCTGGGTGAGCAGGGTCAGCCCGACAACCAGTGCCGAGAAATGCGGCAGCGCATAAATGATCAATCCCTGCCCGATGAGCTGGCTGGTGAATGCGAGCGCAACGACCGGCCCCCAATTGCCCGGCATGATCTGTTCACCCAGCGCCAGCGCAAACAGCAGCAACGGGATCACGCCGGCCGCCGTCGACAAAGCCAGCGTCGGCCAGCTCGCCAGCACGCCCCGAGCGCGCTGCATCGACAGCATGTAGCCCGCATAGAGCACCCCCGCGAGCAGGCAGAGAAGATCGCCGATGAGCCGCGCTTCGCCCTGCTCGCCGCTCGATCGCAGCAGGAGTAGCGCGCCGGCAAAGGCGAGCAGCAGGGCCAGAGCCTCCGCTCCGCTGGGCAATCGGCGGGCAATAACCAGCGTGACCGCCGCCATGATCAGGCTGGCGGCATTCCCGAACAGCGTCGCATTGGCCATTTTCGTCATGCCGATACCGATGTGCCACGCAGCCAGGTCCGCGGCGAAAAATGTCCCGCCGGCAATCGCCAACCAGAGCGCGCCGGGCTGGCCGCGCAATCCAGCAAAGCCGCCCTGCCGCATCGCCAACAGCATCAGAAAGGGGAGCGCCAGCGCGAGCCGCCAGAATCCTGCAGCGACCGGCCCCACATCGGCAAGGCGGACGAAAAGCGGGCCACTCGCCAGCGCGGCATTACCGGCAATCAGTGCGACAAAGGCCCAGGTCAGCGACACCTTGGCCCCTGACAAGTTTTCCTTCGCAACCGAATCTGTTGCATCGCCCATGGGTGCGCCCTAGCTGGTTCATTCCAGAGCACAAGGAGAAGCCGTTCCATGGCCAGCCTGTTCGATCCTATTCAGCTCGGCGATATCGCCGCCCCCAATCGCATCCTGATGGCGCCGCTGACACGCGGCCGCAGCGTCGACGGTCATGTGCCAATCACCGGGCTCAAGGCGGATTACTATGCGCAGCGGGCAAGCGCCGGCCTGATCATTGCCGAAGCGACAGGCATCAGCCAGGAAGGGCTGGGTTGGCCATCCGCGCCGGGCATCTGGAGCGAGGCGCAGGTCGAAGCGTGGAAGCCTGTGACCGCAGCCGTGCATGACGCCGGTGGCCGTATCATCCTCCAGCTCTGGCACATGGGCCGCCTCGTCCACCCCGATTTCCTTGGCGGTGAACCGCCGGTGTCCTCCTCGGCCACGACCGCGCCGGGCTTTGCCCACACCGCGAGCGGCAAGAAGCCCTATGAGCAGGCCCGCGCCCTGCGGCTCGACGAAATCCCGCGCATCATCGAAACCTATGCCAAGGCGGCGCGCAATGCGATCACCGCCGGGTTCGACGGGGTGCAGCTGCACGCCGCAAACGGCTATCTCATCGACCAGTTCCTGCGCGACAATGCCAATCTGCGCGACGATGATTATGGCGGGCCGATCGCCAACCGAATCCGGTTGCTTGATGAGGTGACCGGCGCGATTGTTGCAGAAGTCGGGGCAGGCCGCACCTCGGTTCGCCTGTCACCCAATGGCGAAACGCAAGGATGCAATGATAGCGATCCGGTGGCGCTGTTCACCGCCGCTGCCGCTGCGCTTCAGCGTCACGACATCGCCTTCTTGGAACTGCGCGAGCAGAAGGAGTTCGGCGATTTCGGCAAGACGGACGTGCCGCGCATCAGCCCCGAAATCCGAAAGATCTTCACCAATCCGCTGGTGCTCAACCAGGAATATCGTCTTGCCAGCGCGAGCGAAGATGTGAGCTCTGGCCTTGCCGACGCGATCAGCTTTGGACGTCCTTACATCTCCAATCCGGATCTGGTTGAACGGCTACGCGTGGATGCTGAACTGACACCCGACAATTACCGCACATGGTACAGCGCGGGCGCAGAAGGCTACACTGACTATCCGACGCTGGCCGGGGCCGAAGCAGCCTGAGCTGCACGGCGGGTGCGCCAGTCCGCTGCGGACTGGCCCCAGTTATCGACCGGAAATTCGTGATAGGGTGGCGGCAGCCGCGTCGTACCACGATTGACGGAGCCGAGCCGCTTGGCGAGCGCGATCGAGCGGCGATTGTCCGGCGCGATAGCGTGGCAGATGTCGCTCCACCCGAGCACGTCGACACAATAGTCCATGGCCGCGATTGTCGCCTCATAGGCATAGCCCTTGCCCGCAAAGGCCGGGTGCACCCCCCATCCAACTTCAGTCCCTGGCCAGCCTTCAGGCTGCCAGGGGCCGAGCCTGCCGACCCATCGGCCAGTGGCGCGCTCGATCACCGAGAACATGGAATAGCCGCGGATCGCCCAGGCCCCGCGCAGCTCGCACAGCCCGCGCCACACTTCGGAGCGTGTCTTCACACCGCCGAGATGGCGCATCGTTTCCTCATCGGCGGCGAATTCGGCAAAACCGTCGAGATCCTCCGCCATCGGCACGCGCAGCATCAGCCGCTCGGTGAACAGCACCGGCCCGTCGATCATCGCAATCCCTCCCGCTGCTGAGGCAGCGTGATGGTCAATATCATCCCCGCGATCGAGACCGCAAAGGCAAGGCCGACAAGCCACGTCAGCAGGACGAGATCGAAATTGCCCGCGTTGGTGCGCGCAGGCTCGAACAGCTTGCCGAAGAAACTTCCGTAGAGCATCCCGGCATTGACGCCCCAGCCTGCAGCAAAAAAGGCGCGACGGGCGAGCGTGTCGCGCGCCATCGCCCATGCCCCGGCGAGCAGCATCGCACCCATGATCTGGTCATCCAGCCAGGCATAGGCCGGCCTTCCCGCGCCCCAGCTTCGCCACGCCTCCCCCACCATCAGCGACAGGGCAAGCAGCACGGCGAGGAGGCGCAGGCGTTTCACCCGCCAAACCGTTTCTTCAGCGCCAGCATCGCCAGCGCCGCTTCGGCCGCGCCGCCGCCCTTGTCGAGTTGGGCCGGGTCCGCCCGGCGGATGGCTTGCGCCTCATTTTCGGTGGTGAGGATGCCGTTGCCGATGGCGAGCCCGTCCATGGTCAGCGCCATGATGCCGCGCGCGCTTTCGCCTGCGACAATCTCGAAATGATAGGTTTCGCCGCGAATGACGACGCCGATGGCGACATAGGCATCATAGCCGCCTGCCTGATCGGCGAGCGCGATGGTTCCCGGCACCTCGAGCGCGCCGGGCACAGTCACGGTCTCGTGGCTATGTCCTGCCGCCTCGATCGCGGCGCGCGCACCGGCCAGCAGCATGTCGTTCAAATGCTCGTAGAAGCGCGCCTCAACGATGAGGATATGGGCCATCAGTTCTGCTCCCCCGGAATGGCGCGTTCGCCGGTGACGCTGAGACCATAGCCTTCGAGTCCGACGATATTGCTGTGGCTAGACGTCAGCAATTCCATGCGGTGCACGCCAAGGTCGGCAAGGATCTGCGCGCCGATGCCATAGGTGCGCAGGTCCATACCCGCCGGGCCGCCCGTGGGGGCTGGTTCATGTGATAGCGCGCCGGGAAGAGGCGGCATCAGAAGAACGATGAGGCCGCCGCCCGCTTCGCCGATCGCTTCCATTGACCGCTGCAGCCGGCGCTTGCGTGCGCCCGGTGCACCGAGCAGATCGTGGAATACCGACAGCGCATGCATGCGCACCAGCGTCACGCCCGCAGGGTCGACCGCCCCCTTTTGCAGGACCAGGCTGACGGAGCCGTCAGTCTTGTTGCGATAGGATTTGATCCGCCAGTCGCCGCCATAATCGCTGGTGAAGGGTTCGTCCGACACGCATTCGACCAGACTGTCGTTACGGTGGCGATAGGCAATGAGGTCGGCAATAGTGCCGATTTTGAGCCCGTGCCGCCGTGCGAAGGGGATGAGATCGTCCAGACGGGCCATCGTCCCGTCCTCGTTCATGATTTCGCAGATCACGCCCGAAGGATTGAGGCCCGCGAGCCGTGCGATATCAACCGAGGCTTCGGTATGGCCCGCACGCACCAGCACCCCGCCATCGCGTGCGATCAGCGGAAAGACATGGCCGGGGGTAACGATATCCTCTCGCCCGCGGCTGGCATCGATCGCCACCGCAATGGTGCGCGCGCGGTCCGCCGCCGAAATGCCAGTGGTCACGCCTTCGCGCGCCTCGATCGAGACGGTGAAAGCAGTTTCGTGGCGTGTGCCGTTGTTGCGGCTCATCAGTTCGAGCCCGAGCGCCTCGACCCGCGAACGGGTCAGCGTCAAGCAGACAAGGCCGCGCCCGTGCGTCGCCATAAAATTGATGGCGGCAGGGGTCGCCATCTGTGCGGGGATGACGAGATCGCCCTCATTCTCGCGGTCCTCATCATCGACAAGGATGAACATGCGGCCGTTGCGCGCCTCGTCAATGATCTCCTCAGGGCTAGCCATCGGCGACCCATCGGAGCCATAGGCCAGCCACTCCTCCAATTTGCGCAGCGTCTCTGTCGTCGGATTCCAATCCGCACTGTCGAGATCGCGCAGCGTGTTGGCATGGAGGCCTGCCGAACGGGCGAGGCCGGATTTGGTGACGCTGCCATCCTCGACGAGGATGCGGACGCGATCGATAACGGATGTGCTCATAGAGGCCCGGTATCACATCGAAATGTGATCGCCAATAGAGCAGTCACATTGCTGGCTATCCGGCCATCACTGCCTGCATCCGCTGGAGGTAGCGCGCCAGCGTATCGATCTCGATATTGACAGGCTGCCCCTCGGCCAACGCGGCGAAGGTCGTTACGTCCCAAGTGTGCGGGATGATATTGAGGTGGAACACGGTACCTGCCGCATCATCCTCCACCGCATTGACGGTGAGCGAGACACCATCGACCGCCACCGATCCCTTTGGCGCGATGAAGGGCGCAAGGCTGTGATCGATGCGGATCGCAACGCGGTGCGAGTCGCCCTCGGAAGCGATGCTCTCTACCCGGCCGACGCCGTCGACATGGCCGGTGACGATATGTCCGCCGAGCTCGTCACCCACCTTGAGCGCGCGTTCGAGGTTGAGACGGCGGCCCGGTTCCCAAATCGCCGGAGCGGTCTTGGAGAGAGTTTCCGCGCTGGCATCGACCGCGAACCAATCCGCGCCCTTTTCAACGACTGTCAGGCAACAGCCCGAACAGGCGATCGACGCGCCGATAGCGACACCGGCCATATCGTAATTGCAGCCGATGACGAGGCGCAGGTCACCCCGCCGGTCGACGGAGCGGATGGTGCCGATGTCAGTGACGATGCCGGTGAACATGATCAGTCCTTTCGCACGCGCTGGTAGTGCTCGATGCGGTCGCTGCCAAGCTGGCGCGCGTCGATGAGTGTCCAGCGGCCGTGCGCATCATTGAGCGAGGTAAGGCCGATGTCGGTAAGCGCCGCCCTGCCCCCGCCGATGAAGATCGGGGCACGGTGGATCATCAAGGTGTCGACCAGATCGGCGGCAAGGAAGGCGGCGGCGGTCTGTGCCCCGCCTTCAACGAAAAGGTCGTTGACCCCGTCGAGTGTGACAGCGGCGTTGGGTGACGCGACGCATTCGGCATCGGTCAGGTCGCTGGCTGACAGCACGAGCCGCCGCGGCGAGCGGGATTCCAGACCGGCAAGGCGCACGTCGAGCGCAGGCCGATCCGTCTCCCATGTGCCACGCCCGACCAGAATTGCATCGCAGCGCGAGCGCGCGAGATGGGTGAAAGCCCGCGCCCGATTGCCAGTAATCCAGCGGCTTTCGCCCGAGGGAAGCGCAATACATCCATCAAGGCTGGTGGCGAGTTTCAGCGTCACATGGGCACGCCCGCGCGTCGCGCGCGCCCACCACCCTGCCATTGTCTCCATCGCCGCATCGCGACCGACGCCATCGCTGACAGATATCCCTGCGGCAGCAAGCCGTGCGAGCCCCTTGCCATCCGTACGTGGATCGGGATCGCGCAACGCAGCGACCACGCGGGCGACGCCAGCCGCGATCAGCAGATCCGCACAGGCGGGACCACGCTGCGATTCATGCGCACATGGTTCGAGCGTCACATAGGCGGTTGCACCGCGAGCCGCCTTGCCAGCCGCACCCAGCGCCATCGCTTCAGCATGGGGCCGCCCGCCCGCCTGCGTCCAGCCACGCCCAAGGACGCGGCCATCCTTCACGATCAGGCAACCGACATTGGGATTGGGCGTGGAACGCCCGCGGCTGCGCGCAGCCAGCGCAATCGCCGCTTGCATCCAGCGCTGATCATCCCCGCCCCCCGGCATGATTTACTTGGCCGGTGCAGGCTGCTCGCCCACGTCTCGCGGACCGGCCGCCTGCGGCAGGGGCGGTAACGGACGGCCAGCGGCTTCGGCTGCTTCGAGATCGGCGAGCGCCTGTTCCATCACCCGCCGTGCAGCGTCAAACTCGCGGTCGGCGACGCTGGGGTCATAGGTCTGGCCGATGGCATTGCCAATCGCGCCATAAGCATGGCGGCGACGGCGGTTCTGCTCATTCTGCTCGATGCCTCGCCGCAACCAGTCACGCCGCACATCGAATTCCGAGCGATCGGCAGGCCAGCTTTCGAAATAGACGATGGAGCGCTTTTCCGGTTCAGGCGCGGTCGATTTGGCCATGCCATAGAGGATTATCCCCGGCACGGTGATGGCAAGGCCCAGCGCGGGCCAGCGGTGTGGCCGGTCCTGCCGGATATAATCCCACAAGTCCTTGAGTCCGCCGGCTATGTCGGGGGGTGTGTAGATTGCCATGACATAAGGATAGGGTCTGCGAAGCGACTTGGCGAGGGGGAGGCTCGCCTTCTCAACTGTCGCGCCGGTTGAGCCAGTCGTCGAGGATGGCGTTGACCTGTTCCGGCGCTTCCTGCTGCACCCAGTGCGAGACACGAGGCAGGCGATGCAGTTCAAAATCGCTCACCCATTGGTCCGTGCCGTCAGTGGTGCGGATATCGAGCGCGCTGTCTTCCTCGCCCCACACCATCAGGGTCGGCACATCGACCCGCCCGTCACCTATGTCGCGCAAGGCGCCGGTGCGGACGAGCGCGCGGTAATAGTCGAGCATGGCCTTCATCGCACCGGGCCGCTTCGCCGCGCGCGCATAGACTTCCAGCACTTCGGGCGGAAAGCGGCTCTTATCCAGCGCCATGCCAACGAACGCTTGCCGGATACCCCGCGCATCGTCTTTGAGCAGCATACGCTCCGGCAGCCAGGGCAGTTGGAAAAAGCCGATGTACCAGCTTTTGCGCAGCTGGTGCCAATGGCGTGCCTCGCGCAATGCGGGTGCCGGATGCGGCACATTCATAATCACCAACTTGGTCAGCGGGCGCACCTTCCGGATTGCGAACATCCAGGCGACAATCGCACCCCAATCATGCGCCACCAGCATCAACTCGCGCGGCGCGGCAAGATCGACCAGAGCAGCGACGTCATCGAGCAGATGGTCCATCGCATAGTCACGCCAGTGCGCCGGCTTCGAGGTTGCGCCATAGCCACGCATGTTGGGTGCCCAAACCCGCCAGCCGCGCGCCGCAAGCATCGGCATCTGGTGCCGCCAGCTGTAGGCCAGTTCGGGGAACCCGTGGAGGCAAAGAGCCAGCCGTCCATGATCGCTGCCTGCCGGCGCGCATTCAGCCAACTCGAAACGAATCCCGTTCGCCTCGACAAAGCGGATGGCAATGCCCTCGGGCGGGTTCGCCCAGCTGGGCTCGGACGACAGATCAGGATCCATCGCCCGAGGCTAGCTTGTTATTCCGGCATGCGGAAGGTGACGGTGATGTCCTGTGTCGATTCAACCGGCACGCCATCGCGCGTGGCGGGGCTGAAGCGCCAGCTGCGCAGCGCCTGCCGCTCTGTCGCGGCAAAGAAGGCGCTGTCATTGCAGCCGTTGCTGGCGACCGACGCCACCCGGCCCGACGGCGCGATGGTGACCGTGACCGGACAGCGCCCCTCTATCCCCTCGCGCTCCCGCGCAGCGGGATAGGCTGGCTGGAAGTCGCGGGCGAAACGCGGATCGCGCGTTGCCTCACGAAATATGGGCGCGGGCGGCGGATCGAGGCGAGTGCTGCCGCCGGTGGGGGCTGTACCGAGGTCAGGCGTCGGCAGCACAAGGTCCGGCCTATCATCGATCTTCACCTCGATCTGCGTGTCGCTGATCGGCGGCAAGGGCGAGTCCGGCACAGTGATCAGCGTGCGCCGCACTTCGCGCTCGGGCTCTGCCGTTGGCTCAACCGGATCAATCTTCGGTGTTTCGACCGGGCGCACGATGATCGTGCCCCAGTCATCCGGCGCAAGCTTCGGCGCAACCAGTGCCAGCACCAGCGCACTGCCGATACCGCCGGCGATGGATAGCGCCGCACCAGCGGACAGTGCGCGCTGCATCGGGTTTCGCGCCGCACCGTAGCGCGACCCCCCGGCGATTTCCGGCTGCGTGGAAGCGGATGCAAAAATCAGGAACGGCAGGGCCATGGCACTCTCCTTCGTCCATGCCGGGGCTGGACGCCGGAGGAAGCGGGGCGGTGGGCGTTCTGACGGCCCGTTGCTGTTCGCCCGGTCGCATCCCCTCGACCGGCAGTGGTCAAAGGATGATACAACATGACTCGTCTGACAAGTTGCCGCTCGCGTCAGCTTTATCGGGGCGGATTGACCTTGGCCCCGGCGTCACGCAAGGGCGCGCTCATGACCGATACCCCGCCGCTGATGCTGTTCAACAGTCTGACCCGCAGCCTGGAACCGTTTCGCCCGCTCCATGCGGGTGAGGCGCGCGTCTATACCTGCGGGCCGACGGTTTATGCCTATCAGCATATCGGCAACATGCGCGCCTATGTGTTCGCCGACACGCTTGGCCGCACGCTTAGCGTGCACGGCTACAAGCTCAGCCATGTCATCAACATCACCGATGTCGGCCACCTGACGTCGGATGCTGATGCGGGTGACGACAAGATGGAAAAGGCGGCGGCGGCCGCAGGCAAAACGGCGTGGGACATAGCGGCCTATTATCAGGCCGACTTTGAATCGGATCTCGCCCGGCTCAACATCCGCAAGCCCCAGCATCCACGCGCGACCGACTATGTCCCGCAAATGATCGAATGGGCGCGAAGCATCGAGGCCAAGCATTGCTACCGACTCGACAGCGGCCTCTATTTCGATACCGCGACGGTGCCTGACTACGGCCGCCTCGCCCGCGCCAGCACCGATGGCGGCGAAAGCCGCATCGATCCTGTACCGGGCAAGCGCAATCCGGTCGACTTCGCGATCTGGCGGACGACGCCTGCCGGTGAAACACGGCAGATGGAATGGGACAGCCCCTGGGGCCGCGGTGCGCCGGGCTGGCACCTCGAATGTTCGGTCATGTCGGCGGCACTGCTCGGCCATCCGTTCGACATCCACACCGGCGGCATCGATCACCGCGAGGTGCACCACCCGTGCGAAATCGCGCAGAACCAGGCGCATGGAGACTGCGACCACAGCGGCGCCGGCATCTGGATGCACAATAATTTCCTGATCGACCGGCGCGGCAAGATGTCAAAATCGTCGGGCGAGTTTCTGCGCCTGCAGACGCTGGTCGATCGCGGATTCCACCCCCTCGCCTATCGCCTGATGTGCTTGTCTGCGCATTATCGCAGCGAGCTGGAGTTCAGCTGGGAAGGCCTGCTCGCTGCACAGACGCGGCTGAAGCGCATGGTAATGGCGCACGCCAAATCGCTCGATCAACTGCGCGAGCCACCAGCGCAAATCCCGGGCGATTGCTGGGAACGCGAGGGTGTAACGCGGGCGCTGGTCGAGCGTTTCGTTTCTGCGGTTTCCAACGATCTCAACACTGCCGATGCGCTGACCGTGCTCGACGAGTTGCTGGCGCTCAAGCGCACGGCCCCCGAATGCGTGGTGACTGCCGCGCACGAGATGGACCGGGTGCTCGGCCTCAACCTCGGCAGACTGTCGCGCACCGATCTGCGCGTGCGCCCGAAGTCCGCGACCATCGATGCGGAGGCCATCGAAGCCCGCCTCGCCGAACGCCGCGAGGCGCGCGTTGCCAAGGACTTTGCCCGATCCGACACATTGCGCGACGAGCTCATTGCCGCCGGTGTCGAGGTGATGGACGGCGATCCATTGGGCTGGGACTGGCGCGTCGACATCTAAAAAGCCGCTTGCTTACACAAGTGTAAGTGTTACGTTTCCGTCATGCTCGACCGTTTCCTTTGGCTCGTCCTCGCCGGCATCCATGCCATGCCGGCACTAGCCTTCTTCCGGCCCGCGATGATGGCGGCGATGTACCGGGTCAGCGCGGATTCGCCGCTCTTCCTGCTGATGCGGCACCGTGCCGCGCTGTTCGTCATTGTGGTCGTCATCGCGCTGTGGGCGGCAGTCGATCCCGCCACCCGCCGCCTCGCCTCGGTCGCCGTGGGCTTTAGCATGCTGAGCTTCCTCTATCTGTGGTGGCAGGCCGGCTCGCCGCCCGCGCTGCGCACCATCGCGATAGTCGATCTGGTGGGGCTGCCCTTCCTTGCCCTTGCCTGCTGGCGCGCCTTCGCACAGGGTTGAGCGGCCACAGGATTCTTACGGGAGCCACCGCTTGACCCGAACCACCCTCATCGCCTCCGCCATGGTCCGCCCGGCACTGGAGCCGCGCCTGCCCGACTGGGTCGATCCGCACTGGTTCGCAACCACGGAGGAATTATTTGCCCTCGCGCCAGAGGCGGAGATCGGCTGGTTCGACCTCTACAATAAGGGCGATATGGCCGAGGCAGTGCGCCGCGCGCCAAAGCTGAAATGGCTGAATTCGATCTACGCAGGAGTCGACGGCATGCCGCTCGACCTGATGGCCGAACGCGGGGTCACCTTCACCAACGGCACCGGAATCAACGCGATCACCATCGCCGAATATGTGGTGATGGGCATGCTCACGATCGCCAAGGGCTATCGCGAGGTGGTGCGCGCGCAGGAGCGCCGCGAATGGCTGATCGATTCGCCGGGGAAGCGCGAGCTGTTCGGATCACGCGCGCTACTGCTCGGCTATGGCGCCATCGGACAGCTGGTAGAAGAACGGCTGAAGCCTTTTGGTGTCGACGTCACGGTGGTGCGCCGCTCGCGCGGCGAAAATGTGCTGGGGCCGGACGAATGGCGTGCGCGGCTGCATGAGTTTGATTGGGTCATCCTCGCGGTCCCGGCGACCGCAGAGACGGACGGAATGATCGGTGCAGCCGAACTGGCATCGATGAAGCCGGAGGCCGTGCTGGTGAACATCGCCCGCGGCAGCGTGGTCGATCAGGACGCGCTGCTCGCCGCGCTCAATGAAAAACGCATCGCTGGCGCTTTCCTCGACGTGACATCGCCGGAGCCACTGCCACCCGAAGACCCGCTGTGGGCAGCAGACAATGCCCACATCACCATGCACCTCTCCGGCCGGGCGCAGGACAAGATGTTCGTCCGTTCGGTCGAACGCTTTCTCGACAATCTCGACCGCTGGTATCAGGGTCTCAGGGTCGAACCTCAGGTCAACCTCGCGCTCGGTTACTGATCAGCGCTCGCGCGTCGCGGAAAAGACGATGTCGGGGTGGCGTTCCGCCTGATAGCTGACATCCCAAGCCGATTTCGCGAGGAACACGGGATTGCCGTCGCGGTCGCGGGCCATCTTGTCGCGGTTGAACTGGGCAAAGCTCTTGAGCTCGGCCTCGCCAGCCTTCATCCAGCGGGCAGTATCGAACGGCGCGGGTTCGAGCGCGGCCTCGACCTTATATTCGGCCTCAAGCCGGCTGATCAGCACATCGAGCTGGAGCTGGCCGACCACACCAACAATCATCTGCGCGCCAATTTCGGGCGTGAAAACCTGAATGACGCCTTCCTCGCTGAGGTCATCGAGCGCCTTCCTCAGCTGCTTGGTCTTGGTCGGGTCTTTCAGCACGACGCGCCGCAGGATTTCCGGGGCGAAATTGGGCAGGCCGGTAAAGCGCAGGTCATTCTTCTCGGACAGCGTATCACCGACGCGCAGCGTGCCGTGATTGGGGATGCCGATGATATCGCCGGGCTCGGCGCTGTCGGCAATCTCGCGGTCCTGCGCGAAGAAGAGGATGGGCGAATGGATGGCGATGGGCTTGCCCAGCGCCGACGGTGTCAGCTTCATGCCCCGTTTGAAGGTGCCTGACACCAGCCGCATGAAGGCGATGCGGTCGCGGTGCTGCGGGTCCATGTTGGCCTGCACCTTGAAGACGAAGCCGGTCACGTCGCCCTGCGTCGGGAGCACCTCGCCCTTGTCGCTGGGTTGCGGGCGCGGCGGCGGCGCATGTTCGGCGATGGCGGCAAGCAGCTCGGGCATGCCGAACTGCTTCAATGCAGAGCCGAACCACACCGGCGTCAGATCACCATTGCGATAGGCTTGGCCGTCGAACTCAGGATAGCCGGCCTGTGCCAGCTCGGCCTCGGCTGCAAGCCGTTCGCACGCCGCGGCGGAGAGTTTGTCGGCAAGCGTAGGATCGGTCACGCCACTGTGCAGCGAAACATCACCCAGGAACTCGCGGCTGTCGCCCTCAGGGCGGGAGAGGCGCCCGCTGGCGAAGTCATATAGCCCCTCAAACTCGCCGCCCATGCCGACCGGCCAGTTCATCGGGCACACATCGAGCGCCAGCCGGTCCGCGACCTCGTCCATCAGCTCGAATGGATCGCGCCCTTCGCGGTCGACCTTGTTGATAAAGGTGATGATCGGAACCGAACGCAGGCGGCACACCTCGAACAGTTTCAGCGTCTGCGGTTCGATACCCTTGGCAGCGTCGAGCACCATGATCGCCGAATCGACTGCGGTCAGCGTGCGATAAGTGTCCTCGCTGAAATCCTCGTGGCCCGGCGTGTCGAGCAGGTTGAAAACGATGCCGTCGCGCTCGAAGGTCATGACGGACGAGGTGACGGAGATGCCGCGCTGCTGCTCGATCTTCATCCAGTCCGATCGCGCCCGCCGCGCCGCGCCGCGGGCTTTCACCTCGCCGGCCAGATGGATCGCGCCGCCCACCATCAGCAGCTTTTCAGTGAGCGTGGTCTTGCCCGCGTCAGGATGGGCGATGATGGCAAAGGTGCGGCGGTTGAGGGTCATGACACTTTCAGATCAGGGAAATGAGATCAGCCCCGCAGGCTCGCGCCCAGTTTGGCCGCTGCCGCGACCACAGCATCGCTGATCGCCTTGAGATCGGCTTCGGCATAGCTCTTCTCGGTCGGCTGGAGCGTCACCTCGACGGCAAGGCTCAATTGCCCGTCCTTCTCGAAGCGGTCGAAGATGCGAGCGGCAACGATGTTCGCCTTGTCGGCACCCTTCACCGCGCGGACAAGATCGCCTGCCGCGAGCGTTGAGGGCACGAGGAAAGCGAAATCGCGTTTCACCGCCTGCAGCGGCGGCGGGGTGTAGGCGCTGCGCATGAAGCCGCTGCCGCCGCGCTTGGCGGGAATGGCATCGAGATAGATTTCAGCAACCACAACCGGTCCGTCGAGGTCAAAGGCCTTGGCGGTCGCCGGATGCAATGCGCCAAAGCTTGCCAGCACCGTCTTCGGACCGAGCCGCAGGGTCGCCGACTGGCCCGGGTGCAGATGCGCGCCAGCATCACCCATCACCTGCAGATTCTCGACCGGCGCACCGGCCGCCGCGAGCAGCGCCAACACCTCGGCCTTGGCGTCATAGGCGTCGAACTTCGCTGCCTTGCCACTCGCCCAGCCGCGCGGGGCCTTGTCACCCGCGAGCACCAGCCCGACCGTGAGCCGCTCGCCATCGGCGAAGTAGCGCCGACCGATCTCGAACAATCGCACCGATGCGGCACCGCGATCCATGTTGCGCTGCGTGGCGGAGAGGAGCCCGGCGAGCAGCGTCGGGCGCATCACCTTCATGTCCTCGCTGATCGGATTGGCGAGCGTCCAGGCGCCGCCACCAAAGGCATCAGCCTCGCGTTCGGGGAGGAAGGACCATGTCACCGCTTCCTGAAGACCGCGCGCCGCAGCCGTGCGACGCACCTTGCGTTCGACCGTCTGCATCGGCGTCGCTGTCGGCTTGGCGACGCCATCCACGCGCGGCAGCGGAGTGGACGGGATGTGATCGAGCCCGACGATGCGCACCACTTCCTCAACGAGGTCGGCAGGGCCGTCGATATCGCGGCGCCAGCTCGGGATGGTCACAGCCCAGTTGCTGTCGACGCCGAAGCCGAGCGATTCGAGGATAGCACGCTGCCGCTCCGCCGGCACATCAATCCCGCCGAGGCTGGCGCACAGCGCCGGATCGTAGGAGAGTGTGCGGGCTTCGACAGGCGGGCAGCCCGCACGCACCACCTCGCTCGCCTCGCCCCCGCAGAGGTCGAGGATGAGCGCGGTAATCAGTTCAACCGCATCGTCCAGAAATGCCGGATCGACCCCGCGCTCAAAGCGGCTGCGCGCGTCGGACGTCAGCGCCAGTGCCTGCCCGGTGCGGGCAATCCGCTCAGGGCTGAAGTAAGCGACTTCGAGCAGCACATCGGTGGTCGTGTCCGAACAGCCCGAATGTTCGCCGCCCATAATGCCGGCGATGTCATGCACGGCGCTGTCATCGGCGATCACTGTCATGTCGGCATTGAGCGCATACTCTTTGCCGTTGAGCGCCGTGACCGTTTCGCCGCCACGCGCACGGCGCGCCATGACCGCCCCCTTGAGGGTCGCCAGATCATAGGCATGGCTGGGCCGGCCATGGTCGAGCATCACATAGTTGGTGATGTCGACCAGAGCAGAGATCGGCCGCTGACCCGCCGCCTTCAGTCGCGCCTGCATCCAAGCCGGCGATGCACCATTGCGCACGCCGCGGATCACGCGCCCGTAAAAGGCCGGGCAGCCTTCGGGATCATCGGTGCGGATTTCGGTCGGGCAGGGGAATCGCGCTGCCACCGGCGGAACCGCCAGCGGCTTCAGCGTGCCGAGGCCTGCCGCCGCCAGATCGCGGGCGATGCCGCGCACGCCCATGCAATCCTGCCGGTTCGGGGTGATGGCGACTTCGATGACAGGATCGTCGAGCCCGGCAAAGTCAGCAAAGGCAGTTCCCACGGGCGCATCGGCGGCGAGCTCGATAATGCCGTCATGATCATCGCCCAGCTCGAGCTCGCGCGAGGAGCACATCATGCCGTTCGATTCCACGCCGCGGATCGCCGTCTTCCTGAGCACCATGCCATTGGCAGGCACGGTCGCCCCTTCTGTACCGAACACCCCGACGAGGCCGGCACGCGCATTGGGCGCACCGCAGACAACCTGCAGCGGATTGCCATCCCCGGCATCGACAGTGAGCACCTGCAGCTTGTCCGCCTGCGGATGCGGTGCGGCGGTCAACACCCGCGCAACCGTGAAGCCGGCGAGACGTTCGGCGGGATTGTCGATGCCTTCGACCTCCAGGCCGATGCGGTTGAGGCAATCGGCGACCTGCTGAACGGTCGCGTCAGTTTCGAGGTGCGATTTCAACCATGACAGGGAGAGTTTCATGCGCCCACTCCTCCGCTCAGCGTCGGCACGTCCAGCGCATCGAATCCATAGTGGGCCAGCCACCGCACATCGCCGTCAAAGAAGGCGCGCAGATCGTCCATTCCATATTTGAGCATCGCGAGCCGATCGACGCCGGTGCCGAACGCGAAGCCCTGCCATTCATCGGGATCGAGACCGCAGGCTTCGATGACGCGGCGGTGGACCATGCCGCTGCCCAGCACCTCCATCCAGCCTTCGCTGCCGCCGATCACACGCTTGCCGTTGACGATGCTGTAGCCGACGTCGACTTCCACCGATGGTTCCGTGAAGGGGAAATAGCTGGGGCGCAGGCGCAGCGTGACATCGTCCCGCTCGAAGAAGGCGCGCAGGAATGTCTCCAGCGTCCATTTGAGGTGGCCGAGGTGGATGCCGCGGTCGATCACCAGTCCTTCGATCTGGTGAAACATCGGCGTGTGCGTGGCGTCACTGTCGCTGCGATAGACGCGGCCCGGCGCGATAATGCGGATCGGCGGTTCCTGGCTCGTCATGGTGCGAATCTGTACCGGCGATGTGTGGGTGCGCAGCAGCATGCGCTGGCCTTCCGGCCCGGACGGCGCCTCCCCGGCAGGGCGAGGAGCCATATAGAAGGTATCGTGCATGGCGCGGGCCGGGTGTGTTTCCGGGATGTTGAGCGCGCTGAAATTGTGCCAGTCGTCCTCAATCTCCGGCCCTTCGGCCACGGCAAAGCCCATGTCGGCGAAAATCTCTGCCAGTTCGTCCATCACCTGGCTGACCGGGTGGACGCTGCCGCGCGGC
The DNA here is from genome assembly GCA_947463325.1 of Sphingomonadaceae bacterium. Lineage (GTDB taxonomy): Bacteria > Pseudomonadota > Alphaproteobacteria > Sphingomonadales > Sphingomonadaceae > Sphingopyxis. The sequence continues at coordinate 29,518 of CANHQT010000001.1, forward strand.
GCCTCCGGCGCTGGCAGGCTAAGGTCGATCCGTTCCGAGGCAAGCCGTGCTTCAAGCACTTGGCTCTCCAGCGCCGCCTTGCGCGCCGTGATGGCATCGCTCACCGCCTCGCGCAGGCCGTTGATCAACGGCCCCTGCACCTGCCGCTCCTCGGGCGACATGCCGCCGAGCATTTTCAGGAGGGCGGAGATACTGCCCTGCTTGCCAAGCGCCGCCACGCGCACCGCCTCGATAGCATCCAGGCTGTCAGCTGCGGCGATGGCGCCAAGGGTTTCACTACGGAGACTGTCGATATCATTCATAACCTGCGCCCCATAAGCGAATGGGCGCGAACGGCCAACGCCGCCCACGCCCATTTGCGCATGTCTCGAAGACTGTTACGAAGACGTGGCTTACGCCGCCTTCGGAAGTGCCGCCTTCGCCTGCGCGATGATCGCGCTAAATGCTGCACCTTCGTTCATCGCGAGATCCGCCATGACCTTGCGGTCGAGCTGGATGCCGGCGAGCTTCACGCCGTTCATGAACTGCGAATAGGTCAGGCCTTCGGCGCGGACCGCTGCGTTGATGCGCTGGATCCAAAGCGCACGGAACGTGCGCTTCTTTACCTTGCGGTCGCGGTAAGCGTACTGGCCGGCCTTTTCCACAGCCTGACGGGCAATGCGGATGGTGTTCTTGCGGCGGCCATAAAAGCCTTTGGCCTGCTCAAGAATATTCTTGTGCTTGGCGCGGGTGGTTACACCCCGTTTGACGCGTGCCATCGATCAGCGCTCCTTACTTCAGGCCGTAGGGCGCCCAGAGGCGCACGTGACCGACATCCGCATCGCTGAGCACGCTGGTGCCGCGGTTGGTACGGATATATTTGCCGCTATGGCTGATCAGGCGGTGGCGCTTGCCGGCGACGCCGTGCTTCACCTTGCCGGTCGCGGTGAATTTGAAGCGCTTCTTCACACCGCTCTTGGTCTTAAGCTTGGGCATTTGGGTCTCCTCTTGGAAGTCCGTAAAGACACGCCACGGCAGCCCATGTTAGCCGGGCCGTGTCATCGGAACGCGGGCGGTTAGCGGGACGCCCCGGCAAAAGCAAGCGATTCGGCACAAATGACGGTCGGCCCGGTCAATGGCCGCACGCCAGCGCCTCCATCACATCCTCAAGCCGGGCCGGATCACCGAGCGCAATCACATGGCCCTCGCTGTCGGCATTCAGCGGTTCCCCGTTCCAGTCGGTCATCATGCCGCCCGCCCCTTCGATCACCGGCACCAGCGCGGCGAGATCGTGAAGCTTGAGACCCGCTTCGACAACGATGTCGATATGACCGGAGGCAACGAGGCCGTAATTGTAGCAATCGCCACCATAAACGATGCGCCGCTGCGCCACCTTGGTCGCGAGATTGAGGAAATGCTCGCCCTCGTGCGCCGAGAAAGCATGCGGACTCGTGGTGCCAAGCACCGCTTCACTGAGGTCAGGGCACGGGCGGGCGCGCACCGGACGGCCGTTGAACAAGGTGGTTTCGCCCGCTGCACCGATCCAGCGCTCGCCCCCGATCGGCTGGTTGATGACGCCGAGGATTGGCCAGCCATCCTGCATCAGTGAGATGAGCGTGCCGAAAATCGGGCGGCCGGCGACGAAGCTGGTTGTGCCGTCGATCGGATCAAGCACCCACTGCCGCGCGGCGCCGGGGCGTTCATTGCCATATTCCTCACCGATGATGCCGTCGGCAGGGCGCTCGGCCGAGAGAATCTGCCGCATCGCCGCCTCCGCCGCCCGGTCGGCAAGCGTCACAGGCGTCGCATCCTCCTTGCTTTCGAGGCCAATGTCCCCGCGCCAGTATGGGCGGATCGCGGCACCTGCAGCATCAGCAAGGCGATGGGCGAGGGCGATGTCGGCAGCAAGTGTCATGGCTTATGCTGGTGCGATGGGGCCGCTGTGAAAGCAAGAACCTGTTTAGCTGGCGAAGCGACGGAGCGCCCGCTCAATCGAACAGGCTGGAGACGCTGCTTTCGTCGGCAATGCGCTTGATCGCCTCTCCCAGCAGGGGGGCGATGGTGAGCGTGCGGATGCGATCCGATGCACTGACCTCCGGCGTCGGCTGGATCGAATCGGTGATCACCAGTTCCTTGAGTTGCGAGCCTTCAACCCGCGCAACCGCGCCGCCCGACAATACGCCATGGGTGCAATAAGCGACGACATCTTCGGCACCAGCCGCCTTCAACGCGCCGGCAGCATTGCACAGCGTACCCGCCGAATCGACGATGTCGTCGATGAGGATGCAGAAGCGGCCTTCGACATCGCCGATGATGTTCATCACCTCCGATTCGCCGGCCTTTTCCCGACGTTTGTCGACAATCGCGAGCGGGGCGTTATCGAGCCGCTTGGCGAGCGCACGGGCGCGCACCACACCGCCGACATCGGGCGAGACGACCATCAGGTTACGGCCGCCGAACCGTGCCTGGATGTCCGCGCTCATCACCGGCGCGCCATAGAGATTGTCGGTCGGGATATCGAAGAAGCCCTGGATCTGCCCGGCATGCAGATCGACCGAAAGCACGCGGTTGGCGCCCGCGGTGGTGACGAGGTTGGCGACAAGCTTGGCCGAAATGGGCGTGCGCGGTCCCGGCTTACGGTCCTGCCGTGCATAGCCAAAATAGGGAACGACCGCGGTGATGCGCTTGGCCGAAGCGCGGCGCAGCGCATCAGTGATGATCAGCAGTTCCATCAGATGGTCGTTGGCCGGAAAGCTGGTCGGCTGAACAACGAACACATCCTGTCCGCGGACATTTTCGTGAATTTCGACGAAAATTTCCTCGTCAGCGAAGCGGCGCACGCTGGTATCGGTGAGCGGCAGGTCGAGATAGTCGGCGATGGCGGATGCAAGCGGCAGGTTGGAATTGCCCGATATGATCTTCATGAGTCCCCGCGTCCCCCGTTTTTTCTGCCGGATAGCGGCGCTTTAGTGGTCCTCGCCCGATTGGGGAAGCCCGATCTTGGGACCCGACGGCGCATCGCGCCATGTGCCAAACCAGCGATCCCAAAGGCCGATGGCAAAGCCGTAATTATGGTTATGGTCTTCACCGTGCGCGCTGTGGTGGACGCGGTGGACGGCAGGCGTGATCCAGAACCGGCGCAGCACGGCATCGGCGCGCGCGGGCAGGCGCACATTGCCATGCTCGAACATGCTCCCCACCGCCAGCCACGCCTCAAACGCCAGCACCGCCACCAGCGGCAGCCCCAGCAACAGCGTCAGAGCGCTCTTGTAGAGCATCGACACGATGGCCTCGGCGGGGTGAAACCGCACCGCCGTCGACACATCGAGTCCCGTGTCGGCATGGTGCAGCCGGTGCAGCGCCCACCCCCAGCGCGTCGCGTGGAACAAGCGGTGCTGCCAATACATGGCGCAATCCATCAGGATGATGGCGATAGCAATCACGGCCCATAGCGGCAGCTCGACCTGGCGGAGCAGGCCATAGTCTGCGCTCTCGGCGAGCAGGGCGACCCCTGCCGGGGCGGCAACACTGGCAAGGCGGACCAGCAGGGCGTTGATCAGCCCGAGGGCGAAATTGACCGGCCAACGGCGGCGCGCTGCCGGGCGGTCGGGGCGCGCAAATTCGGCCAGCGCGACAATGGCCAGCATCAACCCGATGACCATGAGGGGCCATAGCGTCGGCAAGCCGGACATAGGCAAAAGAGGAGAACCGGGGACCATCGAGGGGCCGGTTTAGCGGATCAGGCGCGAAGTGGGAATGAAACCAGTCCGGGCGCCTGGCCACCTGCCGGCGCGCCCACTTTCCCCTTTCCTACATCCCCCGCTTGTGTCTTAGCTGCGGCAATGCTCGTCCACGCCCGTCCCTTCGCGTTTGGCCCCACCGCCCACGCACTTCGCGCCCGTCCAAATACCCTTATGCACCCGGCACCCAGGGGAGGGTATGACTTCTACTTTCTGAGAAATGCTGGGGTTTCAGCGCACCCACCCATCGCCGGAACAGGGTTATGACCACCGCCCTCACCATCGTCATTGCCCAGCTGAACCAGTCGGTCGGCGATCTTGCTGCCAATGCGGCGCAGATGCTGGCCGTGCGGGCGCGGCATCCGGGGGCCGACCTCATCCTCTACCCCGAGCTCCAGCTGATCGGTTATCCGCCCGAGGATCTGGTGCTCAAACCCGCGCTTGCCACTCGCGCCGCCGAAGAGCTGGCGAAACTCGCGGCGGCGACCGCAGGCGGCGGCCCGGCGATGCTGGTCGGCAGCGTCGAGCGGGAGGGCGATGCCCTCTACAATATCGTGGCGCTGCTCGACGGCGGCGAAGTGGTCGCGACGCGGCGCAAGCATGAACTGCCCAATTACGGCACCTTCGATGAAAAGCGCGTCTTTGCTCCCGGCCCGCTGCCCGATCCGGTCGACTGGCGCGGCGTGCGGCTGGGCCTGCCGATCTGCGAGGACGGCTGGCTGCCGACTGTCTGCAGCCATCTCAAGGCGCGCGGGGCGGAGCTGCTCATCTCGGTCAACGGCAGCCCCTATGAGATCGACAAGGACGACCGGCGGCTCGAACAGGTTTTCGCCGCCCGCGTCGCCGAAACCGGGCTGCCGGTAATTTTCCTCAACCGTGTCGGCGGACAGGATGAGGTGGTGTTCGACGGCTGCTCCTTCGTGCTCGGCGCGGACGGCAGTGTGCGCCACCGCCTGCCCGACTGGGAGGAGGAGGAGCGGATAACCCACTGGTCAAAGGACGCTGCCGGCATCTGGCAGTGCGAGGCGGGCGAGCTCGCGACATGGGAACAGCATCCTGCCGACATCTATTCGGCAATGGTGCTGGCGCTTCGCGACTATGTCGAACGCAACCGCTTTCCCGGCGTGGTGCTGGGCATGTCCGGCGGGATCGACAGCGCATTGTGCGCGGCCATTGCCGCCGACGCTCTGGGTCCGGAGCGGGTCTGGTGCGTGATGCTGCCGAGCCGGTTCACATCGCAATCGAGCCTGGATGACGCCAAAGCCTGCGCTGAAGCAATCGGCGCACGGCATGACGTCATTCCCATCATGCCGGCGGTTGAGGCGTTTGATGCCATGCTGGCAGACAGCTTTGCCGATCGCTCCGTCGACATCACCGAGGAGAATGTGCAGTCGCGTATCCGCGGGGTCACGCTGATGGCGCTTTCGAACAAGTTCGGTCCGATGCTGCTGACCACCGGCAACAAGAGCGAGATGAGCGTCGGCTATGCCACTATCTATGGCGACATGGCCGGTGGCTACAATCCGCTGAAGGATGCCTACAAGACGACAGTTTTCAGCATCGCCCGCTGGCGCAACGCGCATGTGCCCCGCATCGGGCTAGGGCGCGGCGGCGAGGTAATCCCCGAAACGATCATCACCAAACCGCCGAGCGCAGAGCTGCGCCCCGACCAGAAGGATTCGGATTCGCTGCCTGAGTATGACGTGCTCGATGACATTCTGCTCGGCCTCGTCGAAGGCGAGCTATCTGTCGACGAGGTAGCCGCGCGAGGGCATGACCGGGCGACAGTCGCGCGCATCGAACGGTTGCTGGCGATTGCCGAATACAAACGGCGGCAGGCGCCGCCAGGAGTGAAGCTCGGAACCCGAAACTTCGGGCGCGACCGGCGCTATCCCATCACCCACGGCTTCCGGACGGGATAAGGATCAGGCGGCGCGGGCTCGGGTACGCGTGCGGGTTATCGGCTGGCGCGTTGCTTTCGCAGAATAGAGGCGTGAGTCGGCCCGGGCGATCAATGTGTCGGCATCATCTGACGGGCGGGCCTGAGCCGTTCCGAGGCAGGCGCCGACAGCGATGCGGCGGCCTTCGAGCATGAACGGCGTGGCCAAGGCGCTGAGCAGAGCGGTCCCGAGAGCGCGCATGTCCGCCTGGTCCGCACCGGGCATCAGCACTGCAAATTCATCTCCGCCCAACCGATAGGCCGTCGCACCGGCTGGACAGGCATCACGCAGCCGTTCGGCAACGCTGCGCAATAACCGATCGCCTGCAGCATGGCCGTGCGCATCATTGACCGGCTTGAAGCCGTCAAGATCGACCAGTGCAACGCCCAGCGGCTGGCCGGCATCAAGACAATGATCGAGCGCGCCATAGAGGGCGCGCCGATTGGGCAGTGCGGTCAGCGGATCAGTGGCTGCCTGATAACGCATCCGGTTTTGGAGCAGCAAAAGATCGACCAGCTGGTCATGCTGCTGATGGATCATGCGCAAAAGAAATCCTGTCGCCAGCAGAATCACCAAGCTGGCGAGACTGTCCATCCAATTGCCGAGTAGCACCATGGCAGCGATTACGGGGACGATGCCAACCATCACGACAACGAGCGTCGCCACGCGTGAGGCGGACAGGCAGAAGGCTGCCGCTAGCGCGCCCACAAACATGAACAACGGATAGAAGGTGCGCGTCTCCGGGGTAGAGACATGCCAGCTCATCACCGTCCAGATGCTAGCGGCAAGGCAAATGATGCCGGAAATGAAGACCGTGCGCTTCACCGTTCGGCGCGCATCATCCGCGCTGAGCGAATCGTGGCGGCTACGCAGCCACCACAGCAGACGAATGCCGCATGCCGTGACAATCGCCAGCGGAAAGCCAAACCGCAGATAATAAGGTGCGGCGGGATCGGCGGCACCCATTGCGGTCAGCACGACCAGCATGGTTGTCACATAGAGTGTGGGCACCTGCGCGCGCAGCCGCGCGAGGCGCAGCTGTGCCAGATCATCCGCAACATCGGCGGGGACGGCAGGCCATAGCTGGCGACGCAGGGCGGTAAGCAACGCCATGTCCGCCAGATAAAGCTGCTATGGTAAAACAGTGGTAAAGCACATTGCTGTTCCCGCACTCTCGCCAGTGAGGCCGGTCTGGTGTAGCTGCGCGCTCATGACTGTTGTGACCCGTTTCGCCCCTTCGCCCACCGGCCATCTGCACGTCGGCAATCTGCGCACCGCCATCCACAATTGGCTGTTCGCAAAAGCGCATGGTGGCCAATTCTGGCTACGCATCGATGATACCGATGCCGCGCGCAGCGAGGAGCATTTCGTCGCAGGTATTCGTGCCGATCTGGGCTGGTTGGGGCTGATACCCGATGGCGAGGTACGCCAATCACACCGTTTCGGCCTGTACGAAAAAGCCTTCGAGCAGCTCGTTGAAGCAGGGCGCATCTACCCCTGCTATGAGACCGCCGAAGAACTGGACATCCGGCGCAAGATCCTGCTCTCGCGCGGGCTACCGCCGGTCTATGAACGCACCGCACTGGCGCTGACCGCTGCCGAGCGGGCGGAAAAGGAAGCCGCAGGGATCGCGCCGCACTGGCGCTTCAAGCTCGATCATGACGCTCCCATCGGCTGGGCCGATCTGGTGCGCGGCGAGCAGCATTTCGACCCCAAACTGCTGTCTGATCCCGTCATCCGTCGGGCCGACGGCTCATGGCTCTACATGCTGCCCTCCGCCGTCGACGACATCGCCATGGGCGTTACCCACGTTGTGCGCGGCGAGGATCATGTGTCCAATACTGCGGTCCAAGTGCAGATGTTTAACGCACTGCAGGCACCTGTCCCGGCCTTTGCCCATGCCGCGCTGCTGACTGGAAGCGAGGGCAAGCTCTCCAAGCGGCTAGGAAGCCTCGGGACAGACCATTTTCGCGAAATCGGCATCGAACCGGCGACATTGCTGTCCAAGCTGGCTCGACTGGGCACGGCCGATCCGGTTGAACCCTTTGTCGACGCAGCGCCGCTGATTGGGGGGTTCGATTTTGCCCGCTTTGGCCGCGCTCCGGCCCGGTTCGACGAGGCCGAACTGGTGCAGCTCAATGCCCGCATCATCCATGCCCTGCCATTCGAGGCGGTCGCCGCGCGGATTCCGGCAGAGATGGACGCCGCCGCTTGGGAAGCGATCCGCCCGAACCTTTCCACCGTCGCCGATGTCGCCAACTGGTGGAGCATTGTTACCGGGCCGGTCACTGCGCCTGCACTGGAGGCGGCCGACCGCGCCTATTGCAGCGAAGCGGCGCAGATTGCCGCGACGCTCGACTGGAACGCAGACCCCTGGCACGCGCTGACCGGAGCTCTGAAAACTGCGACCGGCCGTAACGGGAAGGCCCTGTTCTTGCCGTTGCGCCTTGCGCTCACAGCGCGCGCGCAAGGCCCGGATATGGCCGCGCTGCTCCCGCTGATCGGGCAGGAAGAAGCGCTGGCACGGCTGGAGGCCGCGGCGGCAGCCTGATTCAGTCGCGATCGAACAGCCGGCGCAGGAACACCGTTTCCACCTCACGCCGCAGGTCGTTGTTGGCTTTCTTGAGGAAGCCATGACCTTCATCCGCGAACAGGACGTAGCTGGTATCCACGCCATTGGCGCGCAGCTCGCGCACAATCTGGTCACTTTCCGACTGCGGCACGCGCGGATCATTCGCGCCCTGCATGATAAGCATAGGCCGGGTGATGCGGCGGACGTTGGCGAGCGGGGCGATACGTTCGAACACCGCGCGCATGGCAGGATCACGCTCGTCGCCATATTCGGCGCGGCGGTTATCGCGCCGATAGGCCTCGGTGTTACGCAGGAAAGAGATGAAATCGCTGATGCCATAGCGGTTGACGCCGCCGACCAAGCGGTCGGAATAATGGGTCATCACCGCCAGCGACATATAGCCGCCATAGCTCTGTCCGTAGACGGCGACGCGCCCGGCATCTAGGCCCGGCTGTGTGGATATCCAGTCAAGCAGCGCGCCGATATCCTTCACCGCATCCTCGCGCCGTTCGGCATTGTCGAGGTTGAGGTAGCGGGTGCCATAGCCATCGGACCCGCGGACATTGGGGAGGATGACGGCCGCACCGAGCACATTGGCAAAATATTGCGCGCCGGGATTCCAGCCTGGCCGCGACTGCGCCTCTGGCCCACCATGAATGTCGATGATCACGGGGAGCCGCGCATCGGGTGCCGCACCGGCAGGACGATACACCAAGGCCGGGACGGAGAGGCCGTCGAAGCTGGTGAAGCGGATCAGCTCGGGCTCGACGAGCCGTGCGGGATCGAGATCACCAAGCTCGCTCATCGTCCAGCGGGTCAGTTCGCCGCCAGCGACATCATGGGTCCACACATCGCCTGCCGAACGGGCCGTGCTGAGGCCAATCGCCAGTTTCGAACCATCGGGTGAAAAATCGAGCGCAGTCAGGACGCCGCGCGGCAATTCCGGCTGGGGCAGGGCGCGACGGGTAACGAAATCCTGCACCACAACCCGGCTGAACCCGTCCTCGTTCACTACATAAGCGAGGATGCGTCCGTCATCGCTGAGGTCATAGGCCTCAATGTCCCAGGGCAGCTCGGGCGAGATAGCGCGCAATGCGGCGCTCGCGACATCAATCTCCACCAGCCGGCGCACGTCGCTGCCATTGTTGCTGATCGCAAGGATCGCGGCGCCATTGCGGATGAAGCGCGGGCTTTCATAGCGCGCCGGGCCGCCGGGGATATCGAGCGGGCGCACGCTGGCGCTCGCGACATCGAGCAGCATCAACAGGTTCTCGCGATTGGAAATGCCGCGCGAGACAAGGATCGTCCGCCCGTCGGCGCTAATGCTGGCAGGCCCGACTGCACCGGTCCCCTGCCACAGCATCCGCGCACTTGCTGGATCGGCCGGGTCGGCGACGAAGACGGCATAATCCGCGGAGCCACGCACCGCCCGGCTCCATGCCATCAGGCTTCCGTCGCGGCTGAACGTCGTGAACTGATTGCGAGTACCAGCCTCTGTCAGCGCTGCACTGCTGCCGTCCAGCCCGCGGACATAAAGTTGGAACCATTCATCGCCGCCGGTATCGCGCGTGACCACATAGGCATTGCGGCCCGGGATGGTCTCAGCATTGGCGACCGGTTCTTGGTAAAAGGTCAGCTGCTGGCGGGCGGCACCGGGCGCTGCGACACGGTGGACCTGCGCGGTTGACCCGAAGCGCGTGGTAATCAGCATCGACCCGTCAGCCAGCCAGTCCTGAAACTGAGCGCTGCGAAAATTCTGATAGCGCTGCACAGCCGCGCGCACGTCCACCGGGATCTCGGGAACATTCTCAAGCCGCGCACTCCCCACCTGCCGGACCTCGACCGGGGCGGGGGCGGGCGCCGTCTGGGCGGCAATGGTGGCAGGGGCCGCAGCGAGCAGCAGTGCAGACAGCAAGTGACGGATCATGGGTTGGACTCTCACTGAGTCGTCAGTGCGAGCACGGCAAAGCGATCCAGAGGAGGCGCTAACCGCCCTGGATGCTTCACAGCGCTCGCAACGACGCTGCTTTTAGTTGCGGAAAGAGGGATCGATGCGGTCGAGCTTGCGCAGCAGCGCCGGCCAGGCGAGCGCGCGGGCGACCATGCCCATGCCGGCCGGCGGCGTCTGGTCCTTCACCTTTTCCGGCGTACCTTGCGGCGGCGTGTTGAGATTTTCGCGCCCGGCGGAAAGCATCATCACCTGGGCCTCGCAAGCGCGCTCGAGGAAATAGAGACGCAGGAAGCAGTCAGCGACGCTTTCACCGATCGCCAGCGTGCCATGGTTGCGCAAGATCATGACATGCTTGTCACCCATGTCGGTGACCAGCCGTTCACGCTCCTCGAGGTCGGTCGCGATACCTTCATAGTCGTGATAGGCGACATTGTGCAGCGCGATCATCGCGGTCTGCGTGTGAGGCAGCAGCCCTTCAGCCATCGCCGAGACCGCCTGACCATGCGGCGTATGGAGGTGCATCACGGCATGCGCATCCTCGCGCGCCATGTGCAGCGCCGAATGGATGGTGAAGCCCGCGGGATTCACCGGATGACTGGTCGGCACCACCGGCTGCCCGTCAACATCGATCTTGACGAGGCTCGACGCAGTGATCTCCTCGAACATCATGTCATAGGGGTTGATGAGGAAATGATGCTCCGGCCCGGGAACGCGTGCGGACAGGTGGGTGAAGATGAGATCATCCCAGCCATAAAGTGCGACGAGGCGATAGGCAGCGGCCAAATCCACGCGGATCGCCCACTCCTCATCCGATACCGCACCGCGCACATGATCGTCATTGGCGGGTTTGACTGCCGTTGCCATCATCTCTCTCCCAGTTTCGTATCCGACTCCCGGTCGGAGGGCAGATTAGCGGCAATACCGCTGCCTGTGAAAGCCCCCCGCCAGACTTCGCGTTACTGCGCTTCGGCAGGCACCGGTCGGAAATCGCGCACGAAGCGTTCTAGCGTGCGGACGCCCCAGCCGGCAGCGCCAGCAGGGCGCTGATCAGTCGCGGCACCATAGGCCATATTGGCCATGTCGATATGCGCCCAAGGTGTCGTGCGGGGCAGGAACTCACCAATGAAGGCCGCGCCAAAACTTGCACCGCCACCGCCGGTGCCCGTGTTGCGCAGATCGGCGATGGTAGAGCTCATATCCTCAAGCACGCTGGGGTGGAGCGGCATGCGCCACATGATTTCACCTGTCGCGTTACCTGCAGCGTCGAGCTGGTCGGCAAGCGCGGGATGGCGACTGAACAGGCCGGCATAATCATCACCCAACGCAACCCCGATCGCCCCGGTCAGCGTCGCGACATCGACGACGGCAGCCGGATTGAGATTGGCCTGCGCCCATTCGAGCGCATCGGCGAGTACGAGACGCCCTTCGGCATCAGTGTTGATAATCTCGATGGTCTTGCCGCTCATCGTGCGCACGACATCGCCCGGGCGGCTCGCCATGTGGCTCGGCATATTTTCGGCCAGTGCGGCAATCGAGACGACGTTGACCGGCGCACCACTGCGGGCCAGCGCGAGGACCGCGCCGGTCACAGCAGCTGCGCCCGACATGTCCATCTTCATGTCGCCCATGTTGAGACCGGGCTTCAGGGAAATGCCGCCAGTATCGAAAGTGATGCCCTTGCCTGCGAGAACGACCGGCCCGCCTTCCGGGGCGCCCTGCCCTTGATAGCGCACAATCAGCATGCGTGGTGGACGGGCCGATCCGCGCCCAACCGAGAGCAGCGAGCCCATGCCGAGCCGTTCCATGTCGGCAACATCAAGCACTTCGATGGTGACGCCGCGCACCCCGGCAAAAGCGGCGCGTGCGCGCTCTACAAAGCTTTCGGGATAGATGATGTTGGCAGGCTCATTGGCCAGATCCCGTGTCCAGTGCACGGCATCGACGATCGCTTGCCCGCGCGAACGGAACGCCGCTTCGGCAGCAGGTGCGGCAGAGGCAACAATGGTTGTAGCGCCAAGCTCAGCCGTCGGTCGATCCACCGTGCGGTGGATATCCGACCGGTATTCGCCGATGCCCATGCCGATGGCGAGCTCGCCGATCTGTTCGGCACTCAGCCCTTCCGCGGCGACCGTCACACGGCCATCCTCGTTGATCAGCGCACGGCCTCCGGCAGCGCCGATCGCCTGCACGGCGGCCAGATCAGGATTTTCACCCAGGCCGATGACGACGATCCGATCCCAGGCACCAATGCCGCGCAGCGACAAGGTAGCGCGGGCACCGAACTTGAATTCGGCAGACGCGATGGCACGGGCCACCGCATCGCGGGTCGCGGCATCAAGGCCTGCACCCCGTGTGGCCAGGTCACCTTCAGCAGACATCGGCAGGACCAATGTGTCGCCAGCTTCGGCCAAGGCCGCAGCAAACACGACGTCACGACGCACTTGACGCTGCGCGACGGGATTAATGTCTGCAGTGGCAAGTTCGGCGCGGACCGGCTGCCGGCCCTGTGCTTCGGCAGCGGCCGGCATGGCAGCGGCACAGGCGGCGACGGAAATGGCGGCAAGCAGCCGGTGGACAGTCTTCATCGGTAATCCTCTCTCTGGATGGGTTCGGCCCACACGTGGCTTCGGTTTGCTCTGCGCGTGGGACCTAGAATGGGCGTCATGCGGATTGGGGCGCTGTTATCCTATCTTGGGCCGGATCATGCACTGACCGGCTCAGCTTGATCGACGCATCCCCTTGGTCATCGGCATAGCAAGCCGCACGGCAGGGAAAAGCGAAAAATGACAGTATCGTGGCGATGGGGTTGCCAAGGCCGAATCGGCCCTGACGGCTGTAGCCGCGCAGCCGCCATGCGATCAGGGCGGTCCCGGTTCCTCGCGCGCGGGAGGCGGTTCGGGCTTGCGCAGCGAGACGCCATTGCGATCAACGGTGATGCCAACACCGCCAACATCTGCATCGACCGCCACGCCATTAGCGGGATCTATCCGGACCGATGGTTCGCCGATAACGTCGCCCAGGTCGTCGAAAATCTGCGGAATGTCGGGTTCAGGTTCGGGGCGTGGTGCAGCGCGCGGAGCGGCACCGGGGATGGCGCGGGCCATGAAGTCGCGCCAGATGCGCGCTGGTGCGCCACCGCCGGTAATACCGCGAATGGGGCCATTGTCGTCGCGACCGATCCAGACGCCAACGACAAGATCACCGGCAAAGCCGACGAACAGGCCATCGCGCCCGTCCTGAGTCGTGCCGGTCTTGCCATAGGCCGGGATGGCCAGCCGCGCCGCGCGGCCGGTACCATTGGCAACTGCAGCCTCGAGCAGTTCAAGCATGTCGCTACGCACACGCGACGGCAATGCACTGCGGCCGTCGAACAGCCGGTCAAACAGGTCTGGTTCCGGCTCCCGCAGGGCGTGGGGAATGACCGGTCCATAGTTGCCGGCAACAGCCGCATAAGCAGCGGTGAGCTCGATCAACGTGACCCCTTCACTGCCCAATGCGACGCTGGCATTGTCCGGCAACGATGTGGCGATGCCCAAGTCACGCGCTGCCTGTTCGACCGCCGCACTGCCGAGCTGGCTGTATAGTCGAACGGCAACAACATTACTCGACTGGGCGAACGCTTCCTTGAGCGTGATCTCGCCGCGATACCGATCCCCGTAATTGCCGGGGCGATAATCGCCCTCGGTGATCGGGCTGTCATCGACAAGGCTGTCGGGACGCATCCCGCTCCGCAGCGCGGCAAGATAAACCATCAGCTTGAAGGTAGATCCCGGCTGGCGACGCGCCTGGGTTGCACGGTTGAAGGACGAGGCGCGGTAATTGCGCCCGCCAATCATCGCCACGACCTCGCCATTGGGGCGCATCGCCACCAGCGCAACCTGCGATCCCGCCGGCCCCGCGCCTTGGGTGACACGGCGGGCAATATCCTGCAACCGCGCGTCGAGCGTGGTCGTAACTCGTTCTTCGCCATAGCCCGGTTGCACCGTCGCGCGCGCCTGCGGCATGGCCCAGTCCGCAAAATAGGTGCCGGTCGGCAAGCTCGGACGGGCACGGTTGTCGATCTCGGCCGGGCGGATGCGCTCGGCCTCCTCCGCCGTCAGGAACCCTGCATCGACCATGCTCGCAATCACCACCCGCTGCCGTTCACGTGCGGCCCTCAAATTGCGTGTCGGCGCAAGGCGGGAGGGTGCCTTGACGAGGCCAGCGAGCATCGTCGCCTGCGACAAGGTCAACCGTTCAGGCTGACGGTAGAAATAATGGAGCGACGCGGCGCGCAGCCCATACACATTGTCGCCGAAATAAGCGTTGGAAAGATAGCGAGAGAGGATTTCGTCCTTGGTCAGCCACGCCTCCATCCACCAAGCGATGAGCAGTTCTCGCGCCTTGCGGCTGTATGTCTGATCGGCATTCAGGAAGGTGAATTTGGCAAGCTGCTGGGTGATGGTGCTGCCGCCATGGCGGGTACCGCTGGTGATGTTGCTCCACAGCGCGCGGCTGATGCCAATGGGGTCTATGCCCCAATGCGAGTAGAAGCGCCGATCTTCGGTGGCGAGGAAAGCCTCGACCACATGCGGCGGCAGTTTCGTGACATCGACCGGGTCATCGACAATCGCACCATTGCGCGCAATCGGGCGTCCGTCGGCGCTAACCAGCGTGAGCTGCGGCGGGGCGATAGGCTCGAGGCTTTTCGAGAGCGGCGCCGTCCAAGCGAGCCAAGCCACGGTCAATGTGAAAACCACTGCAAAGACAAGAAAGCCGCGCTTGGCCCAATACCAGCGACGCTGCCATTTCGATGGCGGTTCCACTGGCGGCAGCACTGGAGGGGCAATGCCGCCGGGCACAGTGGCGGAAGATGCATAGTCGGGTTGCGACCGAAGATTTGGGTCTGGTCGGTCAATGATACCGCGCAGCTCCGCCTCCAGTTCGGCCAGCGTCTTGCGGCGCCGTGATGAAGGCGCACCGGCGCCGCCGGTGCCGCCATAGCCGTCTGGCAGGTCGAAGGGATTGTCACTCGCCATTGCGATACTGTATTATAAACCTAATACGCCAAGAGCCAAGCGCATATTGACGCGAGAGGGCCGAATGGCAACGCTCACCTGTCGCCAGGATGAAGCGGACGGGGGAAAGGACACAAAATTGAGCTCAGAAATCCGCATGGATGCAGCAGCACTAAACGCTTTTCTGGCGCGCGCATTCCCAGAACGCGGCGAAGGCATGGCACGGGTGTCAAAGGTCGAACCGGGGCGGGCTTGGCTCGCCCTTGAACCTGCCACCGCCAATTTGCGTCCCGGTGGGATCGTCTCCGGCCCGACTTTGATGGGCCTTGCCGACACCGCGGCCTATGCCGTCATCCTCGCCCATATCGGAGAGGTGCCGATGGCGGTGACCAGCAGCCTCACCTATCATTTCCTGCGCGGCTGCGACTTTGCCACGGTCCATGCCGAAGCAAGCCTGCTCAAACTCGGCCGGCGGCTCGCGACGGTCGATGTGCGGATATGGACCAAAGATCCCGCCCGCCCGGTCGGTCAGGCCAGCGTGGTCTATGCGCTGCCCTGAGGTACCAGGCTTGGCTTACAATTCGAGCGGGCCATGCTCCAGCTTGGGCAAAACATGGCGGGCGAACAGATCGCATTCGGCAGCGTGCGGGTAGCCTGACAGGATGAAGGCCTCCATGCCGACCTCCTGATAGGCGCGCAGCTTGGCCAGCACCTGATCGGGATCGCCGACAATGGCGGCACCGCAACCGGACCGGGCACGGCCGATACCGGTCCACAGATTGTCCTCGACATAGCCCTCATCATCCGCGGTGCTGCGCAGCTCGGCCTGGCGCTGCACACCGAAGTTGGCGGCATCAAGGCTCTTGTTACGAATGGCATCGCCGGTTTGCGCATCAAGCTTGGAAAGCAGACGGCGGGCATAGAGGCGCGCTTCCTCTTCCGTCTCGCGCACGATCACATGGGCGCGATAGCCGAACTTGAGCGTGCGACCCTTGGCGGCGGCGCGCGCCTTCATGTCGGTGACGACCTCCTTCACCTTGTCCATCGTGTCGGGCCACATCAGATAGACATCGGCCGCCTCCGCAGCGACTTCGCGCGCCACCGGCGAAAGGCCACCGAAATAGAAAGGCGGGCATTTGCCGGAGATGGTCGTCATGCGCGGCGGATCGAGGTCGAGATTGTAGAAATCGCCCTTGAAGCTGACGTGCTCGCCATTGAGCATGGTCTTCAAGATCTTCATCGCCTCAACCGTGCGCTGGTAACGCGGCCCGCCCTCCATCGTCTCTCCCGGGATGTCGGAAGAGATGATGTTGACGTTGAGCCGCCCCCCGGTCCCTGCAGCGTTGGGGCCGAGGATGCGGTCGAGCGTGGCAATGCGGCGCGCAAGCTGCGGCGGCCAGTCTTCACCGATGCGCACCGCCATAAGCAGCTTCATGCGCGTCACCATCGTGGCGATGGCGGCAGCAAAGACAGTGGTATCGACGCCCAACTGATAGCCGGAGGGCAGCAGGATATTGTCGAACCCGCCCTTTTCGGCAGTCAGCACGATATTGCGGCAATGCTCCCACGATGATTGCAGCATCGGGTCAGGCACGCCCAGAAACTCGTAATCGTCATCGCACAGCGCGGAAAACCAGGCGACTTCGCATTGCTGGGTCATGGCTTCATCCTCATTCACTGCCCCGAAACGTCTCAACAGGGGCATTGGTCGTCATTGGCGATGGCCGGAACCGTTGGCAGCACCGGCCGGTGCATTCCTTGATCTAGGGCAAGGGGATTCCGCGCGCGGCGACGAGCACGGCGTACCACTGCGCCCGCGTCCAGCGGACGGCATAGGCATCCGCTGCTTCGGCGACACGCGCCGCATTTTGCGTGCCGACGATGGGAATAATCCCTGAAGGATGTGCCATCAGCCAACTATAGGCAGCAGCCGTGCGGCTGACGCCATGCGTTTCGGCAGCGACGTCAAGTGCGGCGGCTACGGCACGATCACGGTCACTCTCCGGCGCGGCGAGGCGCCCGCCGCCGAGCGGCGACCAGGCGAGCGGGGTCATGCCCATAACCATTGCCTGATCGAGCTCGCCATTCTCGATGCAATCGATGCGCAAGGGGCTAATCTCGGGCTGGGTAGCAACGATCGGCACGCTCCCCAGGAAATGCTGGAGCGCCGCGATCTGGGCCACGGTCATGTTGGAAACGCCGATGCTGGCGATTTTCCCTGCAGCCACCGCGTCGGTGAGCGTGCGCGCCACCTCTTGAGGATGTGCAAGAATGTCCGGCCGGTGAATCTGATAGAGCTCGACACGGTCGGTCTTGAGCCGGCGCAGCGAAGCATCGAGCGCGCCGGAGAGATAAGGACCGCTTTGATCATAGGGCAGCGGGGGCATGATCCCGCCCTTGGTCGCCAGCACGATGCGGCCCCGGATCGATGGGTCGGCGGCCATCACCTCGCCAAACAGCGCCTCGGCATCCCCGAACCCACTGTGGCCGTTGAAGCCATAGATGTCCGCGGTGTCGAAAAAGGTAATGCCGCTATCAAGCACGGCGTGGACGAGGCGCGCGGTATCCTCACGGCTGCCGGCAAAGCGCCACATTCCCCATGCGAGAGAGGAGACGGTGAGGCCACTGGTCCCGAGGCTGCGGGTACGGGGGGCGGGTGCAAGATCGCTCATCGGCTATTATGTCCTGTCAGGCGTTGCGTTGAAAAGGCGGGGCGACACTGGCGCGTTCGACCAGCTGGTGAGGCAGGCGCCGATGCACGCTTTCCCCGCCGGCGAGCAGCAGTTGCGCGGCGGCGTCGGCGAGTTCGAACATCGGCTGGTGAATGGTGGTGAGCGGCGGCCATACGGTGCGCGCAAGCGTGGTATCGTCGAAGCCCGCAACGCTGAGCCGCCCCGGCACGTCGATGCCCATGTCATGCGCGACCGCAAGCACACCGGCGGCCATGTCGTCATTGGAGGCGAAGATGGCGGTCGGCGGTTCCGCCATGGCCAGAAACAGGCGCGCTGCCGCCACTCCACTGTCGAAATCGAACTGGCCCTGGGCGATCAGCGCCGGGTCTGCGCGCATGCCGACGCGTTCGAGCGCGCGGGTGTAGCCGCGCTGCCGGTCATCCGACGCCATGTGGCTGGGATGCCCCTTGATGAAGCCGATGCGCCGGTGCCCGAGATTGAGGAGGTGCGTTGTCATATCATCGCCGGCCTGCACGTCATCCATGAACACCGAAGAGGTCAGCGCATGGTTGGTGCCGGGGGAGATACGCACGAAGGGCACGTCCATCGCCTCCAGCGCACGCAGCACCGCATCACAATCGGTGACGGGGGAGGAGAGGATGATGCCATCGACATGGGTTTCAGTGACAAGCCCGCGCACCTGTTCACCCACTGCCGGATCGTCGACATCGACTGGCTGAGCGAGCAGGCGAATGCCCTCCCGGTTACAATGCGACCAGACACCCGACTGGATCTGGTGCATGTAATAGGGGCTGTGATTGTCATAGATCAGGGCGATCTGGTTCGACTTTGTGCCCGCCAGGATACGTGCGGCAACACTGGGGCGGAAATCGAGCTCGCGCATCGCCGCCTCGACCTTCGCCCGCGTCTCCTCCCGCACATAGCGGTGGCCGTTAAGCACGCGGCTGACGGTCTTGACGGCGACCCCGGCGAGCGCGGCGACATCGCGGATGTTGGCGCGTTCATTGGTGGTTTTGGCACTCATGCCGAATCCCTCACCGACGGCAGGCTGGCAAACAGATCCGCAAAAGCGCTGTCCGGCCGGTAGAAAACCGGCGGTGTGCCAAGGGGGGCGGCAACATCATGCCAGCCCGGCACAAAATCATCGCCCGACCAGACATGGCGCCACACGGTAGAGACATCGCCCGGCAGATAGACGCGGCGAGACACTGCCCCCTCTTCGATCACGGGCGCAACCATCAGGTCCGCGCCATAGAGATACTGATCCTGGATGGTGAAGGTCTCTCGGTCGTCCGGCCAGTGCAGGAACAGCGCGCGCTGGGCGGGCAGGCCGGTGGCCGATGCCTCCTCGCACAAATGCCGAACCCATGGCGCGAGCGCGGCATGAACGCGGCTCCAGCGT
This sequence comes from Sphingomonadaceae bacterium, assembly GCA_947463325.1. GTDB lineage: Bacteria > Pseudomonadota > Alphaproteobacteria > Sphingomonadales > Sphingomonadaceae > Sphingopyxis. The sequence continues at coordinate 48,792 of CANHQT010000001.1, forward strand.
ACGAAACCGGCAAGCAGCTCAGAGGTGGAATCGATCTGCAGATTGTCGTCGGGCCGGTTGCCCTCATGCGTGCGCATAACCGGCGTGAAGGCACCAAGCTCATACCAGCGGAACATCAGCTCCGCCGTGCGCACATTGCCATGCAGGCTGGTGTAGCCGCCCACATCTGAATGCGAATAGGCGTTGCCGACCAGGCCCGACGACAGCGCAGCGGTGATCACCGTGCCGATACCATCGTGGCGCGAGAAATCGACCGACTGGTCGCCGGCCCAAAGCAGAGGGCAATATTGCTGCACGCCGGTGTAGCCAGCGCGCATGAAGAAGAGCGCATCGCCCGTCCGCCCCCGCGAGGCGACGGCATCGGCATTCACCTTTGCCCAATGCACCGGCCAGAGATTGTGCTGGGACATCGGGTCACCCGCGTGCAGCCGCAAATCGACCGGCAAATATTCGCCGAAATCGGCCATCCAGCCATCGATGCCGAAATCGAGCATCTGCTTGCCGATGATTTCCTCCGCAAACCACTCCGCCGCCGCATCGTTGGTGAAATCGACTACGCCCGCGTCGAACTCGCCGAAATCGACAGCATAGGGCTCATCGCTGTCGAGCCGCTGGGCCAGATAGCCCAGCCGCGCCGCCTCGGCATATTGAGGGCCATCGACCGCGAGATAGGGGTTCACATAGCCGAGGAACCGGATGCCGCGCGCCTTCAGCTCCGCGATCTTCGCCGGCAAGTCGGGATAGCGCGCGGCATTCCACTGCCAGTCCCAGAACAGGCGGCGGCCGAAGCTGGTCTGGCGAATGCCGCACCAATCCTCGCACCACAGGCCGGAAACGGCAGCGCCCGCTGCGATGATCCTTTCGAGCCGTTCAAAACTGTTCGCGCCATCCTTGAGGCCGACGATCGCGCCGCCGATGGCCCAGTCGGGCAGGGGGGGCTGCGATCCCCCACCTGTCGAGAGCTGATGCACCAACCCGGCGAAGTCATCATGCGCGGCCAACCGCAACTCGGCGCGGCCGGACCAGATCGTGAGCGCGTGTCGGTCGGAAGAAGTGAAATCCAACAACGAATATTCACTGTTGAGTAGCGCCACAGCGTAACGGCGCGATGAGAGGAAAGTCGGTTCGGGGTAGTTGGTCGTCCAATAATCGCCGCCGGCGAAGGAGCCGTCGGCACTCATCTTGTCCGTGAGCGTAGTCCCCGGCTCCCGCCCCACCCCGGGCTCGCTCGTCCACATCGGAAAGCTGCGCCCGCGCAGGTCAAAATAGCTCATCTGCTCGCCGCCGCCCCAGACGTGTTCATCGGCTTCGGCGACGAGCTCGATATTCAGGCGATCGTGACTGGCTAGCATCGAAAACAGCTCAAGCGTCGCGCCATCATCGTGAAGCGACACCCGTACCCTCAAAATGGCCGAATCGTCGGCGTCCTCGGCGAGTAGCAGGTCGAAACATTCCCGATGGGGCGCGGCATCCTCCACCCTGTTCGGCTGGATATACCTGGGCACACGCTCATCGCTCGGCGCATCCTCCATGCGGAAATTGCCGCGTACCATGGTGACGGCCGGATTGCCCTTGGCGATGCGGAATGCAGGGGTGTCGATGCGGTGGCGCAGGATGACCCGGTCACCCAGCAGCAGGTCGAACCCGCCGTCGCGTTCCTCGAATCGCGCGCTCACGCCGCCCCTCTCCCTCACTCTCTCGCCCAAGGCCGTGCTGGCTGCGGCGGCGCTGTTGCGCATTTGCCGCACTGTGACCGCGACGCACGTCGCAGCGTATGACACCGCTTGACATAAGCGGACATGCCTCGCAACTGTTTTGCCGATGCCGGTTAATCCGGCGCATGGCGCGCGCCTCCAACAGGCGCGCGGATTGGGAGGACAGACATGACTCTGAACGTTTCGCGCATCGGCCGCGGGCTGCTTGCCATCGGTGCATCGAGCCTCGCGCTCGCCGTTTCGACGCCAGCCTTTGCTCAGGATGCGGCGGCAGAAGAAAACAGCAGCGGCGACATCATCGTTACCGCCAACCGCGTCGAGCAGAATTTGCAGGACGTGCCGATCGCGGTCAGCGCGGTTTCCGGCGACCGCCTGGTCGACACCGGCACCAACAGCCTTGAAAACATCGGCGATCTCGTCCCCTCTGTCACCTTCCGCAAAGGCACGACCAGCGCCAACAGCGCCATTGTGATGCGCGGCGTCGGCACCATCAGCTTCTCGGTCGCTGCTGAACCCAGCGTTTCAACCGTTGTCGACGGCATCGTTCTCTCGCGCTCGGGTCAGTCGTTCATCGACCTCGTCGACATCGACCGCCTCGAAGTGCTGCGCGGGCCGCAGGGCACGCTTTTCGGCAAAAATGCCTCGGCCGGTCTCGTCAACATCATCAGCCGCGGCGGCACCGATGAGTTCGAATTCGAAGGCAATGCCGAATATTTCGAAGGCGACGAATATCGCTTCCGCGGTTCGGTCTCCGGCCCGCTCGGCGGCAATTTCTCGGGCCGTTTGACTGGCTTCTACGGCACGTATGACGGCAACATCACCAATATCAATGCTGCCGCCAACGGCAACAAGGTGAACGGTTACGAGCGCATGGGCGCCCGCGCGATCGTCGATTATGACAGCGGCCCGACGAGCCTGCGTTTCATCGCCGACTATTTCGAAGCGGATGACGATTGCTGCGCCGAAGTGACCGGCGTTTCGCGCGGTGCCGCTATCGATGCCATCCTCGGCATTCCGGGCGGCAATGCCAATGGTGAGAACCAGCGCATCGTCAACCACAACCTCGTTACGCGCACGCAGGACAAGCAGTATAGCTTCACCCTGTCGGGCGACTTCGAGCTGACCGACACGCACACTCTCAGCCTGGTCAGCGGTTACCGCAACTGGCAGAACACCGAACTCCGCGAAGGCGACTTCCTGCCGTTCGCAGTGATCGGCACCGGCCAGCTGCATGACGAAGGTTTTGTCGAAACCAACCAGTACAGCTTTGAAGCACGGATCGCCTCCGACCAGTCGGCGGCCTTCTCCTATCAGGCCGGTGCATTCATCTGGTATTCGAACAACATCCAGAATTTCACGCGGCGCAACATTCAGTGCACCACGTCGACGCGTGCTGCACTGCCCGGCGGCGCCGTGCCTTGCAACATCATCGCGCCGAACACCACGACTGACGCCACCACCTTCCCGAGCGCAACCTCGGCAAGCGACGTGGATTCGACCAACTATGCCTTGTTCGCGCAGGGCACCTATCGCTTCAGCGACATGTTTAGCCTGACCGCAGGCCTGCGCTGGACCAAGGACGAGCTGAGCTATACCCACACCCGTGCGCCAGGCATCGACCTGCGCACCGGCCTCCCGGCCACTGGTGCGGGCGTTTCGGGCAACCCGGCCGGCGGCCTCACCACTGCCACTCCTCCGGGTAACGGCACCAACACCTCGGCCGGCGATTCGAACAACAGCAACTGGTCGGGCCGCGTTTCCGCGCAGTTCGAGCCCAATGACGACCTGATGCTCTATGCAAGCTACACCCGTGGCTACAAGGGTCCGGCGTTCAACGTCTTCTTCAACCACACTGCGCCGACCAACGCCGTGCCGATCGACGAAGAAACGTCCGACAGCTTCGAAATCGGCGTGCGTTCGCAGTTTGCCGACTTTGTCACGCTGAACGCCACGGCATTCCAGGTGACCTATGACGGGTTCCAGGCGAACAACTTCATCCTGCTCAACGGTGCGGTTGTTTCCAACCTCACCAATGCGGGTAAGGTGCGTTCGACCGGCTTCGAAATCGACACCCGGATTGAGCCGGTTGACGGCCTGACCTTCTCGGGCAGTGTCGCTTATGCCGATGCCAAGGTCCGCCGGTTCAACCCGAACCCGGCAACCAACGCGCCGAGCGCGCTGAACGGCACCCGCCTGCCACTGGCACCGGAATGGAGCTGGAACATCGGTGCGGACTATGAGACCGCCATCGGTTCGAACCTGCGTTTCTATGCCAGCACGATCTACAGCTACACCGACGATCAATTCTCCGATCTCGGCAACGCCGGCCCGATCGACAGCTACGGCATCTGGAACGCCAGCATCGGCGTCAGCGACGCGAACGACACTTATCGTCTGTCGCTGTTCGCCCGCAACATCGGTGACACCAGCTATGTGCTGCTCAACACCAGCGCTGGCCAGCGTCTCCACATCCCGCGTGATGCGGACCGCTACTTCGGCGTCGGCCTGCGCGTGAAGCTGCGCTAATCGACGTGAAGAACAACAGCACCGCCCCCGGTCGACCCGGCCGGGGGCGGTGTTGTGTTTGCGGCGTAGCACTGGCAGTCGGGAGCCGAACAGAGCGGTGATCAAGGGAAAGCGGCAATGACGACAATCTCGACGCGCCTGCGCTGGTCGCTGTTTGCCGTGCTCTGCCTTGCCGGCGTGTTCAACGCGATGGACCGGCCGATCATCGCAATCCTCAAACCCGACATGATGGCCGATTTCGGCTGGACGGAAAGTGACTTCGGCGATCTTGCTGCCGTCACCCAATTCTCCGCCGCCTTTGCCTTTCTGGTCACCGGCTGGCTGGTCGACAGACTTGGCGTCAACCGTTCGATGCATGTCGGCGCTGCGGCTTGGAGTTTCGCGGCCATCGCCCATGGCTGGGCAACCACTACCGTTCAGGTCGTCGCGGCTCGCGTAGGCCTGGGCGCGACCGAAGCGGTGCAAACGCCGCTCACCATCAAAACTGTTGCCTCAATCTTCGAACCTGACCGGCGCAGCTTCGCGCTTGGCATCGCCACCTTCCTCGCCAGCATCGGCACGATCGCCATGCCGTTCGTCATTCCCGGCCTTTCCGAAGCTTTCGGCTGGCGCGGGGCTCTGGTGTTCGGCGGGATCGGCGGTCTGCTCTCTCTCGTCGCCTGGGTGATCCTTGCGCGCGGGGTCAATTTCACAGTGGAAGCACCGACTGACGCTGCACAACGCAGCGACGTAGATCATGGCGGCTATGGCCCCATTCTGGCCAACCGCCGCACCTGGGGCATCGTGATCGCCAAGGCGCTCTCGGACATGACCTGGTGGTTCATCAACTTCTGGCTGGCCGATTATTACCGCAAAGAATTCGGCCTTTCGACGCTGGAGCTCGCCATTCCGTTGGCAATCGCTTTTGCCGGATCGGGGCTCGGCGCGCTGCTCGCCGGTTGGGGATCAAGCAAGCTGCTCGGCATGGGGTGGAGCGTTAATCGGGTTCGCAAAACGGTGATGCTGACTTCTGCACTCATCGTCCTGCCCCTTCCGCTGGTGCTGCAACTCGACAGTTTCTGGCCAGTCGCTGTGATGATGGGCGTGGTGATGGCTGGGCATCAGGGCTTCTCGCTCTCCATCTTCTCAACCATCACGGATGTAGTGCCCAACGCCAAGGTCGCTCGGGTGACGGCGTTCGGTGCCTTCATGGGCAATATGGGCGGTGTCGCGATCAGCCTCGTCGTCGGGCGCGTGCTCGATGCCGGCTTCGGCTACATGCCGATCTTCCTGTTCGCAGCCATATCCTACCTTCTCGCCTTCAGTTGGTTCCAACTCATGCTGCCGCGCATCGAGCGGAACGAAGGCGCGTTGGGCAGCGTCGCGAGCTAGTCCAGCTATGGCATCGCCCTACGAAGACCCACGCGATCGCTATGCCGGTGATCTGTTCGGCGAAATGGCGCTGGCAGAAACGACTACCGCACCACGCCCTGCGGCACCACTGTTCCCCGGCCTTGCCATCTGCGCCATCGCCAGCATCGCTGCAGCCTGGCTTTCCGAACATTATGGCATGCCCATCATCCTGATGGGACTATTGCTGGGGCTCGCGCTCAACTTCATCGCTGCCGATCCGCGCACCCACCGCGGGCTCGATTTTGCGAGCCGCACCTTCCTGCGCATCGGCATCGTCATCCTCGGCACACAGGTCACTTTTGCGCAGATTGGCATGCTCGGCCTGCTGCCATTCGTGGCGCTGCTGGCAGTGATGGCCTCGGCCTTTGCTGGCGGCCTCCTCGGTGCGCGGATGGCGGGACAAAGTCGTGAATCGGGCTTGCTTTCGGGCGGGGCTACAGCCATCTGTGGGGCATCGGCCGCGCTCGCGCTTTATGGCGTCATTGGCAAGGACCGGCTCAGCCAGGCGCAGTTTGCGCTCTCGCTGGTCGGCATCGCTCTCGCCTCCGCGCTCGCCATGTCCTTCTATCCCCTGCTGGCCGACGCGCTGGCCTTAAACGACCGGCAAGCAGGCTTCCTGATCGGCGCATCGATCCATGACGTGGCTCAGGCAATTGGCGGCGGCTATGCCTATTCAGACGCGGCAGGCAGCTATGCCACCATCGTCAAGCTGGCACGGGTCGCGATGCTTGCGCCGCTCGTCGCCCTTGTCAGCCTCTTATTCCTGCGCGGCAGCGGTGGCGGAGAGGCCCAGCCAATCTGGCGGCGACTGGCGTTACCCTGGTTCATCACCGCCTTTCTCGCGGTCGTCATTCTGAACAGCCTGATCAGCGTGCCGCCGGTGCTGACGGAAAGCGCTCTCACGGTATCCAAAACGCTTTTGTTACTCGCCGTAACCGCAACCGCGATGCGCAGCCGCATGGACCTCATCATGCAGATGGGGTGGCGCGCTCTGATGCCGGTACTGGGAGCAACGATAGCGAGCCTCGTCGTCGCGCTGCTGTTCGCGCTGTTCGTCATCTAGCGCGCGGCGCGCTGTTTCCCGCGTAATAATATTACGCTATGCCTTCCGGCATGACTCACCCGCCCCGCAATGCCATCCGCGCGCTCCATCGTCAGAGCGAGGCGGCGATTACCACATCCAACCTCGCCGCACTCGCAGCCACCGGCCCCGATGTCGCAACGATCAAGGTGCTGGGTCGCAAGGTCATCGCCCGCGCCAAGGCGGATGGGGAACGGGACACGCTGGTCGGCGCGCTGATGAACAAATACCGGCTGTCGACCGAAGAGGGCGTGGTGCTGATGTGCCTCGCCGAAGCGTTACTGCGTGTGCCCGACAGCGATACCGCCAACGCCCTCATCCGCGACAAGATCGCCGGGCGGCACTGGGCCGAAACCGAAGGCGATTCCGGTAGCTTCCTCGTCGAGCTTTCCGCCTTCGGCCTCAGTCTGGGATCGGCAACACTGCTGCTCGACCAAATCGGCAGCCGTTCCACTCCGGCGAGCATCCTGAGGCGCATGGTCCGGAAATCGGGCGAGCCGGTGATCCGGCAGGCGGCCTATGCCGCGATGAAGCTGCTCGGCCAGCAATTCGTGATGGGCGAAACGATCGAGGCCGCGATCCGCCGGGCCAATCGCGACGGGGGCGAACTCGCGTCCTTCGACATGCTGGGGGAAGCCGCACGAACCGCCGAGGATGCGGAACGCTATGCCCGCGCCTATGCCGAGGCCATCGCCGCCCTGGGTAAGGGTGCGAAACCGGGTGATCCGCACGCCAACCACGGCATCTCCATCAAGCTCAGCGCGCTTCACCCGCGCTACGAATATCTGCAGCCGCGTCGCCGGGCGGAGGAACTGCTGCCTGTGGTCATCACCCTCGCCCGCGCAGCGCGCGAGGCCAATGTTCCGCTGATGATCGATGCGGAGGAGAGCGACCGGCTCGAACCCCATCTCGATGTGTTCGCCGGCCTCATTGACGCAGGGGTTGCGGACGGTTGGCCCGGCCTCGGCATCGTTGTCCAAGCCTATCAGAAACGCGCCGCCGCGGTCATCGAATGGGTTGGCACTCTTGCTCGCGCACGCGGCGTGCAAGTCGCACTGCGGCTGGTGAAGGGCGCTTACTGGGACAGCGAGATCAAGCGCGCGCAGGTGATGGGCCTCACCGACTTTCCGGTGTTCACCGAAAAGAACCGGACCGACATCAACTATATGCGCTGTGCCCAACTGCTCCATGGGCTTGCTGACTGCATCTACCCTGCCTTTGCCACGCACAATGCGATGACCATCGCCTATATCGCTGCGCTGTTCGGCCGCGAAACCGACCATGAACTGCAGCGGCTCCACGGCATGGGCGAAGGCGCGCATGATGCACTGGCCGACATTGCCCCCCCGATGCGGCCTGTCCGGGTTTATGCCCCGGTCGGCACACACCGTGATCTCCTCGCCTATCTTGTCCGACGCCTGCTGGAAAATGGCGCTAACTCGAGCTTCGTCCACCAGTTCGCCGATCCCGACGTGACGGTGGAGGAACTAGCGGTCGACCCGCGCGAACCCGCCGCGCAAACGGCCCTGCCGCCGCTGCCGACAGGCGAGACGCTGTACCTGCCCGAACGGCGCAACAGCCGCGGCCATGATCTGGGTGACCCAGGCGTTCCCGAAGCGTTGCTCTCTTCCATGGCGGAAGCGCGGAAGTCGTCTGGCGCGGCCGTGCCGCTGGTCGCCGGCAAGGCGCTTGGCGGGACCTCCGCAGCAGTCATCAATCCGGCCACCGGCGCAGTCGTCGGCAGTGTGACAGACGCACAGCTCGATGCCGTGGCCGCTGCCATTGCTGCGAGCCATGCCGCCCAGCCCGACTGGAGCCTGGCCGGCGGCGATTTCCGGGCGGACCGATTGGAGCGTGCTGCGGACATGCTCGAGGCTGAGGAAGCCCGTTTCCTCGCACTGGCAATGGATGAAGCCGGCAAGACTCTCGCCGACGCGGTCGCAGAGGTGCGCGAGGCAGTCGATTTCCTGCGCTATTATGCGCGCGAGGCCCGCTCCCATTTCAGCCGCCCCGTAGCGTTGCCCGGGCCGACCGGGGAGCGCAACGAACTCTGCCTTGAGGGCAAGGGCCTGTTCGTCGCGATCAGCCCCTGGAATTTCCCGCTGGCGATCTTCCTCGGGCAGGTCGGTGCCGCTCTCGTTGCGGGCAACGCCGTCATCGCCAAGCCCGCCGAACAGACACCATTGATCGCCGCCGCGGCAGTCGACCTGCTCCACCGTGCTGGGGTACCACCCGAGGTCCTGCACCTCCTCCCCGGAGCGGGCGAGAGCATCGGCGCGGCGCTGGTCGCCGATCCCCGCATCGACGGCGTTGTCTTCACTGGATCGACGGAGGTTGCCCGGATCATCAACCGCACCCTTGCCGCGCGCGACGGACCCATCGCCACGCTGATTGCCGAAACCGGCGGGATCAACGCGATGATCGTCGATTCGACTGCGCTCCCCGAACAGGTCGCACGCGACGCTGTCGCCTCCGCTTTCCAGAGCGCAGGTCAGCGCTGTTCGGCGCTTCGGCTCCTCCTCGTCCAAAGCGACGTCGCGGAAAATATGGTGGCGATGATCGCGGGCGCGATGGCCGAACTTCAGGTCGGCGACCCTGCCGACCCCGCCACCGATGTCGGCCCGATCATCGATGCCCAAGCCCGTTCAGCTATCGCAGCCTATGTCGCGGAGGCACGCGCCGCCGGCCGTGTTCTGGCAGAGGCAACGCGGTTTGATGGCAGTGCCGGCCATTTCGTCATGCCGGCGCTGATCCGCCTCGATTCCCCCAACGACCTAAAGCGCGAGATATTCGGCCCCGTGCTCCATGTCGCCACTTGGGAGGAAGGTGGGATCGATGCGCTGATCGATGCCATCAACGCCTCGGGCTATGGCCTGACGCTCGGCGTCCACAGCCGGATCGATGCGGTCGCAGCGCATGTCGCGGCGCGGGCACGGGTCGGCAACATCTATGTCAACCGCAACCAGATCGGCGCGGTAGTCGGGGTTCAGCCCTTTGGCGGGCGCGGCCTGTCCGGCACCGGCCCCAAGGCCGGCGGGCCGCATTATCTGATGCGCTTTGCCGACGAGAAGACCATCTCTACCGACATTACCGCCGCCGGGGGCAATGCTGCGCTGATGGCGCGATAGGGCCCGTCAGGTCACGCCCAATTCGGTGAGGATGAAGGCCATTTCCTCGGCATCCTCGCGCAAGCTCTCGAACCGCCCGGATTTGCCGCCATGGCCTGCGCCCATGTTGGTCTTCATCAGCAGCGTGTTCGCGTCAGTCTTGGTCGCGCGCAGCTTCGCCACCCACTTGGCAGGCTCCCAATAAGTGACGCGGGGGTCATTGAGGCCCGCCGTCACCATCAGCGGCGGATAGTCCTGCGCCCGCACATTATCATAGGGGCTGTAGCTGGCGATGAGGTCGAACGCCGCTGCATCCTCGATCGGATTGCCCCATTCGGGCCATTCGCCCGGAGTGAGCGGCAATGATGCATCGAGCATCGTGTTTAGGACATCAACAAAGGGCACATGCGCGACAGCTGCACCGAACAGCTGCGGAGCCATGTTGATCGCCGCGCCAACCAGTTCCCCCCCCGCGCTGCCCCCGGCGATGGAAATGCGCCCGGCCTTCGTCCAGCCCAGGTCCACCAGCCCCTGCGCCACATCGACGAAATCGTTGAAGGTGTTGGTCCGCGCCTCGCGCTTGCCCGCGAGATACCAGTGCCGTCCGAGATCATCGCCGCCCCGGATATGCGCGATGGCAAAGACAAAGCCACGGTCGAGCAGACTCAAGCGGTTGGTCGAGAAGCCGGGCGGAATGGCGATGCCATAGGCACCATAGCCGTAAAGATGCAGCGGATTGGATCCGTCCCCGCGCTTGGCGTCACGACGCCAGACGAGGCTGACCGGAACGTCCGTCCCGTCCCGAGCCGTGATTATCAGCCGCGCCGTATCATAGGCGGCAGCATCATATCCCGAGGGGACTTCCTGCACTTTCCTGACGGTCAGCGCGCGCACCTTGACGTCATAGTCATAGGCCGTGCCGGGCGTGACCATCGATTCATAGCCGAGGCGCAGCGTGGCCGTTCGATATTCGGGATTTTCACCGAGCGCCGCATCATAGCTCGCTTCGGGAAAGGCGATGCGCTCAACCTTCACCGGATCGTCGTAGTAACGCACCTCGATCTGGTCGAGCCCGTCCTCGCGGCCTTCCACCACATAGAAGTCCGCGAACGTGGTGACGCCGGTCATATAGAAACGGTCGGACCCCGCGATCAGTTCATGCCATTCGCCCGGCGTTTCGAGGCGCGCGGTCGCCAGCCGGAAATTGGGGTGGGTGTCGTTGGTGTGGATGTAGAGCGTGCCTTCCCGCTCCTCGACATCATACTCGACCCCCTTGCGCCGCGCGGCAACGACGATCGGCTCGGCAAGCGGATTGTCGGCGGGAATGAGGCGTACTTCGCTTGTCTCATGGTCGCCGGTGGCGATCATCAGGAAACGTTCGGACTGGGTGGTGCCGACATCGAGGCGGAAGCCCTCATCCTCCTCGTGGAACAGCTCGACATCCTTGGCCGGATCGTCCCCGAGCCAATGCAGCCGCGCACTGTCCGTCCGCCATTGCGCATTGGCGAGACCATAGAGGATGCCGCGCGAATCCGCCGTCCAGGCAAGCGCGGACAATGTGCCGGGAATGGTATCCGCCAGCATCTCCCCGCTTGCCAGATCGCGGAAACGGACAGTGAAACGCTCCGATCCGTCGGTGTCTGTCGAGAAAGCGAGCAAGCGGCCGTCGGGGCTGACCGCGACGGCACCCAGCCGGAAATAGTCATGCCCCTCGGCCAGCGCGGGCTCGTCAATGATGCACTGATGCCCCACTCCCTCCGGCGCGTCGGCAGGGCGGCGCCACCAGGTGCGATATTGCGCACCGACCGCAAATTCGCGCCAGTAGAGCCAGTCGCCTTCGCGCACCGGAACCGACTTGTCGTCTTCCTTGATGCGCCCCTTCATCTCCGCGAACAGCGTGTCGAGGAGGTCGCGGCGCGGCGCCATCCATGCCTCGAACCAAGCATTTTCTGCCTCGAGATAGGCGAGCACCTCGGCGTCCTTGACCTCGGGATAGCCCGGGTCGCGCAACCATGCATAATCGTCGCTGATGGTGCGGCCATGAAAGGACGTGCTGGACGGGCGGCGCGGCGCGCTGGGCGGTACGGGGGTCGATATTGCATCGGTCATGCACGCCCCTTAAGCCAAAGGCGGAGCAAGGGAAGGGGTGCGATGCGGCACATCGTGATGACGGCAGCGGCGCTGCTGGCCGGCGTGTCGGAAGCGCCTGCGCAGGAAGCATCGCCCCCGCCACCGACGGCGCCGGCGATCATCGAGGATCCGCGCGTGTCGCTGTGGGGCTATGGCTCGCCGCGCCCGCAAGGCGTTCCAAAGCCGTTGCGGTCGGCGATGGCGGCCAACGACATGGCGAGCTGGCTGCCTGCCAGCGATCCCGCGGTGGTCGCCTTCCTTGCCGACCCCGCGCCCCGCGCCCAGCTCAACCTGCGCCTGACCATCGACGCAGCGGGCCGCGTGATCGCCTGCACCGCCAGCCAGCGATGGCGCGACGATCCTCCCCCGGCCTTCACTGACGGGCTGTGCGATCGCGTGTCAACGCGGGCACGCTTCACACCGGCGATCGATGACGCAGGGGTCCGCGTGCCCGACACGCTGCAACTGGTCGTCATGTTCGAACGAATCCGGCGTCGCCCGGGTGCCGAGCCCCCGCCGCTGATCGTCGAGCGCGAACCCGATCCCATACCCATGGTAGATCGCGAACGCTGGCCACCCCCGTCGAGCGGCCCGGTCCCCGCATTCACCGCCCTGCCGCTGACCGAAGGCGGAGCCGCCGCCCATGCAGCAGACGCCGCGCCATGGGCGGGAATCGAATTGCGCGAAGGCCGCGACGGGCGGGCAGAGGCGCGTGTCGTCCGGTCGTCCGAAGACAGGGCATTCAACGGACTGGCCTATAGCCTTGCCCGACGGTCCGGTCCGACATGGCCGGCCGACCTGCCACCCAACCGCCGCCGCCTGATGATCCACTTCACATCGGTGAACGGCGCGCCGCAGGCAATCCTGCCGGTCAGCGAGCGGCCGACTGACCCGTCGATCAGCGCAGCCGACCGCGCCGTGCTGATCGACGCACTCAATTGGCCGCGCGCTACCGATGCCGCCAGAGCAAGGCTGCGCTTCGAGCTCGAACTCAACGCCGAAGGCCGCGTCACCCTGTGCCGCATCGCGCAATCGAGCGGCAGCGACGCCGGCGATGCTGCGGCCTGCCGCCTGATTCGGGAGAATGGCCGCTTCGAACCGCGCCGCGACATCTTCGGCTGGCCGCACCCCGCCCATTTCCGGTCATGGCCGCTGGTCGAAGCGCCTTCGGGCTGAAGGGTGGCGGCCCGGGCCTGCCGACCCTATAAGGCAGGTCATGAGCACTGACACATTAACCCGCCCCGCCACCTCCGCTGCCGCACAGCGGCTAGCCGACCTGCGTGCCGAAGTGGCGCGGCAGGGGATAGACGGCTTCATCATCCCGATCAGCGACGAGCATATGAGCGAATATGTCGGCGCCTATGCGCAGCGGCTGCAATGGCTGACCGGATTCAACGGATCAGCAGGGACGGCAGCGGTGCTGACCGATCGTGCGGCGATTGCAGTTGATGGGCGCTACGAGATCCAGGTGCGCGATCAGGTACCGGGCGATCTGTACGACTATGTCGATATCCCGGGTGCAAGCCTGTCGGATTGGCTCACGGGCGCGGCGCATGAAGGTGCTCGTATCGGCTACGACCCCTGGCTGCATGGGGAACCTTGGGTACAGGCGATGGCAAAGGCGCTGAAGCCTGCGGGTGCGCAGATGGTGCCGGTCACCGCCAATCCGGTCGATGCGGTTTGGGCCGACCAGCCTGCGCCGAGCGATGCGCCTGCCATTGTTCAGACGGACGCGCTCGCCGGCCGGACATCGGCGGAAAAGCGGGCCGAGATCGCCGAATGGCTCAAATCCAAGAAGCTCGATGCAACGGTCGTCACGGCGCTCGATTCGATCGCCTGGCTGTTCAACATCCGGGGCGCGGACGTCTCCCGCACGCCGGTCGTGCTCAGCTTTGCTCTGCTCCATGCCGATGGCACCGCCGACCTGTTCGTCGATGAAGCCAAGCTGACGGCAGAGGTGCGCGCGCATCTCGGCAATGCCGTGCGTGTCCATCCGCGCGCTGCCTTTGCGACAAGCCTCGACCATATGGCGGGCAAGCGCGTGGCCGCCGACCCCGCCTTCACCGTAGAGGCGATCATCGCCCGACTCGAAGCGGCGGGTGCCACTGTGGAGCGGATGCGCGACCCATGCATCCTCCCCAAGGCGGTAAAGAACCCGGTCGAGGTCGCCGGCATGAAGGCCGCGCATGAGCGTGACGGTGCGGCGCTCAGCCGCTTCTTGCGCTGGGTCGAGGCCGAAGCGCCCAAAGGCCATGTCGATGAGCTTTCTGCCGCTGCCCGGCTTGAAGCTTTCCGCCGCGAGGATGCGATGCTCGCCGACCTTTCGTTCGACACCATATCGGGTGCCGGGCCCAATGGCGCGCTGATGCACTATCGCGTCAGTCCCGAGACCAACCGCCCGCTGGAAACGGGTACCCTCTATCTCGTCGATTCAGGCGGCCAGTATCGTGACGGCACCACTGACGTCACCCGCACAATCGCCGTCGGCACACCGACAGAGGAAATGTGCCGGCGCTTCACCCAAGTCCTGAAGGGTCACATCGCACTCGCCACCGCCGTCTTCCCTGCTGGAACCCGGGGGAGCCAGCTCGACACGCTGGCGCGCATGCATCTGTGGGCCGATGGCGTCGATTATGGCCATGGCACCGGCCATGGCGTCGGCCATTTCCTGTCAGTGCATGAAGGGCCGCAGCGCATAGCCAAGTCCGCCGGCGGGCAGGCGGGTACCGAGGAAGTGCTGCAGGCCGGCATGATCCTTTCCAACGAGCCAGGCTATTACAAGCCCGGCCATTACGGCATCCGCATCGAAAATCTGGTGCTGGTGGTCGAACGGGCGGTCGAGGGGGCCGAGCATGCCATGCTCGGCTTCGAGACGATCACCTTCGCGCCGATTGATCGCGCGCTGATCGACCTCGAGCTTCTGACAGGGCCTGAACAGCGCTGGGTGGATAGCTATCACGAGGCGGTGAAAGCCAAAGTCGGTCCGCTGCTCTCGGGCGAGGATCGCGTCTGGCTCGACGCCGCCTGCGCGCCGCTCGGCACCGCCTGACATGAATCGCGATTGGTGGAAGGTGCCGCGCGAGCGGTTCGCGGTGCGGCATGACGTGCGCGTGCGTTATAATGAGATCGATGGCCAGGGCATCGTCTTCAACGGCAACTATCTGATTTACGCTGACATCGGCGTGACAGAACTGTTCCGCGCGATGGGTGAAGGCCAGCCGGGTGCCTTTTTCGCGCAATATGGCACGGACATCGTCGTCGTGAATGCCGAGCTCGACTATCATGCCTCGGCCGAACTCGATGACATGATCACCATCGCCGCGCGGGTTGCACGCTTCGGCCGCACCAGCTTCACCATCCACGTCGCTGTGTTCCGCGGAGACGAACGGATGACCGACATGGCGTTGACCTATGCCCATGTCGAGGCAGACCGCAGCCGTGCAACGCCCCTTCCCGCCATGTTCATCGCCGACGTTCGCGATTTTCAGCCCGATCCGCCTGAACAGGCAGCGCCGCGCAACTGACAACCCAGCCCTCTTCGCAAACGCAAAAAAAGGGCCGCCCGAAAGCGGCCCCTTGAGGAGGATTGGGAGAGAGTGCCTCGAAAGGCACTGCATTTATGGGTGTCGGCAGCTCATGCTGCAACTGCGAAGAATTCAAGCGTGATTGCATTTATTGCAACGATCAATGTGCCGCTTGAGGCCCCCTGACCACGCCGCTCGCCGCGAGCTGCCCATCAATTTCCGCGACAAGCCGCGCGAGTCCGGCCTCGTCCCCAGCCTCCGCACGCGCGACCAGCACATCCTGCGTGTTCGATGCACGCAGCAACCACCAGCCGTCCGTGGTGGTTACGCGCGCGCCGTCGGTACGATCAACATTGGCGCCGGAAGCGGTTAGCCGGTCGAGCACTTCCTCGACCACCGCGAATTTGCGGCTCTCGTCGACCTGAAAGCGCATCTCGGGCGTATTGACCATCGGCGCCATAGCACCGCGCAGTTCGGTGATCGACTTGCCGAGCTTGCCGGCAGCTTCGATGAGCTGGACGGCGGCGTAAAGCGCATCATCAAAGCCGTACCAACGATGCTTGAAGAAGATATGGCCGCTCATCTCTCCTGCGAGAGGCGAGTCCACTTCCTTCATCTTCGCCTTGATCAGGCTGTGGCCGGTTTTCCACATCATCGGTTGGCCGCCCAATGCGGCTACACGCTCGAATAAGGCCTTGCTGGCCTTCACGTCGGCAATGATCGTGCCGCCGGGCACATCCTTCAGCACCATTTCGGCATAGATCTGCAGCAGCTGGTCTCCCCAGATAACGCGACCTTCACCGTCAATCGCCCCGATCCGGTCCCCGTCCCCATCGAAAGCGACGCCGAAGTCGAGCCGTCTCTCCGCGACGAGGCGACGTAGGTCAGCGAGGTTTTTCTCCTCCGTCGGATCAGGGTGGTGATTGGGGAAATGGCCGTCAACATCGGTGAACAGGGTGAAATGCTCGCCCGGCAGGCGCCGCGCCAGCGCCTCGACCACGGGGCCGGCTGCGCCGTTTCCAGCATCCCAGCCGATCCTCAATGCAGGGCCCGAAAATCCTTCGAGCAACCGATCGACATAGGCATCGAACAGATCGTGCTGCCCGACCGTTCCTTCCCTTGTTTCCCAGTCACCAGCGGCGGCCATGCGGCCCAAGGCCTGAATGTCGCCACCGAAAAACGGGGCACCCTGGCATACCATCTTGAAGCCATTGTAATCGGGGGGATTATGGCTGCCGGTTATCTCTATCCCGCCATCAGCCTCTAGATGATGGACCGCAAAATAGAGCATGGGGGTGGGTGACTGACCAATCACGGTCACGTCGCACCCGCTCGCCGCCAGGCCGGCAACGAGAGCTTCTGCGAGCATCGGCGAGGACAATCGGCCATCATAGCCAACGACAACGCGGCCACCGCCGCGACGACGGATTACCGTGCCAAAGCTGCGTCCGATCGCCTCCGCATCTGCGGCGTGCAAACTTTTCCCGACCACGCCGCGGATGTCATATTCGCGCAGCAGCGTCGCATCAAAATCATGTCCAACCATAGCAACCCTTCTGGTCCGTGGGTCAAGAAACGGCAGCAAGCGCGGCGTTCACGCCGGTCCCCACCATTGGCAATGACAAACCCGCCAGCATCTCGCGCAATTCCTGCCGAGCGGCGATGTGGCTGGTACCGAGTTCACCAAGATGGCCCCGATCCAGCAAGGTCAGACCGGATGGAAACAGCTCTCGGAAAATGACACGCTCGGACAGGCCCGGCACGACGCGGAATCCGACACGGCGAGCAAGTTCGCCCATCGCCTGTCCCACGCGGCGCATGTTGCGCGCCTCCATATGCTGGACGCGATTCCTGAGCACGACCCAGTCGATGGTTCCGCCATCAACCTGCGCGCGCGTCTTGCGCGCATTCCAAATGAGCTCGGCGTAAAAGCTGGGGCGAAGCACCTTAAAGCTTTCGGCATCGACATGGCCGATGAGGTCGAAATCAACGAAACTGTCGTTCATCGGCGTCACCAGCGTGTGCGCCATTGTCGCCATGTGACGGGCAAGCGGATCATCACGCCCCGGTGTGTCCACGACCAGAAAGTCGGCGCCGTCCATGAGGGTGGCAAGCTTTGCACCAAGCTGATCAATCGGCGCCCCGCCGAAGACATCAAAGCGCGGGGTGGGCAGATTGACCCCGCGCCGGAGCGCCGTCTGCGTCCGGTTCTCAAGATAGCGGTAGAAAGTGCGCTGGCGATGATCGAGATCCAGCCCAGAAACACGCGCGCCAAGCGAAGCGAGCGCCACAGCGACATGCACGGCGCAGGTCGACTTACCGGTTCCGCCTTTTTCATTGGCGAACACAACAATGTGCGGGCTGGCGGAGCTGGTCATGATATGCAACGGGCCTTGACGAGACAGGAAGGGGCTGGCGCGACAAAACTATGCCGCGTTGCCACGCCCCGCTCCCTTAAGCGAGGACAGGGGCGTTGCAAACCATCCGTCAGCTACCAGCATTGCGCGCCGCAATCGCCGCGCTGAAACAGGATGGTGGGCGAGTTGCCTTCGTGCCGACAATGGGCGCGTTGCACGAAGGCCATCTGACACTGGTGCGCGAGGCACGCCGGCAAGCGGATCATGTCGTTGCATCGATCTTCGTAAACCCGACCCAATTCGGGCCCAATGAGGACCTCGACGCCTATCCTAGGCGTGAGGCGGAGGATGCCGCCCTGCTCGCTGGCGAAGGCGCAGCACTGCTGTGGGCCCCCGATGCAGCGACTATGTATCCCCAGGGGCACGCCACGAAAATCAGCGTCAGCGGCCTCGATTCCATGCTGTGCGGCGCGGCCCGGCCGGGCCATTTCGACGGGGTCGCGACTGTCGTTGCCAAACTGTTCAATCAGGTAAACCCGGACCTCGCCCTGTTCGGGGAGAAGGACTGGCAGCAGCTGGCAATAATCCGGCGGATGGCAACCGATTGCGATTTTGCACTGGAGATCGCAGGCGTGCCGACCGTGCGTGAGGCAGATGGTCTCGCCATGTCCTCGCGCAATGCCTATCTTTCCCCCGACCAGCGCAGGGCGGCGGCCGCATTGCCCCGTGCGCTCAATGCCGCATCCCTGGCTATCGCTGCAGGGGCGGATGTTCCGGATACGCTGGGCCGCGCAAAGCAGATGCTGCTCTCTTCAGGGTTCGGTTCAATTGATTATCTCGACCTGCGAGACGGCTCGACACTTGCCGATTCGGCCATATGCCACCCTGACGCGCGCCTGTTCGTCGCAGCGCGGATCGGGACAACAAGGCTGATCGACAATATCGCCGTTGGCCAAGAAATCCCGGGAGCAGGGCAGGGTTAACGTCGTTAACCATTTGTTGACCGTGATTCGACAATCTCCGTTTCGGGGCAAATCTGCTCCGAATTGGGGTAATATCATGGCTATCCGTCTTACTGCCGCGAACAACCTGTTCGATGTCAATCTTGCTGCCGCAGCGCGCGGTGATGCACAGGCCTATTTCGATCTTGGAATGGCCTTTTCCACTGGCACCGAAGGGGCTGAGGTCGACATGATCGAAGCACATAAATGGTTCAACCTCGCCGCCCTGGCGGGTGTTCGCGAAGGAAGCCAGCTGCGTACCGAGATTGCGGCCGAAATGAGCCGCGAGGAAATTGCGGAAGCGCAACGGGCCGCTCGGGCATGGATCCAATCATTGAGCGGCAATGAAGCGAGCCGCCGCGCTGCCTGAGCAGGGCCCGCAACCTAGGCCTGCTTGAAGGGCAGATGCCCCGCGAGCCAGCCAGCCTCCTGCTCCGCCGCTGCCCGTTCGCGTTCCAGAAAATCGCTGACCGCCGCGCGAAAACCGGGGTGGGGTATATAATGCGCCGACCAGGTCGGCACCGGTTCATAGCCACGCGCCAGCTTGTGACCACCCTGTGCCCCCGCCTCGACACGCGAAAGGCCGTGATCCAGGGCCCATTCAATGGCGCGATAATAGCAAAGCTCGAAATGGAGGTGCGGCACCTCTGCAAGGCAGCCCCAATAGCGGCCATAGAGCGCCTGTGAGCCAATCAAATTCAGGGCAGAAGCGAACGGCCGGCCACCGTTCCGGTCATACGCGACGAAGAGCAGCAGCCGGTCGCCCATGCGCTCCCCCATCAGATCAAATGCCGCACGGGTGAGATAGGGCTGACCCCATTTGCGCGCGCCTGTATCCTGATAACAGGCCCACATGAGGTCCCAATGGTGCGGACGGATCGCATCACCGGTCAGCGCCTCGATCTGGACAGCCGCATTGGCAGCCGCGCGTTCCTTGCGGATATCCTTCCGCTTGCGTGAGGCGAGTGCACCGAGGAAACCATCGAAATCGCCATAACCCCGGTCGAACCAGTGGAACTGGCTGTCGCGGCGAATCAGCCAGCCAGCCGCTTCGAACATCGCAACTTGATCGGGCGCCACAAAGGTAACGTGAGCAGATGAAAAGTCATTCTGCTGGACCATCGCTTCAAGTGCGGCAATCAGCGCGGGCGCCTGTTCAGCACGCCCCAGCAAACGCGGGCCAGGCACGGGAGTGAACGGCACCGCAACCTGCAGCTTGGGATAATAGGCACCGCCGGCACGGGTCCAGGCGTCGGCCCAGCTGTGGTCGAACACATATTCGCCCTGGCTGTGGCTCTTCACATAGGCAGGCGCGGCGGCAAGGAGCGTCCCGCGGGCGTCTTCGACGAGCAACGGGGCGGATTGCCAGCCAGTGCCCGGTCCAACGCTCCCGGATTCTTCCAGCAGCGAGAGGAAGGCGTGGCTGACAAAGGGGTCATCACTGCCCGCGAGCACATCCCAGCATGCAGCATCGATCGACGCCACACCGGATGCAACTCGTGCAAGAATCGCGGGATCCGCCTCTGCCATGCGTCTGATATGGGCGCATGGCATCGTCGTGGAAAGGCGGCCTAGTCGCGAACCTTGACGATGGCGTCGATTTCCACCGCCGCGCCACGCGGCAGGGCAGGAACGCCGACCGCACTGCGTGCATGGCGTCCGGCATCACCGAATGCGAGCTGCATCAGTTCCGATGCGCCATTGGCGACTTCGGGCTGGCGAGCGAAATTGGGGGTCGAGGTGACAAAAACACCGAGCTTCACCACCCGTTCAACTCGATCAAGGCTGCCGAGCGCCTTCTTCATTTGAGCGAGCAGCATGAGGCCGCACAGCTCGGCGGCGGCGCGACCCGCATCGACATCCATATCGTCCCCCAACCGTCCCGAGACGACCGCGCCGTCACGGAAGGAGACTTGGCCGGAAATGTGGAGAAAGCCGCCCACCTCAACCGTTGGAACATAGGCCGCTATCGGCGCGAGCGCTTCGGGCAGCTGATGCCCGGCAGCGGCCAGGCGAGCGTCAACAGTTTCAGTCATCAGACAATCTCCTCAATAGGTGCGGGCAGGCCAGCGCCGAGCCGCGACGCGAGCCAGGGCTCGGCTTCGGCCCAGCTATCAATCCGCGCATGGGCATGCCGGCCGGCGGGAATCTTGGGTGCAATGACCGGCTCACCCACCATGTGCAGTCGCCAAACCTCGGGTGCGGCGGCAGCCACGGAAGAATGATGCTGCGGCAAATCATCAACAAATGCGGCGACTGGCGGCCCGAGCTCATCGAGCAACCGGCGCACCGGATCACCCTTGCCCCCGCGGCTGCCAATCACACGATAGGGCATGCCTACAGCTTCAAGCTGGCGGGTGCGGGCCTCTGCATGATCGGGACCGACATTGGTGAGGATAACAATATCCGCAGTCTCTCCAAGCCGCGCCAGTGCGGCGGCGGCACCGGCAATCTCATACTGCCGGTGCATTTCGCGCGCGAAGAAACCGTCAAGCAGCGGCCAAACCTCTGCCGCTTCGAGCGGGGTACCACATGTCCGGCGTTTGAGCGCGTTGGCGAAGGTCGCATCCTCCAGCGCGAAGTCGATATCATGATCATCCGACAGCCAGGCACCGAACGGAACGACCATGTGCATCAGCACCTCGTCGCAATCGGTTATGAGCAAAGGGCGCGACATCATTCTCCTCCCAAGCGGCGCACGGCATCAACGATGTCGAGCGGGGTACAATCGAGCGCACGGGCGCAAGCAATCAAATCGGGCTCGTGATCGGCAAGAAATTGCCCGGTCGCCACCAGAACCTCCGAATCAGTCGCGCGGGCGCGCAACTCGGCACCCTCAAGGCCGGTCACGGCAAGCAGCCGATTCGCCCGATCGTCATCGGCACAAATCCACGCCATCGCACCCAGCAACAAAGCAGTCGCGTCGTGGCGCGGAGCCGGAGCGGGACGAAAGGGATCCATTGCGGGGCGCTGCTGCCATTGCGATTGTCTGGGCATTGCCCTTGGCTTATGCCAACGCGCGCGGCAAGCGGGCATCGCGCCTCGAATTACGACGGGATGGCAGCAGGACATGAGCGGAAACAACGGCAGCGGAAAGCGCGTGCTCGTCGTCGAAGACAATGAGCTGAACCTGCGTCTTTTCTGCGATCTGCTCACCGCACATGGCTACATTGCTGAACCCGTGCGCGACGGGCGTGACGCGATGGCGCGCGCCGCCGAGGTAAAGCCGGATCTCGTTATCATGGACATCCAGTTGCCGCACGTCAGCGGTCTCGACCTTATTGCCGCTCTCAAAGCCGATCCTGCGCTGGCAACCGCACCGATTCTCGCGGTGACCGCCTATGCCGGGCGTGACGATGAGGCACGCATCCGCGCGGCGGGCGCGGAAGGGTATGTGTCTAAGCCGATTTCAGTGATCCGCTTTGTCGAAGCGGTTGAGGCGCTGGTCTAAACCATCCCGGGGACAAAACGAAAAAGGACGGCATTGTGCCGCCCTCTTGAAGCTTTATTCCCGCCATTGGGGGATTCGAAGCCCCGGCCTTCGCCCGGGCTCAAGCAAAGCTCCGCGCCTGGCTGTGCCAGGCCCGGCCTTACTTGATCTTCGCTTCCTTGAACTCGACGTGCTTGCGCACAACCGGATCATATTTGCGGAAGTTCAGCTTCTCGGTCTGAGTGCGGGGGTTCTTCTTGGTGACATAGAAGAATCCCGTGTCAGCGGTGCTGACCAGCTTGATCTTGACGGTGGTCGGCTTGGCCATGACCCGTATCCCTCGGCGCGAATCTGCAAAAAAGAAAAGGGGCAGCCGCGAAGCCGCCCGCAAGTCGGGGGCCATTGGCGCTTTGCCGTGTGCTTGTCAAGCATGCGGCACCCCGCAAAGGCCCTTAGCGCCGTGTTAACCGTTGCAGACGCAGTCTCCTGGGCATCGTCAGGAGACCAGTTCCTATGCCGATGTCAGAAGCTCGCGCCGCGGATGTCCGCAACCAACTGCATCAGCGCATCGCCGCAATTGCAGGGCTGCGTTCAAACCTCGATCACCGCCAACTGGTCGAAGGGATAGACGATATCCGGTCAATGGCCCAATCGAGCGGATTCGGCACCGTCGCCTGCATCGCAGGCCGACTCGAAAGCGCGTTGGCACGCGAAACCGGCAGCGCGACCTTGCTTTGCTATCTCGACGCCATGGACGATGCTGTGAAACTGGAGCCTGTGCGGGCCGAGACGCAGGTCGCTCTGCTCGCCTCCATCGCGCTGCGCGTCGGGCACTGACGCAGCGGCCAACCGGGTCTTGCCCCGGCCAGCATCCTGCCGCATTCCGATAGCCATGGCCGCCCTGATGATAACCCTCATCGCTTGCGCGCTTGCCGCGACTGGCGGCCGGTGGTGGCAGATTGCCGCCGTTGCAGCACGGCATGGCATCGCTGGTCAGGTCTCGATACTGGCAGGTGTTGCCCTGGTCGCGCTTGCCGCCGGCTGGCTCGGCCAGACCACACATGAGGAAGTGGCGGGCCGGGGCATGATGCTGTTCCTTGCGATTGCCCTGCTGCTTGCCGGCGGGTCTGCGCTATGGCCTGTGCGGCCCCTACACCCAAAGTTGGAGGCTTCGGTGCGGGGGCCGGTTAGCGGCTTCGTCATCGCGCTTGCGGCACTGATCAGTGATAGCGGGCCGTTCATCATCTTGGCCGCTGCGGCTTGGACCGGAGAATGGATGCTAGCCGCCGCTGGAGGCGCAGCCGGTCTTGCGGCGGCAGCGGTGGCCGCCTTCATGCTGCCAGCCAATTCCATGAGCGACTGGATCACCGGTGCCCGGCGGACTGCAGGGGCATTGTTCCTGATCGTCGGTGCCGTGACAGCGCTGGCCGCTCTCGGCTTGCTTTGAATTGCCCGAACGCAAGGGCTGACTTCAACTTGACCATTTGGCTGCAGCCAGCCTAGGGCCACGTCACTCACCACCGGGGAGTAGCCAGCGGCGCCGGGCCATGGGCTCAGGCGTCGGGGCCGCATCAACATGCTTGGCCGAAAGGTCATGGTGCGGCCGGGACAGCGTTATGCGCGCCTGTCCAAGGCAAGACCGCTGATGATGGGCCTTTCCGCCACGCCGGGCGGGAAAGGCGCATTGTCGTTGCGCGTCAATTCCGCCCGGCCGGACCGAAACCCATGGATGCCTTTCTTTCTTCCACCCTGATCGTTGCGCTTGCCGAAATCGGCGACAAGACCATGCTGCTTGCCATCCTGCTTGCATGCCGCTTCGGCAAACCGCTGCAGATTGTAGCCGGCATCCTGGTCGCAACCATTGCCAATCACCTGCTCGCCGCCGCCGCCGGAGTGTGGCTGGCCGACACGATAGAGACATATTGGTTCCAGATCGCCGTCGCAGTCGGTTTCATCGTCATGGCTGCCTGGACGCTGATCCCCGACAAAATTGACCAGGACGAGTCCGGCACCGCCTATGCCGGTGGCAGCGCATTTCTGGTGACGCTGGTCGCTTTCTTCATCGCAGAGATGGGGGACAAGACGCAGGTGGCCACTGTTGCATTGGGCGCGCAGCATCAATCGCTGCTGTGGGTCACGCTCGGCACCACGCTGGGCATGATGATCGCCAATGTGCCCGCGGTGTTCCTGGGCGATCGGATCACGCAGATGCTGCCGATGCCCGTCATCCGCATCGCGGCGGCGTCGGTATTGGCATTGACCGGCATTTGGGCACTGTGGCTGGCACTCTCGGCAGGCTGAAGAACAAAAAAATAGGAACCGCGCCATGCATCCCCATGATAGCAGGCAACGATGCGTGCCTTTGCTGAGCTCATTGACCGGCTGATCTACACATCGAGCCGCAACGCCAAGCTGCGGCTGATCGGCGATTATCTGCGCGCCACCCCTGACCCCGATCGTGGCTGGGCGCTCGCGGCGCTGACCGGGACAGTCGACCTGCCGGCGATCAAACCTGCGGTCATCCGCGCCATGATCGAGGAGCGCATTGACCCTGTCCTTTACCGCATGAGCCGCGACTATGTCGGCGATACGGCGGAAACAGTGGCGCTGCTGTGGCCCGATAGCGGGAAGGAATATGGGGACATCGGGCTTGCCGAAGCGATCGCACGGATGGAGAGCGCCAAGCGCGGCGAGGGTGCAGCCCTGCTCGCCACGATGCTCGACCAGCTACCCTCCGACTCCCGCTATGCGCTGATCAAACTGGCCAGCGGTGCCATGCGCGTCGGCGTATCAGGCAGGATGGCGCGCACCGCCTTCGCAGAGGCCTTTGGGCGCGATCTCGATGCAGTCGAAGAAGTCTGGCACGCACTTCGACCGCCCTATGCCGAGCTGTTTGCGTGGGCCGAAGACCGCGGAGAGCTGCCGGACCTTGCCAACCTGCCATTATTCCGCCCGTTCATGCTCGCCCATCCGCTCGAGGAGGATGCGACGCCAGACCTCGGCGAATTCGCCGCCGAGTGGAAGTGGGATGGAATTCGCATCCAATTGGTGCGGCGCGGCGATGAAGTCAGGCTGTTCAGTCGCGGTGGCGACGACATCACTGCCGCTTTCCCAGAGGTCGCCGCCGATTTCGCTGTAGAGGCCGTGCTTGACGGCGAATTGCTGGTGCGCGGCAGCGTGCAAGGCGGCGAAAAGGGCGGTGCAGCAAGTTTCAATGCTCTGCAGCAAAGATTGGGTCGCAAGACGGTGAGTGCTGCGATGCTGCGCGACGCGCCGGCGTTTGTCCGCCTCTACGACGCACTCGACATCACCGGAGAGGATCTGCGCCCGCTGCCGTGGAGCGAGCGACGTGAGCGGCTCGAAGCGCTGATGCCGCAACTCGATGCACAAAGGTTCGATCTGTCGGCGCTGATAGACGCCAAGGATTTCGCTGAACTGGCATTGCTCCGCGCTCAGGCCCGCGACACGGCGATCGAAGGCCTGATGCTTAAGCGCCGCGATGCCCCGTATGTCGGGGGCAGACGAGTCGGCCTTTGGTACAAGTGGAAACGCGATCCGCTGACCGCCGATTGCGTACTGATGTATGCCCAGCGCGGCAGTGGCAAGCGCTCCTCCTTCTATTCGGACTATACCTTTGGCTGCTGGACCGCTGACCCTGCCGAGGGGGGCCAATTGCTTCCGGTCGGCAAGGCCTATTCCGGGTTCACCGATGAAGAACTACGGTGGATCGACAAATTTGTGCGCGCATCGACTGTGGCGCGCTTCGGCCCGGTCCGCGAAGTGGAAAAGACGCTGGTGTTCGAAGTGGCTTTCGATTCGCTGCACCGATCGAGCCGGCACAAGTCCGGCCTCGCCATGCGCTTTCCCCGCATATCCCGCATCCGGCGCGACAAGCCTGCCAGCGAAGCAGACCATATCGCGACACTGGCAGCCATGGCGGATTGATCCGCACCACGACGCTGCTTTGACGACAGTCATGGAACAGACAGGAAAACTGCGTTAGCGTCGTCTCCGGCCAGATCATCCGGACCAGAAACAGGGGAAAAAGCATGAAGGCAATTGCAGCGAAGCTCGCGATCGGGGTCGCGATCCTGGCGGTTTCGATGCCGGCGAGCGCGCAAAACCGCGCGCGGACTGCGCCTCCTCCGACCATCGCGATCGGCCAGACCGTTGAAGGAGAGATTGGCGCGCCGACTGGCGCATGCCCGGCGCCCGACCCGCGCATTCGCGCCTATCGCTTCACCGTGCCCAACAACAGCCGCATCGAAATCGTGATGCGCGCGGACGATTTCGACACTCTGGTCGAACTCGGCCAGATGGACGGATGCACCTTCAATTCGCTCGGCTCCAACGATGATGGTTCCGGACCCGAAGATGGCCTCAACAGCCGCCTGATCGCCAACCTGACCGAAGGCGGCGAGTATGTGATCCATGCCAAGTCACTCGGCGAGGACGGCACAGGCAAGTTCAGCCTGTCGCTCAACACCCTGCCCCCGCCACCGGCAGAACCGGCGCCGGTGCCGATCGCGATCGGAGAAACAAGGGAAGGCACACTCGACGCGCAGGATGCGGTGATCGACGAAGGCTATGGCGATACAATCATTGTCGATTCGGCACGCCCCTATGAATTCTACAGTTTCAGCGGGCGCGCGGGCCAGGAATATGAAATCACCATGGTGTCCGACGAATTCGACAGCTTCCTCGAAATCGGCACGATGAGCCCGCTGGGCTTCAGCATCGCCGACAGCAATGATGATGGTGCCGGCGAGGATGACGGGCTCAACAGCCGCCTGCGCGTGCTTTTCCGCCGTGATGGCGAGATGGTGGTTCGGGTCAGCCCACTCAGTGCAGCAACCGGAGCCTTTAAACTGACCGTGGCTGAGGCACAGCCTGAGGCTGCCAACGACTGAGCACATCCCCAGTCGGGCAAGCAAAAGGGCCCGGGAGCGCAAGACTCCCGGGCCCTTTTTACGGGAATGTCCGGTGAAGGATTATTCCCCCGCGAGATTGACCGCAGAATATTTTCCGCGATCGTCGACCTCGATATCGAAGGCAACCCGGTCGCCTTCATTCAGGCTGTGCATCCCGGCGCGCTCGACAGCGCTGATGTGCACGAAACAGTCGGCACCGCCATCGTCGCGCTTGATGAAACCAAAGCCCTTCGAGCTGTTGAAGAACTTGACCTCGCCCGACGCACGCTCACCGGTCAGCTGCCGGCGCGCACGTTGCGGCCGCTCAGCCGGAGCATCGACGGCGAGATGTTCGCCGGTGATCTTCAGCTCGGTCGCGGAAATGCGGCCATTGCGGTCAACCAAGGTGAAGGCGAGAGTCTGCCCGGAAGCAAGCCCTTCGAGGCCGGCCTGTTCGACCGCACTGATGTGAACGAACACATCTTCTTCGCCGTCATCACGAGCGACGAAGCCGAAGCCCTTGTCCCGGTTGAAGAATTTGACGACGCCAGTGCCTTCGCCAACCACCTGGGCCGGCATCTGCGGGCGCGGTCCGCGGTTGAAACCACCGCCGCCGCCGCCACGATCGCCGCCGCCGAAACCGCCACCAGGACGTCCGCCGCCACCATAGCCGCCGGCACCACCACCGCCGCCGCCAAAGCCGCCGCGGTCACGATCGCCGAAGCCACCGCCAGACCGTCCACCACCGAAATCGCCGCCGCCAAAGCCGCCGCCGCGCGGAGCATCGCCGAAGCCGCCACCGCCGCCGTAGAAGTCACCGCCACCGAAATCGTCGCGCTTACCGCCCCGACGATGACCACTTTTGCCGCCACCGCGGCGTTCCCTGTCAAAACTCATGCGCCAACCAATACTCGAATTGTCCGTCCTGCCCAACTGGTCAACCACCCCGAACGGACGGGTTTGCGGCGCCACGAATCCGGAAAAGACGTTTTCCGGTCGGGCGCAACATATCGCAAATCCGCGATTGTGCGAAGGAAAATTGCATGCTGCCCAGCTGGCCAGAAGGCGCGGCAAAGCTGCACTGTTCTTGCGTGTCAGAATTCCCGCCATTGAGGGGCGGGGCTTTGTGGCCTAAGGCCTTGCCTCATGACTGTGTATTTCCATGAAGAAGATCTGCCTGAAGGCGTTCTTTCCGGCGATGGCGCGCTCGCCATCGATACCGAAACGATGGGGCTGCAACCCGGCCGTGATCGGCTTTGCATTGTCCAGATCAGCGACGGCGGACCAGATCAACATCTCGTGCGATTTGCTCCGGATAGCGACTATGCCGCGCCACGGTTGCGCGCAATATTGGCCGACCGCAATCGCCTCAAAATCTATCATTTCGCCCGTTTCGATCTGGCCGTCATGGAACGCTATCTGGGGGTCGAGGCCGGCCCGGTTTATTGCACCAAAATCGCGTCACGGCTGACGCGCACGTACGCCGACAGGCACGGCCTGAAGGAATTGGTGCGAGAGCTGCTGGGACAGGAGTTGTCCAAGGTGCAGCAGTCGAGCGACTGGGGGGCGCCTGAGATTAACGAGGCGCAGCGCGATTATGCGGCCAGCGACGTCCGCTTCCTCCATCAGCTCAAGGCCGCATTCGACATCCGCCTCGAACGCGAAGGCCGGATGGCAATGGCGCAGGCCTGTTTCGATTTCCTGCCGGTGCGCGCGCGGCTCGACCTCGCGGGCTGGCCCGAAACCGACATTTTCGCACACAGCTGAAAGAGTCGCGCATGTCCGTTCAGGCCGATGTCGAACGCAGCCGTCGCCGGCACTGGGCGGCCGCCGGAGGATCGCACGACCGGGTGGTGCGGGTGCTGCAACTCGGCCTTCCCGCGGCTGTCGGCGCGCTTGCGGCTGTGCTTCTGTTCGCGCCGTTCAGCCAGAGCAGCGAGATCGGCTTCCTGCTCGCCAAAGATTCCATTGATGTCGCCCCGCAGCGCATGCGCGTGGAAGCGGCACGTTATACCGGCAGCGACAGCCAGGGCCGCCCGTTCAGCCTGACTGCGGCCAGCGCCGTTCAGCGGAGTGCCGCAGATCCCGTGGTGCGCCTCAACAACCTGTCGGCAATGATCATCCTCGATGAAGGGCCGGCCACGCTCAATGCCGAGGCAGGGCGGTACGACCCCTCCGCCGAGCGGGTCACTGTCGATGGCCCGCTGCGCTTTGTCGCTGCTGACGGTTACAGCATCGAAACCGGCGATGTCGGAATCGACCTCAAGGCGCGAACGCTGGCCAGCAACCGTGCGGTGAGTGGACGCTTGCCGATCGGAAGTTTCTCCGCCAACCGGCTGCGAGCCGATCTGGCGGAGCGCACAGTCACACTTTCAGGCAACGCGCGCCTCAGGATCGAACAAGGAGTTGTGCGATGATCGCAGCGACACAGCGCGGCAGGATGCTGCAAGGCCTGAGTGCCATTGGGGGCTTTGCCGTCACTGCGGCCGTGCTGGCGGCCAGCGGTCTGATGCCCGCCGCGCAGGCGCAAGATCTCATCAACCACAACAGCAACGCGCCGGTCGAATTCGCCGCCGACTCCATAGAGGTGCAATCGCGGGCCGACCGCGTGGTGGTGGCAGGCAATGTCGTCGTGCAGCAGGCGGGCCTGACATTGACCGCGGCGCGGCTTACTGTGGCGTACAGCGATGCCAATGGCGTTGACGTCAACCGGCTTGATGCGCTGGGTGGCGTTACCGTCACCAAAGGCGGGGATCGCGCCCGCGGCGACAGCGCTATTTACGATCTCGATCGACGGCTGATCACGATGCTCGGCAATGTCGAACTGACCCAGGGAGCCAACCGGCTGAGCGGGAACCGCCTGGTGATCGATCTCGCCAGTGGTCGTGCCAGTGTTGACGGGCGGGCAGGTGCCGCATCGCCTTCGGCGCCAGGTGCCGCCACGGATTCGCAAGGGCGGGTGACCGGTCGTTTCGCTGTGCCGGAACGCAACTGAGCCCGTCAATCCTGCCGATCATCGATACGCAGGGTTGATTTCCATGCAATTATCCTGCCAGACTTTGAGCGTGTAGCGCAGCCATCGCCGAAGCGGCTGATGAGCGCGCTTGGACGGGACCTTATGTTGACCGAAACCATCCTTGCCTCTGAACCCACGGAGAGTGTCGATGGCGCTATCGCGCGCGGCCTTTCGGTCGTCAGCCTCGCCAAAAGCTATGACCGGCGAAGCGTGCTTTCTGACGTCTCTCTCTCAGTCGCGCGTGGTGAGGTAGTCGGCCTGCTCGGGCCCAATGGCGCGGGAAAAACCACCTGCTTCTATTCGGTCATGGGACTGGTGAAGCCCGATTCGGGTCGCATCATGCTCGACGGGTCGGACATTACGCCGCTTCCGATGTACCGGCGCGCCATTCTGGGCCTCGGCTATCTGCCGCAGGAAACCTCCATCTTCCGGGGCATGACGGTCGAACAGAATATCAGTGCTGTGCTCGAACTGGTCGAACCAGACCAGGACGCACGGCGTGCACGATTGGAACAACTGCTCGACGAGTTCGGTCTGGCCCGGCTGCGGTCTTCACCGGCGATGGCCCTGTCCGGTGGTGAACGGCGGCGCTGCGAGATCGCCCGGGCCCTTGCTGCCAACCCCTCGATCATGCTGCTCGATGAGCCTTTCGCGGGCATCGATCCCATTTCCATCGCCGACATCCGCGATCTGGTAAAGGAACTGAAGACGCGCGACATTGGCGTGCTCATCACTGACCACAATGTCCGCGAAACCCTCGATATCGTCGACCGCGCCTGCATCATCTACGATGGCCGTGTGCTGTTTTCCGGATCACCGGCGGAACTGGTGGCAGACCCCGAAGTTCGCCGTCTTTACCTTGGCGAAGGATTCTCGCTTTAGAGAGCGAACCCGGCCATGGCGCTCGCTCCCCGCCTCGACCTCAGGCAATCGCAATCGCTGGTAATGACGCCGCAGCTGCAGCAGGCGATCCGCCTGCTTGCACTGTCGAACCTTGAACTCGAAGCCGCGATTGCGGAGGAAATGGCCAACAACCCGCTGCTGGCCGATGCAGGCGAAGGCAGCGAAGCCGCGGCTCCGCTCACGTCAGATGCCGCAACATCGACAGACCAATTGCTCGAAGCCGGGGTCAGTGCGGCGGCCGATACGCTCGATGTCGACCTGGCAGCCGATACTTTTCACCATGATTCGGGCAGCGACGCGCTGTGGGAAGGCGCCAGTTCGGGCAGCGGTGACGGCGAGGGGTTCGATTTCGACAGCGTCGGCGGGCAGGCCCTGTCGCTGCGCGATCACCTGCTGGCGCAGGCAGGCGAAACTCTCGGCGGGCCGGCGCTTGGCATCGCTACCGCATTGATCGAGTCGATCGATGAGGCAGGCTATTGCGACGCCGACCTCACGGACCTTGCCATGCGCCTCGGCGTCGCGCGCGCACGGGTCGAGGATGTGCTGCACGTTATCCAGACATTCGATCCCACTGGCGTCGGCGCACGCGATCTGGCCGAATGCCTCGCCCTGCAGGCGAAGGAAGTCGACCGTTACGACCCCTGCATGGCGCGGCTCATCGACAATCTCGACCTGCTGGCAAAGGGCCAGGTGGCGCAACTAAAGCGTCTATGCGGGGTCGATGACGAGGATTTGGCGGACATGATCCGCGAACTGCGCGGCTATGATCCAAAACCCGGCCTGCGCTTCGCCCGAGACGAGGCAACGCCTGTCGTGCCCGATGTGTTTGTGCGACGAACCGTGAGCGGATGGTCCGTCGAAATCAACAGCGCCACCCTTCCCCGTTTGCTCGTCAACCGTCGCTACTATGCCGAACTGTCGGCCGGTGCAGGCAAGGGGCCTGGCAAGGCTTGGCTGCAGGAACGGCTGGCCAGCGCCAACTGGCTGGTCAAGGCGCTGGACCAGAGGCAGCAGACGATCATCAAGGTGACGCAGGAAATTGTGCGCCAGCAGGAAGGCTATTTCCTCTATGGTGTCGGCGCGCTGCGCCCGCTGACGCTGCGGCAGGTGGCAGACGCAATCAGCATGCACGAATCAACGGTGAGCCGGGTCACCAGCAACAAATATGTTCACTCGCCCCGCGGCCTCAACGAACTCAAATATTTCTTCTCCAGTGGCGTAATGGGATCGGACGGCGAAGGCGGCATGTCTGCCGAGGCAGTGAAAAGCCGCATCCGCGCGCTGATCGAAGCCGAGGATCCCAAAGCGATCCTGTCCGACGACACGTTGGTCGAGATGCTTGGCAAAGAAGGGTGCGAGATCGCCCGGCGCACAGTCGCCAAATATCGTGAGGCCATGGGCATCGGTTCGAGCGTTCAGCGCCGCCGCGCCAAGGCAATCGGAATGTGAGGGGTGGAATGACCGTAAAGCTGATCGCTGCCTTCCTGTCGCTGACGCTGGTCGCAGCCCCCGCACACGCTCAAGGCGCCGGTGTCATGGACTCGCCATCAGCCACGCCTGCCGCCGAACCCGCAGCGGTGCTGCCGCGCGTCACATTGGAAACGGCGCTGGGCGCTGTGGTGATCGAACTGGAAACGACACGCGCGCCTCTCTCCGCCGGGACATTCCTACGCTATGTCCGGGACGGTCGGCTGAACGGCACTGGCTTCTATCGCGCGCTTGATCTGGGGCGCGGCTATGGTCTGGTCCAGTTCGGGACGCGAAATGATCGCGCAAGGACATTGCCGCCGATTGCCCATGAACCGACCAGCGCCACCGGCCTGTCGCACACGTCCGGCGCAATCAGCCTGGCGCGCGGTGCGCCGGGGACGGCAGCAGGCGATTTCTTCATTGTCATCGGCGATCTCGTCAGCCTCGATGCGCAACCGCCGGGATCAAGCAGCGATCCGGAGGGTTTTGCGGTGTTCGGCCGCGTGGTCGAGGGGATGGACGTGATCCGCGCCATCCTATCCCAGCCAACGGACCCCAATTCCGGCGAAGGGGCGATGCGCGGGCAGATGCTGGCGAGCCCGGTGATCATTTCAACGACGCGGATTAACGCAGAGACCGCGCCCTAATCATCCTCATCATCATAATGGGCGAGGTGCAGCGCGCGGGCCTTAATCTGACGGGTCATGCACCAGTGCACCAATGCATCGTCGCGCCCGTGCGTCACCCAGACCTCGGCGGGCGATATCTCTTCAATCGTCGCGGTAAGCTCGTCCCAATCGGCATGATCGGAGACGATCAAGGGCAGCTCGACGCCGCGTTGCCGAGCACGCTGGCGCACCCGCATCCAGCCCGAGGCCATCGCGGTAACCGGATCGGGCAGACGGCGCGACCAGCGGTCAGCAAGGGCGGACGGCGGAGCGAGGATGATTTCCCCGGCCAGCGCATTCTTGGGCATGCCCGCAACCGGCAGAACGTCCCCCAGATCGATGCCGTGATCGCGATAAAGGTCGGTCAGCCGGGCGAGCGCGCCGTGGATATAGAGCGGCCGATCATAGCCGACGGCGCGCAATTCCCCCTTCAGCCGCTGTGCCTTGCCGAGTGCATAAGCGCCGACGAGGATCGCACGGTCAGGGTTGGCGGCGCGGGCATGCGTGAGCTTGGCCACTTCATCTGCGGTAGGCGGATGGCGGAATACGGGAAGGCCAAAGGTCGCTTCAGTGATGAACACATCACAAGGCACCGGGTGGAATGGTGCGCAGGTGGGGTCGGGACGGCGCTTGTAATCACCTGAAACGACGATCCGTTCGCCATCGCGTTCAAGCAGGATCTGCGCCGATCCAAGCACATGCCCGGCCGGATAGAAGCTCGCGGTGACACCGCCGCCAACATCAATGGCCTCGCCATAGGTGATGGGCGCCGCATGGCCGGCGATCTGGTCACCATAGCGCACGCTCATGATTGCCAGCGTTTCGGGGGTAGCCCAAACCGCGCCATGACCGCCGCGCGCATGATCGGCATGACCATGGGTCACCAGCGCTCGGGCAACGGGAACCGCAGGATCGATCCAGATATCGGCAGAGGGGATGTAGATGCCCTCCCGCCGCGCCTCCAGCCAGCGGCCATAGCGGCTGCCCGGACTTTCCGGCGTGACTGCTGCATGCATCTCCATTCGCCCTATATGGCAAGTGTGACTCATGATTCCCACTTGCCCCCGGTCTTTGCCGACTGGTTTGCCACCAAGGGCTGGCGCCTGCGGTCACATCAGCAGGCGATGATCGCGGCAGCGGAAAGCGGCAGCCACGCGCTGCTGGTGGCTGCAACCGGCGCGGGCAAGACACTTGCCGGCTTCCTGCCGAGCCTGATCGGCATTGCTGCGCGCGGCGGCGGAGAAGGGGTGCACACCCTCTACATCAGCCCGCTCAAGGCTCTGGCGACCGACGTACAGCGCAATTTGCTGACGCCCATTGAGGATATGCAGCTGCCAATCCTGGTGGAGACGCGCACCGGCGACACACCGGGCGATCGTCGTGCGCGGCAGAAGGTGAACCCACCCGACATCTTGCTGACCACGCCCGAATCGCTGTCGCTGCTGCTCAGTCATGAGGATGCGGCTCGATTCTTCGCCTCGCTGGACACGGTGGTGATCGACGAGGTGCACGCCTTTGGCACCGGCAAGCGCGGTGACCTGTTGCAGTTGGCGCTGAGCCGATTGCAGGCAATCCGTCCATCGCTGCGAAGGGTGGGCCTTTCGGCAACGGTGGCGGACACTCGCGCCTGGAGCGACTGGCTGGCGCCCGGCGGTGATGGCACACAGGTGACACTGGTCGAAGGCGAAGCGGGCACCGAGCCAGACATCCGCATCCTGTTGCCTGAAAACCGCGTGCCTTGGTCGGGCCATTCGGGGAAATATGCCGCGCATGCGGTGATGGCGGAGATCGCCGCGCACCGCACCACCATCGTCTTCTGCAACACGCGCGGGCTTGCCGAGCTGATCTTTCAAGAATTGTGGAAGGCCAATGACCGCGGCCTGCCTATCGGCATCCACCACGGCAGTCTCGACATAGAAGCACGGCGGCGGGCCGAGACGGCGATGGCCGAAGGGCGGCTGCGCGCTCTGGTGGCGACATCGAGCCTCGATCTCGGGCTCGACTGGGGCGATGTCGATTGCGTCATCCAGATGGGCGCGCCCAAGGGGGCATCGCGCCTCATTCAGCGCATCGGCCGCGCCAACCACCGGCTCGACGAGGCATCGAAGGCGATGGTTGTACCGGGCAACCGTTTCGAATGGCTGGAAGCACGCGCCGCTCTCGATGCTGTGGCGGCCGGTGAGCGCGATCCCGACATTTTCCGACCCGGCAGCCTCGACGTGCTGGCGCAGCACATCACCGCTGTCGCCTGTTCCGGGCCGTTCGGCGAGGACGATCTGTTTGCCGAGGTGCGCACAGCCTTGCCCTATCGTACGCTCGATCGGGAAACGTTCGACCGCACCTTGGGCTTCGTGCGCGACGGCGGCTATGCGCTGAAGGCCTATGACCGGTTCCGCCGCCTCGCACCTGCGGGGCCGGGCCAATGGCGCATAGCATCACCCCGTTTTGTCCAGCAGCACCGCATGAACGCCGGCATCATCGTCGACGCGCCGACACTGAAAGTGCGGTTCCGCAACGGCCGCACGCTGGGAACGGTCGAGGAATATTTTGCATCGACGCTGATGCCGGGCGACACATTTTATTTCTCCGGCATCGCGCTGGAGGTGGAGGGGGTGAAGGGCACCGATCTCCTCGTCCGCGCAACCGCGCGGCCAGCACGCATTCCCACTTATGTCGGCGCGCGCATGGCGCTCACGACCAATCTCGCGATGCGGGTGCGGGAGATGATTGCCGATCCTGGCGGTTGGGCCGCCTATCCCGCTGACGTGCAGGAATGGCTGACCATGCAGCATCGCCGATCCCGCCTGCCACAGCCGGGCGAACTGCTGGCGGAGACATTTCCGCACGAGGGACGGCATTACTGGCTGCTCTACCCGTTCGAAGGGTGGAACGCGCATCAGGCGCTAGGCATGTTGCTGACGCGGCGGATGGAGCGCGCGGGGCTGCAGCCGCTGGGATTTCAAGCAACTGATTATGCACTCGCCATATGGAGCGTAAAGCCTGTCCGCGATCCCGGCCGGCTCCTCGATGCGACCATCATGGCCGACGAATTCGTCGAATGGGTCGAACGATCGCACCTTCTCAAGCGCGCCTTCCGCGAGGTGGCGGTGATCGGAGGCCTTGTCGAACGCCAGCATCCAGGGCTCAGGAAGACCGGGCGGCAGGTAACCTTCTCCACCGACCTCATTTTCGATGTTCTGATGCGGTACCAGCCAGACCATCTGCTGATCGAAGCCGCATGGGCCGATGCGCGGGCGCGACTGACGGATGTCGGGCGACTGGGCGACCTTATCGAACGCGCCGCACCGACACTGGTGCATGTGCCGCTCGAACGAATCAGCCCGCTGGCAGTGCCGGTGCTGGTGCTGATCGGGCGCGAAAGCGTGAGCACCGAAGCAACTGACGATGCGATGCT
Organism: Sphingomonadaceae bacterium; assembly: GCA_947463325.1. Taxonomy (GTDB): domain Bacteria; phylum Pseudomonadota; class Alphaproteobacteria; order Sphingomonadales; family Sphingomonadaceae; genus Sphingopyxis. The sequence continues at coordinate 85,437 of CANHQT010000001.1, forward strand.
GGCGATGGAGGCGGAACTGGTCGGCGCGGCGATGGGATGATCGCCCCCGCTGACAGACTTGATTGCTTCGGACGTGCAGCTACGCTGGGTACGGGGCGAAACGGAGGGAAGCATTGCGTATTTCGGTCATCATCGGTGCGGCCCTGCTTGCCGCCTGTTCACCTTCTCCCGCGCCGCAGGCGGCGCAGCCCGAAAGTGCGGCGACTCTGCATGAGCGGATCCTGACGCTCGACACGCATCTCGATACGCCGATCCATTTCGAACGGCCGGGCTGGAATTTTGCCGAACGGCGCAGCTTTGAAACCGATCTCAGCCATGTCGATCTGCCGCGCATGCGCGAAGGCGGGCTCGATGGCGGCTTCTTCGTGCTTTATACCCCGCAGGGTCCGACAGATGAGGCCGGCCTTGCCAATGCCAAGGCGCGCGCGGACAGGCGGCTCGCGGCGATGCTGCGCACGCTGGAAGTCAACAGCAGCGAGATTGCGCTGGCGACCCGCGCCGAGCAGGCAGAAGAAATCGCGCGCAGCGGCCGCCGCATCGCCTTCCTTGCGGTCGAGAACAGCTATCCGCTGGGCAACAGTGTAGCGGGCCTTTCCGACTGGTATCGGGCGGGCATCCGCATGGCAGGGCCGGTACATAATGGCGGCAACCAGTTCGGCGATTCTGCGAATGGCGGGACGCAGCGCTGGGGCGGACTTTCCCCGCTGGGGCGCGAGTGGGTACGCGAAATGAACCGGCTGGGCATGATCATCGACGGCAGCCATGCCTCCGATGCAGCGCTGGATCAGTTGATGGCGCTTTCCACGACGCCGGTGATCCTCTCCCACTCTGGCCTCAAGGTGATCTTCGACCATCCCCGCAACATCAGCGACGACCAGTTGCGCGCGCTGGCGGCACAAGGGGGCGTGCTGCACATCAATTCCGTGTTCCTCACCCGCTACAATATGACCGACCGGCGGCGGCCTCTGTCTGACCGCATGAACCGGATGAGCGAGATGACCCCCGAGCAACAACGCGCACTCGCTTTGGAATGGGCAGCACTCGATCGTGAGGAGCGGGTGAATGACACAGGCTTTGATACCTTCATGGCCGCGCTGCTGCACTGCCTGCGCGTTGCAGGTGTCGACCATTGCGGTATCGGCGCCGACTGGGATGGGGGCGGCGGCGTACGTGAGTTTGAAGATGTCACTGCCTTGCCCCGCATCACTGCACGGCTGATCGAAGCTGGCTACAGCGCAGCGGACGTCGAGAAGATCTGGAGCGGCAATATCCTGCGCGTGATGCGGCAGGTGGAAGCCTACGCGAGCCGGACAGCCCGGTGATTGCGCTCATGCCAAGCCAAGCGTAGCATTGCCGAGACAATCGGCAGGAGGTGAGGGGCCTGGCCGACGGGGAGAGCGATGATGGCAAGCCATCTGATGCGGCGCCTTTCGATCATAACCTCAGCGGCCATTCTGGCATCAACGCCAGCCCGCGCACAGGATGTGCCGACGGTCCTGCCATCGACCGAAGCGTCAGATTTGACGGCACAGACGCTCCAGCCTCTGCTCGTCCAGCCGATCATTCTCGACCGCGCCGATCGCATGACCTTGCCCGTCCATATCAACGGGTCCGGGCCCTATGGCTTTATCGTGGATACCGGTGCTGAACGCACAGTCATTTCCAATGAACTGGCAAGCAGACTGAACCTCGCGTCCGCAGGTCGCGCGCGGGTCATTGGCATTGCAGAGATTGTCACTGCCGATCTGTTCCATGCGCGGAACATCACGCTGCGCAGCCTATCGCTCGGCGATTCCGTTGTGCCCGCCTTTTCTCAATCCAATATCGGCGGCCCGGGCTTGATCGGCATCGACAGCCTCGAAAACCACCGACTGCTGATCGATTTCACCACCAATCGCATGGATATATTGCCCGCCCAGGCGGGCCGCCGCCAGCGGCGCGAATCCGATCTCGATGGTGACCAGATCGTCGTCACCGCGCGGCGACGGGCAGGACGAATGATTCTGTCGAATGCCCGGCTGGGCAATACGCGGGTCGAGGTCATCCTCGATACAGGCGCTCAAACCAGCGTCGGCAATCTGGCCCTGCAGCGCGCTGTGCGCCGTGAAGGCGCGCGCACCGGCAGGGGAGCGAGCGGGGAACTGACCAGCATCACCGGTGCGACACTGGCCGTGCGCGTCGGACAGATAGAACAGATCAGTGTCGGCGGGTTCGACTTTACTGACCTGCCGGTCGCTTATGCGGATTCGCCAGCATTCACCTATCTTGGGCTCGGCCGGCGGCCGGCCTTGCTGCTAGGCATGGATGCGCTGCGATTGTTTGACCGTGTATCGATCGATTTTGCCAACCGCCGGGTCATCTTCGACCTGCCTGATCAGGTGCGCAGACAGTCTGGCTCGCAGCTGGCTGAGCAAGGGGGTGCGACAGCGCCCGAACGACTCTGACGGAATATCGTCCGGATTTGTGATTGCAGGCATGTGTGCAGCAGCATAGGTGCCCCGCGTGAGCCATGAGTTCAACTTTGGCGGCCAGCATTTTGCCTTTGCCGGCCCGCGTGCGCTGTACTGGAAGGAACGGCGCGCTCTGCTCGTCGCCGACCTGCATCTCGAAAAGGCGAGCTGGTTCGCGGCCCGCGGGCAAATGCTGCCTCCCTATGACAGCCGTGAAACGCTGGCCCGGCTGACCGCGCTGGCAGACGAGCGCCAGCCCGCCGAAATATGGGCATTGGGAGACAGTTTCCACGATGATGCCGGGCCCGGACGGCTCGATGCAGATACCATCCAGCAGATCGAACATTTGGGTCGCGGAAGGCAGATCATCTGGATTGCCGGCAATCATGATGGCGGCGCAGCCGTGCCGGGTGACCGCATTGACGAGGTCATCATCGACGGCATCATTTTGCGACATGAGGCCCGCGCTGATGAAATCCGGCCCGAACTGTCAGGCCATTATCACCCCAAGGCGCGGGTGCGCAGCGGCGGGCGACAGATGTTCCGGCCCTGTGCTGCATATGGCAATAACCGATTGATCCTGCCCGCTTTCGGGTCCCTGACCGGTGGGCTGGACATCGTTGATCCAGCGATCCGGCGGTGGCTTGGTGCGGATGGTGAGGCCATGGTTTGGACCGAACAGCGGTTGCTGCGCCTCCGGATTGAGACCGCCGCGCACTGTGGCTTGAAAGTCGCACAATCGCGCTAATCCGTTACGGCGCGCACACTATCATTTGGCACCTGCCAGCGTTTTTCATAAATGCGGTTTGTTGAGAACAGGCGCGACACAAGCATTGCGCCACCGGTTTCGAGGATGAGGAGAGACATTATGGCTACCCGTTCGATGCGCGCACCGCTGCGCGCCATGCTGCTGACCGCCAGCCTTGTGGCGCTAAGCACCCCCGCACTGGCGCAAGACGCCGCTGCTCAAGACGAAGCCGCTGAAGAAAATACCGGCGATATCGTGGTCGTGGCGCAGGGCCGCGCCCAGCTGCTCGCCGACGTTCCGGTCGCCGTATCTGCCGTTTCGGCTGAAACGCTCGCCAACTCCGGCGCCAACGACATCCGCCAGCTCAACCAGGTGGCACCGTCACTGCTCGTTTCCTCGACCGGTTCGGAAGCCAACGGCTCGGCCCGTATTCGCGGCATTGGCACCGTCGGTGACAACCCCGGCCTCGAAAGCTCGGTCGCAGTATTCATTGATGGCGTCTATCGTTCGCGTTCGGGTATCGGCCTCAACGAACTTGGCGAAATCGAGCGCGTCGAAGTGCTTCGCGGGCCGCAGGGCACTCTGGGCGGCCGCAACGCCTCCGCCGGTATGATCAGCATCATTTCCAAGCGCCCCGACTTCGATTTCGGCGCGAATGTGGAAGCGACCTACGGCAATTACGACTTCATGCGCCTTTCCGGCAGCATCACCGGCCCGTTGAGCGAAACGCTCGCCGGCCGTATCGACGGTGTCTATGTCCGCCGCGACGGTTTCTACACCGACCCGCAGAACAACACTGACGTCAACGACCGCAACCGCTACTTTGTGCGCGGCCAGCTGCTGTGGGAGCCGACCGATGCGCTCTCCTTCCGCCTGATCGGTGACTATACCAGCCGCGACGAAAAATGCTGCGGTGCCATCTATGTCGACAACACAGTCAACGAGTTCATCGGCGACCTCAACAACCCGTCAACGCCCCTTTCCAACGGGCTTCCGGCCCCGAATACGGGGCCTCAAGCCAACGGCAACAACATCATCAACGTCCTGCGTGACCTAGGTCAGCCGATTGCCGGCTTCTCGCCCGGTTATGACCGCACGCTCTATGTCAGCCCGGGCCGCTCCTTTGCCGGTGAGACCACAGATTACGGCGTCAGCCTGGAAGTGAACTGGGATCTGGGCGGGGCCAACCTCACCTCGATCACCGGTTATCGCGACTACAAGTCCGGCCAGGGTTCGGACACCGACTATGGTCGGGTGGACGTCCTGTTCCGTACCCCGAGCGACAATGCTTTCCGCCAGTTCAAGACCTTCAGCCAGGAACTGCGCCTCCAGGGTGAAGCCTTTGACGGCACGCTCGACTGGCTCATCGGTGCCTTTTACGCTGACGAAGATCTGACGGTGCAGGATAATCTGCGCTTCGGCACGCAATATGGCCGGTTCGCAACATGCCGCGTGATTTCCGGCGGCGGTCTCGCCGGCCTCTATTCGCCGACCAACCCGGGCTGCGTCGTTCCAGGCGTCGGCCCCGCGACTCTCGCCGCCGCAACTGGCGGCGGGCAGACCGGCACCGACATCGCCAACGGCTTTGCGCTGCTCGATACGCTCAACAATCGCGGTTCGACCATCGACCGTTATTTCCAGAACAGCCGCAACTGGGCGCTGTTCACGCACAACATCATCAACATCACCGACACGCTCGATGTCACGCTGGGCCTGCGCTACACCAACGAGCGCAAGCGCTTCAACGCGACCTTCGGCAACGACAACACGGTCTGTACGGCCCTTCAAGGGTCGCTGACCGATGACCTCGTCAGCCCCAACGCCACCGCGCGTGCGCTGGCCGGTGCGCTCATCGGCCTCGGCTGCCAGGGCAACTCGACTGCTGAACTTAACGGTGTCTCGATCCGCGACAGCCGCAGTGAAGACGAATTGACCGGGACAGCGATCGTTTCCTGGCGTCCAACCGACGATCTGATGGTCTATGCGAGCTATTCGCGTGGCTACAAGGCAGGCGGCTTCAACCTCGACCGGTCGGCGCTCAAGGCTCCGATCGCGCTGGTGAACGGCGTGCCGACTTCGACCTTCGCCGCTCTCGGTGGGGCACAGGCACTCGTTGGCAACCTGCAGTTCGATCCGGAACTGGTTGATGCCTATGAACTGGGCGCAAAATATTCGACCCGCGAGTTCAGCCTGTCGGCCGCTCTGTTCCGCCAAGACTTCTCGAACTTCCAGCTCAACACCTTCAACGGCACGGTCTTCCTCGTGCAGACGGTGAACGGTTGCTCGGTCGACAACGGCGCGGCGGACCGGGATCTCTCGGCAACCACCGGTGCCTGCGCAGCCGGCGACGTGACCTATGGTGTGCGCTCGGAAGGTCTGGAGCTCGAAGCGGCCCTGACGCCTGATCCTGACTTCCGCATCGCTGCGGGCCTTACCTATACGAACACCCGGTATCAGGACAGCTTGGTCGGCAACCGCCTCGGCGCGCCGCTCGATCCGGCGCTGCGGATGCTGCCCGGCGACAATCTGTCGAACGCACCGGAGCTGGTGACCACCGCATCGGTCACTTGGACGCCGGAGCTCGGCAGCAGCGGGCTTTCGGGCCTGTTCTATGTTGATGCCCGCACGACCAGCGACTTCAACACCGGTTCTGACCTGTTCCCGCAGAAGGAACAGGACGGCTTCACCATCGTCAATGCGCGTATCGGTCTGCGCGGTCCGGATCAGGCCTGGGCCGTCGAACTGTGGGCGCAGAACCTGTTCAACATCAACTACGCCCAGGTGGCGTTCAACTCGCCGTTCCAAGCGGGCACCACCGCGGCACCGTTTGTCGATCCCCAGTATCCGGGCGGTCGCCAGCTGTTCTCGATGTTCCTTGCAGAACCGCGGACCTACGGCATCACGCTGCGCGGTCGGTTCTGATAAAAGGCATCAGCTGAAACGACGGGGGCTCGCCGGCAACGGCGGGCCCCTTCGCTTTGCGGCCCTTGTCCCGGCCTAGCCGCGCGACCCGAACAGCGCCGTGCCGACGCGAATATGTGTCGCGCCGAGCCGCACCGCAGTCGGATAATCGCCCGACATACCCATGCTGAGGCCGGTCAGGCCGTGATCATCGGCCAACTTGGCTAGCAAAGCGAACCATGGTGCCGGCTCACGGTCGAGGGGGGGCACAGTCATTAGGCCGATGACCGGAATATCGGCCGCCCGCGCGTCACCAAGCAGCGCGTGGAGCGCGGCCGGGGAACAACCGCCCTTGCCGCTTGCGCCTTCGAGATTGACCTGCAGAAAACAGTCTGGACGACGGCCCGCGCGGTCCATCGCACGCGCCAACGCAGCGACCAAGGACGGCCGGTCGAGCGAGTGGATGCAGTCGAACAGGCGCACAGCCTCATCAGCCTTATTCGACTGTAACTGGCCGACCATATGCAACCGGATATCAGGATACGCCGCGCGCAGCTCTGGCCATTTGGCCTCCGCCTCCTGCACCCGGTTTTCGCCGAAGACCCGTTGGCCGGCGGCAATCAACGGCACGATCGCATCTGCACCGTGCGTCTTTGAAACGGCAATCAGTGTCACGTCATCCGCATGACGCCGCGCATCGGCAGCGGCCCGCGCAATTTGTGCACGGACATCAGCTAGCCGCGCTGCCGCATCTACACGTTCATTGTCTGGGCAGGCTGGATCAGTCATGCGCGCGGGCTATAGGTATGACGATGCGTGCCCGCCAGCCCAAACCCGCCCATGTTCCGCGCCTGTGGCTCATGGCGGATGCCCGCATCGCAAGTGACCTGCCCCGGATCATCGCAGCAATGCCAGCGCGCTCAGCGGTGGTGGTGCGGCCCTACGCCCTCGGTAATGCCGGGAAGGAGGCGTCATTGCGCCCGCTGCGGAGAATCGCTCTGGCCAAGCGCCACCTCTTGCTTCTTGCCGGGCCGGGTGACGACCGCGCCTATCACGGGCGGCACGGTTTTCGCGGTCACGCAAAAAGCACCCCTGTCAGTGCCCCTGTCCATAACCGACGTGATTCAGAGCGGGCGCGCAAAGCCGGCGTCGCTATTGTGCTGATCTCCCCGGTTTACGGAACGAGATCACATCAGGACGCGCGCCCTATCGGTCGTAGGGGATTTGGGTCGCTGGCAGCACAAACACGGGGTCTCGCCATCGCCCTCGGCGGCATGGATGCGGAGCGATTCAGAAAACTACGGAACGACGGTGCCCATGGATGGGCAGCCATCGACGCCTTTGCGCGCGATCAGAAGCGGAACTGGGTTCCCACATAGACCGCCTGACTATCTCGCCGTTCATCAGTCAGCGGGGCGAGCCGGTCATTTTCACGCTGGAGGCGGACACCGGCGGTCAGATCAACGTTGCGCGACAAACGATAGCTGCCGGTCACGTCGACCGAATAAGCGCGATCAGGATCGAGTGCACGTTCCGAGCTGCCCGGCAGCGAACGGCTGTCCAGTCGCATATCGGCCCCGAAGCGCGACGGCCGCGATGTCGGATCAACCGGACGGCTGACCTGCGGGAGCGCCGAGATATCGACATTTTCACGCGAGACATTGCTGACAAAGGCGGTGTAGCCGACCGCCGAACCGAGCCGGTAAGTTACGGGTGTGATGGCAATGGCCTGTGGCTGGCGATCGCTGTCCGACGACTTGGACGTGACCGACATCGGCGTCACGCGGCGTACCAGCGTGACTGCGCGATTTTCCGAGCGCGGCATTGCAGGGGTGAAGCGGAAGCTTCGACGCGCCTCTGCCGACAGGTTGGCATAGCGCTCAAGGAGTGCGGGCTCACCTGTAGCAGGGGTGAAGCGGCCGACCAGCGCAGAGAGCGCGCCTGCACGATCACGGGCGGCGCCGTCGAGCGCGCTGAGTGCGGGAGACGCAGCAAGACCGGCGAAGGCCAAGGCCCCCGCAGCAGCTATCGCAAAGGTGCGATCGGTCATCATTCGCGAAACGACTCCAACTCTGAACAGCTTAATATCATCATCCTTGGGATGCTTTCCAGTGCCACAACTCCTTTATCAAAGGACTGTTGCATGGATGCACAGTTTTGCCGGTCCGGCCAAGCACCCTGTGATGCTTGCCCCGCTGCATCACGGCGGCTAGAAGCCGCTGGAACCCGGTAGCGATGGAGCGCAAACGTGCCCATGCATCATCATCCGGGCATTGATGGATGTGCCTCAGGGCACCAGAGGATTTCGAGCCCGGCCATGATCTTTTCCCGCCCGACACGCAGCTTTTCCCCGGCGCGCACCGCCATGTTGACGGTTTCGGGTGCGCTCGTGCTGACAGGGTGCGGTGGACGTGACCGGGCAGCACCAGATCTTGCTGCCAGCCAAGTGACGACAATCGGCGTCAACGCCTATCTCTGGCGTGCCTCGCTCGATGCCCTGTCCTTTGCGCCACTGGTGCAGGCCGATTCGAACGGCGGCGTGATCGTGACCGACTGGTACGCCAATCCCGGCAATCCCGGCGAGCGCGTCAAGCTGACCGTCGCCATCCTCGATCGCGATCTGAGGGCTGACGCTCTGCGCGTATCAGGCGCGCGACAGGTTGCGCAGGGCGGCGCATGGGTTGACGCCCCGCTCGCCGCCGCAACGGTGCAGCGCATCGAGGAAATCATCCTTACCAAGGCGCGCGACCTGCGCCGCACGGCGCTTGCCGGCGACTGATCCGCCGCAGGCCATGCCTGCCTTGAAGACTGACGCGACAGGATCGAGACGATGACCGACCAGCGGTTTAACCCGATGGCCGCCGACGGCCGGTGGCAAGCGGCATGGGAAGAGGGTGGCACATTCCGGGCCGACCGCTTCCCTGAACGGCCACCCGCTTATGTGTTGGAGATGTTCCCTTATCCGTCAGGGCGCATCCACATGGGCCATGTGCGCAACTATACGATGGGCGATGTGATCGCCCGCACCAAGGTGATGACCGGCCACGCTGTTCTGCATCCGATGGGCTGGGACGCGTTCGGCATGCCGGCCGAAAATGCGGCGATGGAAAAGAAGGTCCACCCCGGCAGCTGGACCTATGCCAATATCGACCAAATGCGCGCGCAGCTCAAACGGCTCGGCCTCGCCATCGACTGGAGCCGCGAGCTCGCCACCTGCGACCCGGCCTATTACGGCCATGAGCAGGCGTTGTTCCTCGATCTGATGGAAGCCGGCCTCGTCACGCGCAAGGAAAGCTACGTCAACTGGGATCCGGTCGACATGACCGTGCTCGCCAACGAGCAGGTTATCGACGGGCGCGGCTGGCGCTCGGGTGCGCTCGTCGAGCGGCGCAAACTGAGCCAGTGGTTCCTGAAGATCACTGACTTTGCTGACGAGTTGCTCGATGGGCTGGGAACGCTTGACCAGTGGCCCGAAAAGGTTCGCACGATGCAGGAAAACTGGATCGGTAAGAGCCAAGGGCTCGAATTCCGTTTCCGCTTCCCCGCATCCGATGACGGCATTGCGGTGTTCACCACCCGGCCCGATACGCTGTTCGGCGCCAGCTTCGTAGCGGTCGCACCGGATCATCCGCTGGCCGAACAACTTGCCGCCAATGCGCCCGAGTTAGCCGAATTCATTGCCCGCTGCCGCGCCAGCGGCACCGCACAGGCGGAGCTGGACACGGCAGAGAAGCTGGGCTTCGATACCGGCCTTTCCGTCGAACATCCGCTCGACCCCAACTGGCATCTGCCGGTGTGGGTCGTGAATTATGTGCTGATGGATTATGGTACCGGCGCCATCTTCGGTTGCCCAGCGCATGACCAGCGCGACATTGATTTCGCCCGCAAATATGACCTGCCTGTGATCCGCGTCGTCGCGGACGGGGACGATAGCGACCCGCATTTCGCAGGCGACGAGGCCTTCACCGGACCGGGGCGCATCGTCAATTCGCACTTCCTCAACGGCATGAGCATCGCCGATGCCAAGGCCGCAGTAATCGCGCGTGCCGAGCAGGAAGGGTGGGGCGAAGGCAAGACCGTATGGCGCCTGCGCGACTGGGGTGTCAGCCGCCAGCGCTATTGGGGCACGCCTATCCCGGTGATCCATTGCGACAGCTGCGGTGCCGTGCCGGTACCGAAGAACCAACTGCCGGTCGTTCTGCCTGAAGATGTCAGCTTTGATACGCCCGGCAATCCGCTCGACCGGCACCCGACCTGGAAGTATGTCGATTGCCCCTCCTGTGGTGCAGCCGCGCGCCGCGAAACCGACACGCTCGACACCTTCGTCGATTCCTCCTGGTATTTCCTGCGCTTCGCCAGCCAGCCCGGCGACGCCCCCTTCAATCCGACGGAAATCGCGCGCTGGATGCCGGTCGGCCAGTATATTGGCGGTGTGGAGCATGCGATCCTGCATCTGCTCTACGCCCGGTTCTGGACACGGGCACTGGCACGGATCGGCAAGATCGACGTGAAGGAACCGTTCGCCAACTTGTTCACGCAAGGGATGGTGACGCACGAAACCTACGCTTTACGCGAAAGCGCTGATGCTCAGCCGCTCTATCTGACCCCAGAGGAAGTCATCCGGACCGGCACTGGCGCCACGCACCGTGAAACCGGGGCGCCGATTGAGGTCGGGCGGGTGATCAAAATGTCCAAGTCCAAAAAGAATGTGGTCGATCCCGACGCGATCATCGACCAGTTTGGAGCGGATGCAGTGCGCTGGTTCATGCTGTCAGACAGCCCACCCGAGCGCGATCTGGAATGGTCGGTGGCCGGGATCGAGGGCTGCTGGCGCTTTGTGCAGCGTATGTGGCGGATTGCGGCTGCGCCAAGTGGGGCCAGCGGAGAGCGCGACACCAGCCTCGACCGGCTGGCGGCAAAGACCGTCGCCGGCGTCACCGCCGATATCGATGCGCTCGCCTTCAACAAGGCGGTAGCAAAGCTTTATACGCTGGCCAACGCGCTCGAAAAGGCAAACGCCGGGCCGAGCCGCGACAATGCAGTGCGCGCCGCCGTGCTGCTGATCGCACCGATGATGCCGCATCTAGCCGAGGAAATCTGGGCGCATTGGGGCGAGGTGGGGCTGATCGCCGATGCAGCCTGGCCCATCGCTGACCCGGCACTGCTCGTGGAGGATGAGGTGACCATCGCGCTGCAGGTGATGGGCAAGCTCAAGGACACGGTGACGGTGGCCAAGGGACTCGACAAGGCAGCGCTGGAGGAAATCGCGCTCGGCAACGAGAAGGTCCAGCGCACGCTCGACGGGGCAACCCCGAAAAGAGTGATTGTCGTCCCGGACCGCTTGGTCAATATCGTGGCATGACCGCGCGCCGAGCCCTTGCACTTGCTGTTCTGAGCACCGCTCTGGGCGCAACGGTGAGTGGATGCGCGCTGCAGCCGCTCTATGCCGGTGGCAGCCGCAGTGCGGTGGCCACTACGCTAGCGGGCGTTTCAGTTTCACAGATCGAGGGCGAGGCTGGCTGGCTGGTGCGCAATGCGCTGCGCGACCGGCTGCGCACAGCGGGAACACCGGAAACGCCGTCGCGCTATCGCATCGACATCCGGCTCGATGACCGCATTGCCGGCTTTGCCGTGCGTCGGGACGATTCGGTGACACGCGAACGACGGACCTTGCGGGCGCGCTGGCAACTGGTTGACACGGTCGCGGGCACAACCTTGGTTGACGCGACAGTCGCATCGGACAGCGGCATCGATGTCGTCGGCAGCGAGTTCGCGACCATCGCCGCGGAACGCACTGCGCTGGAACGGCTCGCTGAGGATATCGCCGACCAGATCGTCGCACAGGTTGCGCAATATGCGCAGAGCCGGGACAGGGAAGCAGGGCGCTAATGCAGGCCAAGGGGGCTGCCGCAACGCAGGCTCTTGCCCGCCCTGATCCGGCCATCAGGCTGTATGTGCTGGGCGGGCCGGACGAATCCGGATCACGCGCGCTCGCAGCCTCGCTTGGCAAGGCGATGGGCCCCGATGGGGAACGCATTGACATCCCCTCTTCGAAGTTGCGCGACGATCCAGCAACGCTGACGGATGAGGCCGCAGCCATCGGCATGTTCGGTGGGCGTCGCTGGGTTCTGGTGACGCTAATGTCCGGGGGCGGTGATGAAGTGATGGCAGCGGCCACCGCCCTGCTTGAGGCGCCGGCCGCCGGAAATCCGGTGGTGATCATCGGATCCGGCATCACCGCCAAATCCAAGATTGCGAAATTGGCCGCAACACATCCAGCGGCAATGCTGGTAATCTCCTGGCCGCCTGACATGCGCGATGCAGGGCGGCTGGCCAATGATTTCGCAGCCCCGCTAGGTCTCGAACTCGACCCCAAGGTCGCACAGGCAATTGCCCAGTCATGCAACGGCGATCGCGGGTTGATCGAGCGCGAGACGGAAAAGCTGGCGCTCTATTGCGATGCCTCTCCATCCGCGCGCAAACGCGCTGGGGCAGATGATTGGGCCGCAATCGGCGCGGGGATGAGCGACGGGGATATTGGGCCGCTGATTGATGCCGTTCTGGATGGTCAGTGCCGCAGCCTCCCTCCGCTGTTCGCGGCTATGGAAGCCGACGGCAGCGGCGACATCCGCCTGCTACGCGCTTTTGCTAGGCGCACGGTCGATCTGGCCGCACTGCGCGTCCATGTCGAGGAAGGGGCAAGCCCCGGGCGTGTCATCGAAAGCCATGGGCGCAGCATATTCTGGAAGGAAAAGGATGCAATCACGCGCCAGCTGGGCCTTTGGAGCGCGGATGCGTTGGCTTGGCTGGCGGGCGAATTGCTGCGCATCGAGCGGGCAATGAAAGGTGATGCCGGCAATGCGATGTTGCTGCTGCGGGCCGGCCTGCTCGACATCGCCCGCCGCGCTGCGGCTGCAAGAGGCAATGGCCAACGTTATTCGTAGCTGACAGTCACGTCGATGCGGCCACGGTAGTCACCATAAGCCTCCCCGTCGAGATCGAGACGTCCCCCGAAAGCGAATTCGAGGCGGCCGTCAGGACCTAACCGGGCAAGCGGCGGCAGGTTGGCGGAAATATCTGTCACCCGAACAACATGGCCTGAGGAGGCGGTCAACATGACCTCGGCCGGCAGCCCGATCCTGACAGTCCGACCCGGCGTCCCACTCACCATCACGCGCCCCGAAAAACCATAACCACCAATCGGCGCGACGCGGCCGACAGCGGAGCCACCACCATCAGGGTCAATCCTAACGCTTCCACCACCGCGCCCTGCAACCAGGCGTGAAAAATCCAGATCGGCGATCACTTCGATGCGCAGCGGTAAGGCGCGCCGGTCATCTGTGATTGGTTGAACCAGCGCGGACGTTTCCGCACTGCACAAGAGGCATTGCGCAGAGGCGGGCATAGGCGCAATCATGACGATGATCATGGCCACGACTGCGGGTTGCGCGAAACGGGCACGCAGAGGCGTACGACGCCGACGACTGGTCCATCGATCGGACATGGCTGAGCTACTAAGCGATTCATGGTAAAGGAAGGGTTGCATTGACCGACTGCCCGAGAGCGAAGCCGACGCCATGACGCACGCGCCACCGCAGGTCTCCATCGGCGCGATTGCCTGCGCCCGACCCGACCACGACATCCATCATGCCTTCATCAATTGGGCGGTCGACCAGGTTTCGGACCCGCGTGAACGGCGCCTGTTCGAGCGGATGGCGGCGCGATCGGGGATCGACCATCGCTGGTCGGTACTGCCACCGACAGTGAGAGGCGGATCGCCCGTGGACGTCGGCGGATTCTATGCCCTCCCTAGTCCGCCGCCCGCATCCGTGCGGATGCACGCCTATGCCGCCCATGCTCCTGAACTGGCGCTGGCGGCCATCGAGAAACTGGATATCGATGTGCGCAGCGCCACACATATCGTGGTGGCTAGCTGCACCGGATTCATCGCGCCCGGTATTGACCAGATACTGGCGCGCAAACTGGGGCTGGCAGCTTCGGTTGAGCGACTGCTGATCGGGTTCATGGGCTGCTACGCGGGCGTTACTGCCCTTCGGACAGCCCGGCACATCGTACGCTCGGAACCGCGCGCCAAAGTGCTGGTGGTGTGCGTCGAGCTTTCTACGCTCCACCTTGAACAAACCGGCGCCATCGAACCACTGCTGGCCATGCTGCAATTCAGTGATGGCGCCGCTGCTGCCTGGGTAAGCGCTGACGATGGGCCGATCATGCTCGGCGATGGGTTGAGCCTCGCGCTACCGCAGTCGGAGGATTTGATCCGCTGGGACATCACCGAGGCTGGCTTTGTCATGCGGCTTTCCGGCGAAGTCCCGCATCGCATCGAAGCCGCGCTGAGCGAAGATGCGGCACGCAACGCATTGTTCGGTTCGGCCATGCCAGCGAACCTCGCTGTCCATGCCGGGGGCCGGTCAATCCTCGATGCCGTCGAGCGCGCTCTGGAGCTTGACCCCGCGGCACTGGAGTCAAGCCGCGCCATTTTATGTGAATCAGGAAACATGTCGTCCGCAACGGTCCTGTTCGTGATCGAACGCATGCTTCGCAATGGTGCAACCGGACCGGGTCTTGCGTTGGCGTTCGGTCCCGGTCTCGCCGCAGAAGCTATCGGCCTCGATTTCGGCGCATGAATCCGCTGACTCCCCTCGGGACCCGCCTGGAGCGCGAGGAAGAGATGGATGCCGTCGATCTGTCCGATGAGCGCTATGCCCGCGTGCTGGGCGATCTATCGCGGATCAACCGGTTGACGCTCGCCGCTCGCCCGACCCTCGCCTTTGTTGACAGGCTGCTCTCCCGCCATCCCAAGAGCGCAGGCCCGCTGCGCCTGCTCGACGTCGGCTTCGGCGCGGGAGACATGCTGCGTCATATTGCCAGACTTGCCCGCAGGCGCGGGCGCGACGTTGAGCTGGTCGGCATCGATCTCAACCCTCGCAGCGAGGCAATCGCCCGTGCAGCGACGCCGAAGGGGGCACCGATCCGCTGGCAGACCGGCGATTATCATGATCTCGCCGGTGGGGGCTGGCATGGTGTGATATCGAGCTTGGTTGCGCACCACATGACCGATGGCGAGCGAGGAGAATTCCTGCGCTTCATGGAGAATGAGGCGCGCATCGGATGGCTGGTCAATGATCTGCACCGTCAGCGCCTCCCTTTTGCGGGCTATCCGCTGCTGGCGCTGTTGGCTGGTGTCGATCCCATCGTCCGCCGCGATGGCCAATTGTCGATCGGCCGGGCTTTCAAGCCGCATGAGTGGAATGCCATGCTCGTCGAGGCGGGCGTCGAGGGCGCCCGGATCGAGCGATGGTTCCCTTGGCGGCTGTGCGTGGTGCGTTACCAATGAACCGGCCGCTGATCATCGGCGCGGGCATTGCCGGAAGCGCAGCTGCCATCGCGCTCGCAAAGGCTGGCGAACGTCCATTGATCCTCGAACGCAGCCGCGAGACCGGCGATGCTTTGTGCGGTGGATTTCTGTCCTGGGCGACGCTGAAGGCGCTCAACCAGCTGGGCGTTAGCCCCGAAACGCTGGGCGGACATGCTGTCGGAAAGGTGCGCATCCATGCCGGCGGTCGCATCGCCGAAGCCCGAGTGCCTGCGCCCGGAATGGGGCTCTCACGTCACCGGCTGGATACGGTGCTGCTGGATCAAGCGATACAATCCGGAGCAGCAATCGAACGCGGTGTTGCTGTCCGCAGTGCTGACGCAACAGGAGCCGAGACGGGCGACGGTGCGACCTTGGCAGCCCCGGCACTATTCCTTGCTGCCGGCAAGCATGGGTTGCGCGGTCATCCTCGTCCCGCCCCGGGCAGCGCCGCGCGCGATCCGGTTGCCGGCCTTCGTCAGCGGCTGGGCGCAGGGCCGGCCCTTGCGGCCATGACCGGCGACGCTGTCGAACTGTTCCTGTTCGATCGTGGTTATGCCGGGCTGGTGTTGCAGGAGGATGGCACCGCCAACCTTTGCCTTGCTGTGCACAAGTCGCGCCTGGCGGAGGCCGGCGGGCAACCCGAACGGCTGCTCGAACAATGGAGGGGGCAATCGGCAGCGCTCGCAGCGCGCCACGATGCCGCGAAGAGCCTTGGCGCCATAGATGCCATTGGCGCGGTTCCCTATGGCTTTGTCGCTCCGGGTAGCAATCCTGATGCCCCGTGGAAGCTGGGCGATCAGGCGGCGTGCATCCCTAGCCTGGCCGGCGAAGGCATGGGCATAGCGGTGACGAGCGCCATTTCCGCCGCGACGTCATGGCAGAACGGTGAGGCGGCAGGCCACTGGCAAGCAGGGTTTGCGCGCCGGCTTGCGATGCCGATGGCGGCAGCGCGCACCATCTGGTGGGCAGGCGAGAGCCCGCGAATAACCGCACTTGCCGTGCCGTTACTGGGTTCAATGCCAGCGATCACGCGGGGGATAGCAGCAATGACGCGTGTGGCGGGTTGATTCAGGCAGCATGCGCGCTCATCTTGCGGCACATGGACAAAATAAACCTCACCGAGGCCGAATGGCGGGAGCGGCTTGGCGCCGAGCGCTATCATGTGCTGCGCGAACATGGCACGGAACGAGCCTTCACCGGACGATTTAATGTCCACAAGGCCGATGGCGTCTATGTCTGCGGCGGCTGCGGAGCCCCTTTGTTCGATAGCGGCACCAAATATGACAGCGGTTCCGGCTGGCCTAGCTTCTTCCAACCAATCAGCGATGACGTCGTGACGATCTACCGCGACACCAGCCATGGCATGATCCGTGACGAGGTGCGCTGTGCTCGTTGCGATGGGCATCTCGGCCATGTCTTCCCCGATGGGCCAGCACCCACTGGCCTCAGATTCTGCATGAACAGCGCCAGCCTTGACTTCGAAAGCCGCGACGAAGCGTGACGGATAGCATCTTTCCATGCTTGTGGTGGCGGTAGCGGAGGCCTAATCAGGCGACCGCATGGCTCGATCCCCCCGGTCACGGACCTCGTCCGCCGCTCCCCAGCAATCGCGTTTCCGGCGTCTCGCAACGCGTACCCTCAAATGGGGGCTGGCGATTGGTGCGCTGCTGACAATCATCCTTGCCATCGCGGTCGGGGTTGCAGCGTCAAACCTGCCAAGCTTTGAAGAGCTAAAGCGCTCCCCCAACGGCCAGACGATCCGCGTACGCGACATTAATGGCGCAGTGATCGTGTCGATCGGCCCCGCCTATGGTCGCTGGATGCCGATGGAGGAAATGCCGGAGGTTATGCAGCAGGCAATGATGGCCGTGGAAGATCGCCGTTTCCGCTATCATCCTGGGGTTGATCCTATCGGCATTGCCCGCGCGCTCTATGTGACAGCCACTGGCGGGGGGCGCTTGCGCGCAACATCGACGATCACCCAGCAGTTGGCGCGTAACATCTTTCTGTCCAACACCCGCACGCTCGACCGCAAAGCGCGTGAAGCGGTGCTGGCCTTTGCGCTCGAATGGAAATTCTCCAAGGACGAGATCCTCGAACTCTATCTCAACAAGGTTTACTTCGGGGGCGGCAGCTATGGCGTTGATGCTGCATCGCGCCGGTTTTTTGGCCATGGCGCTGAGGAATTGAACCTTTCAGAGGCCGCGATCATCGCCGGGTTGGTAAAGGCCCCGTCTCGCTATTCCCCCACAGCCGATGCGCAAGCAGCGTTAAGCCGGGCGGATGTGGTTCTTGACGTCATGGTCGATGCCGGCGCGATCACCCCCACCGAACGCGCCGCAGCCGCGCCAGCCGATGTGCAGCTCGCTTCCGAACCCAACCAGAATAGCGCTCGCTACTTCACCGACTGGGCATTGCCGCAACTCGATACGCTGATCGACGAGTCGGCCGAGCCGCTGGACGTATGGACGACGCTCGATCTCGACATGCAACGCTCCGCGACCGCAGCAATCCAAGCCAATACCCCCGGTGGTGCACAAGGTGCGATGATCGCGCTCGATCGGGACGGCGCCGTGCGGGCGATGGTCGGCGGGCGGGATTATGTGACGTCCAACTATAACCGCGCGACTACGGCCCAGCGCCAGCCCGGGTCTGCCTGGAAACTGTTCGTCTACATGGCTGCACTCGAGACAGGCTATCGGGTTGATGATGCAGTGGTGGATGAGCCTGTGACCATCGATGGCTGGAGCCCGCGCAACAGCAACGGACGTTTCTCGGGCGAAATGGATATCCGCACCGCTTTTGCCTATTCGATCAACACGGTTGCCGCCAAGATCGGCCAGTCTATCGGCACGAGCGCCATCGCATCAATGGCACGCCGATTTGGCATCACAAGTGAGCTCAACAACCACCCGTCGATGGTGCTCGGCACAGCGGACGTGCGGCTGATCGATATGACCGCCGCTTTCGCTGCTGTGTCCGCCGAAGGACGTGCGATCCAACCCTACGGCATTTCGCGCGTGACGACGGCCGGTGGCGAACTGCTCTACGAACGCCGCCCCGAACCTGCACAGCAACTGGTCGACAGTTGGGTGGCAGCAGGCATTACCGACCTGCTGCAGACGGCGGTCAATACCGGTACCGGCCGCGCCGCCCAGATTGGCCGGCCGGTCGCAGGCAAGACGGGCACGACGAGCAGCAACAAGGACGGCTGGTTCCTTGGCTTTTCGAGCGGGATCACCACAGGTGTATGGATGGGCAGGGACGACGCCCGGGCAGTCGGCGGATTGCAGGGGGGCGCCGCGCCGGCACGCGCCTTTGCCGATTTCATGCGCGTCGCCGTCGCCAACCGGCCAGTGGAGCCGTTCAACACAGAGGTTGAACTCCCGCAATGGCAGCTTGAAAGCGACGAAGAAGCCTATTTCGGCGAACCGGGTATGGAACTGCCGGTCGACGAAAATGGTATGCCGATCCAAATCGAGCCCGATTATGGCGCGAACGATGGGGTCACGGTTGAAGGCGAAGGCGCTAAACCGGGCGAAACCCCGCCAGCAAAGCCGAAACTCAATGAACGCTGGATCGACGAGATGACGGGAAGGCGGGCCCAGCCACCGCCGCGCCCTTCAGGCCCCGTCGTTGAATAGGATTTAGCTGAAATCCACCGCATGGAGCGCTGCCCCGTGGGTGCGCAGCCATTCCCGTCCCAGCCGCCCTTTTTCGCCACCCAGCCGGTCCGCCAGCTGATGGAATGCGGGGCCATGATTCATATGCGCTAGATGCGCCACTTCATGCGCGACGATCGCATGACGGACGAATGCGGGTGCCATGGCAAGCCGCCAGCTATAGCGGATCGCCCCTGATGAGGAACAACTGCCCCAACGGGCGCGGGGATCTCCCACGCCGACACGCGTGACATTTAGGCCGGCTTGCTGCGCCATGCTGCGGGTAGCGGGGTCGAATTCAGCCAAAGCGCAGCCCTTCATCCAGCGCGCGATACGCTGCCCGAGCGTTTGGTCAGGCCCCCCCACCCTCAAAGTGGTCCCATCGATCTGCGGCTGTCTCGGCAATGCTGGATCCCATGCGATCAGCAGCCCTGATCCCTGCCAAGGCAGCGTGACCCCCGGTGATACTCGAAGCGGCCGCGGTCTCGGGCGGTCAAGCTGAGTCATCACCCAATCGCGCTGCTGCTCGACCCAACTGCGTGCGCGGGCCAGCGAATGACGCGGAGGCAGCGTCAACTTTAGTTCGCCCTTCGGTGCGTCGAGCCGCAACCGTAACCGACGCGACGCCGGGTGACGGAGTACCCGCACGGGGAGCACCAAATCCCCGACCGCCAACGGGAAATCCTCTGCTGCAGCCTCAGACACAGCGATCAACGATATGATGCTCAAGCGGTCCTGCATCGACCTCGCTGACTGTCCAGCCCACTACCGATTCGCCAACATGGTGAACGGCATCCCGATCACCGCACAGGAGGTAATGCCATTCGGGCAAAGGCTGGCCTTCCGCCCGCAACCGATAGGCACAGGTCATAGGCAGCCAGGGCAGATCGCGCACCTTTTCCGGGGTCAGCTGCAAGCAGTCGGGTACCTGACGTTTGCGGTTACGATAGTCAGTGCACCGTCCGGTCGTGCGGTCGAGCAGCCGGCACGCCACATTGGTCGGATAGATGCGGACTTCCTCCGCCTCCTCATCCTCCACCTCGACCTTGTGCAGGCAGCATTTGCCGCACCCGTCGCACAAAGCCTCCCATTCGTCCCGGCTGATCTGGTCGATCGGCCGTTCCCAAAAAGGCGTATCCGCTTTCACTGCACCCAGCGGTCGAGTTCGGCCGCCACGATATCGGGCGTGCCTTCGTTTACGTCGACGGTACGGATATCATCGACCGGGATGAGCGCGAGCGGCTCGCCCGCGGGACCCATCAGATAGGCGAGCTGGGTATGACCCACGATGTAATTGTCGGGTGTCGACCCTTCCTGCTTAACGTAGGAGACGACATATTTGCGCGCGACATCGGCGATTTGCTCCGGTGTCCCGGAAAGGCCGATCAGCCTGGGGTGGAAGTTGCGGACATAGGTAGCCATGGCCTCAGGCGTATCCCGCTCGGGATCCACGGTTATCATGATCGGTTGGATCTTGCGTGCGCGCTCGGCATCCTGTCGCTCGAACTGCCCTAAACCAAGCATCAGATAGTTGAGATCGACCGGGCAAACGTCCGGGCAGTTGGTGAAGCCAAAATAGACAAGGCGATACTGGCCGGCGAAATCGCTATCACTGACAGGCTGATTCCCTTCGCCAACAAGCGTGAACGACCCGCCAATGCGGGCGCCTTCGAGCGGAGGGCGCTCGACCGGCTGTGGGGAAGAGCAGGCGGCGGTGAGGAGGAGGGTTGCACCAGCAAGCAGGGGCGCGATAGGAGAAAATTTATTCATGGTGCGCTCAGCCTTGCTTTGGCAGTGACGCGTCGTCAACCGCCGCATGCGGTGAAGGATGGTCAACCCCGATGATTGCATTCCGCTTCGCACTGCTGGCTTCGATTGGTGTGGCCGTAACAGGCATGGCTGTGTCCAGCGCACCCGCCGCAGCGCAGATGTTTTCCGCTGGCTATCAGTTTCTTGAAGCCGTGCGCGAGCGTGACGGTACCAAGGCGACCGAACTGCTCGGCGGTCCCGGCGGCGCAACCCTCGTCAACACCCGTGATGTCACCAGCGGCGAAACAGCACTCCACATCGTCGTCGCGCGGCGTGACATGGTTTGGATCCGCTTCCTGTTACAGCGCAGAGCTGATTCCAACATCGCCAACCGCGAGGGCCTTACCCCACTGATGGCGGCCACGCAGATCGGTTTCATCGACGGTGTACAGGCATTGGTGGGCGGCGGGGCACGCGTGAATGGTACCAATTCGCGCGGCGAAACGCCGCTGCACATTGCCGTTCAGCGTCGTGATTTACCAACTGTTCAGGCACTGATGGCGCTGGGCGCGGATGCCACCATCCAAGACAGCGTAACTGGCAAATCACCGCTCGATTATGCCCGCGAAGACGGCCGGTCTGCCTCGATCGTCGCAGCGCTCACCGCGCCGCCCCGTTCGCCCGCAGCCCCGGTGGCCGGTCCGAATTGAGGCCTACAGGCTCGCCTCTTCTCCTTTCGCTAAATCAGGATCGATGCCGAACATCGTGCGGCGCATAGCGATCCTGCCGATGCGTAAATGCTCCACCCGGCGGCGCGCAGCGACGAGCGGGTATTCGGTTGCCGGTCGCACCAGGCAGGCTTCATATCTGTCAGCCACAATCAAACCGCAGCGCTCAGGGCATCGTTCGCTATCGTCGGTGAGTGCAGGATCAACATCTGGCCCCACCGCCCAATAAAAGCGATCACACCAGGGCAGATAGTCCAGCCATTTACGGTCGCCCAAGAAATCCGCGCGCGATACCTTGATCTCAACAATGCTGATCATGCCTTTGCCATCGATCGCCAGCATGTCTGCGCGGCGGCCATTTGGCAGCGGAACCTCACACAGCACCACCTGCCCTTGCGCATGAAACAACCGCGCAATGCCGCGCGCGACATCCGCGGCGGCGCAGGGTGTAGAGGGAAGGGCGGCACGCGATGCCATTGGTGGAGAGTAACCACCATCGAGAACAAAGCAAGACCCCGGTGCGGAGAGCCGCACCGGGGTCTTGCTCGGATCATGTCTCAATCAGCGATAAAAGACGTGATTGCCCAGTCGCGCCACACGCGGGCGATTCCAGCCCGGTGACACGCGCGTTGCGTGAAAGAACATCGCCCCCGGCACAGGGTTGTGCCACTGTTCCTCACTGGCGATCCGGGCAATAGCAACAGCAGTCCGCCACTGGGCGCTTTCACGCGGAGTGGGAACGACGCCGCGGCGCACAAAGGAAAACTGGCCAGGCTGCGTCAGAACACCGCAATTCGTGGTCGCAAAGCGGCCTGAATCGGCACGCGCAAGAATGACATGCGCCACAGCGAGCTGGCCTTCGAGCGATTCGCCTTTTGATTCGTAATAGATGCCCGACGCGAGGCACCGCATCTCCTCTGTTTCCGGTGCGCGATAATCGATCGACGCGACCAGCTCTGAGAGGCTTTCGTGGCGCCGTTCAGCGTCCATTTCCGTTTCGAGGAGAGCATCGACCGGCTGGCTGGCGTCGGCAGGAACAGTCATCTGCACGACGGGGGTCGATTCAAAAACAACATCGCCGGGACGGTCCTGCGCAAGGCCGGGAACAGTCAGGGCGGTAACGGTCAGGGCGGTGAGCCCGACAGCGGCTGCCGAAGCAGCACGGAAAATACGACTCATTTGTTCTTCAAACTGGGCGGGAGGATCCGGTTTCGGCGCGGTTACCTGATGGTAAGCGGCGACGGACCTCGTCCTTCCGACTGCGTGTTTGCCTGCGATCCCGGTCCGGATCAGGTCTGATACCCCGGGGAGAGGAGTAAACAGACGCGCTGGGCAACCTTCGCTCTTTCTGGTGCGCGGCGGTTGAGTGCCGCGGCGCGATCAGTCAAGCCGAACCGATCGTTTCAGCGGCGAAGCGTTCCGCCTCTGCGATGTCCAGTTCGATAATCCAGAGATCGGGATCGAGCCGGGCCCGTTTTTGCAAGCGGTCTTGGTGATCGGCAGCATCGCCTTCCGCGCGCTCGGAAACGAGACGCCAAGCCAGCTTTCCATCATTGCCGGTCGCCTGTTCCAGCGTCAGACGCGGCTGACCACGGTCGGCGCATTCAATGATGATCGCACCGGCATCGGCATCGCCCTTGCGCAGCACTGCCGCAAAGCCCCCCTCAGCCTGCACCCGGCGGATAAGGGCGGAAACCAGCATGACACTCGTAAGGCGCGGTGGCCGCTCATCCATCGGAGGGGGTATAGCCTGGCAAGGAAGACAGGGCGAACGAAGAGCGCATGAAGGTACCAGTACCGCGCGCCACTTCCTCACCATCAGCGTCGACTAGGCGTGCATCGGCAACAAAAACCCGTTTGCGGCCGCTGATCCACCGGCCATAGGCGATGACGGGGCCTTCACGCAGGGGTCGGGTGAACAGG
Source organism: Sphingomonadaceae bacterium (assembly GCA_947463325.1). Classification (GTDB taxonomy): domain Bacteria; phylum Pseudomonadota; class Alphaproteobacteria; order Sphingomonadales; family Sphingomonadaceae; genus Sphingopyxis. The sequence continues at coordinate 108,974 of CANHQT010000001.1, forward strand.
AGATTAAAGGCGGTGGTCAGCAGGAAACGATCGTTCACCAAACTGTTGGCAGCATAGAAAGCCGCATCGTCCAGCATCTTGAAATAGGCGGTGCCGTGGGTGGCCCCCGCAGCATGAAAATAGTCGCTGCAGACATCGAAACGAATCTCCGCCTCTCCCGGTGCGGTTATCGTCAGCTGCGAAGGAAACAGTCGATTGACCGGCGCAACGGCATAGAGCGACTCAAGAGCCCGAAAATGCGCAGCCTCGCCCGCTGAGACACCCCCTGTCATGGGCGATCAGGCCGCGTCACGCGCCTCGTCTCCAGTCAGGATTGCGTAGAGCGCCTCTGCGCTGCGCGCGCCGCGCAGGCGAGCGACAGCCGCTTCATCGCGCAGGAAACGGGACACCTGAGCCAATGCCTTCAGATGATCGGCGCCCGCATCGACCGGAGACAGAAGGACGAAAGCAAGATCTACGGGCAGAGCATCGACGGCATCGAAATCGACAGGCTTTGCCAGCTGAATGAAAAGACCGCGGACGCCAGACAGGCCTGCGATACGCGCATGGGGAATCGCCATGCCGCGACCGAAAGCGGTTGATCCAAGGCGCTCGCGCTCAAGCAAAGCCTCAGTGACCTCGCTGGCATCAAGGCCAAGCGCGGACGCGGCCAGCTGACCAGCGAGCGGAAAGAATGCACGCTTGGAATCAACCGCTTGCTGCGCACGAACCGTGGCGGGATAAACAAGATCGGAAAGGCGATTCATCGGGAGATGGTCATTCTTTTCATGGGGTCAGTCGCAGGATCAACAGTGATTTCCCCGCCGGTACGACCAATGCCCTAAAAGGGACTGTGCGGGCGGGCCCATAGACCCAGCCGCGCCAAAATGCCAGTAGCGAAACGGACAATCAGTCCCTGCGCGGCTCGACCCAGCCGATTGTGCCATCGGACCGCCGATAAACCATGTTGTGAGCGCCGGTGGCGCCATTCACGAACAACAGCGCGGTTGTATTGCGCAAATCGAGCATCATGACTGCATCGGAGACACTTGCGGTCGGCACATCGACACGCGTTTCGGCGATAATTGCGGGCGCATCACCTGCCTCGCTATCCTCCTCGCCTGCATCGAACACGGTGTAACCTGCATCGAGGTCGAGCTCGCCGGGCAAGGGAGGGGCGCCGTTTCCGCCCTTGTCATGCAACCGCCGCATATAGCGGCGCAGCTGCTTTTCGATCTTATCCGCTGCGCCCTCGAAAGCGACATGCGCATCGCGCGCGCTGTGGTGACCTTTGAGCACCACGCCCTGCATCACATGCGATACGATGTCACAGGTGATCGAATCATGCGGCCCTCGGCCGAAGGTGGCCTGCGCGGAAATCGCTCGCGAGAAATATTTGTCGGCAATGGCGTTCATCCGGTCCACGACATGGGTTTGCAGTGCGGCGCCTGTATCGATCTGATGCCCGGAAACGCGGATATCCATTGCCTATCTCCTTCATGGTGCCAGCAGGCACCGGCCGTTTCGATGCATGGGGCGACCTTTTCCGTCGCGTCCCATCAATGTTTCCCCCGCTTTCTCTTGAACCCCTTCTCTGTCTCTTTTCTCTTAATCAGCGAGCCATAATGCATCTTTTATCCCGGCAACAAATGCGGCGTGCCGGGCAAGTTCTTCGCGGCTGGCCGCATGCGGCCTGGGTGCACGAAATGTGCGTTGGGCCGGAACAGCGGTGACCAAGTCGGCTTTCGCTGCGCCGCGTTCTTGGGTCTGGGCTCCGGAAAGGCCAAGGCCAATCTGCCGACCGCCCGTCATTTCGATGTAAAGCTGCGCCAGCAGTTCTGCATCGAGTAATGCGCCATGCTTGACGCGGTGGCTGCGATCGATGCCATAGCGGGTGCAAAGGGCGTCAAGGCTATGTTTGGCGCCCGGATGAAGCTTGCGCGCCATGGCTACGGTATCAACCATTCGCGCCAGATCGATCGGGGGCAGGGAGCAACGCTTGAGCTCGGCGTTGAGAAAACCGAAATCGAACATCGCATTGTGCGCGATCAGCACGGCATCATCACTCAGAAATGCGAGTAAATCCTCAGCAATGTCCGCGAACAGCGGCTTGTCCGCCAGAAAGGCATCGGAAAGGCCATGCACGGCCTGCGCCTCGGCAGGCATCGACCGTTGCGGGTTGATATAAGCGTGGAAGGTGCGGCCCGTTTCGACGCGTCCGACCAGCTCAATGCAGCCGATCTCCACCAGCCGGTCATCACCTCCGGAATTGAGCCCCGTTGTTTCGGTATCGAAGACAATCTCGCGCATCTGACGGTGACTATGCGCCCCTCTCTTCACGGAGGCAAGCGACGACGCGGGCTAATTGGTCGCGGGTTTCCTCCAGCGATGTCCCGGTATCAATCATAAAGTCGGCACGGGCGCGTTTCTCCTGGTCGGGGGTCTGACGCGCGAGAATTTCCTCGAACTTCGAGGCCGTCATGCCGGGCCGGGCGAGCACGCGGCGACGCTGTTCCTCGTGTGGTGCCGACACGACCATGATCCGGTCGACAAGGCTCCAGCCGCTTTTTTCGAACAACAGGGGAATGTCGAGCACCACCAGCGGCTGATCGCGATTGGCCGCCATGAATTCGGCCTGCGCTTCTGCCACGGCCGGATGAACGATGCGTTCGAGCCGTGCGAGGGCAGAGTCATCCCCGAATACCCTTGCGCCCAAAGCAGGCCGGTCGACGCCATCAGGACCAGTGGTCCCGGGAAAAGCTGCCTCGATAGCCGGGAGGAGAGCCCCGCCCGGCCCTTGCAGCCGGTGCACCTCGGCATCGGCGTCGAAAACCGGCACGCCCATCTCTCGCAACATCTGTGCGGCCGCAGATTTGCCCATGCCGATCGATCCGGTGAGGCCTATCAGCAGCGGGCGGTTATTCGGCGGCGGTGGATTATTTGTCATGCGATCAACTTCGCGCGCAACAGTTCGTCATCGGCGGGCGGTGTGACCCCAAAGAAACATTCAAAGGCGAGCGCCGCCTGGCCGATCAGCATGTCGAGCCCGTCAATCGTGACAAGGTCGCGGGCATCCGCCTGTGCCAAAAGTTTCGTAACGAGCGGGGCATAGACGCAGTCGTAGACGATGGCATCGTCGGGCAACGGGCTGAGATCAATGTCCAAAGGCGGTTGGCCAGTCATGCCAAGCGAACTTGCGTTCACAACCAGCGCCGCGGCAGGGAGGCGGCTGCCGAGCGGCAGTGCCTGACCTTTGAGACCGAAGGCGGCAAGCAGGGCGCTCGCCTTCAAAACGTTGCGGTTCAGAATGGTGACCGGCCCGACCTCTGATTTGGAGAGGGCGAATAACACCGCCCGCGCAGCACCCCCTGCGCCGACAACCACGACCGGCATTCCTTCCAGATTGGCATCGGCCAACGGAGCAAAGAATCCACCGGCATCAGTATTGGTAGCAAACAGGCTGCCATCACCGGCCCGTGCGATCGTGTTTGCCGCACCTATCGATGCGCGGACTCCGCCGGGGTCAGGAACATGATCAAGCACAGCAAGCTTGTGCGGTAGGGTAACGTTGCATCCGCGCCAATCAGGGTCAGCTGCACGACGCTCGAGATAGACGCCAAGATCCTCCGCGCAAACATGGCAGGCCCGATAACTGCCTGCGATGCCGGTTGCCACCAGCCAATGGTTGTGAATCAGCGGGGATTTGGAATGAGCGATGGGATCGCCGATCACTTCTGCATAAGGCCCGCCAGGACCCGGTGTATCCAGGGTTGCAATGGCGCTCATGCCGGCATTTCCCCTCGTTCGCGAAGATATCCGAGCAGGGGCAGTAGCGGCATGCCGAGGATGGCAAAATGATCACCCCGCACGCGATCGAACAGCTGAACGCCTGGTCCCTCCAACCGAAAACAGCCAACGCAACCAGCGATCGCTGGCCATTCTTCATCAAGATAGGCTTCGATGAACTCCGCCGACAGTGAACGTACCATCAGCCGGGCCTCTTCAACATGGCGCCACACCGGCCGACCACCTTCTGCTACGACCACGGCGCTCACCAAAGTCATCGTACGACCGGAGAAGAGCGCGAGATGGCGGGCAGCTTCGGCACGGTCAGCTGGCTTCTCGAACAGCCGCCCATCGACAGCAACCACAGAATCACTGCCGACCACCAATGCTGCGCTGTGAGCGAGCGAGATTTTCACCGCTTTCAGCTCGGCCAGCGCGTCGGCGACCTGTCGTGGACCGTGACCCTCGGCGAGCAGCGCATCCTTGACCGCGCTCTCGTCGACATGCGCGGGCATTGCTTCATAGGCAACAGCAGCGGCATCGAGCATTGCCCGCCGACTGGCACTTTGCGAGGCAAGTATGACCGTCATACCGAGCCCTGCAATCTTTGTGCGCGGCGGTCCTCACACAGTTTGATAATCGCTGCTGCGGTTTCTTCGATCGATCGCCGTGTGACATCGATCACCGGCCAGTCATTGTCGGCAAACATGCGGCGCGCATAGGCGATTTCGCGCTTCACCGCTTCCTCGTCGGCATAGCTGGTCTCACGCGTTTCGCCGAGCGCTGAGAGGCGGTTGCGGCGCACAGCCACCAAACGATCCGGGCTGGTGGTGAGGCCTACGACAAGAGGATTTCCGAGCGAGAACAATGTGTCCGGTGGCGGGGATTCCGGGACTATGGGGATGTTCGCGGTCTTGTAACCGCGATTAGCGAGATAGATGGATGTCGGTGTTTTCGATGAACGCGACACGCCGGCAAGGACAATGTCGGCATCTTCCCAACCTTCAGGCGACACGCCGTCATCATGCGCCATGGTGTAATGGATTGCCTCCACCCGTGCAAAATAGGCGGCATCGAGCATATGTTGCCGACCTGGCCGTGCTTTGGCTTCCTGGCCTAACATGCGCGACAATGCGTCGGTCACCGTGTCGAGGGCAGGAACGACGGGCAAGCCGAGTGCAAGGCACCGCCGTTCAAGCTCTGCACGCAAATCCCGATTGACCAGTGTGAATAGCACCAGCCCGGGATTGTCAGCGATTTCCGTCAGGATACGTTCGAGATGTGGGCGATTGCGCACCATCGGCCAAAAATGGCGCGTTACGGAAACATCATCGAACTGGGCGAGCGCGGCTTTGGCGATATTTTCCAGCGTCTCGCCGGTGGAGTCGGAGAGGAGGTGCAAATGCAGCTTCATCCCGCCTTCTTTGTGGATGGTCTGTGGATAAGGCAAGGGACGCTTTTGATCAGCAATTCTTATCCTCGGCACTTCCGATTCCATCCACAGGCAAGTCCCCGGGTGGCCTGCTCCATCCACAGCCTGTGGATAGCGAGGATGAAAAACACGACTCGCGCTGCTTCCATGAGTCGTTTTTACCTAGCTGTTGGCAAAGCCGGCACAGCCGATTATGCCCCCATCATCCCGCCCCCAACAGATTCCAACATGAAAGAAAGAGTCTAATTTTTATGGGGACATGCCCGCCAGCACTTGTCGACAATGCAATCATGGCCGTGCTGCGCGGCGAGCGGATTGATCCTCCACCGATGTGGCTGATGCGTCAGGCCGGACGTTATCTGCCTGAGTATCGCGCCTTGCGGGCGGACAAGGGTGGGTTTCTCGAACTGGTGCATGACAGCGAGGCGGCATGCGAAGTGACAATCCAGCCGCTGCGCCGGTTCGATTTCGATGCCGCCATCCTGTTTTCGGATATCCTTGTGGTGCCGCACGCCATGGGACAGGATCTGTGGTTCGAGGCGGGCGAAGGACCACGGTTGGCTCCCCGGATCGCGGAAACGGCACTGGAAACGTTGAAACCTGCGCCTGAGAGGTTGGAGCCGGTTTATCAGACAATCCGTCTGCTCAAAGCTGCTTTGCCTGCCGGGCGGGCGCTGCTTGGCTTTGCCGGCAGCCCCTGGACGATTGCGACCTATATGGTCGATGGACAGGGTTCCAAGGATCATGGTGCCGCACGACGGATGGCCTATGCCGACCGCGAGCGTTTTGCCGCGCTGATTGAGGCTATTGTCGAAGCGACGACCGATTATCTCATCCGTCAGGTCGAGGCCGGGGTCGATGCAGTGCAGTTGTTCGACAGTTGGGCGGGCAGTCTTGCTCCGGACGAGTTCATGCGCTGGGTGGTTGAGCCCAATCGGGCGATTGTCGACCGGTTCCGGGCCGCCTGTCCAGGGGTGCCAGTGATCGGATTCCCCAAGGGTGCGGGTGCCAAGCTGCTTGATTATGCGATCGCGGTGAAACCCGATGCACTAGGCGTGGATGAAACCATTGATCCGGTTTGGGCGGATCGGATGTTGCCCGCTGGCCTCCCCGTGCAGGGCAACCTCGATCCTCTGCTTTTAGTAGCCGGGGGTGATGCACTTGATGCCGGGATTGACCGTATCCGTGCCGCTTTTGCCAATCGCCCGCATATCTTCAACCTCGGCCACGGTATCGTGCCTGACACGCCGATCGCGCATGTCGAGCAGTTGGTACAGCGGGTAAGGGGCGGTTGATGCTGGAAGGCGCGGTGGGTTTTCTCGGGGCGGCCTATTTATGGGTCCTCGCGCTACATGTCATCTTTGTCATCTTCCTGATGGCAGCGCTGTTCATGATGCCACGCTTTTTCGTTTATCATCAGGAATCGGAACCGGGCTCTGCTGAAGAAGCGCGCTGGGTTGATCGTGAAGACAAGTTGCGCACCATTATCCTCAATCCGTCAATCGTCGTTGTCTGGATATTGGGCTTGATGCTGGCGGCTAATGGCGGATTTTGGTTCGACGGCTGGTTCATCGTGAAATTTTTGCTGGTACTCGCACTGGGTGCCTATCACGGCTGGATCATCAGCTACATGAAGGCGCTGGCACGCGGGGAGCGCCGTATGACCGGCAAGCAATTGCGGCTGTTCAACGAAGTGCCTGGGCTGGTCGTTATCCCCGTGGTCCTGCTCGTCTTTGCGAAGCCCTTCTGACGATTGGTCCACTGCAGGCGAATTGACAGCCACAGTCGCCAGCCATAGAGGCAAGCGCACGGCGGGCGTGCCCATGCAGCAGGCCCGACGATCCTCATAATGCGCATCGACAGGCATCCTGCCGTCGACCCGGCGGCCCTCATCATGACTTTGGCCCCCTAAAGCGCCTTCCCACCGAAAGACACGATTATGCATCTCAAATCCCTGAAGCAGAAGGCGCCGGCCGAACTGGTCGAAATGGCCGAAGAGCTTGGCGTCGAAGGCGCTTCGACCCTGCGTAAACAGGATCTCATGTTCTCGATCCTCAAGGCGATGGCCGAGGATGGCGAGGAAATCACCGGATCGGGCACCATCGAAGTGCTCGCCGACGGTTTCGGATTTCTGCGCAGTGCTGAGGCCAATTATCTGGCTGGTCCGGACGACATTTATATCAGCCCCAATCAGGTGCGCCGCCATGGCCTGCGCACTGGAGATACAGTCGAAGGTGAAATTCGCGCACCCAAGGATGGGGAGCGCTATTTTGCGCTCACGAAGCTCCTCAGCGTCAATTTCGATGATCCGGAGGCGGTGCGCCACCGCGTCAATTTCGACAATCTGACGCCGCTCTATCCTGACGAGAAGCTGACCCTCGATACGATTGATCCGACACAAAAGGATCTTTCAGCGCGAGTCATCGATCTCGTCAGCCCGCAGGGTAAGGGCCAGCGCGCGCTGATCGTTGCGCCGCCGCGCACCGGCAAGACCGTGCTTCTCCAAAACATCGCCAAGGCGATCACGGACAATCACCCAGAGGTGTTCCTGATCGTCCTTCTGGTTGATGAGCGGCCCGAGGAAGTTACCGACATGCAGCGCAGCGTGAAGGGTGAGGTCGTCTCCTCGACCTTCGATGAGCCTGCATCACGCCACGTCCAGGTTGCCGAAATGGTGATCGAGAAGGCCAAGCGTCTGGTCGAGCATAAGAAGGATGTCGTCATCCTGCTCGATTCCATCACGCGCCTCGGCCGCGCTTACAACACCGTTGTGCCGAGCTCAGGTAAGGTGTTGACCGGTGGTGTCGATGCCAATGCGCTACAGCGGCCGAAGCGTTTCTTTGGTGCTGCCCGTAACATCGAGGAAGGCGGATCGCTGTCGATTATTGCCACGGCCCTCATCGATACCGGATCGAAGATGGACGAGGTCATCTTCGAAGAGTTCAAGGGCACCGGTAACTCGGAAATCGTTCTCGACCGCAAGGTTGCGGACAAGCGCATCTTCCCCGCGCTCGACGTCGGCAAATCCGGCACGCGCAAGGAAGAGCTGCTGGTTGAGAAGAACAAGCTCAGCAAGATGTGGGTGCTGCGGCGCATCCTCATGCAGATGGGCACTGTCGACGCGATGGAATTCCTGCTCGACAAGATGAAGAATTCCAAGACCAACGAGGATTTCTTCGAAAGCATGAACCAGTAAGGAGGCCCGCGTCGCCCTGCAGCCGGAACGATCCGGCGCGGGCGGCATTGGGCAGGGGATGGGCGGCCCGGTCAGGGCCGTTGTGGCAGGGACAGGACAGCAATGCTGATCGAATGGATGGCGCACGCCGCGAGTGCGGCGGGCGCCGGCTTAGGCGGGCCTATGGAGATGTGGGCGGCGATCGTCCGGGATTTCTCCAACATCACTGATCCCGGCGCCTTTGCCGCTTTCCTTCAGGTTCTGGCCATCGATCTCGTTCTGGCGGGGGACAATGCGATTGTAGTCGGCGCGCTGGCGGCCGGCCTGCCTGCCGAGCAGCGGCGCAAGGTCATCATCATCGGCATTCTGGCGGCGCTGGTGCTGCGTATCGCCTTTGCCCTCGTCGTCACGCAGCTGATGGCCATTGTCGGCCTCATCTTCATCGGTGGGCTGCTGCTGGTCTGGGTAGCCTGGAAAATGTGGCGCGACTTGCGCGACCACAGCAGCGACTCCCCCGGCTCGCCTGAAATCGCGGGCGACGAGGATTCGGGTCTGAGGCCCGCCAAGAGCTTCGTCGGCGCGGCCTGGGCCGTCGCGGTAGCCGATGTCAGCATGAGCCTCGACAATGTGCTCGCGGTGGCCGGCGCGGCGCGGGAGCATCCCGGGATCCTTATCGTCGGCCTCATCTTCGCTGTCGGGCTGATGGGCATCGCGGCCAACATCATTGCCAAATATATCGAGCGCTACCGCTGGATCGCCTACATTGGCCTTGCGGTGATCGTCTATGTCGCGGTCAAGATGATCTATGACGGCTGGGTCGACCCGCGCGTTGGCATCGGCACGCTGTTCGGGTGAGAGTTATGGGGGCGCGGAACAATTTCACGCCCCCACTCACTAACGCCTAGCCCGCCTTGGCGAGTTGGGCTCCCATCTTTTCCCACAGCATGTTCACCGCCTTGAGCGGACGCACCATCACCTTGAAATCCTTGACCATTCCATCATTGTCAAAGGTGACGAGGTCGATGCCGTTGATGACAATGCCGTCGATGGTCGCGGTGAATTCCATCATCAGATTGTCGCCGTCGACCAGCTCCCGCACATAGGTGAAGCTGGGCTCCGCGCCGAGCACATGGCTGGCGGCATGCAGATAGGCGAACACCTTTTCCCGGCCATGCTGGGGGGTGTGGACCACGGGCGAGTGGAACACCGCATCCTCCGCCAGCATCGCCATCAGCGCTTCGGGGGATTTCCCCCCGCTGAAATAGGCGTGCCAGCGAGCCTTGCCGGCTTCCGCGGCCGCGCCGGCTTGCGGGCGGGAAACGCCCCCTGAAGACTCACCCCCGCTCATGCCAGATGCTCCGCGAAAAAGGCCATTGTCCGGCTGTCTGCCAGATTGGCGCCTGCCTCGTCACGCCGGTCGCCCATCTCGGTCGCGAAACCGTGGTCGAGGCCGGGATAATCGTGCAGCGTCACCTTCGGGTGCGGATCGAGTGCGGCGTGGATCGCCGCTTGTGCCTCCGGGCCGACGAAATGATCGGCGGTGGGGATGTGCAGCATCAGCGGATTGGCGATGGCGTGTGCCTCACCCAGCATGGTGTCGATCATCACGCCATAATAGCCGACCGATGCGTCGATATCGGTGCGCGCCGCGGCCATATAGGCCAGCCGCCCGCCGAGGCAGTAGCCGACCAGACCGACCTTGGTGACCGGCGCATGGCCAGCGATTCCGGCCCGAATTGCGCGGATCACCGCCTCAATGTCGAGCACGCCGTCATTGGGATCATATTGGCCGAAATAGCCCAGCGCCTGCTGGAACTGCTCGGGGACGTCGGGATCAAGCTCGACGCCTGGGGCAAAGCGCCAGAAGATTTCAGGCGCAACCGCAAGATAGCCCTCTGCAGCAAGCTTGTCGCACTTGCCGCGGATACCGGCGTTCACGCCGAAAATCTCCGGCACGACGATGATCGCGGCACGCGCCGTGCCCGAAGGGGCAGAGACATGGACGCCCATGTCACCGACTTTGGCATTGGTACTCATTGCTCGACTCCTGTTGAATGGCGCGCCTCATGGGCGATCAGCCAGGCTTTGGTGGATGGGCCGTCTCCGGCGCTGTATTTCTCTGCTGCGCTGCCGCTAGAGGTGATCCGGTGGCAGGGGATGACGATGGGATAGGGGTTACGCGCACAGGCACCACCCACCGCGCGCGCGCCACTTGATACACGCTGCGCTAGCGCGCCGTAGCTTATGGTCTCGCCATAGCCGACGCTGGCGATAGCCTGCCGCAGCGCTTCGCCGCGCTTGCTCTTGAGTGGAACCAGCGGGAGATCGAATGCGGTGCGCGTGCCGGCGAAATAGTCGCTGATCTGATGCGCAGCATCGGCAACCGGGCTGTCCGGCGGCGCATCGCCAGCGCCCCCATCCTGCTCGTCCTGGCCCAGAATATGGATACGATGGATCGATCGCGAATCCCCGCTGATCACCACCTGCCCGATGGGGGTTTGCAAGCATATTGAATGCGGGACATAAGCCATCGCTCTAGCCTAGCAGCCGAGGGACCGTCGGCTCAAGCGGAAGAGGCGCAACCATGCAGATCAAGATCACCGTCGATTGCACTCCACAGGAAGCGCGCGAATTTCTCGGCCTGCCGGACGTGTCGCCGCTGCATGACATCTATCTCGATCGCATGAAGGAGATGATGGAAAAGGGCATCACTCCTGACATGGTGGGTGATCTGGTCAAAAACTGGTCGAGCATGGGCGATGCCGGCATCGCAATCGCCCAGCAGCTGTTCGGACAATTGGGCAGCACACTGACCGGCGGGCTCGGCGGCAAGAAGGGCGGCCAGAGCTGACGCCCCTCCTCTCCGACACGATTTTTGCCGTTTCCAGCGGGGCGCCACCTGCCGCGCTAGCGGTGCTGCGCATTTCCGGGCCCGTGGCGTCCGTCGCGCTGACTGCGCTGGCTGGCACTTTGCCCGCCCCACGCCGCGCGAGTTTGCGCCGGATCAGCAACGCGCAGGGGGTCGAGCTTGATCGTGCTGTCGTGCTTTGGTTTCCCGGGCCCAACACTGCGACCGGCGAGGATATCGCGGAAATACACGCTCATGGCGGGCGGGCGGTGGTGCGGGCGATTGAAGCTGCGCTGGCTGCTTTGCCCGGTCTGCGCGGTGCCGAACCCGGCGAGTTCACCCGGCGCGCGGTCCTCAACGGCCGGATGGATCTTGCCGAGGCCGAAGGGCTTGCCGACCTGCTGGCAGCGGAGACCGAGGCGCAGCGCCGCCACGCCTATGCGCGCAGCACCGGCGCTTTGTCGCATGCGGTTGAGGGCTGGCAAGCAGAGCTGCTCGCTATTTCGGCTCAGGTCGAGGCGTTGCTCGATTTCGCGGACGAGGATGATGTCGGCGCTGAGCGTGCCGCCACGGATGCTATCCGGGCGCGTGTCCATATGCTGGCACAGACCATGGCCGATGCACTGGCAGTGCCGCCGGCGGAGCGGCTTCGTGATGGGATATTGGTCGCGATCGCTGGGCCGCCAAATGCCGGAAAATCAACTCTTCTCAATACTTTAGCGCAAAGAGAGGCGGCGATTGTTTCCCCCATAGCGGGTACCACACGTGATGTGATCGAGGTGCCGCTGGCCATTGACGGGCTGGCGTTTCGCTTCGCGGACACGGCAGGTTTGCGCGAGGAGACCGATGATGCTGTCGAAGCGATCGGCATTTCCCGCGCGGCAGCGCTGGTGACGGCATCGGATCTGTTGTTGTGGCTTGGCGATCCCGCGAACGCACCTGATCACCCGCACCTCTGCCGAATTCGAGCCAAGGCTGACCTTTCCAATCCCGGTGCTGCGCAAGACGATAGCGCGGACGTGATCCTTTCTGCCAGGACAGGGGAGGGGATGGCCCAGTTGCGGCAGTGGATTGTTGCTCATGCTCGGGCGCTGTTACCGGGTGAGGGCGATGTGGCGCTCGACCAACGTCACCGGCTGCTGCTTGGCGAAGCGTGCGATGCCCTGCGCGGCGATTGGCGTGACGATCTGCTTCTTTTGGCCGAGCAGTTGCGCATGGCGCGGCTTGCGGTCGACCGCATCACTGGTCGCGCTGGCACCGAAGCGATGTTTGATGCCCTTTTTGGACGGTTTTGCATCGGCAAGTGACCTTGTTCCACGTGGAACAAGCGGTCTGCCTCGATTCTTCTCATCGGGGCTCCGACCAGCTATGGCGCCGGGCAATGCATGAATTTGACATCATTGTTGTCGGCGGCGGTCATGCCGGGGTCGAGGCGGCCTGTGCTGCCGCGCGCGCGGGGCAGGGTGATGGGTTGCGCGTCGCTTTGCTCACCTTTGACGCGGCCAAGATCGGCGCAATGTCCTGTAACCCCGCTATCGGTGGATTGGGCAAGGGCCATTTGGTTCGGGAAGTTGACGCGCTTGATGGTGTGATCGCCCGCGCCGCCGACGCTGGGGCGATACACCACCGCATGCTGAACGCATCGAAGGGTGCGGCCGTTCAAGGGCCGCGCGTTCAGGCCGACCGCAAGCTGTTCGGGGCAGAAGTCCGGCGCATCGTTGCTGCCCAGCCTGGCTTGTCAGTGATCGAAGGCGAAGCAGCGGCTCTCGATTTGGCGGGTGGCGGGGTTTCAGGACTGGTGCTGGCCGACGGGAGGCGAATTGCTGCAAGGGCGATTGTGCTGGCGACCGGCACTTTTCTCGGCGGGCGGATGTTCCGCGGGGAAGAGGTCTTGGAGGGTGGTCGCATCGACGAGGCTGGAGCCCACCGGTTGGCGCGGCAGCTGCGCGATGCGGCGTTGCCGATGGCCCGCCTCAAGACGGGTACGCCGCCGCGCCTCGATGGTCGCACCATCGACTGGGCACGCCTGGAGGAGCAGCCGAGCGACACAGGTGACTGGACCATGTCGGCGATGACTAGCCGCCGGCAGGTGTCGCAGGTCAGCTGCTTCATCACACGGACCAACATTGCGGTCCATGACCTGATTCGTGAGAACCTCCATCGTTCACCGATGTTCACCGGGGCGATTGGCGCCCAGGGGCCGCGCTATTGCCCATCGATTGAGGACAAGATCCACCGCTTCGCTGACCGCGACTCACATCAGATCTTTCTGGAACCGGAGGGGCTGGACACGCATCTCGTATATCCGAACGGCATTTCCACCTCGTTGCCAGCCGATGTGCAGCATCAGATGCTTCGCCTGATGCCGGGCCTTGCGGCCGTGGAGATGGTCGTCCCTGGTTATGCCGTGGAATATGACCATATCGATCCCCGCGCACTTGATCGGACGTTGATGGTTCGCGCTATTCCCGGGCTCTATTGTGCTGGCCAGATCAACGGCACTACGGGCTATGAGGAAGCCGCAGCGCAGGGACTGTGGGCCGGAACCAACGCGGCGCTGGCGGTGCTTGGGCGCGACCCCTTCCTGCTCGATCGCTGGCAGGCCTATATGGGCGTGTTGATCGATGATCTGGTTCTGTCTGGGGTGAGCGAGCCCTATCGCATGCTCACCGCGCGCGCCGAACATAGGCTGCGCTTGCGGGCCGACAATGCGGAGGCGCGCTTGTCTGCCGTTGGCATCACTTCCGGTCTGATTGGGGCGCAGCGAAGCGATCTTATAGAGCGGCACAATAGTCAGCGCGTGACAGCAGCGGAGATTCTGGCGCGGCCCGTGGACTCTGCAACCCTTCGTGGCGCGGGCATTCCCATTCCCGGGGATGGCGAGCGGCGGTCACTGGCTTATTGGTTGGGTGCGGCCGATCCCGCAGCGTGGCAGGTGCTCGTGTCCGCCGCATCCGGCCTGGCGGACATAGACGCAGCAGTGCTGGCCGAACTGGTGGAAGACGCGCGCTATGCCCCCTATGTCGCCCGGCATGAGGCAGAGCAGAGGGCACTCGCAGCCAATGAACGAATCACACTCGATCCGGCTATCGATTATCGGGCGATCGCCGGACTTTCGAACGAGATGGTCGAACGATTGGATCGTGCGCGGCCAGAAACATTGGGGCAAGCGGGCCGTGTGCCGGGCGTGACACCCGCCGCCCTTACCGCCATTCTCGCCCACAGCCGGCGTACCGCTGCGTGACTCAATTGCTGACGACTGAAGCTGAGGCGCGCGCCTATGTTGAAGCCCTCCCGGGTGTTTCACGTGAAACGATGGATCGGTTGGATTGCTTCGCGCAACTGCTCGCGGAAGAAAATGCCCGGCAAAATCTCGTAGCAAAGGCGACGCTGGGTGATGCCTTTTGGGTTCGACATTTGGCGGATAGCGCTCAACTGCTTCGGTTGGCACCAGATGATGCCCGTGACTGGATCGATTTGGGGAGTGGTCCGGGTTTGCCTGGCCTAGTCATCGCAATCCTGTCCGAGTCGCTGCAGGTGACATTGGTTGAATCCCGACGACTGCGCTGCGCATTTCTCAGGGCGGTTGTTGCACAGCTCAGTTTGGGTGATCGGGTCACGGTCTCTGAGCAGCGGGTAGAGGGCATGATACCGCGCGCCTATGGGGTGATTTCGGCCCGCGCGTTCGCTCCCCTGCCCCGTCTTTTGGGCGGCGCCCGTCATTTGTCCGGGCCCGGGACGATTTGGCTGCTTCCCAAGGGAAAAAATGCGGTTAATGAGCTTTCAGCACTTCCGCAAAACTGCCAGAGAATGTTCCACGTGGAACAGAGCCTGACAGACCAGGAGGCGCGGATTCTCGTCGGTGATGGTGTTCCACCACCCCTTTGAGCCGGAAACGGACGCACGGCATGATTCGAATCGCCATAGCCAATCAGAAAGGCGGGGTCGGAAAGACCACGACTGCGATTAACTTGGCGACCGCGCTCGCAGCGAGCGGTTGGCGGACCCTGCTGATCGATCTTGATCCGCAGGGCAATGCTTCGACGGGCCTTGGTATCGCGGCGGCCAATCGGGACCTGTCCTCCTACGACGTGCTGGGCGGCGAGGCGTCGATCTCCGAGGCCGCCATTGCTACCCGGATTCCTCGGCTAGACATCGTGCCGGCGACGGTCGACCTTTCGGGGTCAGAAATTGAGCTGGTGGGTGCCAGTGATCGCACGCACCGCCTGAAGGGCGCGCTTGATGCCGTTCCGGCGGGGCAGTGGGATATCTGCCTGATTGATTGTCCGCCGTCGCTCGGGCTTCTCACCCTTAACGCATTGATTACAGCTGATTCTATCTTGGTGCCTCTGCAGTGCGAGTTTTTCGCCCTCGAAGGCCTCAGCCAGCTGCTGCAGACGGTCGAGCGTATCCGTGCGCGGTTTAATTCCGATCTGGCCATTCTCGGTGTGGCGTTGACGATGTTCGACCGACGCAACCGGCTGACCGATCAGGTGGCGGCTGATGTTCGGGAATGTTTGGGCGGAATCGTGTTCGACAGCGTCATTCCTCGAAATGTGCGCCTGTCCGAGGCGCCTAGCCATGGGCTTCCTGCATTGGTCTATGATCATCGCTGCGCAGGATCGCTGGCCTATATTGAGCTGGCCCGCGAGGTGATCGCGCGCCTGCCGTCACTTAAGAAGGCTGCCTGAGATGAACGGAGACCGGCCCGACCAATCGGCTGCTGCTCCACGCGCAAAGCGCCCTGCAGGGCTCGGGCGGGGCCTTTCGGCTTTGCTCGGCGATATACAGGTCGACGCACCGGTCCACAGCGCGCCGGGTACCCCCACCCGCAACGGCCTAGCCATGCTGCCGATTGCCGAGGTCCACCCGCATCCTGATCAGCCACGTCGCCATTTTGATGAAAATGCGCTCGCCGAGCTTGCTGATTCAATCGCGGCGCGGGGACTGGTTCAGCCTATCCTCGTCCGCCCCGCTCCCGACGGTAATGGCTGGCAACTGGTCGCTGGTGAGCGGCGCTGGCGCGCTTCTCAGCGGGCCGGATTGCACCAGATTCCGGCGATCGTGCGGGACCTTGATGACAGCGATACCTTCACCATTGCGCTCATCGAGAATATCCAGCGTCAGGATCTGACGGCCATCGAAGAAGCGCAGGCTTATGCCCGAATGCGCGATCAACTGGGCCATGGCCAGGATGCCATTGCGCAGATGACAGGCAAGTCGCGCAGTCATATCGCCAATATCTTGCGCCTGCTCGACCTTCCGGAAAGCATCCGTGAGCTGGTGTCCACTGGCCAGATCGGTATGGGGCATGCGCGAGCGCTGATCGGTTATCCCGATGCGGAGGCATTGGCTCGTACGATTGTCTCCAAGGGGCTTTCGGTGCGTAAGGTTGAGGCGCTGGTCCGCGCAGCGCGCAATGCCAGCGCAAGTGCGGCCAGATCAGCTGCGCGCCCCGCCGCGCCCTCGCCGGATGCTGACATTGCTGCGCTCGAGCGGCATCTTTCAGACCTTTTGGGGGTGGCCGTGCGAATCGTTCATCAGACCGATCATCGCGGTAGCCTAACGCTTGATTATAGCAGCCTCGAACAGCTGGACATGTTGTGCCAGCGCCTCACAGGCGAGCAGTTCTGAACTTAACTATCTGTTTAAACGTCTAAAAATTTCCTAACGCTCCGGTAACCATAGCGGGCAGCGAATCCTGAACCTGTCACCATTTATACCGGCATGGCTCGCCGGCTGTCCGGATGGGCGGACAGAGTAACGGGTAATCAAGGGACCACATTCACATGAGCAAGTTCATGCATCGCGCCGTTGCCGGCGCCCTCGTTGCCACGCTGGGCCTTTCGGCTGGTGTGGCTCACGCCGCTCCTGCCACTGCCTCGGCGACCGCATCGGCACGCGTTCTGCAGCAGATCACCGTCACCAACACCTCTGACCTCGATTTCGGCACGGTTGTTGCCGGCACCGCTGCCTCGACGGTGGCGATCTCGGCCGCCGGCACCCGTACTTGCGGTTCGGGCCTGACCTGCACCGGAACCGTTTCGTCGGCCAATTTCAACATTAACGGCACCCGCAACACCGTCGTCACGATCACCGGGGACAATACGGTGTCGCTGGCAAACGGTAGCGGCGGCACGATGAGCGCCAGCCTGACGCGCAGCGCCAGCACGCTGACTCTCGCCAGCGCGGGCCCGGTGGGTGGTTCGTTCCAGGTTGGCGGAACCCTGAACCTGGGTGCCAATCAGGCTGACGGCGCTTACAGCGGCACGTTCAACGTCACTGTTGATTACCAGTAATCGGCGAGAATTCCGGTGCTGTCTCCGTAAGGGGGAACCGGACAGGGATGCCAATTGGCATCCGGGAATGAAGGGGCGACTGGCATCTGCCGGCGCCCCTTTTTCTTTGCTCCCGCAGGGCTCCGGTTCGGACTGGTTAGCAAAGTGGAAACCATGTTGCGCCTAGGGTTTCCGCAGTTCGAACCCGGCGTGACGGGCCCGGTTGATCATCCCATTCGGAATGGTTGCCGACCCGCCGCGCGGACCAGCGGAGACGACGGACATGCTAACCTCTTTCGGGCGGCGCCTGGCGGCGCTCGCGGCCTTGTTTGCGGCCTATTCACCAGCTCCGGCGCTCGCTGCCGGCGATTTGCTTGTCGCGCCTACGCGCGTTGTGCTCGATGGACCGCGGGGTGCGGAAGTCGTGCTCAACAATATCGGGGAGGAGACCGCCACCTATCGGGTTTCCCTCGAGCTCAAGCGGATGACGGCTAACGGCACGCTCGAAGATGTGAATCCGGAAGATGCGACGCCTGCAGAACAGGCGATGCTCGACATGCTCTTCTACAGTCCTCGACGCATCACCTTGCCTCCTAACCAGCCACAGACTATCCGGCTGGGTGTTCGTCCGCCAGCCGGCCTGCCGGATGGCGAATATCGGGCTCATTTGTTGTTTCGCGCCGTGCGCGACGCGGTTCCCGCTGTTCAGCCAGTCGCAGCTGGATCGGGCGTATCGATTGCCCTCACTCCGATCTATGGTGTGACCATCCCAGTCATCGTCCGGCAGGGCAATCTCTCTGCCACTGCAGCTATCGCCAACCCACGCATCGAGAGCGATGGCGAGGAGCACGCGCTGCGGTTTGACCTCAGCAAGCAGGGTAATCGTTCAGTTTATGGCGAGGTGATCGTCGAACGACCGGGTGTCGCAGAGCCGCTGCTCGTGGCGCGCGGGATCGCACTCTATGCCGAACTCGATCAGCGGGTTGTCACGCTGCCGCTTGCGCCTGAACAGGTAGAGGCGCTGCGCGGCCCTGTTCGGATCCGCTACCTCGAAGATCGTGACGCCGGGGGGGCATCCCTCGCCGAAGTCAGCAGCGTGCTGCGCTAAGGTCGAACGGAAAAAGGCAGGGCGTTCGCAACGCTCGTCGCCATGCAAATGTTCGCCCGCCTTGCCACCGCTATCTTGGCGGTCTCTGCGCTCCTTGGACTTGGTCCGGGGAGCGTTGGCGCATCCATGGCCCGGGCAGAAACACCGTCCACGGCATGGGTACCGCACGAGGACGAACAGTGGCTATTCGATCTACGCACCACCCGGCTGACCATTGGCAACGGGATTCGCGGCTATTCCGACGGTCGGCGGACATGCGTTGTTCTGGAAGACATGATTCTTGCGCTCGATCTGCCGTTGAGGATCGATCCCGAGTTGCGCCGCGCAACTGGATGGGCGTTCGATGAGCGGCAGACAATTGAGATCGATCGCGCCGCCGGTCGTGCTCGCGTTGCCAGCCGTTCGGCTGCGTTACCGGTCAATGCGATCATCGATACCGATGAAGGCTGGTGCGTCGATCCGGCGATGCTCGGTGAGTGGCTCGGTATCGGCCTCAATGCAGATCTGTCCAATTCAGTTTTGCGTATCCGTTCGGATCAGGCGTTGCCGTTCGAGCTGGCTGCACAGCGCCGCGCGCGAGCCGCTTCGCTTGGCGGACGCCAGCAATTCAACCTTGCCGATCTTCCGCAGGCCCGCCGTCCTTATGCGATGGCAAGTCTCCCCTCGGTCGATGTCGTCGCCTCGGCAGCCGTCATCAACGATACCCGCACAGGACGGAGCGACCGGCAGCTGCGGTATGAGTTGTTTGCCAGCGGCGAGCTGTTCGGCGCGTCCTATGATGCACGGCTTTCATCGGATTCGCGGGGAATTCCTGCCTCTCTGCGGGTTCGTGCTTATCGGTCTGATCCGGAAGGCGGACTGTTCGGGCCGTTGCAGGCAACGCATGTTGCGGCAGGCGACGTCACGACTTTGTCCACACCGCTCGTCTCGCAGCCGGTCGTCGGCCGCGGTGCGGTGATCACCAACCGCGCATTGGATTTGCCTGACAGTTTTGATCGGACCACCTTCCGGGGCGATCTGCCCGCAGGGTGGGATGCCGAACTGTATCGCAATGGTCAGTTGCTCGGATTTGCTACACCCGGCAGCGATGGGCGGTACGAATTCGCAGATGTGCGCCTGCAATATGGTGTGAACCGCTTCGAAGTCGTGCTTTACGGCCCGCAGGGGCAGGTGCGACGCGAAGTGCGCAACATTCCGGTGGGCCTCGAAGCCATTCCGCCTCAGAAAACCTATTATTGGGCCGGAATTGTACAGGAAGGGCGCGATCTGTTGCGGCTGGATGGCGACGATGATCGTCCTTTCCGTCGCGGATGGCGCGGAACATTCGGCATAGAGCGCGGACTAAACCGGCGCATGTCCGTTGGGGCCTGGGCGACAAGCGCCCTCATAGAGGATGTGCGCTACAATAGCGTCGAGGGCCTTGTCCGCCACAGCATCGGACCAACTCTCGCGGAAGTCAGCATGGCCATCCAGAATGGCGGCGGCCATGCCGGCCGTTTGCTGTGGGCGGGGCAGTTCGGGGATAATTATTTCACGTTTGAATCGCTTCTGGCACGCGGCGGCTATCGTTCGGATCGTGTCACTCTGGGCGTGACCGGTTTGCACAGTCTCTCGATCGATCTGGCACCGCGCATCGCCGGTACCGTTCTACCGCTTCATCTGGAGACAAGCTATCGTCAGCAAGCAAATGGTATCAATCGGCTGGAGGCGGGCGCCCGTGTTTCGGCCAATTGGCGCAATATTTCGCTGACGTCCCAGCTCGATTGGGTCGAAACTCGCGGGCGAGGGCGTTCCGACAGCGATCTGGTCGCGAGCTTGCTAGCCAACGCGCGGCTTGGCCGGTTCCGGATCCGGGGTGAGGCGCGCATCGGCATCACCGGCAATGCCTCTGATGACCGGATCCTGGTCGTTGCCGACTGGAATCGCTCCGAACGAACCGACATGCGTGTTGAGCTGGCCTATGAATCGGGCGCAAACAGGGTTCGGGCTGGGGCAGGTTATACGCGCAGGTTCGAAAAATTTGCGCTGACCGCACAGGGCGAGGTCGCGAGCGACGGTTCGATGGCCGCGGGCATCAGTCTGAGTTTTGGAATAGGGCCTGATCCGCAGCGCGGTGGCATGCGTTTTTCGCGCGAACGGCTGGCGGCCCAAGGTCAGGCGCTGGCACGGCTCTTCTATGACGATAATGGCGATGGTCGCCGCCAAGCTGGCGAGGAGTTTGCCGAAGGCATCATCCTCACCGCAGGCAATGCGGTTGCTGCCGAGCCGACCAATGCCGAAGGCGTTGCGCTGATCGATGCGTTGGCACCGTTCCGGCCGGTGCTTATCGGCATTGATGAAAGCTCGCTGGCGAGTCCGTTGGTGCGGCCAGCGATCCCCGGCGTCGTGGTCACGCCGCGTCCCGGCGTAGTAACCGAAATCGCTATCCCGCTTGTCGCCGCTGGTGAAGTTGAGGGCATGGTCATTCGCCGTGGCGGCACAGGGATCGAAGGACTCGATCTCGAGGTGATCGACGCCAACGGCCATGTACGGGCTGTCGCGCGCACCGACTTTGACGGATTTTTCATTATAGAATCAGTGCCATACGGCCATTATCGGCTGCGCATCTCCGCCTTGTCCGCCGCTGCTGCCAATGTGTCGCCGGATCTGGGGACAATCATTCTCAGCCGCGAACGACCGCGCGTGCGATTGGGAACAATTGCTGTCGATGCACGTGCTGGCGCGATGGATGTCGCGGTGGTTGCCGCGCGTCGCTGATCGCCTGCCTTGTTCTCTGGTGCGGTCGAGAAGACTCGAACTTCCACGGGCTTTCGCCCACAACGACCTCAACGTTGCGCGTCTACCAATTCCGCCACGACCGCGAGACCAGAGAAATGCCGCCACCCAGCAGGATGGCGGCAGGGGCGAGCGCTTAGCAAAGCCCCCTGAACGGTGCAACCCGCGAATTGGCGATGGTGAACCGGCGCGGGTCAAGCGCGGCTGCGTGAAGCAGGCCGGGATCGGAACTTTGGCGTGTAGAATTCGGAATTATATTTCAAATTCGCGGCTTATCTCGGCGATGCCCAGCTTGCCGTCAGCAGTTGGGCGCGGCGGGGTATGTCGATCTTGGCTTCGCTGAATTCGGCCCGTTCGCCAGGGGGGAGGACATCAACCGGCGGCTGCATGATCCATTCATAGACGATGCTGCCGGTGGAATCGCGCAACTCTGCCTTAATCGGCGGTACGCTTTGTGCCCGATCGGTTGGATTAACGATGGTCCCGCGCACCGCGAACAGGATTGTTCCGTTGGGCAATGTACGGTGCTCCTGCTGGTCGACAGGAAGCTCGATGACGAGATCGGGTTCACCTGTGCCGGCGGTCGACAGGAGATTTTCGGCCCAAGCAGGTAAACCGAACCATGCGACGGCTGCGCTTGCTCCGGCTATGCTGAGAGCGAAGGCAATGGCGATTATTGTCCACAGCCGAGCCGAATTGCGCCGATAGCGCCGCTCGCGCCTGAAAGGTGGTGGCGGAAGTTCGTCGATGTCGCGATCGCGCACTGCCGGTGTATCATTTTCCGGCTGAAGCCAGGAGGCCGCGTTTTCGCGTTCTTCAAGCGCCCGCTCATTCTGCGCGTCATTGATCGTCGGCAGATCGGCCTGCGCACCTGTCTCGCCCGTCGGATGATCGTGCACCACCGCTGTCTCGGGGGCGCTGGGTCTATCTTGAACGGGGAGAGGGGCGGCAGGCGGGGGTGATGCTGGTGCCTGCTGCATAGGGGTGGTCTGGGCCGGAGTCTGCGTCGCTGGCCGCTCAACTTGAGACGGTGCCTGGAACCATTTGTGTCCGCAGGCTGCACAACGCACGGATCGGCCGGCGGGGCCGATGGCGCTGTCTGGCACCACATATCGTGTTTGGCAGGCTGGGCAGCTCAGGATCATAGAACATCGTCTAAACACGGGTTGTGCAGGCTTCGCAAGCGCTGCCTTGTCCCGGCCAGCCTTGTTTCGCCTTGCAAAGCCGTGCATCAGGCGGAAGATCCGGTAATGGGACCGGCACAAGATTAGGAAGTTTAGCGGCAGTGGCGTCGGGACGCACGTCATCGGGTGACATCGTGCGGTTCGACAATGTCGGACTGCGATACGGCGCCGGTACGGAAACCCTGTCCGATATCAGTTTTACCCTCACCCGCGGCGGGTTCTACTTTCTTGCCGGGCCGTCGGGGGCGGGCAAGACATCATTGCTGAAACTGCTTTACCTTGCCCTGCGTCCGACTCGTGGTGTGGTCACGATGTTCGGGGAGGACCTTGTTACTCTGCCCCGTAACCGCCTGCCGGGATTCCGCCGTCGCATCGGCGTGGTGTTTCAGGATTTCCGTCTCATTCCGCATTTGTCCGCTTTCGATAATGTGGCTCTGCCGCTTCGCATTGCAGGGGTGGCGGAGCGCGATTTGGCCGCCCCGGTGGGTGAGATGCTTGAATGGGTGGGCTTAGGCGAACGCATGCATGCGCGGCCGGTCACCCTCTCCGGGGGTGAGCAGCAGCGCGTGGCCATCGCCCGCGCGGTAGTCGCGCGTCCGGAACTGCTGGTGGCGGACGAACCGACGGGCAACGTCGATCCCGAAATGGCGGTCCGGTTGCTGCAGCTGTTCGAAGGGCTCAACCGCATGGGAACATCAGTGGTTGTCGCGACTCACGACCTCCATCTGATGAACCGGGTCCCCGGCGCGCAAATGATGCGTCTTGCCAAAGGGCGCTTGGCTGATCCGACGGGCGCGCTGCGCTATCCGCCTGCGTCGCGTTACACGGCTGCCCCATAATGACCGGCCATTCGAACCTTATCCCTCCCGTCGCCCCCTTGCTTGGCACTCGTCGACTTTCGGGCGGAATGCCTTGGGTTATCGCGATTATGACGGCGCTTGCCATGCTGGCGATGGCGGCAGCGTTGGTCCTTACGCCTGCGGCGACGGCGCTTTCCGGGCAAATTGCAGGGCGCGCGACGATTCAAATCGTCCAGCCCGATGCGCTGGTGCGGCGTGCTGATGTTGCCGAACTGCGCCGGTTGCTGGCGGAGGAGCCCTATGTGGTAGCGGTCCGGAGTCTGCCCGAGGAGGAAACGGCCCGTCTCGCCGAGCGGTGGCTGGGAGAAGGTTTGTCGCAGTCCGATCTGCCTTTGCCGGCGCTGATCGATGTGGATGTTGTCCGTTCGGACGATGCGACCATGGCTCGGCTGGGCGCGGCAGTGCGTTCTGGGGTGCCAGAAGCGCGTGTTATCCCCCATGCTGAATGGCTGGGTCCAGTGGCTCGCATGATGAGTGCGATTGGCTGGATTGCAGCAGCGATCGCAGCCATGCTTATCAGCTGTGCGGCTGTCGTCGCTGTCCTTGCAGTGCGCGCCGCGCTCTCCGCACAGCGGCCGATGATCGATATCCTCCATCTGGTCGGCGCAACCGATGTTCAGGTGGCGCGTTTGTTCCAGCGTCTGGTCGCGCGTGATGTCATGGCGGGGGCGATCCTTGGTGCCGTCGCTGCCGTTTGCCTTTCGCTGTTGGTTGTATGGCAGACGCGCGGGCTGGTTGCTGGCCTTGCCGAAGGCGCGGGGGGCTTGGCATCAGTGGTCTGGATTCTGCTTGTGCCGCCCTTGGTGATTGCCGTCGCGATGTTAGCCTCTCGGATCGCGGTGATTCGTGCGCTCGGGGAATTGCCATGATCCGCAGAATTGTCTCTGCCTTGGCCTTGGTCTGGCTGTTCGGTTTCGTCTGGTTTGCGCTGTTTCTGCCGCAACCGCTCGGCGACTGGCGGACTGACGGCATTGTGGTTTTTACTGGAGGGCCAAAGCGGATCGATCGCGCGCTCGATCTTCTTGCGGACGGGCAGGCGCAGAGGTTGCTGATCAGCGGGGTGGATCGTGATGTACGCCCCAGCGAACTGGTCGCTGAATACGGCCGGCCGGTGGCTCTGTTCGACTGCTGTGTTGTGTTGGGACATGAGGCAGTCGACACTCGCAGCAATGGTGAAGAAGTGGCGGGGTGGGTGCAGCGGCGCGGATACCGATCCCTGCGGCTGGTAACCACCGATTGGCACATGCGTCGGGCTCGCTTTGAGGTTGAACGGGCTTTGCCCTCCGACATCATTGTCGTGGCGGATGCCGTCCCTTCACGGCCCAGCTTCCGCACATTGTGGGTCGAATATCACAAGCTGCTGTTGCGGCGCTTGGGTTCGCTGTTCGGTATCTGACATGGCTTTGCTTGCGGCGGCCATACGCACCATTGTTTGGACACCCGTCTTTTACGCCGGTTCGGCTTTGCTCAGCCTGTCTGCTGGATTCCTTGCCCTATTCGATCGCACAGCGTTCGAGCGCGCGGTCAGCCAGTGGGGCCGCTGGCAGCGCTGGTGCGCGCGGGTTATCCTGCGTCAGCATGTCGCGATCGAAGGTGAGTTACCGAAGGAAGCGGTGTTTTTCGTCTTCAAGCATGAGGCGATGTTTGAAACCATCGACCTCCCGTTCATGCTCCACCGGCCTGTGGTGTTCGCCAAACAGGAACTCTTTTCTATCCCGGTCTGGGGCCCGCTGGCCCGCCACTATGGGCTTATTCCAATCGAGCGGAGCGCAGGTGCCGCTGCCCTGCGCACAATGCGCCGCGCCGCGCTTGATGCCATCGCCGCGGGGCGCCCGCTCGTGCTGATGCCGGAAGGGACGCGTGTACGGCATGGCCAATCGCCTGAGCTGCGGTCGGGCTTTGCAGGGCTCTACAAGCTGCTGGGACTCGGCGTAGTGCCGGTCGCCGTCAACAGTGGGGCGCCGCGTCGGGGATGGATCAGGCTGCCCGGTACGATCACCTATCGTATTGGTGAAGCAATTCCCCCGGGCCTGCCGCGCGAGGAAGCCGAACAGCGGGTCCATGCCGCTATCAACAGCTTGAACCCACCGCTTCTGGCGCAGGACTAATGGCGGCGGCCGAAATCGGGTGCCGCGTCATCCTGACCCGAATCGACGATTGATTGGCGGACAGCGCGTGTTCGCGTGAACAGCGCTTGCAGGGCATCCCCATCACCCCAGCGGATCGCGCGCTGCAGCTGGCTCAGGTCTTCGCTGAACCGCTGCAGCATCTCTAAAACCGCCTCGCGGTTGGACAGGAACACATCGCGCCACATCACTGGGTCTGAGGCTGCGATGCGGGTGAAATCCCGGAAACCGCCAGCGGAATATTTGATGACCTCGCTTTCGGTTACCTCCTCCAGGTCCGATGCGGTGCCGACAATGGTGTAGGCAATCAGGTGGGGAAGGTGGCTGGTGACAGCCAGCACCAGATCGTGATGCCGGGCATCCATGATCTCGATATTGGCGCCCAGACCCGCCCAGAAGGCCGCTACCTTCTCGATGGCGGCGGCATCTGTCCCGGCTTCGGGCGTCAGGATGCACCAACGCCCGCGGAACAGGCTGGCAAAGCCTGCATCAGGCCCGCTGCGCTCGGTTCCGGCGACGGGGTGGGCGGGCACAATGACGTGGCCGGGCAGTGCTTCGGCGAGTGCTGCCGCCGGCCCGGCTTTCGATGATCCGACATCGCTGACGATGGCATCTTTGGCCAGTGCGGGGGCAACGGCGCAGGCAACATCTGCTGTGGCGCCAACCGGAACAGCAAGGATCACCAGCTCGGCATCGCGCACCGCCTCTTCGACAGTATCCGCCACATGGGCGCAGAACCCTAGTTCTGCAGCCCGTGCGCGCACCGGGGCGCTTGCGTCATGGCCGGTCACGGTCAACCCTTCCCAAGCCTGTCCGGCGGCCCGGGCGATCGATGATCCAATCAGCCCTAGGCCGATGATGGCGATGCGACTGAATGGCGGAGCGCCGCTCATGCGCCAGTCACGATCCGGCGCAGCGCGGCGGCAACTCCGCGGGTTTCCTCCTCAGTGCCGATGGTGATGCGCAGCGCGTGGGGCAAGCCCTGCCCGGGCAGCCAGCGAACAATATAGCCCGCCTCCATCAATGCCTTGTAGGCATATTCTGCGCTGACATCGCCTTCGAACAGCACAAGCAGGAAGTTGGTCGCCGAGTTTACAGCAGTGATCCCATGGTTCCCGAGCGCGGCAACCTCGTCTGCCAGCCAGCTACGCCAGCGCGTGTTATGCTCGCGGCTCGCGTCGACGAAGCCTGTGTCTGCCAGCGCGGCGATGGCCGCCTGCTGGCCTGCGGCTGTGACGTTGAACGGCGCTCGGATGCGGTGCATGGCATCGATCAGCGGTGCCGCGCCATAACCCCAGCCAATACGTTCCGCTGCCAGCCCGTAAATCTTCGAAAAAGTCCGCGTGACAAACACATTGGGCGCCTCGGCCGCCAGCGCCAGGCCGTGATCATCTTCGTCCGGCGACAGATATTCCGCATAGGCCTGGTCGAGCACGAACAGCACGTCGCCGGGCAGCGATGCGTGCAGCCGTGCAATTTCGCCCCGCGATAGCAATGTGCTCGTGGGATTGTTGGGGTTCGCAACATAGACGACGCGGGTCCGCGGCGTCACGCAGGCCAGAATGGCGTCGACGTCGGTGCCATAATTCACATCCGGCGCGATTACCGGCGTTGCGCCGACGCGCCGCGCTGCAATGTCATAGACGGCAAAGCCGAAGCGGACATAGATCACCTCGTCACCCAGACCCGCAAAGGCGCCAGCGGCGAGGTGGAGCAGCTCGTCCGACCCTGTTCCATAAATGATGCGCGCAGGATCAAGTCCATGGTGCGCTGCCAGTGCTTCGCGCAGCGCTGTCGCGCCCGGATCTGGGTATCGGCGCATGTCGGCTTCGGCGATGAAAGCCGCGCTGGCGTCCGGGCTGCACCCCAGCGGATTCTCGTTCGCGCTGAGTTTCACCAGCACGCGTCCGTCATCACCCTTTGAACGGCCGGGGACATAGGGGGCGATACCCATCACCCAGGGCTTGGGCTGCGGAATGGCAAGGTCGGTCATGGGGCAGCGCCTTAGCGCAACGGACAGACCTGTCCAGCATTGCGCGGCCCCGCGTTGACATAGGGCCATGCTCCTGCGCATCGCTCTTGATCATGTCTCCGCGTTTTATCGAGCATCAGCGACTCGTCCTGCCAGCCCCCCTGCTCCTCGACGGCGGAGCCGCGCTGTCGCCGGTCGAGGTCGCCTGGCAAAGCTACGGTACGCTCAATGACGCGCGCGATAATGCGATCCTCATCTGTCACGCGCTGACTGGCGACCAATATGTCGCGGGGCGTCACCCCGTTACCGGTAAGCCAGGCTGGTGGGAGCGGATGGTTGGACCCGGCAAGCCCATAGATACCGATCGTTTCTACGTCATCTGCTCCAATGTCATCGGCAGTTGCATGGGCTCCTCCGGCCCGGCGAGTCGCGATCCGGCGTCGGATACACCATGGGGTATGCGTTTTCCGGTGATCACCATTGCGGACATGGTGCGTGCGCAGGTCGCGTTGCTCGATGCGCTTGGCATTGCGCGGCTGCATGCGGTCGTCGGTGGGTCGATGGGGGGGATGCAGGCGCTCGCTTGGGCCGCCCATCATCCCGAGCGTGTCGGCCGCGCACTCGTCATTGCCTCTGCGGCGCGCCATTCGGCTCAGAATATAGCCTTTCATGAGGTTGGCCGGCAGGCGATCATGGCCGACCCGGCCTGGAAGGGCGGCGATTATTATGGTGCGCGGGGCGGTGGGCCTGCCAAGGGCCTCGCGGTCGCGCGCATGGCGGCGCACATCACCTACCTGTCGGAAGAAGGGTTGACGGCCAAGTTCGGCCGTCGCCTGCAGAATCGCGACGCCAAGACGTTCGGCTTCGACGCTGATTTTCAGGTGGAATCCTATCTGCGGCATCAGGGTCTGGCCTTCACTGACCGGTTCGACGCCAACTCCTATCTCTACATCACCCGCGCGATGGACTATTTTGATCTGGCCGAGCCGCACGGGGGAAAGCTGGCCACCGCCTTTGCGCGCAGCGTGGCGACGCGCTTTTGCCTGGTCAGCTTCACCAGCGATTGGCTCTATCCCACGTCCGAATCGCGTGCGATTGTTCACGCGCTCAATGCCGCCGGCGCGCCAACCAGCTTCGTCGAGCTCGAAAGCGGCTTTGGCCATGATGCATTCCTGCTTGATGTGCCCGCGCTTGATCGCGTGATCGGCGGCTTTGTGGGGGAAGGCGCATGAGCGAGCTTCGCCCTGATCTGGCGGTCATCGCTGCCCATGTCGCGGCCGGCTCCCGCGTGCTCGATGTCGGCTGTGGGGACGGTACCCTGATGGCCGCGTTGCGCGACAAGGGGTGCGACGCGCGCGGGTTGGAACTTGACCCTGCAAATGTCGCGGCTGCGGTGTCGCGCGGCCTGTCAGTGGTGCAGGGGGACTGCAATGTCGACCTCACCGACTATCCGGCGGACAGCTTCGACTATGTCATCCTGTCGCAAACGCTGCAGACGACGATGCGGCCCGACCGCGTGGTCGAACAATTGCTGCGTATTGGCCAGCGCGCCTTTGTCTCATTTCCCAATTTCGCGCACTGGCGGGTGCGGCTGAGCCTGCTGTGGGGCGGGCGCATGCCGGTGACGCGCCTGCTCCCGGTCGCTTGGTACGAAACACCCAACATCCATCATGTTACGGTTGATGATTTCCGCGCGCTGCTTGCGGAACGGGGCATTGAGGTGGAGGGTAGCTGGTTCCTGACCGGTGACCGGCCGACCAGCGCGGCAGCGGCCAATTTCCGGGCCGAACATGCGGTGTTCTTGCTGAAACGCTGACCGGCGGGCCCCTCCCGCCGGTCAGTATTTCATGAGTCGATCAGGCGGGAATGCCGCTGATCGCTTTCACTTCCATGAAGTCCTTGAGGCCGAACAGCCCGCCTTCGCGGCCGTTGCCCGACTGCTTGTACCCACCGAAGGGTGCGCCCGGCGCGGGTCCCCAGCTGTTCACGGCAACCATGCCGGCGCGCAGCTTCGGGGCGACATCGGCGGCCTTTTCGGGGTCGCCGGAAATCACGGCCGACAAACCATAGGCAGTGTCGTTGGCGATTTGGATGCCCTCGTCCAGGTCATCATAGGCGATGATCGTTGCCACCGGTCCGAACACCTCCTCCTGCGCGATGCGCATGTCCGGCGTGACACCAGAGAAGACAGTCGGGCGGATGTAATAGCCGCGGTTCACATTGGCGGGCAGGCCGGTGCCACCCGTTTCCAGTGTCGCGCCTTCGTCGATCGCCGACTGGATCAGACCCTGGATCTTCTCGAACTGGGCCTTGTTGACGACGGGGCCGATGTGCATGCCCTCGGCCAGCGGATCGCCGACCGGGGTCGCCTCAAACATCGCCTTGACCACGCCTGCCGCCTCGGCCTCACGCTCGCGCGGCACAAGAATGCGTGTTGGTGCGATGCAGCTCTGTCCGGTGTTGACCAATACGCCCTGCACCGTCGGTGGCAGGACGGTTGCGAAATCCGCATCGGGCAGGACCAGGTTGGGGGATTTGCCACCCAACTCCTGGTGGACGCGCTTGACTGTATCCGCTGCCGCCTTGGCGACGAGGATGCCTGCGCGCGTCGATCCGGTGAAGCTCACCATCTCTATGTCGGGGTGCGCCGAAATGGCGGCACCGACGCCGGGGCCGTCGCCCTGCACCAGGTTGAACACGCCCGGCGGCACGCCCGCGGCGTCGAGGATCTCGGCAAAGATCGCTGCATTGCCCGGACATTCCTCCGAGGGCTTGAGCACCATCGTGTTGCCCGCTGCGAGGGCCGGTGCGACCTTGAGTGCAATCTGGTTCAATGGCCAGTTCCAGGGCGTGATCATGCCGACGACGCCGATCGGTTCATAGACGATCAGGTTTGCGCCCATCCGCTCCTTGAATTCGAAATCCTTGAGTGCCGCGATCGTGCCGAGGAATCCGCCGATCCCTGCACCAACCTGTGCGGTGGTCGCGAAGCTGACCGGTGCGCCCATTTCTTCAGCCATCACGCGGCCAAGGTCGGCAGCACGCTTCTTATATTCCTCGACAATGCGGCCGAGCAGCTCGAGCCGTTCCTCGCGCGTTGTCTGCGAAAAGCTTTCGAAGGCGCGCCGTGCCGCAGCCACTGCCGCATCGACATCGGCTTTGGTGCCGATCGTGATCGCCGACACCGGCTCCTCGGTCGCCGGGTTGATCACCTCATGGCGTTTACCGCCGATCGAATCGACCCATTTGCCATCGATATAATGTTGCAGATGCTCGCGCATGGCCTCTCTCCTTCGGTGATGGATGTGGCGCGATACGTTGCGCCTTGCAACCCTTGTCGCGTCGTCCGCGCCGCAGTGGTCAACGGCGCTCCCGTGCTAACCGGCTCAGCAGCACGGCCGAGCGCGCCGCTTGGCGGGGTAGGCTGGAAAGGTCGATCCATTCCCCGTCGGCATGTGCCAGCCCGCCTGATGCGCCCAGCCCGCCCAATGTATCGACATCAGCCGCAACCCAGCCCGAATCGGCGGCGCCGCGTCGTGCCGGGTCCATCTCGGCCAGTTCGGCAAAGCCCAAATCGCGGTTGACCGCATTCAGTCTTGCGAGAAGCGCGCGATTGCCTTCGGTCGGGGCCATCGGGGGATAGCTTGTTTCAAAGCGGATAGAGGCATCGGTGCCTGGCAGGTTGGCATCGACAATCGCCTGCATTGCGGTGCGGATGCGCGCGTCCTGTTCGGCGGTCAGCGTGCGCAGGTCACCGCGTGCAACGGCGCTGTCGGCGATGATGTTGGTCTTGCCTACTGCGCTCACGCTCTCTGCGCTGGCGGCCAGAGTCGCTGGGGTGCCCCCGGCCACCAGACCCACATTGTAGGTGAGGTTCGCTTCGGGAAGCTCGCGGCGGAACGCATCGAGGATGCGCGCCATCTCGTAGATCGCGCCGTATCCGGAGCCGGTAGAAAAGACTGTGCTCGAATGGCCCGCACGGCCGGTAGTGGTCAACGTCCAGTTGGCCGAGCTGCGCCGGGCGATGGTACCGAACTCCTGTTCGCCTTCGCGCGCCAGATTTTCATATTCCAGCGCTACGTCGGCCCAGCGCCCGGCCTCGATCAGGTCTGCCCTCGCTACCTCCGACGGCGCGCCGATCCGCTCCTCGTCGCCGGTCAGCACCACCATGACGTCGGCGTCTTCGAGCGTGCCGGCCGCCTCCATCGCGCGCAGCGCGCCGATGATCACCACCATCCCGCCCTTGTCGTCGCCGACACCCGGGCCGATCGCGCGCGTTCCCTCGCGCCGATAGGTTTGAAAGGGGGAGGTCGGTTCGAACACCGTGTCGAGATGGGCGATAAGGAGGATGCGCTTGCCGCGCCCATTGCCGCGATGTGTGGCGACGACATGGCCGGCGCGCCCCGTTGCGCTCATGTCCACCCAGCGCACCTCGAAGCCGAGCTGGGACAGCTCTGCCTCCATCATCTGGCCCACCGCGCGCACGCCCGGCAGGTTGAGGGTTCCGCTGTTCTGGTTGACCAGCCGTTCGAGCAGCGCCTCGCCATAGGCGGCATCGCTTGCCGCGAAATCGGCGGCGCGCTGTTCGCTGCGGCTCAATTGCGCGTGCGCGGGGATGGTCAGGGTGAGGGCGGCGATCACCGCAAGGATGGTGCTTTTCATGGTCACCAAGGCAGCATGGTGAGCGCGCGGCGTCAACGCCTCTCACGCGCATGCAAAAGGGGCGCCCGCACTGGCGGACGCCCCGATTATGTTGCCGCGATGAAAAATCAGCTGCTGTAATACATGTCGAACTCGACTGGGCTCGGGGTCATTTCCCAGCGGTAGACCTCTTCCCACTTCAGCTCGATATAGGCTTCGATCTGGTCCTTGCTGAACACGTCGCCCTTCAGCAGGAAGTCGTGATCGGCGGCCAGTGCCTCGAGCGCTTCGCGCAAACTTCCGCACACGGTCGGCACATCCTTGAGCTCTTCCGGCGGCAGGTCATAGAGGTTCTTGTCCATCGCGTCGCCGGGATGGATCTTGTTCTGGATGCCGTCCAGACCCGCCATCAGCAGTGAGGCATAGGCGAGATAGGGGTTGGCCATCGCGTCGGGGAAGCGGAATTCGACGCGCTTGGCCTTGCTGCCTGCCCCATAGGGGATGCGGCACGACGCCGAACGGTTGCGGCTCGAATAGGCGAGCAGAACCGGCGCCTCAAAGCCCGGCACCAGTCGCTTGTAGCTGTTGGTGGTCGGGTTGGTGAAGGCATTGAGCGCCTTGGCATGCTTGATGACGCCGCCGATGTAATAGAGGCAGGTGTCCGAAAGGCCGGCATAGCCGTTGCCGGCAAACAGCGGCTTGCCATCTTCCCACAGCGACATATGCGTGTGCATGCCGCTGCCATTATCGTCCTTGATCGGCTTGGGCATGAAGGTTGCGGTCTTGCCATAGGCATGCGCGACCTGGTGCACGACATATTTGTAGATCTGCATGTTGTCGGCGGTCTTCACCAGCGTGTCGAATGTGACGCCGAGTTCATGCTGGGCTGCAGCCACCTCATGGTGGTGCTTGTCCATGTTGAGGCCCATTTCCGTCATGGTCGAAACCATCTCGGCGCGGATGTCGACAGCGCTGTCGACCGGTGCGACCGGGAAGTAACCCCCCTTGGCGCGCGGACGGTGGCCCAGGTTGCCGCTGTCATAGCTGCGCCCGGTGTTCGTCGGCAGCTCGACATCGTCGATCGTGTAGCCCGAGGCATTGTAGCTGTTCTCGAACTTCACATCGTCGAACATGAAAAATTCGGCTTCGGGGCCGACATAGATGGTGTCGGCGATGCCGGCCGCCTTCACATAGGCTTCGGCGCGCTTCGCGGTAGAGCGCGGGTCGCGCGCGTAAAGCTCGCCCGACGAAGGCTCGACGATATCGCAGAAAATGACCAGCATCGGCGTCGCGCTGAACGGATCCATGTGGATCGCGTCGAGGTCGGGCTTCAGGATCATGTCGCTTTCGTTGATGGCCTTCCAGCCGGCGATCGACGATCCGTCAAACATCAGGCCGTCTTCGAGCTGATCTTCGTCGAGCAGGGCGGCGGTCATGGTCAGGTGCTGCCACTTGCCCTTGGGGTCGGTGAAACGCAGATCGACCCACTCGATCTCCTTGTCCTTGATCAGCTTGACGATGTCCTTGGGGCTGTTGGCCATGGTGGCAGTTCCTCGCTCTCGTTGTTGTCAGATATGAATTCAGTTGACGTGGCGGCGTCAGATGGCGTCGCTGTCGCGCTCGCCGGTGCGGATGCGAAGCGCGGTTTCGACCGGCATCACGAAAATCTTGCCATCGCCGATCCGGCCAGTCTGTGCTGCGCCAGCAATGGCTTCGACCACGCGAGCGGCCAGGCTGTCGTCGACGACAACCTCCAGCTTCACCTTGGGCAGAAAGTCGACGACATATTCGGCGCCGCGATACAGCTCGGTGTGGCCCTTTTGCCGGCCGAACCCCTTGGCTTCGGTGACGGTAATGCCGGACACGCCCACTTCATGCAGCGCCTCCTTCACTTCGTCGAGCTTGAAGGGTTTGATGATGGCCTCAATCTTTTTCATGCTTTCCCCGCGTCAGGTTGGCGAAGCGCGTCATGGCAAAGGCCATCGCGCCCACCGCAGCGTGCGTGCGACTGACTAATCAAGAAGCGTGCCAGCACGAAATGCACGGGTTCGCGCGCGAATCCGCGTTGAACTGGCGGCCACTGCTACAATTTCAGGCAACATCGGCCGAAACCTGCCTGAAAAACAGGCAGTCCTGCCTTTTGGGGGATCAATAGGGGGGCTTGTCGAACCCGTCGGGGCTTTTGGTGAAGATCTCGCAGCCCGTTTCGGTGATGCCGATCGAATGTTCGAATTGCGCCGACAAAGAACGGTCGCGCGTCACCGCCGTCCAGCCGTCGTCCAGCACCTTCACCCCTGGCTTGCCGAGGTTGATCATCGGTTCGATGGTAAAGAACATGCCCGGGCGCAGTTCCGGACCTTGCCCCGGCCTGCCGACATGGACGATGTCCGGCGCGTCGTGGAACAGGCGACCGAGGCCATGCCCGCAGAAATCGCGCACCACGCCATATCGCTGCCGTTCAGCATGGCTCTGGATGGCATGGCCGATATCGCCCACGGTGTTGCCGGGCCGTGCAGCCTCAATACCGAGCATCAGGCATTCATAGGTGACATCAACCAACCGTCGCGCCTTCAGCGGCACATCTCCCACCAGAAACATGCGGCTGGTATCACCATGCCAGCCATCGACGATCACCGTGATGTCGATGTTCACGATGTCGCCGTCACGGAGCGGCTTGTCGGAAGGGATGCCGTGGCAAACCACATGATTGATCGAAATGCAGCTGGCATGGATATAGCCGCGGTAGCCGACGGTTGCGGGTGTTGCGCCCGCGGCGAGCACGAAATCCAGCACCAGCCGGTCGAGATCTTGGGTCACTGCGCCGGGCACGACATGCGGCACCAGCATGTCGAGCGCTGCTGCGGCGAGCGCGCCTGCTTTGCGCATGCCGACAAAGCCTTCGGGCCCATGAAGGCGGATCGATCCGTCGCGGACGGGCGTGGTGTCCGCTGAAGCTGCGATATAATCCATGCCGGTCATATAGAGGCTTACGCCCGCATTGGCCATGGCCGCCGCTCGCGCTATGGCGCTCCCCATGACTCAATCCAAAATCTGGACTGCCGCCCTTGTCGTGATCGGCGACGAAATCCTTTCCGGCCGCACGCAGGACCGCAATATCACCCAGGTCGCCGCTTGGCTGAACGTGCAAGGCATCCGGCTCGTCGAGGTACGCGTGGTGCCCGATGTCGAGGATGCGATCATCGAGGCGGTGGATACGCTGCGTGCCCGCAACGACTATCTGTTCACCACCGGCGGCATTGGCCCGACGCATGACGATATCACGGTCGATGCCATTGCCCGCGCCCTCGGTGTGGGTGTGGTGCATCACCCCGATGCGGTCGATATCCTCACCCGCTATTATGAGACGCGCGGCGGCGTCACCGAGACGCGTCTACGCATGGCGCGCGTGCCGGAGGGGGCGGACCTCATCCCAAACCGTATGTCTGGTGCGCCCGGCATCCGCATCGGCAACATCTTCATCATGGCCGGCGTGCCTGCGATCACCGCCGGTATGCTCGATGCCCTTACTGGCGAGCTGGAGGGTGGCGATCCACTGGTCTCGGTCACGCTCGGTGCCTGGGCAGCGGAAAGCGAGGTGGCCGATCTCCTCCGTACGGTCGAGCGGGATCATCCCGGCTGCGCCATCGGCAGCTATCCCTTCTTTCGCGAAGGGCGGGTTGGCGCCAATTTTGTCACCCGTTCGACCGAACTCGATCGGGCGCAGGCATGCAGCGCGTCCATTGCCGCTGGCCTTGCGGCACGCGGCTATGAATCGGTCGAAGGCGGGATTTGAGTCGCGCGCGGCAACAATTGCAGCAGCATCAGGCAAGACAATCCGAACAGGGTCGAAACGATAAAGGCTGCGCCGGGGAAATGCACCGGCGCATCCGCTGCGGTGAACCGGGCCATGGTCCCCGTCAGCAATAATGGGGCGACCAGCGATCCCACGCCCATCGCCATCGCAGCCACACCCTGCACTTCGCCGTGCGTTTCCGGCGTCGCGCGCCGGCTCATCATCGCCATCAGGCTCGGCTGCACCAGTGCGCCGGGAACCAGGGTGACCATGATCACAAAGGCCATCCAGCCTTCATCGGCAAAGGCATAAGCGAGATAGCCGGTACATGACGCCATGAGGCCGATGGACGCGGCCTTGCGTTCGCCGAGCCGCGCAACCGCCGGGCCGGTCACGAAGAATTGAGCAAAGGCAATGACCAAGCCTACAACGGCAAGGCTTGCGCCGATCATCGCAGTCGACCAGCCGAACTTTGCCATGGCGTAGAAGCTCCAGGTCAACGGATAGACGAGGCTGGCGATCTGCCAAAGCGTCAGCACGGCGGCCACGCCCATCATACCGGGGATCGCGCGCGCCGCACTCAGTGCGCCCAGTGGATTGGCGCGCCGCCAGTCAAAACGCCGCCGGCGCTCACGCTCCAGGGTTTCGGGAAACAATGTCAGTCCATAGATGAAATTGGCTGCCGCCAGTATCGATGCAGCGACGAATGGCGCGCGCGGACCCATCTCGCCGAGCAGTCCGCCGATGGCCGGGCCGGCGATGAATCCGACGCCAAAAGCTGCGCCGACATAGCCGAAGTTGCGGGCGCGTTCCTCCGGGCGGGTAACGTCGGCGATGGCGGCCTGAGCCGCCGCATAGCTGCCACCAAAAATCCCGGAGATAACCCGCGCCAGAAACAGCAGCGGGAGCGTGTCGACGACAACCAGCAGCACATAATCGATGGCCAGGCCCGCCAACGACAACAGCAACACCGTGCGCCGGCCAAAGGCATCGGAGAGATTGCCCAGCACCGGGGCTGAAAAAAATGTCGCCAGCGCCATGGCAAGGCCGATCCAGGCGCCGATGCCGATCGCATCAGCCAAGCCCACGCGCGCGACGTCCATCACCAGTTCCGGGAGCACCGGCATGATGATCCCAAACCCGACCGCATCGATGAATATCGTGAATACGATGAAGGGGATGATGTGCCGCGTCGCGGCGGAAGGCGGAGACGCGGTGCTCACCCTTGTTCCGCTAGGGCCTGACCCTGTCTAGGCAAAGCGAATATTGCGCTGGCCCAGCCACCCCTCATGCCCGTTCGGCAAGGACGTCGAAATGATGTCCAAAACCGACACGGGTGAACCGGTCGAAACCTGCACGCCGCAAAATCGTCTCGATCCGCTTTTCGTCGGACCAGCGCTGGTCGATCTCGTAGAAGGCGGCTTTGATGCGGCTGGAAGCGCGGGTCTTGACGAGTTCCGCAAAGACCTCCGCCTCATGTCCTTCGACATCGACCTTGACGACGATGGGCCCATTGCCCGCTAGGATTTTTTCCAGCTCGACCGATGATACGGCTTCAATGGTTTCCAGCGTTACTGAACCTTTCAGGTCCCCGCTGTCACCGATGGCGGCCATGCCGCTGTGCCGTTCCGGAACCCGGATGGTAATCGGCCCGCTGTGTGTTGAAACTGCTAGGCGATGCGCTTTGATTTTGCCG
Source organism: Sphingomonadaceae bacterium (assembly GCA_947463325.1). Classification (GTDB taxonomy): domain Bacteria; phylum Pseudomonadota; class Alphaproteobacteria; order Sphingomonadales; family Sphingomonadaceae; genus Sphingopyxis. The sequence goes on from CANHQT010000001.1 coordinate 146,627, forward strand.
GTCAGGCCATTGGCTTCGGCGTTGGCGACAAGCAGGCTGTGAGTGGCATCGACCGGCTCGAAGGCAATCGCCTTGATACAGGCGGGGTTGCGCGCCGCGATCAGGCTGTACAGCCCTTGGTTGGCCCCGATATCGACAAAGGTAAATGGCTCGCCATCCCTTTCCAGAAAGTCAGCAAGGAAACGGCCATAGGTGCCGCCCCGGCAGTAGACATAGGTGCGGTCCTGCCAGCGCTCGATCATGCGCACGCCATATGCGGTAGGGCCGGCCTGCGGTGGGCCATCCGGATTTGTGACCGCCCGTTTCCATGCCGCATATGCGCGCCAGTACAGCTTTCGCACCTGCTTCACGACGGCGTAGCGCCATAAATTGTTCATGCGGCCTGTTCCTTGGTCCGGCGTTCCAGCCAAGCGAGGATCGCGGTGGCTGCTCGTTCGGCGGACGGGGTGCTGGTTAGATCAAAACTATAGGCAAAAAGCGCCTGCTGGGCCTGCTTGTACCGCTCGGGCTCGGTGACCGCCAGATCAAGTGCATCCGCCAGCTGGTCGAGGTCGCGCACCACCGGCCCTGCTCCCCAATGCGCGAAATCCTTGTTGTCCTGCCAATCCTGCCCGACCGAATCCCAGAAGATGCAGGGTCGCGGATAGCGGAGGAATTCATAGACCTGGCTACTCGCATCGCCGAGATAGATGTCGGCCCGATTGGTATAGGTCATGTCGAGGGAGGCCTGGCTGCCGTCATCGATGCGGATGTGCGGGCAGTCGCGAACCGTTTCTGTGATCTCCGGCACGCGCGCAATTGATGGTGGCGACAATCCGACCGTCCATTTCTTGGCGAACAGCATGATGTGTGGGGCGAAGACGAGATTGAACCGGTCCTGCTCCGCGAACCAGCGCAGGATCCGGTTGCCATCGCGATACCAGGAGGAAAGTGCTGGTGACGGGTGCGGGTTGTAGAGGACAGTCGGCCGGCCATTGTCGAACAAGGGTGACCGGTCGGGCGTGGCCTCTTGGGTATCGAATTTCGGATATCCGACAATCGCATGGCCATCCGGTTTCAGCAGGCCTGCATCGGCCAGCCGGTCTTTGATCTTCTCGCCCGACATCAGGACCAGATCGAACTTCACGCTCGCTTTGTCGAAACCGATAGCCCGATCCCCTGCGCCATGACGGGTATGGATGAGCGGCAGCTGGTCCAGTCCAAGCCGGGTCTTGAGAAGGGTCGATGTCTTTTCCGGAACGACCAGCGCATCGAGGCCCGCAAACAGATCCCTGTTGCGGGCGAGTATCGATACCCGGTCGCTCGGGATTGCGCCTCCGCTTGCTTTGGTCAGCCAGCTGGCAGCGGTCGATGGAGGGCGCAGCGTGATGATCCGCGGATCGTTGCCAGAATGCCCGGCCTTTTCCCAAAGCCGTCTGACCTCGGCCTCCGCCGTGCCGCCGCTCACGAAAATGCTGATGTCTGCCTGCGCGGAGAGGGCTGCGGCAATCGGCAGGCTGTGGGCTGCCTGGTGCCCCGCCGCATGATTGAACAGAAAGCCGACCTTTTTGCGCATCATGACCGACGCCAGTCGAGGATGGCCCAGCCGCGCGCGCGGGCCAGCCGCAGCAGTTTTGGAGAGGCATTGACCGCTACCGGCTCGTCTGCCCATTCGAAGACGGGCAGGTCCGATGCATGGTCCGAATAGAAACGGACATGGGCCGTGCCGCGATCAATGTCGCGCTGGGCGAGGGCATCCACGATCATCGCCAATTTGGTTGGGCCGTAACAGTTGCGTCCTTCAATCCGGTGCGTCAGCCAGTCGCCATCCCATAGCCCGCCGGTCGCAACGACATCGGCAATCCCGAGCTGCCGGGCTAGCGGCTTGATGTAGAGCGCCGGCGCCGCGGTCGCGAGCATGACCCGGCGGCCGGAGGCTTTTTCTGCGGCGATCAATTCATGAGCCTGCCGGAACAGTCCCGACCGGAACAGGTCAGCCGCGAACGCCTCCGCCAGCTGTTCCGCGCGCTCCCTCGGCAGCCGGCTGCCCAGGGCGACCCGGTGCATCCATTCCTTCATCCTTTCCCGTGAAATGCGCTTGAAGCCATAGGCCAGCGCCACCGGGGTCAGGAGGGGCAGCAGAATCAGGCGCCAAGGCGCGTGCCGTAACAGCCCGAACAGAAGGAACAGGCTGTAGGTGGGGCGGCGGGTGATAGTCCGGTCGACGTCGAAAATGGAAATTCCGGTCATGTGCGCCGCTGGGCCAATATCGTTTCGACTTGGGCGTGGTCGGAAACTTTGTCCACGTCAACCGCGGCGAGGGGAAATGGCAGGCGCACGGCCTTGGCCTGCACATTGAGGCGCGCACCGGCGCGATCGAATGCCTCATCCAGAGTCAACCGGCGCAACAGGACGTTGAACAACAGGGCTGGCCCAAGCTTGGCGGCCATGCGCCAAGGCTGTTTGCGGTGCCGTTCGAGCGATGACCAGTAGCGCAAGGCCTCCATAACGGCGGGTGATCGCAACGCGAACAGATTGGCGCCCGAGACCGCATCGTCCCTGAATTTGAGCCAGGTCCGTTTCGTGGGGTCGGCGATTCGGGACAGTGTCGACCGGGATACCAAGCCCACGGCAACGTCGCTTTGCCGGCTTTCGGCCATGAAATGTTCGATCATCGGTCGGTCGAGCAGCGGGTGATCGGCGGTGGTCAGCAGAATGGGCCAGGGCTGGTCCAGCGTTTCCAGATGGGATGCGACCGAATTGGCTATGCCGTCCGTCGATTTGGCGCCGGAGACGCGGCCATCTTTCAGCAGGGGCAGGATGTCCGCATGCCTCATGATCCTTTCGGGGTCCTGGGACAATATTGTTACCGATGCCACGGCGGGCACTGAAAGCAGGTTTTCGAGGACGTGCGCGATCATCGCCCTCCCGCCCAGCGGTATCAGCGCCTTGGTCGACACGCCGAAATGTGCCGATAAAGGGTCTCCGCCGGGGCGCGAACCGGCCAGCAAGATAACTGTCCACGACTCTGGTCCGGCTTTGGCGGCGCTGGTCGATCGTTCCGTGCTCATGGGTATCTCTTTGCTGCGTCCGATTGTCGCGCGGACGCGGAGACGAACCACTGTTGCGTGAATATTGCCGCCTTTGCCCAATCCATGGACCGAATTTCAACGCCTTGACACTGTGGCCACGGCGCCAAGGCCGGTCGCCATCCTGTGTCGGAATGTCCATTCATTGGCTGGTGTCGGCCTGCTTGCTTTCCCCGCCCATCTGCGCTCGCCGTCCTTTTTTCAAGGTCGTTTTCATCGCGCCCAAAGCGATCTCTTGCGCCGCCGACCGATTGGCGCGGCAGCTTTGGCACAGGGCCTCAGAAGCTGAACCCTTGGTTCAGGCCAGCGCTGCGCCCGAGCCTATGTTACTGGCTGATAAGGGGCGCAAGTGTTTGACTAACCTGCGAGCGGCTATCGGCTGGCGCGTCATAGGCGATCTGGATCACGCTTACTGATATGGCGGCGCGGGCAACAGCAGCCTCGTCTTCGCCCTGTTCCGCCGCAGGCTCACCGGTCGCTCGCGAAAATAGCAGGCCGGGCATGGGAGAGGTGGTTTGCCGGCCGGTCGCGCGGCCCAGGTCTTCAACGAAGCGCAACTCGTAAGGCGAATAGCTCCCTATGCGGCTCATGCGCCATTGTGCGGTCTCGACAGAGGCCGGAAAATTGACGTTGAGGCCTAGTCCGGGCGGCAAAAGGGGGCTATCGCCGGCGCGTGCATCCAGCTGGCGGATCAGTTCCATGGTCTTCCCCGCAACAGACGTTGCGAGAGGATTGCGGAGATCCGGTCCGCTTTCCGATTGTTCGACGGCGCTCAATGCAATCGCCGGGATGCCCCGGATCATGGCATATTGCGCGTTGCTGACCGTGCCGGAACTGATGACGATGGTTCCGGCATTCAGGCCTATGTTGGGGCCGGAGAGCACAAGGTCCGGTGCCCGCCCCCATCGCGCCTGTGCGAGCACGTCAATGCCGTAGAGCGTCGCCATCACCGGGGTCCCGTCCAAATAATGGAAATCGGGGCCCAGATCGGCTCGGGTCATCACCCCCGCTCCCGGGTCGCCGGCGCGGGCGGCGCCGTTGACGCAGTCGCTGGCCAGCGGTTGTAGCGGGCGCATGGGCCGCAGCGCGGCGCCCATGCCACTTTGTTGGGCGCAGGGCACCACAACGATCACATCGTGTCCGTCTGCCTTCAGGGCATCATAAAGGGCCTTCACATTGGCGGTGAGGCCATCGTCGTTCGACAACACAATATTGCGGGCGTCTGCCGGGGCGGCAGTGGCTAAAACCACCGCCCCGAACAGAATGAGTGAGCCCAATCGCAAGCTCATCTGCTTTGGCCTAGAATCGCACGCGGGCTTGAAGGCCATAAGTGCGTGGGTCGTTGTAGATGGTCGACGTCTGGCGGCTGGCGACGCGGAAATCGAAGTAGTTATAGGTCACGTCGGTCAGATTCTTGACCCATAGCGCCAGTTCCAGCGTGCCACCCGCAACCTCGATGTCACTGAGGGTCAGTCTGCCATTGATCAGGAAGGCACTGTCCGCCTGATACGTCACGGTATTGTTCGCAAAATAATTGCCGGCGGTGTTCGCATCTAGGTGCAGCCTCAACTCGCCAAAGGACAGGCGGGGGAAGGTATAATCTGCCGTGAATGTCACCGCATGGCGCGGCGTGAAGGCCGAGCTGACCTGCTGGATCGCGCCGGAGAAGATATTGACCACCGGTGTCGGCGGAGCGTCCGTGAAGACATAGTTGGCGCCCAGCAGCAGATTGTCGGTCGGAGCCAGCGTCACATCGAGCTCCACACCCTTGATCTGCCGGGTTTCCGGAGCGTTGACCGTCTCGGTGTTCGAAACGAAAGCTGGATTGATGAAGTCGACCTGCTGGTTGGACAGCTCACTGGTATAGGCCGCCAGGTTGAAACGGGCCCGGCGGTCAAACAGGTCCGCTTTGATCCCCGCCTCCCAGGCGACCAGCTCTTCTTCACCGAACGGCCGCAGGATGGACGAGCGGGTGTTGGCGCCCCCCGCACGGTAAGCGCGGCTGACCTTTACATAGGCATTGATGTCATCGCTGAAATCATAAGCGATGGTCGCCATGGGGTCGATACGGCTGGAGTTGAATTCGAAGTTCAGGTTCGGATTCGCGCCGCGGATCGCGGTCAGCAGGCCGTCCTTGCTGTCATCGGTGTAACGCAGGCCGGCGGTGAGATGGAGCCCTTCCAGCGCCGATGGCGACCAGGTGAACTGGCCGAACACTGCCGTCGACCGCACATTCACCCGCGCCGCGCGATCGGGGATAGCCGTGCCGCCGTCCGGGACCGGCGCCGGGAACAGGACGAGGCCGGTGTTGGTCGCGTTCAGTCGCCCGGCGGAATAAACGATCGCTTCGTCCGCCCCATTTTCGTTGAAATAATATCCGCCGACCACATAGCTGAGATCGCCAGCCTCGCCCACGAGCTGGAGCTCCTGGCTGAACTGGTTCTGGTCGACGAGCGCGTAACTCAGTCTGCCGAACGTTCGGTTCGGCCCCCATGTAGTGACCGCACCGGTATCTTGATCCCATTGGACGGAATTGAGATCCCGCCATGCAGTAATGGAGCGCAGCGTCAGATTATCTGTCAGATCCCATTCGGCCAGCAGCGAGTGCCCTGCGGCACGCTGTGGATTGCGCAGCACCGGAACGCCGATACGACCGGTCCGCACACGTCCTTCACGCAGGGTGATGAAGCTGGGCCTGACGGTAGCTGCCTGATCGGTTGCCGTGATGTCGCTGTAGGCGCTGGTCGATTCATCGTGCGACTGGTCGTACGAATAAAGGATCGAAACACCGTCGGCCGGCTCCCAGTGCGCCGATATCTTGAATCCATATTTGCGGATTTCCCCATAGTCGAGGAAGCTGGGGTCCGGGTTCATCACCAGGCCGCCCCGGTCGCTGTAAAGCCCGTCAACCTTGATGTTGATGCCGCCGATGCTGGGCAGGTTGAGGTGGGCCGCCACCATACGGCTGTCGTAATTGCCGAAGCCGCCACGCAGATCGAGGCCGAATTCGCCGGTCGGTCGCCGCGTCACGATGCTGACCGCGCCGCCGATTGTGTTGCGGCCGAACAGCGTCCCCTGCGGGCCGCGCAGGACTTCGATCCGCTCAATGTCGGACAATTCCATGCCAAGGCCGGAGACACGGCCGACATAGACGCTGTCGATATAGATGCCGACCGTGGGGTCGCGCGTTACTTGCGTCGCATCGACTGGGACCAGGCCGCGCATGCCGATGGTGACGGCTGACGCTCTGCCGAGAAAGGGCGAAATCCGAAGCGACGGGACGCTGCCGGAGAAAAGGTCGCTCAGCGAGTTGACGCCGCGTTGTTCCAGCGTGTCGGCACCCAGCGCAACGATGGAGATCGGGGTGTCTTGGAGGTTCTCTTCACGCTTTTGCGCGGTGACGACAATGTCTTCGATGCCTTCGAACTCAGCTTGGTCGTCGGCCTCCTAGGCCTGCGCTTGTCCTGCCAGAGCAAATGAGCTGACGCTCAGTGCAAGCGCAATTCTGACTGTGCGCGAAAGGTCAAACCTCAACATCCCTGTTTCCTCCCCTGAAATGGCGAACGCCGGGCAACGCGCCCCCTTTTGAACTAAGAGGAGAATCGGGCCGCACCGAGGGTGCGCCCGAAGAGCCAAAGTTTGTCAGGTTTTCTGTCCCGCTACCCAAGGCCCGCCATCTCCCGAAGCGGCTGTCCGAGTTTCGGTCGGGATGGTTGGCCATCCTCGAATCACCGAAACTGCTGGGAAGGTTGCCAGATTAAAACGCTAGGTCAACGAGCTTGTCTCTTTTCACGGACCATTGTCCCGCATTATGGGACAAATAGATGGTATCAGTGGAGTTGGCTTGATGGCGGATAACGCGCCTGCGTCTCGAGGACCTATGCGGCCGGTCGGTCTGGCCCTTGCTGTGGTCGATCGGGTGGCCGAACTGCAACCCATCGGAGCCAGCGATCTCGCGCGGCACATCGCCTTACCCAAGGCTACCGTGCATCGTCTTTTGCTGGCGCTGGAGAGTTACGGCTGGCTTGAGCGCGACGCTGGACCAAGGCCGCGATGGTCACTGACCGTCAAACCGATAGGCATTGGCGGGCGAGCCATTGAGCGCAAGAGCGGTCTTCGCATGGCCGCTCTATCCGTCATGGATTCGCTGCGGCACGAAACGGGCGAGACCGTACACCTCGGCTTGCTCCACGGCGATAAGATGCTGTTGATTGAGCGCATTGACGGGATCAAGAGCGTCGGCATCTTCCTTCCTGTCGGGACCAGCTGGGATCTGACCTGGTCCAGTTCCGGCAGAGCGATCTTGGCCAATTTGTCCGCGGATGAGCAGCGTGAGTTTCTGCGGACACCCCGCTATCGTCGCAGGTCTGAGACGGATGTCATTCCCGTGGGCGAACTCATGGCTGAATTGGCCTTGGTCAGGGAACGAGGCTTCGCAATCTCGGTGGGGATAGCAGGAGCAAACAGCAGCAGCATTGGGGCGGCGATTTTTGACAGGCATGGCGCCCCCTTCGCAGGTCTTTCCCTCAGTGGTGCCGTTGATCGTCTGCGCGAACCCGAGCTTATGGCCTTGGCTCCACTGCTTGTTGAAGCTGCCCGCAGGATAAGCATGGGCATGGCGCTGCAGGTCTGAGAGACTGTTGACCTGTCGCAGGTGATGAAGGCATTAGGCGAGCGCATCGTCCGGGCCACTGACAATCACGGCGTAGGTCGTGCACGGGCCGGATAGTCATAGTCCGACTTTGCAAAGAGATGCGGGTGTAGCTCAATGGTAGAGCAGAAGCTTCCCAAGCTTACGACGAGGGTTCGATTCCCTTCACCCGCTCCATTTTTCCTTGGGGATTGCGCCGATTTCCCGCCCATCGCCTGACCATTGGGCCGTTCGCTCCCGCTTGATCCGGCGGCTGTCGAGCTATTGGCGGATGGAGGCGGCCAATGTGCTGTTGGTGCCACTGTTCGCTGCATTTGTGGTGGTGGTAAAGGGAGACAGCCTCTCCCTACCCCTCGCTTTTGCGGCTTTTGCCTGTTCCGCCTTGTTGGTTGTGGGCGCCATTGCCTGGAAGATTGAGCTGGACGGCCTCAAGGGCGATGCGCGGCTCGGCGATCGCGCCTTGCCCTGGCTGGACCGGGTGCGGTTGCCGACGCTTGTCTTGGCTGTCCTGTCACCGGTCGCCGCTGTCTTCGAATATCTGGTGGACGGCGGCTGGACCGCATCGGCCGTTGCGACCGCCATTCTTGCCCTGCTCGCGCTGCTTGAGTGGGTGAACTACTATAAGGTGCAGCTGCAGCATTTCGACCATTTGGCCGATTTCAGGCGTCTGCTGGCGGGGCGCGGCTTTCGCGAGGCACATCTGGCCAAGGCGCTGCGGCTCAGGCGCTCGCGCGGGGGCTAGCGCGGTTGGCCGTTGACCAATGACAGGATTTTCGCGGCAAAGCCTGCCGGATCATCCTCTTGGATGAAATGGCCGCCGGACAGCGTTCCGTGCGCTTGTCCTGCGGTGCCCGGCACGCGGCCGATGAACAGGGCATCGCCGCCGCGGGTGATCGGGTCAGCATCGCTGAAGCAGCAGAGGAAGGGCTTGTCCCACGCGTCGAACACCGCCCAAGCCCGCTTCTGGTCGGGGACGGCGACATTGCCTTCGAACGGCACGAAGGAGGGGAAGATGCGCGCCGCCGCCTTGTAGGCGGATGTCGGGAAGGGCGCGTCATAGGCTGCGATTTCGGCGTCCGATAGCGGTCGCTTCGTTCCCGCTTTGACGATCCGGCCGATCGGGAAGACCGGGCTGTAGCGTGAAAAGGCGCGCCACATGCGGAAGGCGCGCGGGGCCGGCTGGCCTTCGGGCAGCCCGCCATTGGAGAGGGCCACGCCGGCGAAGCGTTCCGGCATCGCGGCCACCATGCGCAGGCCGATCAGCGACCCCCAGTCCTGGCAGGCGAGCGTAATTTGGCTCGCGCCAGTGCCTTCGAGCCACTGGCTCATCCAGTTCACCTGCGCGCCATAGCTGTAATCGGATTTGCGCGCCGGCTTGTCCGATCGGCCGAATCCGATGAGGTCGGGTGCGAGGACGCGGCAGCCGGCGGCAGTCAGCAGCGGGATCATGTGCCGCCACAGATAGCTCCAGGTCGGCTCACCATGGAGCAGCAGCACAACCGGCCCGTCGCGCGGCCCTTCGTCGATATAATGGACGCGCAGCTCTGTTCCGCTCCCCGCATCGCGGACGGAGGCATAATGGGGCTTGAACGGGAAATCCGTGATCGCTGCAAAGGCGCTGTCGGGGGTGCGCAGGACGTCCATGAAGCCTCCATATTATGACACTTTAAGTGCCAAAACATTATGTGGGGGTCAAGCGCAACCTCTCCGGATTGACGCGAGAGAGATTGAGAACATATCATGAACAATATGATCGATTCGCTCCGCCTGCTCCGGCGCCGATTGGCGTTGGTTGAAACCCGTGACCGCGCAACCCGCGGCACGGCAGGGTCTGTGCCCGTCGGTCATGGGGCTATCGATCATGCTCTGGGCGGCGGATTGATGCGCGGTCGGCTGCATGAACTGTTGGCCCCCGCTGACGATGCCGGGGCGGCCTCGGGCTTTGCTGCGGTGCTTGCGCGGCTGATCGGCGGGGACATCATGTGGGTTGTCGATGAAGCATTGTGGCGGCGTGAGGGTCGGCTCCACCCAGCCGGCTTGGCAGCGATCGGGCTCGATCCCGCCCGGCTGATCATTGTTTTGTTGCCCGATGTGTCTGCGGTGCTGCGCGCAGCGGTCGATGGTCTGCGCTGCAGCACCCTCGGATCGGTGGTGATCGCGCTGCCGGGGGATCCGCGTGCTCTCGATCTTACCGCCAGCCGCCGCCTTGCACTGGCGGCAGAGGCGGGCGGGGTAACAGCTTTGATGCTGCGGCTAGGCGGGAAACCGCTGCCCAGCGCTGCACAGTCGCGCTGGCAGGTGGCATCGGCCCCTTCGCTGCCCCTGGCTGGTGCGAGTCCCGGCCATCCTGCCTGGACTCTTGAATTGCTGCGCCAGCGTGGCCGCCCCGACGGTGGCCGTTGGTGCGTGGAGTGGGACAGTGAACAGGCGCGATTGCATGACCGGGATAGGGCAGCCGCAACCATCGCTGACGGCGCGGCGCTTCCTCGCACTGTGGTTTCCCTTTCTCCCGGCCGATCGGCTGCGCGCGCAGGCGCATCGCGGCGCATCGCGTGATTCGATTCCGGCGGAGGGCGAACCGCTAGCGTTGATCGAAAAGCGGCGCGGGGCGATGCGGCTTGCCGCCTGCGATGCGGCTGCGCGCGAACGCGGCTTGTCGCCCGGCATGACGCTGGCGGATGCGCGGGCGCGTGTGCCGGATGTGGTGGCGGTGCAAGCGGATGTGGCGGCCGATCGGGTCTGGCTTGATGCCATTGCCGATGCCTGCGACCGTTTCACGCCATTGGTGATGGTCGAACCGCCCGATGGCCTCGTCCTCGATATGACTGGCTGCCTTCATCGCTATGATGACGAGCCCGCACTGCTCGTCGAGGTGGACGCCGCGATGCGCCGCTGGGCCAGCGTCGCGCGGGCTGCGATGGCAGCAACACCGGAAGGCGCGCGGGCGTTGGCGCGGTTTCAGATGCTGCCCGCGCCGGACGAGGCATCGGCGCTGCGCCGCCTGCCGGTCGCCGCGCTCGAACTGGATAGCGAGAACCACGCCGGCTTGCGCCGTGCCGGTTTCAGAACGCTTTGCGATCTTGCTGACCGGCCGATGGCACCGCTCGCGGCCCGTTTCGGGGGGGATCTGGTAGATCGGCTCCGCCGCATCCTTGGCGAAGGCGACAGCCGCCTCGTGCCGCGCCGGATGCCGCCAGCGCTCGCGGTGGAGCGGCGCTTTGCTGAACCCATCGCCACCGCCGAAGCGGCGCTCGGCGTGATTGGGGATCTTGCGGCAGAGGTGCAGGCGATGCTTGAGACACGTGGACGGGGCGGCCGCCGCTTCGTCGCCCGCCTCTACCGCAGCGATGGCCATGTCACCACGCTCGCCATCGACAGCAGCCGCCCGCTCCGTGATGCACAGGGTATAGCGCGCTTGTTTGTCGAACGGGTCGGCAGCCTCAACGATCCGCTCGATCCCGGCTTTGGCTATGACATGATCCGCCTGGCCGTCCCGCGTGATGAACCGCTTGCCGTCGCGCAGCTTGCGCTGGAGGGCGGAGCGACAGGGAAAGGGGCGGACGGGGAGGACATTGCCGCGCTGGTTGACCGGCTCAGCACACGCGTCGGCGCACGGCGCGTGCGGCGCTTCGTGCCGCGCGACAGCCATCTGCCGGAACAGACGGCGCTGGCACTGCCCGCCATCGAAGCCCCTGCGCCTGCACCATGGCCGGCACCCGAACCGGGGGAGCCGCCGCTGCGCCCCCTCCACATGTTCGATCCGCCCCAGCCGGTCGAGGTGATCGCTGCCGTTCCTGACGGGCCGCCGCAGCGCTTCCGCTGGCGGCGCACGCTGCATGAGGTGGTGTATGCCGAGGGGCCTGAACGCATTGCCGCCGAATGGTGGCGCCGGGCGCCGGGCGATCACGGCCTCACGCGCGATTATTACCGGGTGGAGGATGGGCGCGGGCGCCGCTTCTGGTTGTTCCGCCATGGTCTTTACGGCAGCGAACGCACCGATCCCCGCTGGTATGTGCACGGATTATTTGCATGAGCGGCCAGCCCGCCTTTGCCGAATTGGTCACTGCGTCGCATTTCTCTTTCCTGCGCGGGGCATCGCACCCGGCTGATCTGGTGGCGCGGGCGATTGAGCTCGGGCTGGCAGGGGTCGGCATTGCCGATCGCAACAGCGTCGCGGGCGTGGTGCGTGCCTGGAGCGCGCTCGGGCAAGCGCGCGCGGCGATGAAGGAAAGGGGCGCGCACGTGCCGCTCCCCCGGCTGGTCAGTGGCGCGCGGCTGGTGTTTGTTGATGGCACGCCGGACATCATTGCCTATCCGGTTGATCGCCGCGGCTGGGGCCGGCTCACCCGGCTGCTTACCACCGGCAATCTGCGCGCCGAAAAGGGCGACTGCATTCTGCGCCTGCCTGATCTGCTCGCCTTTCACGAAGGGCTGCAGCTGATCGTCATGCCATCCAGCAGCGCGACGCCGCAGCGCCCGCGACGCAACCCGGTCGAGCATGACAGTGCTGCACCTGTGCCCCCGTTGGCGCTGGTGCAGCCAGACGGCCTTGCGCCTTTGCTGATGCGGCTGGGGCGTTTGGCGCCCGGCCGGGTCTGGTTGGGCGTGACCATGGCACGGCGCGGGCGTGATGCGCGGGATCTTGAACAGGCGGCGACGCTGGCGGATGCTGTGGGTGTGCCGCTGATTGCGACCGGCGACTGCCTTTACGCCGCGCCGGAGGCACGGCCGCTGCACGATATTCTGACCTGCATCGACAAGGGCGTGACCATCGCCGAGGCGGGGACGCGGATCGAGGTGAATGCCGAGCGGCACCTCAAGTCGCCGGATGAGATGGCGCGGCTGTTTGCGGCTCGCCCCGATGCGGTGTCGGAAACGATCCGTTTCCTTGACGGCATCACTTTCGACCTTGGCGAGCTTTCTTACGAATATCCGCATGAGCCGGTGCCGATGGGCTGGGAGCCGCAGGCCTGGCTTGAACATATCGTCATCGAAGCCGCGCATCAGCGCTACGGCCCCCGACTTCCTGATGATGTACGGCGGCGGCTCGGCGATGAATTCGCGCTGATCGCCAAACAGAAATATGCGCCCTATTTCCTGACCGTCCACGACCTTGTCGCCTTTGCCCGCGCTCAGGATCCGCCGATTCTGTGTCAGGGGCGCGGCAGCGCAGCCAATTCGATCGTCTGCTTTCTGCTCGGCGTCACGTCAGTCGATCCGTCCGAGCATGACCTGCTTTTTTCCCGCTTCGTCTCCGAGGAACGCAACGAGCCGCCCGACATCGACGTCGATTTCGAGCATGAGCGGCGCGAGGAGGTGATGCAATATGTCTATCGCCGCTACGGCCGCCACCGTGCTGCGATCGTCGCCACGGTCATCCACTATCGTCCGCGCAGCGCAGTCCGGGATGTCGGCAAGGCGCTGGGCCTTACAGAGGATGTGACTGCGCGCATCGTTTCCACTGTGTGGGGCGGCTTCACCCGCGACCTGCCGGATCGGCGCGTGAGCGATGCAGGGTTCGATCCCGAAGCGCCGCAGATCCGCCGCATGACCGACCTTGTCGGGCAATTGCTCGCCGCGCCCTTTCCGCGCCACCTTTCCCAGCATGTCGGCGGTTTCATCCTCACTCAGGATCGCCTCGACGAGACGGTGCCGCTGCACAATGCGGCGATGGCGGATCGCACCTTCGCCGAATGGGACAAGGACGATATCGCCGCACTCGGCATCATGAAGGTCGACGTGCTGGCGCTCGGCATGCTGAGCTGCATCCGCAAGGCATTCGGCCTGATGAGCGAGCATGGGCTTGGCGAGCATAGTCTCGACATCGATCTCGCGGCCGATGACCCGTCAGTCTACGCGATGCTCGAAAAGGGTGACAGCATCGGTGTGTTCCAGGTGGAAAGCCGGGCGCAGATGAACATGTTGCCGCGCCTTCGCCCCCGCAATCTCTATGACCTGACGGTGCAGGTGGCGATCGTCCGCCCCGGCCCGATCGAAGGCGATATGGTCCATCCCTATCTGCGCCGCCGCTGCGGGGAGGAGCGCGCCGACTATCCTTCTCCCGGTCCGCCGCACGATCCGGACGAGCTCAGGAAATTGCTGGGCCGCACCTATGGCGTTCCCATTTTCCAGGAACAGGCGATGAAGCTGGCGATTGTCGCCGCCGGTTTCACCCCATCAGAGGCGAACCAGCTGCGCCGGGCGATGGCGACTTTCCGCCACCGCGGGGGCATCGACCGGTTCCGCGACAAGATGATCGGCGGCATGACTGGACGCGGCTATTCCGCCGAATTTGCCGAACGCTGCTACCGCCAGATCGAAGGGTTCGGCAGCTACGGTTTTCCGGAAAGCCATGCGCTTTCCTTCGCGCGGCTGGTCTATGTCTCGGCGTGGATCAAATGCCACCACCCCGGCATCTTCGCCTGCGCGTTGCTCAATGCCCAGCCGATGGGCTTCTACGCGCCTGCGCAGATCGTCCGCGATGCGCGCGAACATGGGGTGGAGGTCCGCCCGATCGATGTCGCGCACAGCCATTGGGATTCGACGATGGAGCGCCGCGCCGACGGTCAGCTCGCGCTGCGCCTCGGCTTTCGCCAGATCAGCGGCTTTCGCGAAGCCTGGACGGATGCGTTGGTGCGGGCGCGGGCTGACCAGCTGCTTGCCAGCCCGGAGGATCTCGCTCGCCGGGCAGGCCTGCCTTCACGTGCCTTGCGCCTGCTGGCCGATGCCGATGCGCTGGGATCGATGGGCCTCTCCCGCCGTGAGGCGCTGTGGGAAGTGCGGCGCACACCCACCGGAGAACTGCCGCTGTTCGCGGCGGCGCATGCCCGCGAACTAGGTGATGAACCCCCATCACATCTCCCGCTCATGCCCGCGTCTGAGGAAGTGGCTGCCGACTACCAGAGTGTGCGCCTGTCGCTCAAAGGCCATCCCATGGCTTTCCTGCGCTCCCGCCTCGCTGCCGAAGGCGTGTTGAGCTGCGCCCAGACCAGTGCGGCGAAAGCTGGCACAAGGGTCAGCACTGCCGGCGTGGTGCTGATCCGCCAGCGCCCGGGCAAGGGCAATGCCGTGTTCATCACCATCGAGGATGAAACCGGCGTCACCAACATCCTGCTCTGGTCGCGGCTGCTCGACCGCTTCCGGCGTGAGGTGATGGCATCGCGGCTGATGCTGGTGACCGGAGAGGTGCAGCGCAGCCGCGAAGGGGTGGTGCATCTGATGGCGACCCGTATCGAGGATCGCACGGCGATGCTCGGCCTGCTGGCGGATACGCCCCCTCCCACACCGCTCTGCCCGCCGGATGAAGTCGCGCGCACGCCCGGCAGCACTCGCCACCCGCGCGACGTGCGCATCCTGCCCACCAGTCGTGATTTCCACTGATCGCGTGCGCGCACGGAACCTTGCACCCTCCACGCCTGTTGCTGTTGCAGCCATGCGCGGTCCCTGCCACGATGGCTAAGGTACATATTGGGGAGACGGGGCAATGGACGATTCTGCGCAACCGGCGGGCGCATCAACGGCAGCAGTGGGGGCGACTGCTCCAGCACCAGCCGTGCAACGCGATCTGCTCGGACGCACCGTGCTCGGCGGCGCGCTGCTCGCAGTCGGCGGGAGTCTCGTTGCCGCGCTCGGTAGCGGCTGGGGCCTGTGGTCGTTCGGGCCGGCGCTGCGCGTGGTCTTCTTCGCCGGCATTGCCTGCGGCCTCATTCTCATCCTTGCGATTGCCGGCTGGGGCTGGGCGCAGCGCAAGCAGCGGCCGGTGGCCTGGCGCACGCTCGGCCCGGGCATGCTCATTGCCGCCGCTTTCCTCCTCTATTTCCTGCGCTTCATCTGGCTCGGCACGACTCTGCCGGCGATTCATGACATTTCCAGCGACCCAGCCGATCCGCCTGCCTTTGTCGCGATAGCCCCGCGCGCTGACAGCGAGACAGCGGTACCCGGCGCAGACGATCCCAAGATGCAGGGCCTGTCGCCACGCCAGCGCCTTTCGCGCCTGCAGGCTGAAGCCTATGGCGATATCCGCTCTGTGCGTCTTGAAACCACGCCGCAGCAGGCGTTCGACCGTGCGTCGGCGCTGGTTGCGTCACGCGGCTGGGAGGTGGCGGCAAGCGACCCTGCCACCGGCCGGATCGAGGCGACGGACACCAGCACCTTCTTCCGCTTCAAGGATGATGTGCTGATCCGTGTGCGGCCGGCCGAAACCGGCAATGCCGCAATTGTCGACATGCGCTCGGTCAGCCGGGTCGGTCAGCATGATTTTGGCGTCAATGCCAATCGTGTGCGCGCCTTCCTTGCCGACCTGTCAGCCGGCACCGGCGACCGATGAGCGCAATGAAGCCGGGACGGCTGGCCTGTGACGGTGCCATCGGCGCCCGGTTCCAATATGGTTGCGACCTTGGTTGTTTCGCTGCAATAGGCGCTTAGGGGCATTGGCGCATGGTCAAATAAGGCCGTGCGCCGGGTGAACGGCACCCGCAAGATCGGCGAAATCCCGAACAGACTAGGGGGAATAAAGCAGCATGACACGGATATCACGCATGGCGGCGTCTGCCAGCATGGCCACTATGGCCCTGGCAATGCTTGCGGCACCGGCTGCCGCCCAGACCCAGCCTGTTGAAGCGCCGCCGCAGCAGGGGGAAACCAATCCGTCCGACATCGTCGTGATCGGCAGCCAGATTCAGGGCGCGCAGATCAATGATGTGCTGCCGGTCACCGTGCTTGATGAACAGCAGATCGAAAACACCGGCGCTTCATCGGGCGATGAGCTGTTCCGCTCTATTCCGCAGACGGGCACTGTGGCGTTCAACGAACAGAATGCCACCACGCAGAACAATGTCCGCGGCGACGTGGGGTCGGTCAACCTGCGCGATCTCGGAACCGGCAACACCCTGTTGCTGATCAACGGGCGCCGCATGAACCTGCACCCCGGCTTCCAGACTGAGTTGTTGGTGCCGGTGGTCAGCCCTGACACCAATGAAATCGCGCCGGGTAGCGTGCGCCGGATCGAAGTGCTGCGCGATGGCGCCTCGGCCGTCTACGGTGCCGATGCGGTCGCCGGTGTCATCAACACTGTGCTCCGCGGCAACCGCCGTGGTGGCTTTGTTGAGACTGACTGGCGCGCGTCCGACGGGACCAGCCTTTACAGCTATTCGCTGAGCGGCGGTTACGGCTTCGACTTCGCCGGTGGACGCGGCAACCTGACGCTTTACGGGGGCTATTTCCACGAAAATGGGATGCCTTCGTCGGGGCGTGAATATTCGCGCGACGATGACCGTACGCGCCTGATCGTTGGAACTCCCTTCGAAGGCGATGCCTCGTTCAACAACCGCAACACCTTCGGCCCGTTCGGCCAGTTCGACATCCAGACATCGCCCAACAGTCGCACGCCGATCAACGACGATGATTTTTATCTCCAGCCGAGCAGCTTCACCGGCTGCCGCATGGATTTCGGCAACGGAATCTGCGCCCGCAACGGTGAAACGCCGACCACGGCGGTGCGCTACAACACCATTTTCGGCAACACGCTGATCAGCCGCAAGGATCGCTACAATGCGATGGCGCTGCTCAGCTACGAACTGTCCAATGATGTGGAGGCCTATTTCGAAGGCAGCTACTATCGCTCTGAAAACGCACGCAAAAATGATGCGTCGGCGATCTTGAGCGCGGTCCCGGTCGGCATTTCACGCAATGCCTACTGGAACCCCTTCGGCCCTGTCACTTTCCCGAACGGTGCCGCCAACCCCAATCGCCTGCCCGGCACGACCATCCCGACGACGGGCGCGGACATCATCATGGAGCGCTACCGCTTCGTCGATGCCGGTAACCGCGACGTGTTTGTCGATAAGGATTCGTTCCGTCTGGTTGCGGGTCTGCGCGGCTCGCTCGGCTCGTGGGAATTCGACACCGGCTTTGTTTATTCGGAATCCGAAGTCACCGATCTTGAAACCAACCGTGTTTCGTTGACCCTGCTGCAGCAGGCGATGAATCGCTCGACGCCCGATGCATATAATCCGTTCAACGGTGGTTGTGCCACGGGCGATCCGGGGCAGGGCGATTGCACGCCCAACCCGACTTCGGTGATCGACACATTCCGCATCAATGTCTCCCGCCGTGGCGGTACGACCTTGGCACTGGCCGATTTCAAGATCAGCCGTGACGACCTGTTCACCCTTCCGGGCGGCAATCTGGGTGTGGCTGCGGGCATCGAATGGCGGCGCGAAACCTTCTTCGATGATCGCGACCCGCGCCTTGATGGCACCATCACCTGGATCGACAGCGTCATTCCCGGCGTGACCAACGGCAGCGATGTTGCCGGTACCAGCCCATCGCCGGACACGGATGGCACGCGCGAGGTTTATTCGGCCTTTGCCGAACTGTTCGTCCCTCTGATCAGCAGTGACATGGATATTCCGCTGGTTGAGGAGCTCAATCTTCAGCTTGCCGGGCGGATCGAGCATTTCAAGGATATCGATGCGACGGCGATGGTTCCGCGTGTGGCGGCATCATGGACCACGCTGCCGGGTGTCACGCTGCGCGGCGCCTGGTCGCAGGGCTTCCGTGCGCCCAATCTCGTGCAGGTCAATGACGATGGCACGACGCGGTCCAACACCCGCGACGATTTCGTGATCTGTCAGGCGCGTGTCGAAAAAGGCCTTCTGGCCAATCTCGACGGTTGCCCTGGTCAGGGTGTGATCAGCTTCCGCTCCGGGGCAAGGACTCTCCGGCCCGAGGACAGCGAGAGCATCAACCTCGGCATTGTCCTCGAACCCGAGTTCATTCCGGGCCTGACGGTGACGGCCGACTATTGGCGGGTCAAGCAGACCGCGCTGGTCGGCACATTCGGTGACGATAATGCGATTGCGCTCGATCTGCTGCGTCGCCTGAGTGGAAGCAGCAACCCGAATGTCATTCGTGCCGCCCCGACGGCGGATGATATCGCGCTGTTCACCGGCACCCGCCTTGCCCCGACCGGTGCGATCATCCAGGTGCTCGACCCCTATCTCAACCTCGACAGCCGCGTGTCCAAGGGTTGGGATTTCGGCCTTGTCTATCGGGTGCCGGACTTTGGCCTCGGCGACTTCCGCTTCCGGCTCAATGCGGCGCGCCTGAACAGCTTCGTCCAGAGCGCCAGCGCCGATGGCGAAGAGCTGCTCGCCGGGATTGCTGCCGGCCGGCTTCCAGCCGACGTGACTGTCGGCGGTCTGGGCGAACTGCTCGAGATCGAAGGGCGCCCGAAATGGCGTCTGAGCGGATCGATCAACTGGGAAAGCGGACCGGTCGAAGTCGGCCTGTTCGGTCAATATACCGGCGCGGTGTGGGACACGAGCGTGGTGCGTGACATCCTGCTGGTGTCGAACGATCCCAATGCCAACTTCTACCGCGTCAGCGACCAGTTCCTGACCAACCTTTCGATCGCCTATACGATCAGGAACAACACGCCGCTTGACGGAACCCGCTTGCGGTTCGCGGTCAACAATCTGTTCAACGAAGATCCGCCGCTCGCCGACGAAACCTATGGTTTCTTCAGCGAACTGCATACGGCTCGTGGACGGGTGTTCCATATCGAACTGCGCAAGCAGTTCTAATGGGCTGCGCCAGATGATGACGGAGGGGTGCTCGGGTTTGTGGGCGGGTGCTGGCGCAATTCTATGCGCCGACATCGATCGGGCCACTGCTCGCGCATTCCCCGTTCGGCATCGGGCCATCTGATGTTCGGGGCCGTGCTCGCCCTGCTGCTGTCGGCAGTGGTGCCGGACGGCAGCGAGGCATCCGTCACCAATGCCGCCTGCCAAGGGTCGGATATCGCCGTTGATCGCGCCTTCGATGGTGGTGCCTTTGCCGCCTGCACCATCGACGTGAATGGCACGATCACGCTCGACATCCGGCCGGAGACGCTCCCCATCAATCCCAGCCCCTGGTATGCCGTGCGGCTCAACCAGTCGGGGGCGCGTGAGCGACGTATCACGCTGCGCTATGCCGATGCTCATCATCGTTATGCGCCTTGGTTCCGTGTCGCGGGCGGGCCTTGGCAGCGGCTAGAATCCTATCCGGTCGAGCCCGGCAGGCGCGAGGTGCCGGTCTACCTTCCGGCCTTTGCCGGTGAGGCTTGGCTTGCGGCACAACCGCTGGTTCCGATTGATGGCGTTGCCAGTCATTGGGCTGCCCTGGCTTCACAAGGCACGGTTTCGCTGGATATGACCGCGACGAGTACTGACGGGCGCCCCGTTCCGCTGTACCGCCATGGCGCTGCCGACGCGCGTTCCATCCATGTGATCGCGACGCGCCAGCATCCGCCGGAAACCACCGGCGCTGCGGCCTTTGATGCCTTTGCCGAGCGGTTGTTGGCAGGCTTGCGGGGGCGCAACTGCCCCGACCATGCTCTTTTGTTCGCGCCGCTGCTCAATCCTGACGGTCTGGCGCGCGGGCATTGGCGCACCAACGCCGGGCATATTGATCAGAACCGCGACTGGGGGCGGTTTGCGACGCCGGAGATAAGCGCAGTCGGCCAGCGGCTTGAAGCGCTGGCCGGCCAGGCGCAGATCGTTTCCGTGCTTGATTTCCATTCGACGAGGCAGGCTGCCATTTATGTTTCGCGCAGCGCCGGGCCTCGCGCGCAATCCTTCGCGTCCGCTGTGGAGGCGGCCACGGGCATGCGGGCGGTGCGAACGCGTGCAGCCGATGGCGATACGCTCAAGAGCTGGTCGGAAAACCGCTTCGGCAGTGAAAGCTTCACTGTCGAACTGCCGGATAGCGCCAGCCCTGCAGAAGCGGCGATAGCTGGCCGCGTCATCGCAGACCTCTATCTGGCCCATTATCTGTGCCCGGCATCAGGAGCCTGACCTTGAACCGACCCTTGGCATTGATGCTCTCCCTGCTGCTTCTGTCGGGATGTACGCAGGCCGTTGCGCAAGATCGTTCGCGTTCTGCGCCAGAACCGCAGCGTTGCCAGACGCCGCAATCGGTCCCTGATGCGATGGCCGCGCGCGGTGTTCAGCGGTTTGTCTTTTCGGGCTGGTCTGGGCCGGCCCTGCCGGTCTGGTATGTGCGTCCGGCCGGAACGCCAGCCTCCGCACCCTTGGTCTTTGTATTTCACGGGGTTCGGCGCGATGCTGACCGCTATCTTTCGGAATGGCTCGACGTGGCGGAGCGGGAACAGGTGGTCGTGGTGGTGCCCGAATTCACCTGTGATGGCTTCCCGGGCGCACCCAATTACAATCACGGGCGGCTGATCGACCGGTCGGGTCGTGCCGTGCCTGCGAGTGAGCGGACCTTTGCAGTCATCGAGCCATTGTTTGATGCGATGCGCGAACGCGAAGCGCTGACTGCCCCGACCTATTGGATGCTCGGCCATTCGGCGGGGGCGCAATTCGTCCATCGCTACATCATGACCGGTAACGGCCGGCGGCTTGAACGCGCGGTATCCGCCAACGCCGGGTCCTATATGTATCCGGATGACCGTTTCGCCTGGCCGTTCGGAACGCGGACATTGCCCGATGGCATTTGGGTGCCAGAGCGAGCTTATGCTGTGCCGATGACTATCCTGCTCGGCACGGCCGACAACGACCCCGACTATCCCAGCCTGCCGCGCGAGCCCGAAGCAATGGAGCAAGGCCCGCACCGGCTGGCGCGCGGCCTAGCCTTTTCCAACGCAACGCGGGCCGACGCGGCCCGGCGCGGATTGCCCTATGCTTGGGATTGCCGATTGGTGCCGGGTGTCGGGCACGACAATGGCCGAATGGCCCCAGCCGGCATTGCCGTTCTGCGCCAGACCGCGACGCTGCAAGCGTGCCCCGCACCGCGATAAGTGGTGACCGGCGCCACTGACGCGGTGGCGATCGGGGATGGTTCGGCTTGCGGCGCTGCCGATGCGCACCATTTTGTAGGCTGAATGGTTGACCCTTACATCTTTCCCCGACCATGCCGTTGGCGCCCGCTTTCTCCGGGTGTTTGCCGATGAGCCCGCGCCGCAAGCGCAAGGGCGTGGCAACGTCCATCATCCTGCTGGTGCTTCTGATCCTTCTTGCCGGTGCCCTGTGGTGGGGCAGGGGTTGGCTCAACGCGCACCCCCAGCATAATCCATGGGCGCCGCTGGCCCTCGACCAGCCAGTCGGCTGGGCGACACACCGAAAACTCGCGGCCCTGCCGCGTGGTGAAGGGGTTTGCGGTGCACTATTGCGTGATGGCGGCGTGCGCTTCGATGCCTTGCCGGACGTCGGCGAAGCGGCCTGTCGTGCGCCCGACAGGGTACGGCTGGCTGAGGACGCGGCGCGCTCCATTGTTTTTCGCCCTGTCGGCGCGGCGCCATCCTGCGCGGTGGCTGCCGGGTTCGTCCTGTGGATGCGTGACAGTGTCACTCCCGCTGCAAAGCACCATTTCGGGCAGCGTATCGCCCGGGTCGAACATCTCGGCAGCTATAGTTGTCGGCCGATTGCGGGTGGCGGCGGCTGGAGCGAGCACGCCACCGCCAATGCGCTCGACATCAGTGCCTTCATTTTGGCGGACGGGACGAGGATCAGTCTGATCGACGACTGGAACGGCGATCCTGCGCGCGCAGCCTTCTTGCGCGACGTGCGTGACGGTGCGTGCGATCTATACTCGACCGTCCTGTCGCCGGACTACAACCGCGCCCATGCCGACCATTTTCATTTCGATATGGCCGACAGGGCGGGTGGCTGGCAGGTCTGCCGTTAGTTTCCGCCGACGCCTGAGGGCGAGATGCGGAACAGGCGGCCTTGTCCGCGCCGCCCGCCGTCCTCGAGGATCCAGACCGCTCCGTCGGCGCCCTGCGTCACGTCACGCACACGAAAGCCGGTGTCCCACCGGTTCGCCTGCCGTGCGGATGCGCCGTCGAGGTCGACCCGGATAAGGGCCTGGCCGCTCAATGCCGCGATAAAGGCATCGCCCTGCCATGCAGGAAAAGCGCTGCCGGAGTAGATCATCATCGCCCCGGGCGAGATGGCTGGGTTCCACCACAGCACAGGGGCTGCAAATCCGTCACCCGGCGAATGGTCGGGGATATCGCGGCCACCATAATGGTCGCCGTTGGAGACCAGCGGATAGCCATAGTTGGCGCCGCGCTCGATCAGGTTGAGCTCGTCACCATGGGCGGGGCCCATTTCCAGTTCCCACAGGCGGCCTTCGCCATCAAAGGCGAGGCCCAGCGGATTGCGCAGGCCCGCTGCCCAGATTTGTGCGCGCACGGCGCCCTGCCCATAATAGGGATTGTCGGACGGGGTCATGCCGGTGTCGGTCAACCGCACGATCTTGCCGAGAGTGCCGTCCATATCCTGCGCCGGATCGAATTTCTGGCGGTCGCCGGTGGCGATGTAGAGCATGCCGTCCGGACCGAAGGCGAGGCGGTGCCCGAAATGGCCGTTGCCCGATACGAAGGGAGAGGCGCGCCAAATGATCTGGAAATTTTCCAGCTGGCTCATGTCGTCGGACAGGCGGCCGCGGCCCACTGCCGCGCCCTTGCCGCCTTCCCCTTCTTCTGCCCAGGAGAGGTAGACCAGACGGTTGTTCGCGAAGTCGGGGTGCAGCACCACATCGCCCAAGCCGCCCTGTCCGGCGTAGGAGACGGCAGGAATGCCCGTCACGTCACGCACTTCGCCGCCTTGTTCCCAAAGCAGCAAGCGGCCGGCCTTTTCCGTCACCAGCGCAAACGGGCTGTCGGGAAGGAAGGTGACTGCCCAAGGCTCCTCGAAGTCCGCGATCTGTGTCATGCTGAACGGCGCATCGGCAACCGGCGTGCCAGTGATCGGCCCGGCATTGGCTGCGGATGGCGTCGATGCATTGGAATCGCCAGGCAGGCTGCAGGCGGCAATCGTCGCGCCGAGCGCGATCAGGGTGAGGCGGTGCGGCATGTCTCTTTCGTGTCCCTGTCTTCGGCTAGGAAGACTGTCATGTAGGGCTCCCGCACATGTCTGCAATGGGGATCATCCGGCATCTTGCCTCGGGCTCTCGCGCAGCCTATAGGGCGTGTGCTTCCAGACATCGCAAGAAGTTCGGCAGCGCCGGGGCCAGCAGGGCCCGGCGGGGCTTCCCCCTATTCAAACGACGGAGCAGCAATGGCGGATATCGCCGCACTGACGCAATTGATCGAGCCCGAGGCCAAGGCCCTCGGCTTTGATCTCGTGCGCGTGCGCTTCTTCGGCGGGGAGGAGCCGACGCTCCAGATCATGGCCGAACGGCCGGAGACGGGCCAGCTCACCATCGACGACTGCTCTGCGCTGTCGCATCGCATTTCGGACGTGCTTGACGCGCTCGAGGCGGAAGGGCGTGATCCCATCGAAGACGCCTACCGGCTTGAGGTCAGCTCGCCCGGCATCGACCGGCCACTGACCCGGCTCACCGATTTCGAGGCTTGGGCCGGGCATGAGGCGAAGATCGAGCTCGCTGAGGAATATGCCGGGCGCAAGCGCTTTCGCGGGCAACTGCATGGCGTCGATCCGCGTGGCGAGGCCAGCGCGGTGGGCATAGAGGACAGGCAGGGCGACGTGCATTTCGTGCCCTTTGCCCTGATCGCCGATGCCAAGCTCTTGCTGACTGACAGATTGATTGCCGCCAGCCGCCCGCTCGATACGAGCGGCGCGGACGAATTCGAACCCACCGAAGACACGGACTGACAAGGGATTTAACGCCATGGCCAACGCCATTTCCGCCAACCGGGCCGAGCTGCTCGCGATTGCCAACTCGGTGGCGAGCGAAAAGCTGATCGACAAGGCAATCGTCATCGAGGCGATCGAGGAAGCGATCCAGCGCGCCGCGCGCGCCCGCTTCGGCCAGGAAAACGACATCCGCGCCAAGCTTGACCCGATGACCGGCGATCTTCGCCTGTGGCGCGTCGTCGAAGTCGTCGAAGTCGTCGAGGATTATTTCAAGCAGGTCGACCCCCAGCGGGGTGAGGAACTGCAGCCCGGAGCGAAGGTTGGCGACTTCATCGTTGATCCGCTGCCGGCAATCGATCTCGGCCGCATCGACGCCCAGTCAGCCAAGCAGGTCATCTTCCAGCGCGTGCGCGAGGCTGACCGCGAGCGGCAGTATGAAGAATATAAGGATCGCGCCGGAGAGGTGATCACCGGCGTCGTCAAGTCGGTCGAGTTCGGCCATGTCATCGTCAACCTCGGCCGCGCCGAGGGCGTCATCCGCCGCGACCAGCAGATCCCGCGCGAAATGGTCCGCATGGGCGACCGCATCCGTGCCGTGATCCTCAAGGTGTCGCGCGAAACGCGCGGCCCCCAGATCATGCTGAGCCGCGCGCACCCCGATTTCATGAAGAAGCTGTTCGCCCAGGAAGTGCCCGAAATCTACGACGGCATTATCGAAATCAAGGCTGCCGCCCGCGACCCGGGCAGCCGCGCCAAGATCGGCGTGATCAGCTATGACAGCAGCATCGATCCCGTCGGCGCCTGCGTCGGTATGAAGGGCAGCCGCGTTCAGGCCGTGGTGCAGGAGCTGCAGGGCGAAAAGATCGACATCATCCCCTGGAGCGAAGACACCGCGACCTTCGTCGTCAACGCTCTGCAGCCCGCCACCGTCAGCCGCGTGGTGCTTGATGAGGATGAAGGCCGCATCGAAGTGGTCGTCCCTGACGATCAGCTCAGCCTAGCCATCGGCCGTCGCGGCCAGAATGTCCGTCTCGCCAGCCAGCTTACTGGCCGCGCGATCGACATCATGACCGAGGCTGATTCGAGCGAAAAGCGCCAGCGCGAATTCCTCGAACGCTCGCAGATGTTCCAGGATGAACTCGACGTCGATGAAACGCTGGCGCAGCTGCTTGTCGCCGAAGGCTTCACGGAGATGGAGGAAGTTGCCTACATCGCGCCCGAGGAACTTGCCGGCATCGAAGGTTTCGACGAGGAGCTGGCCGAAGAGCTGCAGAACCGCGCCACTGAAGCGCTCGACCGTCGTGAATCGGCCGCGCGCGAGCTGCGCCGGTCGCTCGGTGTCGAAGATGCGTTGGCAGAAATGCCGCACCTCACAGAGGCGATGCTGGTCACGCTCGGCAAAGCGGGCATCAAGACGCTCGACGACCTTGCCGACCTCGCGACTGACGAGTTGATCGCCAAGAAGCGCAGCGAACCGCGTCGCGGTGGCCGCGAACGTCCGGAGGACAAGGGCGGCGTCCTCGCCACCTACGGCCTCAGCGAAGAACAGGGCAACGAGATCATCATGGCAGCTCGTGCGCACTGGTTCGAAGACGGGGAGGCCGCCGATGCGGACCCCGCGCAATGATCCTGACGGCCTGACCGACGGCTTGGATGGCGGCGCTTGCGAGCGCCGCTGCATCCTCACGGGCGCCCACGGCGGGCGCGATGCGCTGTTGCGCCTCGCGCTCTCGCCGGATGGGGTGATTGTGCCTGATGTGCTTGCCCGCGCGCCCGGCCGGGGTGCCTGGATCGGCGTGACGCGCGGCGACCTTGAAATTGCGATCGCCAAGGGCAAGTTAAAGGGGGCGCTGGCGCGTGCGTTCAAAGGCACGGCCTCTGCCATTCCCGCCGATCTCGCGGAACAGATTGACGCGGCTTTCCGCCGCACCTTTCTTGCGCAACTGGGCATGGCGGCAAAGGCTGGCGTGCTGTTGACCGGCGCTGAAAAGATCGATGTGGCGGCGCGTTCGGGACAGATTGCTCTGCTCGCCCATGCCGCCGATGCTGCGACAGGCGGGCGTCGCAAGCGTGACCAGGCGTGGCGCGTGGGTGAAGACCGCGAAGGCAGCGGCGTCACCGGCATCATCCTGCCGGTGGACCGGGCTGCTCTGTCTGTGGCATTGGGCCGCGACAATGCCGTCCATATCGCGCTGACAGATGACGGCTGGGCCACGCGGCTCTCCGCTTTGCTCGATCGCTGGCATCGCTACGCCGGATGGGCTAGGGGCAGTGGCGCGCCGTCGGCCGAAGAAAATGACACGCCCATTCCCGACAGCGGGGACGGGCAGACTGTTGCTGTGTGAAGGACAGACAATTTCGATGAGTGATGAAACCGACAAGCCGACCCTGAGCCGCAAGCCGCTTGGCCTCAAGCGCACGGTTGAGGCTGGCCAGGTGCAGCAGCAGTTCAGCCACGGTCGCAAGAATACCGTGGTGGTCGAGGTGAAGCGCCGCCGCATTCTCGGCAAGCCTGGCGAGGCGGAAGCCCCTCAGGCAGCGCCTGAGCCGGCGCCCGAGCCGACGCCCGCACCGGCCCCCGTGGCGAAGGCGCCAGCGCCTGCGCCTGCGCCAACCCCGTCGCGCGCGCCCGTTGACAGCCTTGAAAGCCGTCAGGAGCGTCAGGCCCGCCTGCTGCGCGAAGCAGAGGAAGCGCGTCTGGCCTCGCTCGAGGAAGCGCGTCGGCGCGAAGAAGCCGAGAAGCAACAGGCAAGCGAGGAAGAGCGCCGCCGCGCCGAAGAGAATCGCCGCGCCGAAGAAGAGGCGGCTCGCGCCGCTAGCGAAGCCGCTGCTGCCGCTGCCGCCGCTGCTGCTGTGGCCGCCGAAGAATCGCCCGCCGCTGACGCCGACGAAAGCGAAGCCGCCCCGTCCCAAGGCGAAGAACGCTTTCCGCCGCCGCGCCGCTTCACACCTGTGGAAGCGCCCAAGCGCCCCGAACCCAAGGCTCCTTCACGCGACGGCAAGCGCGCCGGCGACAACCGGCGACAGTCGGGCAAGCTCACGGTCACCCGTGCGCTCGGTGATGATGAAGGTGCGCGCGCCCGTAGCCGTGCGGCTCTGGAACGGGCGCGGGACAAGGAACGCCGCCGCGCCATGGCTGGCAGCAACCAGCCGCGCGAAAAGCAAGTGCGTGACGTGGTCGTGCCTGACGCGATCACCGTTCAGGAACTCGCCAACCGCATGGCGGAAAAGGGTGCGGATCTGGTGAAGGCCCTGTTCAAGATGGGCATGATGGTCACCGTCAACCAGACGATCGACCAGGATACCGCCGAACTGCTCGTCACCGAATTCGGTCATAATATCACCCGCGTGTCCGCTTCGGATATCGACATTGATACCGATAGCGATGTCGATGCGCCTGAAACGCTGAAGGTGCGGCCGCCGGTCGTCACGATCATGGGCCATGTTGACCATGGCAAGACCAGCCTGCTCGATGCGTTGCGCGGCACCGCCGTCGTTTCGGGCGAGGCCGGGGGCATCACCCAGCATATCGGCGCCTATCAGGTGAAGACATCGTCGGGTGCGCTGGTCAGCTTCCTCGATACGCCGGGTCACGCTGCATTTACGGAAATGCGTGCGCGTGGCGCGAACATCACTGACATCGTCATTCTGGTGGTGGCGGCCGATGACGGGCTGATGCCGCAGACGATTGAGGCGATCAATCACACCAAGGCCGCCGGCGTGCCGATGATCGTCGCGATCAACAAGATCGACAAGCCTGAGGCTAATCCGCAGAAAGTGCGTGAACGCCTGCTCGAACATGAAATCGTGGTCGAGGCGATGGGCGGTGACGTTCAGGATGTCGAAGTATCGGCCCTCAAGGGCACCAATCTCGACAAGCTGGTCGATGCGATCGCCCTTCAGGCCGAGATTATGGAATTGCGCGCCAATCCCGATCGTGCGGCAGAAGCGACAGTGGTCGAAGCCAAGCTCGACAAGGGCCGTGGCCCGGTCGCCACGGTGCTGGTGCGCCGCGGCACGCTCAGGACCGGAGACATTTTCGTCGTCGGGTCGGAAAGTGGCCGTGTCCGTGCGATGATCGATGACAAGGGCAAGCAGATCAAGGAAGCCGGTCCGTCGATGCCGGTCGAAGTGCTCGGCCTGGGCGGCGTGCCGTCGGCTGGCGATACGCTGACCGTGGTCGAGAGCGAGGCCCGTGCCCGTGAAGTCGCCTCCTTCCGTGCCGAACAGGCGCTGCGCAAGCGCACCGCCATGGCCCCGGCAAGCCTCGAAAACATGTTCTCCGCGCTTGAGGACAAGGCCCGGACCAAGGAATATCCCGTGGTCATCAAGGCCGACGTGCAGGGTTCGGTCGAAGCGATCGTCGGCGCGCTCCACAAGATCTCGACTGATGAGATCAAGGTGCGCGTGCTCCATTCCGGCGTTGGCGCGATCACCGAAAGTGACGTTACGCTGGCCAGCGCATCGGGTGCGCCGATCATCGGCTTCAACGTCCGCCCCAATGCCAAGGCGCGCGAAGTTGCCAACCAGCGCAAGACGCGGATGAAGTATTTCGACGTCATCTATCACCTGACCGAGGACATCGCGAAGGAGATGGCAGGCGAGCTGGGTCCGGAAATCATCGAAACCGTGGTCGGCCGTGCCGAGGTCCGCGAAGTGTTCCCGGCGGGCAAGAAGGACAAGGCCGCCGGCCTCCTCGTGCTCGAAGGTTCGATCAAGAAGGGGCTGCACGCCCGCCTCACGCGCGAGGATGTCATCGTCTCGAAGACGACCATCGCCTCGCTCCGCCGCTTCAAGGACAATGTCGAGGAAGTGCGCGCCGGGATGGAGTGCGGCGTGTTGCTCGCCGACACCAACGACATCAAACCGGGCGACAATCTCGAGGTGTTCGAGGTCGAGGAACGCGCACGGACGCTTTAACCCTGTGTCATGGCGATCCCCGGCCGCAACCGGTGGGTCGCCTTGGCCGGCAATGATGAACCATGGCTGCGAAACGCGAACAATCCGAAGGCCCCTCGGTCCGCCTGCTGCGGGTGGGAGAACAGGTGCGCCATATCCTTGCCGGGTTGCTCCAGCGCGGCGAGGTGCATGACGATGTGCTCGCCAGCCACCCGGTCAGCGTGACCGAAGTGCGCATGTCACCTGATCTGCGCCATGCCACCGTGTTCGTGAAGCCGCTGCTCGGCCGTGACGAGGAAGCCGTGCTCAAGGCGCTGAGGACCAACACCGCCTTTCTCCAGCGCGCGGTCGCCCGCGCGGTGCGCATGAAATATGCCGCGCGCCTCAAATTCATCGCCGACGAAAGTTTCGACGAGGGCAGCCATATCGACCGGCTGCTGCGCGATCCGCATGTCGCGCGCGATCTGGGCGAGGACGGTTAGAGCATTGTCACGTCAGGCAAAATCAGCTGACGACCCGGACCATGCCGCAGAACAACAGGATAGAGCGGCGGCTTTGATTCAATCAGAACCGAACGCGCTCTAGCGGCACTCGCGCCGGCGCGCTAACCGCTGACGCATGGCCAAACTCTACTTCTACTATGCCAGTATGAATGCTGGGAAATCGACCACGCTGCTGCAGGCGGACTTCAACTACCGCGAACGTGGCATGGAGACGATGCTGTGGACCGCTGCGCTTGATGACCGGTATGAGGTCGGCGCGATCACCAGCCGCATCGGGCTGCAGGCGCAAGCGCACAAGTTCACGCCCGAGACGGATCTCTTTGCAGATGTGCTGGCCGAGCATGGGCGCCGCCCCCTCGCTTGCGTGCTGGTGGATGAGGCACAGTTTCTGAGCCGCAATCAGGTGCTCGGCCTCGCACGCCTCGCTGATGAGGCGAACATTCCCGTCGTCACCTATGGCCTCAGGACAGATTTTGCCGCCAACCTCTTTCCCGGCTCGGCCGCGCTGCTCGGGCTGGCCGATACGCTCGTCGAATTGAAGGGCGTGTGCGAATGCGGGCGCAAGGCGACGATGAACCTTCGCGTCGATGCGTCGGGCCGCGCGGTGCTCGAAGGCGCGCAGACCGAGGTCGGCGGGAACGATCGCTATGTTGCGCTCTGCCGAAAGCATTTCACGGCTGCACGGGCGGAGGCCGCCCGGAGTGCGTGAGGCGCTCTATCGCCCGCTATCCGATGGCGATCTTGCGCTCGAACTGCTGGAGGAGCGGCATCGCGAAGGGTTGCGTGCCGCCTGCCTCGCCGATGCGGCCATTTGGGACATTTATGCGTCCAGCTTCAATGCCGCGCATTTCGATGCGGCCTTTGCCGGGCTGGTCGGCCATGACAGCCGTATGCCTTATGCGATCGTCGCTGCGGGCCGGATCGTCGGCATGACCGCCTGGCTGCGGCCCGACTGGACGGCGCAGACGGTCGAGATCGGCAACAGCTATATCGCGCCCGATGTGCGCGGCACGGGGCTTAATGGACGGGTGAAGCGGCTGATGCTGGGCCACGCTTTTGCTGCTGGCATCCGCCGCATCGAATTCCGCATCGACGAACGCAACGCCCGCAGCCAGGCTGCGGTGATAAAGCTGGGCGCCACCAAGGAAGGCGTGCTGCGTGCCGAACGCATCACCTGGACTGGCTATGTGCGTGACACCGGCCTTTTCTCTATCCTCGCGGACGAGTGGCAGGGATGAGTGGGGGAGGGAGTCTCCTGCTCAACGGCTGGCTGATCATCGACAAGCCCGTCGGTATCGGCTCGACGCAGGTGGTCGGGGCGGTCAAGCGCGCCCTGCGCGAAGGCGGCTATGCCCCCACAAAGAAAGACATGCCCAAGGTCGGGCATGGCGGCACGCTTGATCCGCTGGCGAGCGGGGTCCTCCCGGTGGCACTCGGCGAAGCGACCAAGCTCGCCGGGCGGATGCTCGATGCGAGCAAACTTTATGACTTCACTATCGCTTTTGGCACGCAGACCGACGGGCTCGATGCCGAGGGCGCGGTGGTGGCGACCAGCGATGTCCGCCCGACCCTTGCCGAGGTGGAGGCAGTGTTGCCGCGCTTTACCGGCCCGATCGATCAGGTGCCGCCAGCCTATTCGGCGATTCTGATCGATGGCCAGCGCGCCTATGATCGCGCGCGCCGGGGCGAAGCGGTGGAGATGGTCGCGCGGCCGGTGACGGTCTTCGGCCTCGAAATCCGGGACGACACAGCAAGCGGGCAGCGACTGGAAAGCGTGACGCTCTCCGCTCACGTTTCCAAGGGTACCTACATCCGTTCCCTCGCGCGGGACATTGCGTTGGCGCTCGGAACAGTCGGCCATGTTGCCATGTTGCGGCGCACGCGCGCCGGTCCGTTCGGGCTCGATGCCGCGATTTCGCTGGACAAACTGGCCGATGCCGCTATGGCGCGCAGCCTTGAGGAGCTGCTTTTGCCAGTGGAGGCAGGGCTGGACGGTATCCCGGCTCTCCCTCTCGTGCCTGACGAGGCAAAGGCGATCGCCCAAGGGCGAACTCTTTTCGGGCAATCCGTGGATGACGGAGACTATCTGGCGATGGACGGCAAACGGCCGGTCGCGCTGGTTTCCGTTGCCGCCGGCACAGTGTCGGTGATCCGCGGGTTCAATCTTTAGATCTGATACCGTGGGAAAAGACATGTCGATCACAACAGACCGCAAGGCCGAAGTCATCAAGGACAATGCGCGCGCCGCCAATGACACCGGCTCGCCTGAAGTTCAGGTCGCGATCCTCACCAGCCGCATCAATGCGCTGACCGACCATTTCAAGGATCACCACAAGGACAATCACTCGCGGCGCGGTCTGCTGATGATGGTCAACAAGCGGCGTTCGCTGCTCGACTATCTGAAGCGCAAGGATGTGGAGCGTTACAACGCCCTCATCGCCAAGCTCGGCCTGCGCAAGTGACGTAAATGCTCGGCTCCCCATCGGGGAGCCGATTTGCATTTGCATCACCCCGGGCCTGATCCGGGGTCCAGAAACACCAGCGCATCCGCGCTGTCCCACGCCCGCACTGGGTCCCGGTCCAACGCCGGGAAGACGGGTAACCAAGGGGCTCCCTTCGCATTCGGCGAAGGTGGCCATGGGGCGCAACAGGGCCCCGACCGCTCGCAGGCCGGTTCGCCTGCCACCAACGAAGAGGCCCCGGCATCGCAATAGGGCGGCCGGGTGAAATCATATGAGCATGTTCAATACCAAGACCGTCTCCATCGAATGGGGCGGCAAGACGCTGACTCTGGAAACCGGGCGTATCGCCCGCCAGGCCGACGGCGCGGTTCTCGCCACCTATGGCGACACGGTGGTGCTGTGCGCCGTCACCGCGGCAAAGTCGGTCAAGGAAGGGCAGGATTTCTTCCCGCTCACCGTCCACTATCAGGAAAAATTCTCGGCTGCAGGGCGCATCCCTGGCGGCTTCTTCAAGCGTGAGCGCGGTGCGACCGAAAAGGAAACGCTGGTTTCGCGCCTCATCGACCGTCCGGTCCGCCCGCTGTTTCCGGAAGGTTTCTACAACGAAATCAACGTTATCGCTCAGGTGCTGAGCTATGACGGCGAAACCGAGCCGGATATTGTGGCGATGGTTGCCGCCTCGGCTGCCCTCACCATTTCGGGCGTGCCTTTCATGGGCCCGATCGGCGCCGCACGCGTCGGCTTCAAGGATGGCGAATATCAGCTGAACCCGAGCATGGCCGAAGTCGCCGAAGGCCGGCTGGATCTCGTCATCGCCGCCACCAATGACGCGGTGATGATGGTCGAATCCGAAGCCAAGGAACTGACCGAAGCCGAAATGCTCGGCGGCGTGATGTTCGCGCACAAGGAAATCCGCAAGGTCATCGACGCGATCATCGATCTCGCCGAACAGGCCGCCAAGGATCCGTGGGAAATCGACCTCACCGACAACACGGCCGACATCAAGGCGAAGCTCAAGGATCTGGTCGGTGCCGATATCGCCGCCGCCTACAAGCTGACCAACAAGTCGGCGCGTTCGGATGCGCTCAATGCCGCCCGCGCCAAGGCGAAGGAAGCCTTTGCCTCGGAAAGCCCGCAGACCCAGATGGTCGCCATCAAGACCATGAAGAAGGTCGAGGCGGACATCGTGCGCGGTGCGATCCTCAAGGACGGCCAGCGGATCGACGGCCGCACCACCACCCAGGTGCGCCCGATCGAGATCATGACCGGCTTCCTGCCGCGCACCCATGGTTCGGCGCTGTTTACCCGCGGTGAAACGCAGGCGATCTGCACCACCACGCTGGGCACCAAGGACGCCGAGCAGATGATCGATGGCCTCGATGGCCTCAGCTACTCGCGCTTCATGCTGCACTATAACTTCCCGCCCTATTCGGTCGGTGAAGTGGGTCGCTTCGGTGCGCCGGGCCGCCGCGAAGTCGGCCATGGCAAGCTGGCATGGCGCGCGCTGCACCCTGTGCTGCCGAGCCACGATGATTTCCCCTACACCATCCGCATCCTCTCCGACATCACCGAGTCGAACGGCTCGTCCTCGATGGCGACGGTGTGCGGTGGCTGCCTTTCGATGATGGACGCCGGCGTTCCGATCACCTCCCCGGTGAGCGGCATCGCCATGGGCCTGATCCTCGAAGGCAAGGATTACGCGATCATCAGCGACATCCTGGGTGACGAAGACCATCTCGGTGACATGGACTTCAAGGTCGCTGGCACCGCCAAGGGCATCACCACGATGCAGATGGACATCAAGGTTGCCGGCATCACGCAGGAAATCTTCGAAAAGGCACTGGCGCAGGCGGCCGAAGGTCGCACGCACATCCTGGGTGAGATGGCCAAGGCGCTGGGTGAAGCACGCACCGAATTGTCGGCGCATGCCCCGCGCATCGAAACGATGCAGATCGACAAGTCGAAGATCCGCGACGTCATCGGTACCGGCGGCAAGGTGATCCGTGAGATCGTCGCCACCACCGGTGCCAAGGTCGACATCGACGACGAAGGTGTGATCAAGATCAGCTCGTCGGATGTGAAGCAGATCGAAGCCGCGATGAACTGGATCAAGGGCATCGTCGAAGAGCCCGAGGTCGGCAAGATCTACAACGGCAAGGTCGTGAACATCGTCGATTTCGGCGCGTTCGTGAACTTCATGGGCGGCAAGGACGGCCTCGTCCACGTTTCCGAAATGCGCAATGAGCGCGTCGAGAAGGTGAGCGACGTCGTTTCCGAAGGCCAGGAAGTGAAGGTCAAGGTGCTCGAAGTCGATCCGCGCGGCAAGGTTCGCCTGTCCATGCGCGTCGTCGATCAGGAAACCGGCGAAGAGCTCGAAGACACCCGCCCGCCGCGTGAACCGCGTGAAGGCGGTGATCGCGGTCCGCGCGGCGACCGTGGCGATCGTGGTGGTCGCGATGACCGCGGCGGCCGTCGCCGCCCCGGCGGTGACCGTGATCGTGGTCCGCGCGGTGATCGCGGCGATCGTGGCCCGCGTCGTGAGAGCAACGACGGTCCGGAAGACGGCGGCCATGTCCCCGCCTTTCTGAAGGGCGACGACTGATCCATTGCGAGAGCCGCTCTCCTGTCCGGGAGCGACTGTCGAACCAAAGAGCCCCGCGCCCACCGGCGCGGGGCTTTTTCCTTGAGGGGCTAATCCCCCGGCGAAGCAGCGGTGCCAGCGGTGAGGCCGCCGTCGATGGCAATCTCCGCACCGGTCACATAGGCCGCTTCGTCGCTTGCCAGCATGACAGCGACGGCGGCGACTTCCTCGACCGTGCCGAAGCGTTTGAGCGGGGTATCCGCGACCATCGCTGCCATGCGCTCCTCGCGTCCCGGCGCATCGCCGATCAGCGCTTCCCACATGTCGGTCAGGATCGCGCCGGGGTGCAGCGAGTTGCACCGGATGGCGAGGCCCTGCCCGGCGCAATAGAGCGCCACGCTCTTGCTGTGATTGCGGATCGCCGCCTTGGATGAGGCATAGGCTGCCGCGCCTGGCACGCCCACCATCCCCGATCGCGAGGACAGGTTGATGATGGAGCCCTTGCCGCCGGCCGCCCGCATGGCGCGGATCGCATAGCGGCATCCCAGAAATGTGCCGTCGAGGTTGGTGGCATGCACCCGCCGCCATTCCGCGAGGCTGACATGTTCGGGATCATGCGCCGCCGGTCCATCCTCGAACCCGGTGATCCCGGCATTGTTGACGACCACGTCGATGCGCGGGCGGAGCGCTAACAGCGTGTCCCATGCCGCCTCGTCGGCGACGTCCATCGCGTGAAACTGTGCCCCGATGCTCGCAGCGGTTGCGGTGCCGCGCTCGGCATCGATATCGGTGATGAGAACGTCCGAGCCCTCGCGGACGAAGGCGGCGGCGATTGCGGCACCGATGCCGCGCGCCCCGCCGGTGACAAGCGCCTGCTTGCCTGACAGTCTTGCCATGATGGGTCTTTCGTGAAGCCTGTTCGTCTGTGGCGATGGTTTTCGCATCGCCGTGGAGCGCAACCAACGTATGCGCCATGGCGGTTCAGAGGGTCATCACACCTTACTCCTGCAGACAGGAGGCCATTATCTGGCTGATGTGTGGGCCGGTCAAGCGCGGCAAGGACGCGATGGCGCTGCCGTCACTCCGCAGCGAGCAATTCTTCCGCCGCGCCGAGGTCGACCGAGACGAGGCGGCTCACCCCGCGTTCGACCATCGTCACCCCGAACAGCCGGTGCATGCGCGCCATGGTCACGGCATTGTGGGTGACGATGAGATAGCGGGTCGCGGTTTCGCGGGTCATGCGTTCGAGCAGGTCGCAGAAACGATCCACATTGGCATCATCCAATGGCGCATCGACTTCGTCGAGCACGCAGATCGGCGCGGGGTTGGTGAGGAACAGCGCAAAAATCAGCGCAATGGCGGTCAGCGCCTGTTCGCCGCCTGAGAGCAGGGTCAGCGACGCGAGCTTCTTGCCGGGCGGCTGCGCCATGATCTCAAGCCCAGCCTCCAGCGGATCGTCTGAATCGACGAGCGCGAGATGCGCCTGGCCGCCGCCAAACAGCGTCACGAACAGGCTGCGGAAATGGCCATCGACCTTTTCGAACGCGTCGGTCAGGCGCTGCCGGCCCTCGCGGTTCAAATGGCCAATCGATCCGCGCAAGCGGTTGACGGCCAGCTGCAGCTCCTCGGCTTCGGCGGCACTGGTCGTCTGAGTAGCTTCGAGTTCGGCAAGCTCCTGCGCGGCGATCAGGTTGACTGGGCCGATCCGCTCACGATCCTGGGTCAGCCGCTCATGCGCTGCGCTTTCCTCGGCGGGGCTGGCAACCTCCTCTGCGGCAAAGCCTGCCTTGGCCGGGAGCAGTGGCGGCGGACATTCGAACCGCTCACCGGAAATGCGGCCCATTTCGATGCGGCGGCTTTCGGCATTCTCGGCGCGCGCCGTTGCACCAGCGCGCTCCTCGCGCGCGGCGGCCAGTGCTTCGCGCGCAGCATCGAGCAGGGCTTCAGCGGTGCGCGCGGCTTCTGCCGTTGCCCGTTCATCCGCTAGTGCGGCCGTGACCGCCGCTTGTGCGGCTTCACGCTCGCGCTCGCTGAGTTCGATCTGCCGGGCGATCGCCTCGGGCCGGGCGGCGATGCTGTCGCGCTCGGCGGTGATCTCGGCCTCGCGCGCGGCCATGCCTGCGATGCGTCGCGCGGCCTCGCCGGCACGCGCTTTCCAGCCACGCATTTCCGCTTCGGATTCGACCTGCGCCTCGCGCTCCCGTGCAATGGCGCGGTCGAGCATGGTCAGGCCCTCGCGCGCCTGTGCCAGCGCTAGGCGCGCGGCCTCGGCTTCGGCTTCGGCGGAGGCCAGGCGTTCGGCCACCACTTGGCCGTCGGGCAGTGCCGCCACTGCCGTTCGTGCTATATCCAGCGCCTCGCTTGCCTCGGCGGCTTCGGCCTCGCTCGCTTGCTGGCGCTCGGCGAGATGCCCTGCGGTTGTCCGCCACCGCTCATAGGCGGCATCGGCAGCATCGGCAGCGCGTGCCAGCCGGCGCGATTCTTCTTCTGCCGCGCTCAGGGTGCCGCGCGCAGCGGTCAGGGCAGCGTCTGCTTCGCCGACCAGGTGCTGGGCATTGCCATGCTCCTGTTCGATCTGCGCCAGCGCTGCTGCCATCGGGGGAATCTGCGCCCCAATCGCCTCGCGCCGGTTTGCGCGCACCAGCCGTTCTGCCGCTGCGGCGCCGTCGCCGCTTGCCACGAACCCGTCCCAGCGCCGCATATGCCCGTCGCGAGTGACCAGCCGTTGCCCGACAGCAAGCGCCTGCCCCTTGTCCTCATCAACCACGCCGATCTGCGCCAAGCGGGCTGCGAGCTGCGCTGGCGCGTTCACCACTTGCGTGAGCGGCGTCACGCCGGCGGGGAGGGATGGCCCCTGTGTCGTTCCGCCGCCGGCCCAACCGCGGCCTTTGTCTTTGCCCAAGGGCGCTGACAGTTCATCGCCCAGTGCCACTGCCAGCGCTGCTTCATAACCGGGTTCGACGCGCAGAGCCGCAATCAGCGCTCCGTCATCGCCTGCCGATGCGGCGAGAGAACGTTCAAGCGCTGCAGCCTCGCTTTCGAGCGCTGTCAGCGCCGCACGCGCTTCGGCCAGTCTGGTTTCGGTCTCGGCAATCCGGGTCGCCGCTTCCTGCCGCGCGATTCCTGCAGCTGCTATCCCTGCTTCGGCTTGGCCGATGCGTTGTGCGGCGGCGTCTGCTTCAGCGCGGGCGCCCAGCGCTGCGGTTTCGAGCGCCGCGCTGTCACCAGCCTCTGCCAGCGCCTGCGCGATCCGCGCCTGTTCCGCGGCAATGCGGCTGGCCCGCCGTTCTGCATCGGCCAGTGCGGCTTCGGCAATGCGCCGTTCGGCATGGTCATTGGCGGCATCCGCGCGGGCGCCCGCCAGGGCAACTTCGGCATCGCGCGCACGGTCGGCGGCAAGCGCATTGGCCTCCGTCAGAGCCGGGCGTTTGGCGTCCTCAGCGGCGATCGCCTGCTGGGCCTGTTTGGCCAGCGCGGAAAGCCGTTCGATCGCCGCTGCGCCTTCGCGGGCGAGGGCGTCCTCGGCATCACGGTCCCGTGCGATGCGCGCCATTTCAGCAGCGATGTCGGCGATCCGCCGTTCGATGGTCGCGAGTGCGGCGCGTTCTTCGCCCAATCGAGTGGATAGGCGGTGCTCGGCCTCCCGCGCAGCGGTGGCGGCGTCGCGGGCCGCGGCCATTGCGGCTACGGCGGCGGCTTGCTCGGCGGCGCCTTGTTCCTGCCGGGCCTGCGCTTCGGCCACGCGCGCTTCGGCGGCCTGTGCCTCGGCGCGGGCGGCATCGGCCTGTGCGGCGGCATC
Organism: Sphingomonadaceae bacterium; assembly: GCA_947463325.1. Taxonomy (GTDB): domain Bacteria; phylum Pseudomonadota; class Alphaproteobacteria; order Sphingomonadales; family Sphingomonadaceae; genus Sphingopyxis. The sequence continues at coordinate 185,197 of CANHQT010000001.1, forward strand.
GCGCCAGCGTGCATAGATCATCCGGCCTTCGGTGATGCGGATCGCCTCGGACAGGCGGGCATAGCGTTCGGCGGCCTTGGCTTGCCGGCGCAGCTGGCCGGCGCGCGCATCCATGTCCGCCAGCAATTCGGCAAGTCGGGCCAGATTGCCTTCGGTCTGGCGCAGCTTGCTCTCGGCTTCCTTGCGGCGGACGTGGAGGCCAGAAATGCCGGCTGCCTCTTCGAGCAGCAGGCGGCGCTCCTGCGGCTTGGCAGCGATGATGGCGGCGACCTTGCCCTGGCTGACCAGCGCCGGGCTGTGTGCGCCGGTGGCGGCATCAGCGAAGATCAGGGCGACATCGCGTGCGCGCACGTCGCGCCCGTTGGCGCGATAGGCGCTGCCAGCGCCACGTTCGATCCGGCGCACGACTTCGAGCGCGCCGCCTTCGCCTTCGCTGACCAGGCCCGGCAGCGGTGCCCCCTCGGTGTCGCAGACCAGCGCGACTTCGGCAAAGTCGCGCGCTGGCCGTGCCTCGGTGCCGGCGAAGATGACATCATCCATCCCCCCGCCGCGCATGGATTTGGGCGAAGATTCGCCCATCACCCAGCGGATCGCTTCGAGGAGGTTGGATTTGCCGCAGCCATTCGGCCCGACAATGCCGGTCAGGCCCGGTTCGATCCTCAGCTCCGTGGGTTCGACAAAGCTTTTGAAGCCAGTCAGGCGCAGACGGGTCATGCGCATGATGCGCACTCCCGCCTGACTGTCACCTGCTTTGCCAAATCGTCCCCCCGGATGCGCGCTGCGTCAGCGTGCGCCTGCCGCTTGGAGCCGTTCCTTCACCTGATCCCAGCTGACCGCACCGGTGAGAACTTCGCCATTGAGAAGGAAGGTCGGCGTGCCGGTGATTTCAAATTGTTCCTGATTGCGCTGCGTCGCTTCCTGCCAGCGCGTCACGCCTTCGGTGTTGGCAAGGCAGGTCGAAATGTCTGACGCAGCCATGCCGCGGGCGGCAAAGAAAGTGTCGATGCCGAATGCTGAGGCAAAGGCGGTGAAATTCTGGCTCTGCAACGCGGCCTGACCAGCCTGCTGGTTGCCGGCCTGGATGGTCTGCATCAGCTCGCCCTGAGTGGCGAAGACATTGTCCATCAGCGGGAAGAAACGCTCCGTGCCGCCGCAAGCCGCGATGCTGGCGACAGCAAGGTCAAACGGGTTAAGCATGAACGGGCGAATTTCCACGCTGACACGGCCGCTATCGACAAACTCGCCCTTGAGCTCGGCATTGCTCGCGTTCGCAAAGGCGGCGCAGACGCCGCAGGTGGGCGAAGCAAATTCGACCAGCTTCAGCGGCGCATCGGGGTTGCCCATGACGAAACCGTCCTGCGTCGCGCTTACCACCTGGGACCATTTCTGGCCGGCGGGGGCTTCGACTTTGGGCAGCGCGTCGCCGCTCGGCCCGCTCCCGCCTCCGCTGCAGGCGGTGAGCGCGATGGCGGCGATGGCGGCGATGCCGAGAGTCTTGATGCGGATGGTCATGACAGTTTCCCTGTTTGAAATGATGAAATGGGTCAGCGGCTGGCAGCGAGCGCGGCGTCAAGGCGGGGGCGCAAGCCCGACCAGCTATGCACCTCGTCAAGCAGCGTGCCATTGATGGCAAAGCTCGGCGTGCCGTGGACGCCAAGCGCGCGTGCGGCATTGGACATGGCGATCAGCCGCTCCTGCAACGGCCGGTCGGCCATGCAGCGGGTGATCTGGTCGGCTGTAAAGCCGCGGCGTTCCATCCAAGCGGCCACACCGGCATCGCGGGCGAGTCGCGCGAGCCGCTGTTCCACTGGCCCGGTTGCCCAGCCTTGCCGTGTTGCCTCGGGCAGGGCCTGCACGCGCTGCAGAATAGCCGCCTGCTCCGCCATCAGCGCTTCGTGGCGCGAGAAAAAGCGGGCTGGCGCGCCACAATGCGCGGCGACGGCCATGGCAAGATCGATGGGGTCGCGCACCAGATGGCGGATTTCGGTGCTGACACGTCCGCCGGCGACATAGCTGTTCTTGAGCGTCGTGCTGCCTTCGGCCGAAAAACGGGCGCAGGCCGGGCAGGTGTAGGAGACATATTCGGTGACCTTCACCGCCGCGCCCGGATTGCCGAGGATGTGGCTGCCGCCTTCGCCGACAGTGACAGTGGACATAGGGCGCGGTGCCTGCGCGGTGGCGGGCAGGGTGAGCGCCAGCGTGGCGGCCATGGCGGCGGAAAGGGTCAGGTGGAAACGCACGGGCTGTTCATTCTCGAAAAAGGGCTGCCGGGACAGCAGCGTCAGCGGACTTTAGGCAGGGCGTCGCGCTTGGCAAGACTGGTTGCAAGCCCTTCGAGCACGCTGCGCAATTCGGGATCGGCAATCGTCGCAAGACCGGGGGAAAGCGGGATGGTGGCGGGGGCGACACCGGCATCAACCACCGGCAGTGGTGCCTTTGCCGCTGGCTTTACCGGCTTGCCCTGTTCGATGCGGATACGGGCAACGGCAGCATAGCCGAAAAAGGCATTCACTCTGGCAATGATGTCCGGCAGCACATGCTGCACCAAGGGTGCCTGTGCGCCCGCCACGGCCAGAGTCAGCGTGCCGTCCGCCTTCTTGCCATGCGGAAATCGCAGAGCGACGGGCGATGTGGCGCGTGCCAGCTTCGCCCCGACGATTTCAGGCCAGCGGGTGACAATCGATGACTGGACGAAGCCGAATTTGCGAAAGGCGGTGCCTCCGATTGCCGGGATAAGATCGGCGATGGCGCGCGCCTCCCCGCCGCGCGCGCGTGTCGGCTGCGCCGACTGCTCGGCCGCTTTGGCGTTTTTGCGTTTGCGCGAAGGGGGCGGGACAGCTTCCGTCACGCAAGCTGCCATGCCATAGCGCGACCATGCCCGTCGAGAGCGCGATCGCGCCCGTCCTCCTCCGCTGGTACCGCAGCCATGCCCGCCAGCTTCCCTGGCGCACACCCCCGGGCAGCAAGCAGCGACCTGATCCCTATCGCGTCTGGCTGAGCGAAATCATGCTGCAGCAGACCACGGTCGCCGCGGTGCGCCCCTATTTCGACCGCTTCACCGCGCGCTGGCCGACGCTGGAGGATCTGGCAGCAGCCGATCCGGCGGATGTGCTCGCGGCGTGGGCCGGGCTCGGCTATTATAGCCGCGCCCGCAATCTCATCGCTTGCGCAGAGGCCGTTGCCCGCGAGCATGGCGGCTGCTTTCCCTCCTCTGAGGCAGGTCTGCGGGCCTTGCCCGGCATTGGCGCCTATACCGCCGCTGCCATCGCCGCGATCGCCTTTGATGATCCTGCCGCCGTGCCCGTCGATGCCAATATCGAACGGGTGGTGGCGCGGTTGTTTGCGATGTCGACGCCGCTGCCCGCGGCCAAACCAGCCATTGCCGAGGCAGCGAGGGCGATCTGGCCTGCCTTTGATGGCGGGGATATGGCGCAGGCGCTGATGGATCTGGGCGCGACCATCTGCACGGCACGCGCGCCTGCATGCATTGCCTGTCCGCTGGTTCAGCAGTGCGATGGGTCAGCCGGGGGGATGGCTGCGCGCCTGCCGGTAAAGGCGGCAAAGCGGGCAAAGCCTGTGCGGCATGGGCGCGCACTCTGGATTGAGCGGCTGTCCGGGAACGAACGGCAGGTCTGGCTGGTGCGCCGCCCGGCGAGAGGGATGCTTGGCGGAATGCGCGCGCTGCCGGGGGGCGAGTGGGGCGACACTATGCCCTCTGCAGTGGCTGGCGTCAGCGTCGCGGGTCAGGTGAAGCATGTTTTCACGCATTTCGAACTGCGCCTCGCGGTCGATGTCGCACAGGACTTCACGCTCGCCGTAGGGGAAGGGGAATGGTGGCCGGTCGAAACGCTTGACGCGGCGGGCTTGCCCACGCTCTATCGCCGCGCGGCAGGGGTCGTGCTGGAGGTTGAGTGATGCGACAGATGGTTACCGAAGGCAGTGGAGGCGGTTTCGTATCTTCGCGCCGGGCCTTTTTCGGATTTGCCGCTGGCGGGGCTGCACTGGCCATCGGCGGCTGGCCGATGCGCGCCCTCGCTCAGGATGGCGGGCGCTTTCCCGGGCTGACCGCCTTCATCAATGAGTATGTGAGCTCCCGCCGCCTGCCCGGTGCGATTGCCGCCATCGGCTTTGGCAATGCGCCACTGGCTGCGGTCGCTGCAGGCACCATCGCCAATGGCAACAGCCGTCCGGTCGATGCCGATACGCTGTGGCGCCTTTATTCGCAGACTAAGCCGGTGACCGGCATTGCGGCGATGATCCTGGTCGATGAAGGGCGTCTTACGCTCGATACGCCGATTGGCGATGTGCTGCCCAAGTTTGCATCAATGCAGGTGCTCGCGCGGCCTGATGCGCCGATCACTGAGACAGTGGCGGCTGAACGGCCGATCACGCTGCGCCATCTGCTCACGCACACAGCCGGCCTTGGATATGGCCTCGTCGCCAACAATGCCGTGGAGCGGGAATGGCAGCGCCAGCGGCTGACACCCGGCCAGATCACGAAAATGCCGCTACCGCAGCTGACGGCTGGCAGCACGCCCGGCCCCTTGTCCGATTGGGCAGACAAGGTGGCGGATGTGCCACTGCTCGCCCAGCCGGGCAGGCGCTGGCATTATTCAGCCTCGCTCGACCTGCTTGGCCGCGTGATTGAGGTGGTCTCCGGCCGTCCGTTCGATGCCTTCCTCAAGGAACGCCTGTTCGATCCGCTGGGAATGACCAGCACATCCTTCCGTGTCGCGCCGGGCGACGTTGAACGCTTTGCCACCAACTATGCCCCGTTCGGCGGTACGCTCATCCCGATCGATCCGGCGGCGACCAGCATCTATCTTGATGCGCCAGGGTTCCCGTTCGGCGGTGCCGGCCTTGTCGGCAGCGCACGTGATTATGATCGCTTCCTTGCCATGCTGGCGGGGCAGGGCACGCTCGATGGCGTCCGCATCCTTTCCCCCGAAACAGCGCGGCTCGCCATGTCCAATATCCTGCCCGAAGGTACGGATACCGAAGGCACATTTGTGGCTGGTCAGGGGTTCGGCGCGGGCGGGCGCGTATCGCTGCCCGGATCGCCGCAGGGTGAGGGCATTTTCGGCTGGGCTGGTGCAGCCGGCACGATCGGCTTCGTTGATCCGCGGCGCGGCCTGCGCTTCGGGGCTTATGCCAACTATATGCCGTCGGAGGTTTATGACTTCCAGCGTCGCGTTGGCGAAGTCGCGATTGCCGATCTCATGGCGATGATGCGCGCCGCGGGATGAGTTTCAGCATACCGGGCTTCACCGGCGCGCGCATCGACCGCGCCGATCATATGCGGACCGACCCCGGGGCGCTGGCTGATGCCATGGCCTCATTGTCGGCGCGCCTTTTGATGCTCGACGGCATTGATCCGGTGGAGGATGGCGAAGGGCGGCTGGCCTGGGGGTCGATGGCCGATGCTCCTGCCGATGCCGAGCTGGTGTTCCTCGGTCTTGCCGACGGTAAGCCGCGTTTCGCCGCTGTGCCGCCGGCCGGGGTGCGCGTCGATGGCCGGTCGCGCAGCGCATGGCGCGTGCTGTCCTTCCTGCGGCCGGAAGAAATGGCGCTCTATGGCGCGGCGCGCAGTTTGGTGGACTGGCACGCCCGGCATCGCTTTTGCGCGCAGTGCGGCGGCCCCACGCATATCGCCAAGGGCGGCTGGCAACGCGATTGCGGCCAGTGTGGGGCGCAGCATTTCCCGCGCACCGACCCGGTGGTGATCATGCTTGCGGAGCATGATGGCGCGGTGCTGGTGGGGCGACAGCCGGGCTTTCCGGCTGGTCGCTATTCGGCGCTGGCGGGGTTTGTTGAACCCGGCGAATCGCTTGAGGAAGCGGTGGCGCGCGAATTGGCGGAGGAAGCGGGGATTGTCGCGCGCGACGTCCGCTATATCGCCAGCCAGCCCTGGCCTTTCCCCTCCTCGCTGATGATCGCCTGCGTCGCCCAAGCCGAAGCACGGGATATCACGCTCGACACAACCGAGCTTGAGGATGCGATGTGGGTGGATCGTGCGGGCGTTGCTGCCGCGATGGCGGGGGATGCGGACGCGCCCTTCATTGCCCCGCCGCCCTATGCCATTGCGCACAGCCTGTTCGAACGCTGGCTTGCCGACGGCTGAGGCGGTCTAGACCAGGCCGAGCGCGCCTAGTTCCTCTCGCATGCCGGCCGGCAATTCTTCGATCCCGCTACCCATCCCGGCCAGATCCGGCGGGGCATCGCTGTCAGCCAGGTAGCGCCAGCCCTGGTGCGCGCGGCGCGGGCGCGGCAGCACGGGGATGGCGCGTGCGGCGATGACGATATCGGTACGGCCTCCTTCCGCCTCGTCGAACCGCAATATTGGTGAGCGCGCGACGATACGGTGGGCGATGATCCAGTAGAGCGAGCCGCCGGCCATTTCGCTCTCGCGCTTGGGCCGATAACGCGTCGTCAGTCGCGCTTCCTCGCCGCGCGCAGCAAGCCGCGCTTCGAGCAGCGCTAGGCTGTCGCACCCATAGGCGATCTTGGTGAGATGAAGCGGCATTGTCCGCCCACTGGTGGGCGGCGCGTCTGCGGTCAAGCGGTCAGAATTTGCTGCCGGTGATCCGGGCGATTTCACGCGACACCAGCCGCTCGACGATCTCTGGCAGATGCGCGTCGAGCCATTGCTTCAATGCCGGCTTCAACGCGGCTTCAACCAGAGCGTTGACGCTGGTGTCACCGGATACTGGGGCCGCTGGTGAAGCCTGCGGCGCGGCATTGCCTGCAAGCACGGCCGCGAGCGTTTCGAGCGACTGACGCGAAGCGGCGGCGGATACGGCAGAGACCAATTCCGGCGAAGCGCTGTCAGCTTGCGATGCGGCGCCATGCGCTATGCCAGTCAGCGCATCGTCCTCCGGCCGTTCCCCGCCGGTGAGCTCGAGAACATCGTCGGCAATATCATCGTCGGCAGCATCATCGCTGGCAGGAAAAACATCGGCAAGGCCCGCGCTGCGCGCTTCCTCATCGCGCGCCATGACGCGACGGATCGAAGACAGGATTTCTTCCATGGAAGGTTCGCGAGACATATCGCCCATTGTCCTGTTTGCCCCCGAAGCACCACGCGCCGTGCGATTCTGTCCCGCAACGGCACGATCCATCAGGGTCCGCCATAGCCGTTGGCCCCGGCGAAGGCCAGCCCTGCGCGCCTATTGGGCCAGCTGGGGCGTGCTGCCGGTGGGAATGCTGGCGTCCTGCGCTGCTATGCCGATGGTGCGGGTGGCGACGGCCGCGGGATCAGGGTCCTGATCCCAGTCCCACATGCGGCCCCGTACCCGCTCGTAATTGGCGGCGGGATCATAGAGCATTTCGCCAGCGGCGATGCCCAGATCTTCGGCCTCTGCGCGGCCCATGGCGGCCAGCAGAGTGAAGCCTGCGACATAGGCGTCGCGCCGTGCGCTCACCAGTTGCACCTGCGCGTTGAGCAGCTCCTGCTCGGCGTTGAGGATGTCGAGGATGGTGCGTGTGCCAACGCTGTTTTCGGCCCGCACACCTTCAAGGCTGAGGCGCCCGGCGGCGACTGCAATCTCGCTCGATTGGGCCACCTGCTGGGCCGCACGCAGGCTGGCATAGGCAGCGCGGGTCTGTGCGATGATGCCGCGCTCCGCTTCAATCAGCTGTTCGAGGGCTTGGCTTTCGCGGGCCTGCGCCTGACGGACGCGGGCAGCGGGCCGCCCGCCCTGAAACAGCGGCACCGTTACCGTGACGCCGGTTGAGGCGCTGGTCTGTGTCTGCTGGGCGGAAACACCCGGGATACCGCTGCCGATCGTTCCGAGAAAATCATTGTAGCTGCCACCGGTGGTCAGCGACACGCGCGGCATGCGTGTGCCCTGTGCGGCGCGCACGTCAAACCCGCGGGCACGGGCCTCTATGGTTGCCGCCTCGAGATCGGGGTTATCGGCGAGCGCGGCCTCCACCGCCAGGTCGGCGCTGTCGGGCAGACCCGGCAGAGGTGGCGGGGATTGAAGCGCGCCCGGTGCGTTGCCGACCAGCCGGACATAGGATTCGCGGCTCGCAATGAGCCGCGCTTCGGCGGCCTGCAGATTGCCTTGCGCCAGTGCGAGGCGCGATTCGGACTGGGCAACATCGGTGCGGGTCAGATCGCCGATGTCGAACCGGTCGCGCGTCGCCTGCAGATTGACGGTCAGCACCTCAACATTGTTGCGGTTGAGCGCAACGACCGCCTCGTCACGCAGCACGTCCATATAGGCCCCGACCACCTGGCTGAACACCGCCGCTTCCGTGCCACGCAGCACGGCTTGCCCGGCCTCAACCCGCGTCTCGGCAGCGCGGATGCTGTTGCGCACAACTCCGCCCTGATACAGCGGGACGGTAAGTTGCGCTTGCACGGAAAGGGTGCGGTCGGGCGCGAAGATATTGTTGCTGCCCTGCTTCAGCACTTCGTTGAAACCGACGCTCGATCCGAGGTTGGGAAGGCCGTCCGCGCGGGCGATGGGCACGCTTTCATCGGCGACTCGCTGGCCTGAACGGGCGGCGGCAAGGGTCGGGTTGCTCTCATAGGCTGCGGCCAGGGCATCGCGCAGCGTTTCCGCCCCGGCTGGAACGGTGAACATGGCCAGCGCACCGGCGAGGAGCAGCGAACGGGGGGAGAGTCGCATAAGGGTCCGATTCAGAAGGTAAAGCGGGGTGGCGCGGCAAATCCCGGCAGATGCACGCACTCGAGATCGGCAAAGGCATAGGGCGCGACCGGCGCGCCGCCTTCGATGGCAACGGCACGGGCGAGTCGTGTCACACTACCATCAGCAAGGCCGGTTGCGACTCGCGCGCCGGGGCGGAGCTGGGCCAGCAGGGCCTGTGGCAGAGCTTCGATGGCGCCATCGACAATCATCACGTCATAGGGTGCGCCGTCCGGCGCGCCTGCCGTGAGCGGCGCTTCCACCCAGCGGATGTCGCTTCGTTCGCCAAGTGCGGCGCGACCAAGGGCAATCAGCGCGGCCTTTTCTTCTACCGCGGTAACGCGCGCGCCCAGCGCAGCGATCAGAGCCGCGCAATAGCCGGTGGCCGCGCCGATCAGCAGAACATTCTGTCCAGCCTTGATGCTCGCATCGGCCATCAGCCGTGCCGTGGTCAGCGGCGGGTTGAGCGCGCGCCCCTCGCTCAGCGGAATGGCGCGGTCGATATAGGCCCCGGCGCGGGCGGCTTCGGGCAGGTGCGGCTCGCGCGCTGTCTCAAGCAGCGCCGCGACTAGCGCCGGGTCGTTGACGTCATTGGTCCGAAGCTGGCTATCGACCATGGCACGGCGCTGCACGGCGGCGGTCTGGTCGGAGGCGGAAAGGGTGGCGACGGTCATGGCGCGGTCCGGAAACTCGATTGTGGCAGACAGATAGCCCGCCCCGTTCTGTATTGCAATGGTAATACAGTATGGCGGCGTGCTGCCAGCCCTTACCGGACGCAAGCCCGCGTTGCAAAGCGGCACTGGCGATTGCTTGCCAATCCCTGCCGGCTGGTCTAGTCGCGCTGGCCTGTCGAAAGACCACCTGGCTGGCCCGATGGCGGAGTGGTGACGCAGCGGACTGCAAATCCGTATACGCCGGTTCGATTCCGGCTCGGGCCTCCAGCCAGATTTCTCCTCGATTTTTGCCCCATCCTCATTTTTCCGCGACGCGGCGGGATGTTATTGCCGCTGCGCGTTCCTAGATGGTCGTGATGAGCAAGGTGACTGTCTGGCATGATGGTGGCTGCCCGCTATGCCAGCGGGAGATTGCACTGATGCGCCGGCTTGATCGCGCTGGGGCGATCCAGTTCATCGATGCTGCTGATGATGCGACCGTATGTCCGCTGGACAGGGGCCAGCTGCTGGCCCGTTTCCATGCCCGCGAAGACGGACAAATCCTCTCTGGTGCGGCGGCCTTTGCCGCGATGTGGCGGGCTATTCCCCTGTTGCGCCCGCTCGGTCTGCTGGCGCGCAACCGTCTGCTTCTGGCGGTGCTGGAGCGGCTGTATGTCCAATTCCTGCGTGTCAGGCCGGGTCTGCAGCGCGTGATCGCCCGGCGGAGTGGCGCATGAACGGTGATGATGCGGACGATATGGTAGATGATGCGGGCGGTCGGGCAGTGCCGCGCACCCGCCTGTCTCGTTTCGGGCAATTCGGGCGCCTTGCCGGCGGTGTTGCGGGGGGCATGCTGGCAGAAGGGGCGCGTCGCCTGGCCGAAGGTGAGCGCCCGCGCATGCGTGACATGCTGCTCACCCCGGCGAACGTAAACCGCATTGCAGACCGCCTGTCCCATTTGCGCGGCGCGGCGATGAAGCTCGGCCAGATGATTTCCATGGATGCCGGCGATATGCTGCCGCCTGAGCTCGCCGACATTTTGGCGCGGCTGCGGCAGAATGCCTATCGCATGCCCCCGCAGCAGTTGCAGACGGTGTTGGCGGCCGAATGGGGGCGTGATTGGCGGACCCGCTTTACCCGGTTTGAAGCAACGCCCATTGCTGCCGCGTCGATCGGTCAGGTGCATCGCGCCCAGACACGTGATGGCCGGCTTCTGGCTATCAAGGTGCAATATCCCGGGGTTGCGGAAAGCATTGATGCCGATGTCGACAATGTCGCCACCCTGCTGCGCGTGTCTGGCTTGCTCCCGCGAGAGCTGGACATCGACCCCTTACTGGTCGCCGCCAAGCAGCAGCTGAGTGAAGAAGCCGATTATCTGCGGGAGGCCGCGCAGATGGCGCTGTTCGGCTCATTGCTCGGCAACTCTGCCGACTATGTCGTGCCAGCGCCCGACGGCCAGTTCACCACCGCGCGCGTGCTGGCGATGGACTTTGTCCAAAGCCGGCCGATCGAAACGCTGGCCGATGCGCCCCAGGTCGTCCGCGACCGGGTGATGCATGCGCTCATTGCACTGGTGCTGCGCGAATTGTTCGAATTCGGGGTGATGCAGACCGATCCCAATTTCGCCAACTATCGTTTCCTGCCGGACAGTGGCCGTCTGGTGCTGCTCGATTTCGGTGCTGCCCGTCCGGTCCCGTCCGAAACCGCCAAGGGATACCGGCAATTGCTGGCCGCTCTCATGCAGGGGGAACGGGCAGAGGTTCGGGCGGCGGCGCTGTCCGCCGGCTTTGTCGGCGCCGGAGCGCTTGCCCGCCATGGTCCGCGTATTGACCGGATGATCGACGTTGTGGTCGGGGAAATGACACGGCCCGGCGCGTTCGACTTCGGGGACCGCGCCTTTGTTGGGCTATTGCGCGATGAAGGCATGGATATCGCTGGCGATACCGCTGCCTGGCATATTCCGCCTGCCGATCTCCTGTTCGTCCAGCGCAAGATCAGCGGCACTGCGCTGCTTGCCGCACGCCTGAAAGCGCGCGTTGATGTGCGGTCACTTGTGACAGACTTGCTGGCGGCCTGAGGCGATTGTGACATCGGCGGCCGCAAAGCGCTGCTGCGTGAATGCTGTTGAAGCCCGCCGTCTGGCGGCTTACATCGATAGCCAGTGAGCGGGCATCCTTGCCCGCTGGGACAGCCGGGGATCGCATGACCAGTTTTGAAGATCGCGAACGCGCTTTCGAAGCGAAATTCGCCCGTGACGAGGAACTGCAGTTCCGCATCACTGCCCGGCGCAACAAGCTGCTCGGCCTGTGGGCCGCCGAACGCATGGGGCTGACGGCAGAGGAAACCGACGCTTATGCCAAGTCGGTCGTCCAGGCCGATTTCGAGGAAGCGGGCGACGAGGATGTCGTGCGCAAACTGTTCGCTGATCTGGTGTCTGCCGGTGTTGACGTCGATGAGGGCACGGTGCGTGCCGCGCTCGACGCCAAAGCGGTCGAAGCGCGCCGCCAGTTCATCGAAGGCGTGTGAGGCCAAACCCATGCCCATGCACGCCGAAGAGATTGAACGCCTGATCCGCGCCGGAATCCCGGATGCGGAAGTGACAATCACCGATCTGGCGGGTGATGGTGATCATTATGCCGCCCGCGTCGTTGCCGAAAGTTTCCGCAGCCTCTCCCGCATCGCCCGCCAGCGCGCGGTCTATGCGGCGCTTGGTGGGCGGATGGGCGGCGAACTTCACGCTTTGCAGCTGACCACTGCCGTTCCCGACTGAACCCGATTTCAAGGATAGACTTATGTCCGATCAGACTGCCATTGACCGCATCGGCGAGATTGTTTCCGCCAATCACATCGTGCTGTTCATGAAGGGCACGCCGCTGTTTCCGCAGTGCGGTTTTTCCAGCCGCGCGGTCGCCATTCTCGATCGCCTCGGCGCGGAATATGCCAGCGTCGATGTGCTGCAGGATCAGGAGATCCGGGCAGGCATCAAGGCCTATTCGGACTGGCCCACCATCCCCCAGCTCTACATCGACGGGGAATTTGTCGGTGGATCGGACATCATGATGGAAATGTACGAGGCCGGCGAGCTGCAGACCATGGTCGGCGCCGAAAGCTGATCGCGCTGACGCCACCCTCGGCTTGACCTGTTTTCATGTCGGAATGTCGCCCGTGAAGGGCGGGTTGAAGCGGATCGGCACCAGGGACCAGACTGGCCCGACCCGCTTCATGTGGGCGAAGCCCTCAGGAACATCTTCTGTTTTGCAGACCCCGTGCCAGTTTCAGAAATTCTCGGTTTCCGGCGATTTGCGATGGTCAACAGCCGTTAACCCTGCGGGCGTTTCGTAAAGATTCCCGACATCCGGCCGGCCCATCCGCCATCATCTTCTCCCGTGGCTCGCCCGCCCGGCGGCTCCTTGACAGCTATCGCACCGCGCCATACGCCTACGTCTGTAGATAGTTGACGGGAGCGTGCGATGGCAGAACGCATCAGCGAATCGGAACTGGCGGTGATGGAGGTTCTCTGGGAAGCCTCGCCCTTGTCCGCTGCCGATGTCGGTCAGCGTCTGGAGGGCGCGCGCGACTGGAGCCTGCAGACGGTCAAAACGCTCTTGTCCCGCCTGGTCGCCAAGGGCGCGGTGTCCGCCGAAGAGGATGGCCGGCGCTACCTTTATGCGCCGTTGGTCGATCGCGCCGACCACAGCATCCGCGAATCGCGCCGTCTGGTCGATCGGCTGTTCGGCGGGCGCGTCTCCCCGCTCGTCGCCCAGCTGGCCGAAGCCGAAACATTGAGTGATGATGACATCGCCGAATTGAAGGCCCTGATCGATAGGCTGGGTGCATGACGGGGGCGTTAAGCCTCGGCCTCGATGGCTTTGCCGGTTGGCTGGCGGATACGCTGCTGGCGACGAGCCTGCTTATTCTTCTTGTATTGCTGGTGCGCCGTCCCGTCGCTCAACTGTGCGGTCCGCGCCTTGCCTATGCCTTGTGGGCGCTGCCTGCCGCGCGGCTCATCCTGCCGCCGCTGCCTTCCCCCTGGTTTGCTGGCGATGTCGCACCAACGGCAATGAATGCGCTGCCGACTATGGAGATGACCACGCCTTGGCTCTTTTCGGCTGATCCGGTGCTGGCAGCCGCCAGCGATGCCATCATGTCTGTCTCTCGCCTGGTCTCTGCCGAAGCGCTGTTGGCGGCGATCGCGCTGCTCTGGGCCGGTGGCGCGGCCGTGGCGATGACCCGCCTGTGGCTGGCGCACCGCCGGATGCTGGCCAGCCTCGATGATGCCGAGCTGGTTGAATGGCACGGCAGCGTGCGCTTGTATCGCAGCGCCGCTGTGACGGGGCCGTTGGCGTTCGGGCTGATGGCGCCGGCTATCGTCCTGCCTGACGATGAACGCTTGCCGCTGACGGATGCCGAACGGGCGCTCGCGATCCGGCACGAGCTGGCGCATCACAGCCGCGGGGATTTGTGGGCCAATGCCTTTGCTGTCCTGTTTGCAGCGTTGCACTGGTTCCACCCGCTGATCGGGCGGGCATGGCGCGCCTTCCGCTTTGATCAGGAGGCGGCCTGTGATACCACCGTTTTGGACCGGTCGACCCCTGCGGAAAAGGCGCTCTATGCGCGTACGTTGGCCAAGGCGGCTACCGGCCGGGCCAGCGCCTTTGCCAGCCCGCTGATCGGACAAGAGAGGTTGAAGGAGAGACTGTTCATGCTTGCTCAGCCCCCCGCCTCTGTTTTGCGTCGTCGTACCGGGGCCGCGCTGGCCGTGATCTCCGCGCTTGGCTTGCTTGCGCTGACCGCCAGCCCGGTCAGCGCCGATCCAGCGGTTCCCGCACCGCCTGCCCCGCCCGCTGCCCCTGCGGTAGCTGACTCGCCCCAACCGCCCCAGCCGCTTGCCCCGCTGGAACCTCGCGCCAGTGTCCGGGTGATCACCGTTGATCGCAGTCAGGATCAGGCCGATTCAGCGACACAGGCTGCCGAGGGCGCCGGCGCGGCCATTGCTGCCGCACGTGAAGATATGGCACGCCATCGCATGGTGATCCGCCACAGCCGGGCGATGGACGGTATGGATCGCACCGAAATTGCGGCTCTCATGGCTTATGCCCGTGAACAGGCACGCGCTGCCGCGGCTGAAGCGCGGGCCGCCAACGGTCATGCGCAATCGCTTATTCGTGTGCGGGCCTGCAACGATGCGGTTGAAGCCGAGTTATTCGGATCCGCTGCCCTCGGTGAGGCCGGCCAGCCGCAGATTCGCCTTGTCCGTTGCGTGGAACGCCTCGCAACTCCGCACTTGCAGGTCGAAGCGCTGCGTCGCGCGCGCAACGCCCTTGCCTCTATAGATTCCCGTCACCTGCCGGCGGAAGCCCGCGATTCGGCGATTGCCGAACTCGATTCCGCCATCGCTGCCGTAGAGGCTGAGGCGAACCGCACGACATCCGACTGATAGGCGTTGGAAACGGGTTCTGTTCCCCGGGGGTCTCCGCAAAGGCTCCGGGATTACTGGCCGGAGCGGGCGTGCCCCGCTCCGGCCTTTTTTATCCAAGCCTTCCGATTTCGGCTAACCGGTGCCACATGGGCAGCGTGACGATGGAAAAGCCTTGGCCGGATTCGCTGCGGGCCGGTGAATGGGAGCGGCATGAGCCGCTGGTCCGCCGCGTGCTTGCGCCAAACCCCTCACCCTATACCTTTACCGGCACCCAGACCTGGATTGTCGGGGCAGGCGCCGATGTCGCGGTGATTGATCCCGGTCCGGTCGGCACCGGCCTCAGCATGGGCGATCCCAAGGGGTTCGATGATGGCCATGGCGCCGGCCATGTCGAGGCTATCCTCGCTGCTGTGGGGGATGCACGCGTTGCCGCCATTATGTGCACCCATACCCATCGCGATCATTCCCCGGCGGCCGCGCCATTGCGGGCGATCACCGGCGCACCGGTCATCGGCTGCGCGCCGCTTGCCCTCAGCGATGATGGCCCGCGTGCCGATTCCGCTTTCGATGCCGACTATGCGCCTGACCGGGTGCTGAGCGATGGTGAGCGCATTTCGGGAGACGGCTGGACGCTTGAGGCCGTCGCAACGCCTGGCCACACATCCAACCATCTGTGCTTCGCCCTTGTGGAAAGCGGTGCGCTGTTCACCGGCGACCATGTGATGAAATGGTCCACCAGCGTGGTCAGCCCGCCAGACGGCAACATGGCCGATTACATGGCGAGTCTCGAAAAACTCTATGCGCGTGAAGACCGCATCTACTACCCCGCGCACGGCCCTGCGGTGGAAAAGCCGCGCCAGCTGGTGCGCGGCATGCTTGGCCACCGCAAGAGCCGCGAGGCGCAGATCCTGCGCGAGCTGGGCTCCGGCCCCCGTGCCATCCCTGCGATGGTGGAGGTGATGTACAAAGGGCTTGATCGCAAGTTGGTCGGCGCCGCCGGGCGCAGTGTGCTCGCGCATCTTCTCGACCTTGAGGCGCGCGGGTTGGCGGAAAGGGAGGGGGAGGCATGGCAGCTTCGGCATTGATGCTCGCATTGGCACTGGCGCAGCCTGCGCCAGAGGGGCCCCCGCTCATGGTGGCGATGCTTCCGCCGCGGGAAATCGGCCTCAACTTTGTCCGCTACCCTGATGGCGAGCATTATCTCTGTTCCGAAGGCTATGGCGACTGCCTCCGGATCGTGCGCGGTGAGGACGGTTCGGCCATGCTCGAACTGTTCGATATGGATCCGGCAGCAGGTCCAGCCCAGATCCTTGCGGCGCTGCCGGCGCATGTGGGAATGGATGATGGCAATGACGTGCGGGTGTGGGATCGCGCCATCCGCCTCCCCGCTAATCCCGACGTGCCGGGTGCGCGCGCCTATCTGGTCGGCATCGTGCGCAGCACGCCGCTCTCCTACTCGGGCGGCTTTGCACGCGCCGAGCGCTTGCACCTGTTCCAGCTGGTGGTTGCCGAAGATACGGCGACACTCGGCCCCGAACTGCTCGATGTGCGCTGGAATGGCGAGGCGCAGCTGCGCGCCTGCTTTGGCGAGGAAGATGTGCAGAAACGGCGCGAGGCCTGTCATGACATCTACCGCTTCGCGCCCAGCCTGTCGCTCATGGAAAATCGCGGCGGTGCCTATCCCGACCTGGGCTACAGCAGTGTTGCTACCGCCTTTCCGCGCACCGCCTATCCTACCCAGGACAGCAGCAGCGCGCCGCCATTGTCGGCAGAAGACCTGGTCGAACGGCGTGATCCCGAATGCAGTTTCCAGCGCACGCTGCGCTACAATCCGGCCACCCGCCGCTATGAGATGGATAGCCCGGCGCCCGAGTGTGCGAGTTATCAATCGCTCTGATCTGCCCTGTGGCGTGTCATCGCCGGGCCTGTGAACGAAAATAGTCGCTGTCCCGGCTTGTCCGCCGGGGATGGCAGGGGCATTTACGCCCTGCCCGTTTCGGGCCGGAGCCGATAGCCATGACTGCCCAGTCCCGCGAAAACCTGTCCGGTCTCGATCTCGTCGCCGAGATCCAGCGCCTGAAGAAGGAACGCAACGCCGTTATCCTCGGCCATTATTACCAGCGGCCGGAAATTCAGGACCTGTCCGATTTCGTCGGCGATTCGCTGGAACTCAGCCGCAAGGCGGCGGAAACAGACGCTGACGTCATCGCCTTCTGCGGGGTCAAGTTCATGGCGGAAACCGCCAAGATCCTGTCGCCCGACAAGATCGTCGTGCTGCCGGATATGGATGCCGGCTGCAGCCTGGAGGACAGCTGCCCGCCCGAACAGTTCGCGCGGTTCCGCGCGGCCCATCCCGATCATATCGCGCTCACCTACATCAACTGCTCGGCCGAGGTGAAAGCGCTCAGCGACATCATCGTCACCAGCTCGTCTGCGGGTCAGATCATCGCCCAGATTCCGCCGGAGCAGAAGATCATCTTCGGTCCCGACCGGCATCTCGGTGGCTATCTCAACCGTAAGTTCGGTCGCGACATGCTGCTCTGGCCGGGCGTCTGCATCGTCCATGAGGCGTTTAGCGAAACCGAGCTGATCAAGCTGAAGGCGCAGCATCCCGGTGCGCCGGTTGCCGCGCATCCCGAATGCCCGCCGCACATCATCGACCATGCCGATTATGTCGGTTCGACCAGCGGAATCCTGCAATTTGCCAAGACGATGGGTGGAGACACGCTGATTGTCGCCACGGAACCGCACATCATCCACCAGATGGAAAAAGCGGTGCCGGAAAAGACCTTCATCGGCGCGCCGGGTGCGGACGGCAACTGCAACTGCAACATCTGCCCCTATATGGCGCTCAACACGCTCGAAAAGCTCTACCTCGCGCTGCGCGACCTCGAGCCGCGCATCGAGCTGGATGAGGCGCTTCGGTTGAAGGCAAAGAAAAGCCTCGATCGGATGCTCGAAATGGCAGGCGGCACGGTCGGCAAGGGTGACCTCGGGCGCGCCTGATTGCGCCCTTGCGCAACATCCTTTCACCCCTTTTGACTTATCCACAGATTCTGCTGCGCGGTGTGGATGACTCCGCGCAATGGGGCTTTGCGACTCACCCTTTCCCATGACAGCTTCATGTCATCGGCAGGACGGAAGCCGGAGCCAGAAAGGCGGAAAAGCGCAAGCAATTCCTAGGGTCTGAGCGACAGCAACCCGAGAGCCAAGCACGGGAAAGAGACCGCAGTAAAACCGGAAGAAAGCGTTCGCGCAGACGGATGGCGGAGCAGCAGTGGACAGCCCGGGCGACCGGACCGGAAAGGTCGGCCGCGCCAAGGTGAGGAGCTTGCTTCTTTACCACGGCAAGGCGGGACAGCCGGTCCAGGGGAGGGCAGCGCAAGGAACCTTCGGGAACCTGCGCAGCCCGAACCGCCCGCCGAACAGGCTGGCGCTGACCGGATCATTAGTCCCTCACCGGACCGATCAGTCGGAGGCGCGTGAAGCCGACCATCGGCGAAGTGGGCGCTGACCTCGCGCAGTTCAGGACATACTTCGGTGTGTCACGGGACAGCAAAGAGGGCAGCGCCCATCACTTTTGGTGCAACGCCCGTTTCGGCACCGCCATTCTTGCCGCAGGATGATGGGCGCCTGGTCCGCCGCGGGATCGGGTTTTCTGCCCTGTTCAGTCCGCTGCGCGTGCCGCGATTCCTTGCGCGATCAGCTCATTGGCTTCGCGCGCCACTTCGGCACTGGCGGCGCCATCGCCCCACACGCCGTAGCGCAGGCCGAGGAACACGTTCATCCCCATGATCGCCCAGGCGTGTACCTCGCCGAGGCCGGGGCGCATCGCCCCCGATTCCGAACCCTTGGCAAGGCGGGCGGCGATACGCTGTGCCGTCGTTTCATAATGGGCGCGGAAACTGTCAGGATCGACGAACTCGGCCTCGTCGATGATGCGGTAGATTTCCTTGTGGCTGCTGGCGAAGGCGAGGAATGCCTCTAACGCGGCACGTTCGGCTGCCAGCGCATCAGGGGCGGCGGCAAGTGCAGGGGCAACATGATCGCGCACCCGCGCCGACATATCGGTCACCAGCGCCCGGAAGATGGCATCCTTGGAATCGAAATAGGTGTAGAAACTGCCGAGCGCGACGCCGGCGCGGCTGGTGATGCCGCTGATCGATCCTTCATGATAGCCGCGCTCGCCGAACTCGACGGCGGCAGCATCGAGCAGCGCGCGCAGCGTCCGCTCGCCCCGGGCGGTGCGCGGTGTCTTTGCGCCACGCGCCGGGGCGACCGGTTCGCTGTCCTCGTCTGTTGCAGCGATGTCACGCCTTGCATCCATCCTGCACCCCTCCCGCGGCGGCAAAGTTGAAAGTCGGTTCAACTTTCATTATAGCAGCATGAGAGCGGGCGCAACATCGGCCGGACATGGCGGAATGGCCCGCATCGTGGGAGGATGATGATGAAGACCATGCTGCGCAATGTGCGCACCCTGACCCTTGCCTCGGTTGCCGTATCAGCTTTGCTCGCCCAGCCTGCTTTCGCGCAGGATGCCGGGATGGAAGCAGAGGATGGCGCGGATATCG
The DNA here is from genome assembly GCA_947463325.1 of Sphingomonadaceae bacterium. Classification (GTDB taxonomy): domain Bacteria; phylum Pseudomonadota; class Alphaproteobacteria; order Sphingomonadales; family Sphingomonadaceae; genus Sphingopyxis. Next base: position 204,494 of record CANHQT010000001.1, read on the forward strand.
TCGTCACCGCTCGCCGCCGCGAGGAAAGCCTGATTGACGTTCCGATCGCGGTCAGCGCCTTCTCTGGCGAAGCTCTCGAACAGCGCGGCGCTCTCGATATCACCGACGTCGGGGCGATCACGCCCAACACCACGCTGGAAACATCGCGCGGTTCCAACTCGACACTTTCGGCCTTCATCCGTGGCATCGGCCAGCAGGATCCTGTCTCGGGCTTTGAACCGGGCGTCGGCATCTATCTCGATGACGTCTATCTCAACCGTCCGCAGGCGGGCGTGCTCGACATTTATGATGTGGAGCGGATCGAAGTGCTGCGCGGACCGCAGGGCACGCTCTACGGTCGCAACACCATCGGCGGCGCGGTCAAATATGTGACGCGCATGTTGCCGCAGGATTTCTCGCTGCGGGTGCGCGCAACCTACGGCACCTATGATCAGGCCGATGGCGTGGTCACTGTGTCCGCGCCGGTTGGTGACCTGCTCCGCGTCGGCGGCAGCGTCGCGCGCCTCTCGCGCGGTGGCTTTGGTGACAATCTCACCACCGGTCGTGAGAATTACAACAAGGATGTCTGGGCCGCGCGCGGCACGGTTGAGCTCGGTGGCTATGGCGAACCGGTGATGATCCGCATCACGGGTGACTATACCCGTGACCAGAGCGATCCGCGCGGTGGCCATCGTCTGATCCCCGGCCTGCTCACCGGTGCTCCGGTGCTCGCCAATGTGTTCGATACCCGTGGCGGTCTCGTCGATCCGGAACAGGATATCGAAGCCTATGGCGGCGCGATCAACGTCTCGATCGACCTCAATGACAGCCTCACGCTCCGCTCGATCAGCGCCTGGCGTAAGGATGACAGCTTCACCCCGATCGATTTTGACGCACTGCCCGCGGCGGACGTCGATGTTCCGGGCGCCTATTTCAACGAACAGATCAGCCAGGAATTCCAGCTGCTCTACAACAGCGACCGGCTCAACGGTCTGGTCGGCTTCTACTATCTCGACGCCACAGCGGACACGCTGTTCGACGTGCGTCTGTTCAACACGCTCGCCGGCCTCACCGCCTTCACCAATGCGGCGGTCGACACCGAAACCTACGCCGTATTCGGCGAATTCACCTATGATTTCAGTGACCAGTTCAGCATCACGCTGGGTGGCCGCTACACTTGGGATGAGCGTAGCGCGAACATCCTGCGCCAGAATTATCTGGGCGGCGGTTCGCCCTTCTTCGGCGGTGCCGGCGTTCCCTTCGGTGCGGCCAGCACCAATTTCCAGGGCAGCCGTTCGTTCAACAAATTCACCCCGCGCGTTCTGGCGAGCTGGGAACCGAACGATGACACCACCGTCTATGCAAGCTTCAGTCAGGGCTTCAAGGGCGGCGGCTTCGATCCGCGCGGGGTCGGTGCCAATGCGCCGGACTATAACGGCAACGGCATCCGCGGTGAAAATACCGAGGTCGCGCAGTTCCTGAGCTTCCGCCCCGAAAGCGTCGACAGCTATGAGATCGGCTACAAGGGCAATCTGTTTGACGGTGCGCTCTATCTCGCGCTTGCCGGTTTCTATGCCGACTATACCGACATCCAGATCCCGGGTTCGGTTGCCTGTACGGTGGCCGGCCTGCCGTCCTTCTGCGGCGTCACGTCAAACGCCGGCGCGGCGACCTTCAAGGGTGTCGAGGCCGAGTTCAACGCGCGTCTGGGTGAAGGCATCGCCGCTGATGGCGACCGTCTGAGCCTGATGGGTGCGGTCGGTTATATCGACGCCCAGTTCGACGAATATATCACCAACATCGCCAATGTGCCGACCGATGTCGCGAACTTCCGCCAGGTGCAGAACACGCCTGAATGGACTGCGAGCGGCACGCTGGCCTACATGACCCCGCTCGGTGCCGGCCGTCTCAACCTGGGTACGACCGTCTCCTATCGCAGCAGCGTCAACCAGTTTGAGATCCCGAACCCTTATATCGACCAGTCGGGCTATGCGCTGTGGGATGCCAGCATCGTCTACACCGCGCCCGATGACCGGTGGAGCATCGGCCTCTACGGCCGCAACCTGACCGATAAGGAATATATCACCTCGGGCTACAGCTTCATCGCGGGCAATGCGACGACGGGCGTGCCGACGCTGGTCAACGGCCTGCCGGTGGCAACGCTGGGCCGTGAAGGGACGCTGACTGCCTTCTACGGCAATCCGCGGCAGGTGTTCGTGACGCTGACCTTCTCACTCTGAGACAGGTTGGTATCTGGCCCTCGGCGGCTGGAAAGGTTAGGGGGCGGGCAAAACAACCCGCCCCTCTCCCTTTTCAGCGGCAAGGACCAGAACTCCCATGGACATCACAGCCATACCGACCGGCGGCAATCCGCCCAATAATGTCAATGTGATCATCGAAGTGCCGGCCGGCGGTGAGCCGGTCAAATATGAGTTCGACAAGGCCTCCGGTGCCCTGTTTGTCGACCGTATCCTGCACACGCCGATGCGTTATCCGGCCAACTACGGCTTCATCCCGCACACATTATGCGATGATGGTGACCCGCTCGATGCGCTGGTCATCGCGCGCTCGCCCTTCCTTGCAGGCTGCGTTGTGCGCGCCCGCCCGATCGCTGTCCTGCATCTGGAGGATGAGCATGGCGGGGACGAAAAGCTGGTGTGTGTGCCCGACACCAAGACCTTCCCCTATTACACCAACGTCCGCGAGCGCGATGATCTGCCCGACATCGTCTTTTCGCAGATCGAGCATTTCTTCACCCACTATAAGGATCTGGAGCCGGAAAAGTGGGTGCGTGTCGGCCGCTGGGGTGATGCCGCAGAGGCACGTGAAATGGTGCTGCGCGCCATCGCGCTGGCCGACGGCAAGGGCTGAGGGAGCCCTCGGAGCGGTTCAGGTCTGGAGCCCGGCCGCCTTCAACGCCTGATCAAGGTCGGCGATCAGATCGGCCGGATCTTCCAGCCCGATCGACAGGCGCACCAGCGGTCCGTCCGACTGCCATGGCACCGCGCTTCGGGGCGGATTGGCTGGCACGACGAGGCTTTCGAAACCGCCCCAGCTATAGCCGATGCCGAACAGGGTTAGCGCGTCGATGAATGCGGCGCGCTCGTCTTTGCTCGCGCCCTTCAGCGTGAACGCGAACAGTCCGCTCGTGCCGCGGAAATCGCGTTTCCACAGCGCATGTCCCGGGCAGCCGGGGATGGCGGGGTGGAGCATGGTGCCGACCGCTGGCTGACTGCTGAGCCAGTTGGCGATTGTGAGCCCGCTTTCCCCATGGCGGGTGAGGCGGACGTCGAGCGTTCGAAGCCCGCGCAGCATCAGCGCGCAATCATCCGGCGCGACATGCTGGCCGAGCTGATAGGCGGCCTCCCGCAGACGCGGCCACAGGGCCGCTGTCGCGGTCAATGATCCCATCAGCGCGTCTGAATGGCCGCCGACATATTTGGTCAGGCTCATCATGCTGATGTCCACCCCATGCGTCAGCGCAGGGAACAGCAGCGGGGTCGCCCATGTGTTGTCGATCATCGTCACGATGCCGTGCGCCTTGGCGACGGCGACGATGGCGGGAACATCCTGCACCTCGAAGGTAAGGCTGCCCGGGCTTTCGAGGAAGATGAGCTTCGTGTCCGGTTCGATCAGCGCGGCAATGCCCGCGCCGACCGACGGGTCATAATAAGTGGTGCGCACACCCATGCGCGCGAGCAGCCCGTCACACAGGCTGCGCGTCGGATCATAGGCGCTGTCGACCATCAGCAGATGATCACCGGGGGAAAGGATCGCGATCAGCCCCGCGGCAATGGCCGCGACACCCGAAGGATAGAGCAATGTCCCTTCCGCGCCCGGTTCCAGTGCGGTCAGCGCCTCGGCCAGCGCCCATTGCGTGGGGGTGCCGCGCCGCCCGTAGAACAGCCGGTCATGGGTGTTGCGCCCCCGCGTATCGAGATCGGCCACGCTGTCATAGAGGATCGTCGATGCCCGCCACACCGGCGGGTTGACGATACCGCCGCCCAGCCGCGGATCACCGGTCCATTCGGACCGCCGCCCGCCGGTCACGACTTGGGTCGCGGGGCGCTGGTCAGGGCTCTTACCGGTCATGCACCTGACCCTATCGCCTTTGGCGCAGAAAGGGAATGTCGGCTGGCGCAGCGGTGCCGCGCGCCTGAGCGGTTGGCTCAGGCCGCGCCGGTGGCCTTCGGCGTTGCCGGGTCGGCGCCCCATTCGGTCCAGCTGCCGTCATAGACCGCGACATCTTCCTTGCCGAGCAGGTGCGCGGCAAAGGCAACGGCGCTTGCGGTCATGCCGCTGCCGCAGGTCGCGACCAACGGACGGCCGAGATTGACGCCGGCGTCGGCAAAGGCTGCCCGCAGCGCGTCACCCTGTTTCCAGGTGCCATCGGCGTTGAACAGCTGGCTGTGCGGCAGGCTGCGCGAACCTGGAATGTGGCCCGGCGCCATGCCCGGACGCGGATCGCGGTCTTCGCCGGTGAAGCGCTTCGAGGGGCGGGCATCGACCACCTGCTCGGCATCGCTGTCCAGATTGCCGAGCATCTGTTCCTTGGTGCGCACGGCGTTGGCATCCCGCCACACAGTGAAGTGCCGGTGGCGCAGCGTGTGGTTGCCCATTTCAAGCGGACGCCCTTCGGCCTTCCACTTGGCGAGGCCACCGTCGAGCAGCGCCACGTCATGCGCGCCGAACAGTTTGAGCAGCCACCAGGCGCGCGCCGCGCTGGCCAGCGGGCTGTCATCATAAAGGACGATACGGCTGCCATCGCCGAGGCCGAGGCTCTGCATGCGGCTGGCGAATTTTTCCGCCTTGGGCGCCATGTTTTCGATAGGGTTGGTCTGATCGACCAATTCGGCAAGATCCATAAAGACCGCGCCCGGAATGTGCCCGGCCTCATATTCGGCGCGCGCGTCGCGTTCAGACCCGCTCATGAATCGGGTGGCGTCGACGATCCTGAGATCGCTCGCGCCCAATTCCTTGGCGAGCCATTCGGTTGTGACCAGCGGTTCCATATCCTGCCTGCTCCCTGATTGCGTCCGCGCGTGGAGAGAAATTGATGCGCGGCGCGATTCTTTGTGTCTGTTCCCGGGGAGGGAGCGCCAACCTATGGGCTGCCCTCCAGCTTGGCAAGGAATGCCGAAGCGGAATTGCGGATTTTATTTTGCGTTGCACCATCGAAGCGGTCCCAGCTGCGATAGGGCATGGCCAGGCGCGGGTTGCCGCCGATTGTTTCGCGGTTGCGCACAAGGAAGTCCCAGTAAAGCGCATTCAGCGGACAGGCCTGTGGGCCGGTGCGCTGCTTCACATCATAGCGGCAGTCCCGGCAATAATCGCTCATCCGGTTCACATAGGCACCACCGGCCGCATAGGGTTTGGATCCCAGCAGGCCGCCGTCGGCAAACTGGCTCATGCCGATGGTGTTGGGCGCCTCCACCCACTCAAAAGCATCGACATAGATGGCGAGATACCATTGGTGCAGCGCGTGCGGATCAATGCCGGCAATCAGTGCGAAATTGCCGGTGATCATTAGCCGCTGGATATGGTGGGCATAACCATGGTCGAGCGTCTGGCGCAGCGCCTGCCCAAGGCAGTTGAGGTCGGTTGCCCCGGTCCAGTAGAAATCGGGCAGCGGCCGCCGCGCATGGAGGTGGTTGCGCTCCACATAGTGCGGGCCTTCGCGCCAATAAATGCCGCGCACATATTCGCGCCAGCCGATGATCTGGCGGATGAAGCCTTCGGCGGCATTGATCGGCACACGCCCTGCGCGCCACGCGCTCTCCACTGCGCGGCATAGCTCGAGCGGATCAATGAGGCCGATGTTGAGCGCCGGACTCAGCAACGAATGCCACAGGAATGGTTCGCCGGTCAGCATCGCATCCTGCCAGTCGCCAAAACCGGGCAGCGCATGGTTGAGGAACCAGAGCATCTGCGCCTCGGCCTGCTCGCGCGTCACAGCAAAGGCGAAATGATCGATGCTGCCGGGATGCTCGGCAAAACGCGTCGCGACCAGCGTCAGCACCTCGCGCGTAACCGCATCCGGCTCATGGCGCGGCTGTGCGGGTGGCACTGGCGCCTCGCGCGCCGGGCGGCGGTTCTCGGCATCGAAGTTCCATTGCCCGCCGGCGGGTTGGTCGCCCTCCATCAGCAGCCCGGTTTCGCGCCGCATCAGGCGATAGAAATATTCCATCCTGAGCTGCTTGCGCCCATCATCGGCCCAAGCGTTGAACAGCGCGTGCGACGCGATGAAGCGGCTGTCCTCGCGGATCGAAACGGGAATGCCGAACAAAGTTTCCCATGCCTCGATCGCGGCGAGCAGGCGCCATTCGCCGGGTTCGGTGATGATGATGCGATCGGGGCTGTGCCGGGCGATGGCGCGTGCAACCTCTCCGGTAAAGCTGCCGCTGTTTTCGGGATCGTCGAGGCGGATGTAATCCACCTGCCAGCCGGCTGCGCGCAGCGCTGCGGCATGGTGGCGCATCGCGGACAGGATCAGGGCGATCTTGGCCTTGTGATGCCGGACATAGCCTGCCTCTTCCGCCACCTCCATCATCAGGAGGATGCTGTCGGCGCGATCGGCATCGGCCAGCGACGCCAGATGAAAAGACAGCTGGTCTCCAAGGATGGGGATGAGCGTCGGCATGGAGCCCGTTAGCGCGCGGCTCCGCCGAAGCGGATACGGCCATCAGACCACTTTGGTAATGCCCGTGTCCCGCGCGCCGAGAGGAGCGAAGCTGGCCGGCCCCTGGTCGAGGCGGAAGGGAGCGAGCTTTGCGCCGGCAACGCCGCTGTCGCGACCGACAACAAAGGCCTTGCCGATCTGCCCCTCGATCGGTGCCTCGCCGGGTCCATGGCCATAGCGTATGTCGAGCGCGACCAGCGGAATGGCGAAAGTCTTGCCGTCGATGGTCACCGGGCTCAGCGCATCAAGCGGCGCTGCCAGCTCGCCTTCAAAGCGGTGTTCGCCGCCTGCAGCAATGGCGATAAATCCGTGCAGGCTGCGATCCTCGTCGAGCGTGTACCATTGGGATACGCCCTGCGGATTGATGTTCGCGCCGGCGAACAGGCCGATGCGCAGGTTTGTGTCGACAGCGTCGATCACCCCTGTGTTGCGAACTGTGACGGCATAGCGCAGCCGCAAATTTACCAGCGTCGATTGGGCAGCGAGCAGCTCGAACTCCAATGACAGGTCTGCACGGCGGCCGAGCCGGTTGGTCGCTTCCGCTGGCGCCGGCGTTTCCGGACGGGCGGCAGGCTTTGCCGGCGCGCGTTTCCGCTTTGGCTTGGCCGGTGGCGGCGACGGTGGCGTTGGCGGGGCGATTGCTTCGGGCGCAGGCATCGCAATCGGCTTGCGGCGATTGCGCCGCCGCCAGGCCAGCCAACCCCCGCCGATCAGCGCTGCACCCCCGCCCAGAGCCGCGAGCGGAAGCCATTCAGGCGTGCTGTTCGGTGCCGGGGGCGGGACGGCAGGCAATGGCAGGTCGGGCGCTGTGTCCGCTGCCGGGCCTGTAGGCGCAATGTCCGAAGCGGCCGGGGTTTCGGCAGCAGGCACAGGCGCTGCGCCTTCGCCTGTCCGGGGCTCTGCCGCGCGCGGTTCGGCGCGGTCGCGCGCGGGCGCTGGCGCTGGCGTTGGTGCGGGAGCCGGAGCAGGGGACGGCGTCGGCTCGACCACCAATGGCGGCGCCGGTTCAGGCGTGGTCGCAGGCGGGGGGATCAGACCATCAGGCGGGCCCTGCACGCCGGCAATGGCGGGCTGTGCGGGCAGCAGCATCAGGATGCTGGCGATCGCGGTGGCGGAATGTCTCAGGGCTGCAGTCATCGGTTCGTTTTTCGAGTGAGATTGCGCGCCACAACGAGCGGGGCGCGTGACAGGGCTACCGCCTGTGGCTAAAGCGCGCGGATGGTCAAGCCCCCAGAACCCCGTTTCCTCGGCCAAACGAGCGCGCTTCCCGCCAGTCCGGAAGAAGCGATCCTCGATTATGTGCCCAATCCGCGCGCTGGTGAGCTGTTCACGGTGCGCTTTGTCGCGCCCGAATTTACCTCGCTCTGCCCGGTCACCGCGCAGCCCGATTTCGCGCACCTGGTGATCGACTATGCCCCCGGTGAGACCATCGTCGAATCCAAGTCGCTGAAGCTGTTCCTGGGGAGCTTTCGCAACCATCAGGGGTTTCACGAGGATTGCACGGTCGGCATCGGCCGGCGGCTCGCTGATGAGATGCGCCCGCGCTGGCTGCGCATCGGCGGCTACTGGTATCCGCGCGGCGGCATCCCCATAGATGTATTCTGGCAGACCGGGGCTCCACCCGAAGGGCTGTGGGTGCCGGATCAGGGCGTCGCGCCATATCGTGGACGCGGCTGAACGGAGCGTACACCATCATAACGGCACGGGCATGAGGACCAGATTATGAGCATTGCCGTTTCGCATAACCACCCGATCCGCGTCGCCAGCAGCGACATCGACTTCATGGGCCATGCCAACAATGCCCATTATCTGTCCTGGGTGCAGGAAGCCGTGCTCGCCCACTGGCGCAGCATCGCCCCGCCGCAAGCGGTGGCAGAACATCTGTGGGTCGCGCTGAAGCATGAGATCAGCTACCGCCGCCCCGCCTTCCTCAACGACGAGCTGGTCGCGACCGTGGTGCTCGAGCGCGTGCAGGGCGCGCGTGCCTTTTACGAGACGGTCATCCGCCGCGGAGAGGATGTGCTCGCCGAGGTGAAGTCGAGCTGGTGCTGCGTGTGCGCCGAAACCCTGCGGCCCGCACGCATCGCCCGCGATGTCGCAGCCCGTTTCTTCGGCGGCGAACTGCCCTGAACCCTTATCGTCCGCGGATGAAGGCGCGGACGTCTTCGGACAGCTTCACCCGGTCCTCGTCGCGCACATACATCATGTGCCCCGAGTCATAATAAGTGAAGGTGATGCGGTCGCGCGGGAAGCCGCTGCGGGTCAGCGCATATTCGGCGGCGAAAAAGGGTGTGGCAAAATCATACCAGCCCTGCGCGTTGAAGATCCTGAGGCCGCTATTCTCGCGCATCGCGCGGGAGATGTAGGGCGCGACATTCATGTACGTGTCGCTGTCGCGGCCGGCGTTAAGCCGCCAGTCCCACTGGCCGACGCCGCCGATGGTGACGTAATTGCGCGTGGTGCGATAGCCCAGCGTGCGCCGGATATGGTCATTGACCGCTGCGGTATAGCCTGCGTCGATGCCGTAAAAGCTGGGGTCATTGTCCGGCGTTTCGCCTGCGCTGTCGGCGTCGACGCCGGTGTAGCGCGCGTCGAGCCGCCCGACGGTGAGGCCGCGATCACGCAGCAATTCCTTGTAGAATCGCGACGGCGTGACGCGCAGGTCGGCGCGGTCGAGGAAGGCTTCGGACAGGCCGGTGTAGCGCGCCAGATCACGACGGATGGTGGCCCGGCGCTCACCGGTCAGCGCATTACCCTGCATCAGTGCGGGCAAATAGACGTCCATCGCCCATGTGCGCGCTTCGGCAACCAGTTGCTCGGTTGGCGTCCCGGCGAACACCGATTTGCCATGGAACAGGGCGGTCGCCGCCATGCTCGGCAGGTTGAGGGCATAGCTCACCTCATTACCCGGCGTGTCCGCGCCCGCCCCGAAATCGAGTACCGTCGAAATCAGGATCACGCCGTTGAGCGCGACATCATTATACTGCCCTTCAAGCTGGTTGAGCACCGCCGCCGAGCGGGTGGTGCCATAGCTTTCGCCACCCAGATATTTGGGGCTGTTCCAGCGGCCATTCTCGCTCAACCACAGGCGGATGAATTGCGCGATGGAACGGGCGTCTTGCGTGACACCATAGAATTCCTGTGGGTCGACGCCGGGCATAGCATAGGAAAAACCGGTGCCGACCGGATCGATGAAGACAAGGTCGGTGACGTCGAGCAGGCTGTCCGGGTTGGGCAGCAGTGGATAGGGCGGCGCGCCATCGTCCGTCGCATTGGACGGGATGGCGACACGCACCGGCCCGAACGCGCCCATGTGCAGCCATAGTGACCCTGACCCCGGCCCGCCGTTGAACAGGAAAGTGACTGGCCGGTTGGGGTCGTTTCCGGCCCGGACATAGCTGGTTGAAAAGATTGCGGCGCGCGGGTTGCCATCCGGCCCGGGCAGGAATGTCTCGCCGGCAGTCGCGGTATAATCGACGCGCACGCCGTTAAAGACACCACTGCCGCGCGTGACCGACCGGTTGGGGGTGCGCTCGGCCGCTGCCGGTGCAGCCGCGGCTGCGGCTGGCGCGGTGTCACGTGCCGGTGCCTGCTGCGCCGCAGCCGGTCCTGCCAGTGCCATCCCTGCCAGCAGCGTTGCTGCCTTCCACCCTGCCATGCGCATTTATGTTCCCCCCTCTGGTCTTTGTCAGCGTCGCCCGAACAGACCGCCCAATATGCCGCGTACTAGACTGCGCCCGACGCTGCCTGCAACTTGCCGCCCGATCGAGCTTGCTGCGGATCGCGCTGCCGACTGGATCGCCTTTTCGGCAAGACTCGGTTTGGCAGCTTCGCGTGCTGCGGCCGCTTCGGCGCGGAGCCGTTCGCGCTCCGCTGACGCGCGCTGCTTTGCTTCTTCCTTGGCGCGGGCGGCATCGGCGCGTGCCTGCTCTTCCTGCGCGTCGGCCTCTGCTGCTGCCGCCGCTGCCGCTTGACCTCGCGCAGCCAGCAGCTCCTCGGCTGACTCGCGGTCGATGGCGGTGTCATATTTCTCGCCGACAATGCTGGTCGATCGGATGATCGCCCGTTCGCGCGGCTCGAGCGGGCCGACCCGGCTCGCCGGTGCCTTGATCAATGTGCGCTCAACCATTGACGGCGCACCGTCTGCCATCAGCGTCGAAACCAGCGCCTCGCCGATGCGCAGATCGGTGATGACCCGCTCGACATCGAGCGCGGGGTTGGGCCGGAAGGTTTCCGACGCCGCCTTGATCGCCCGCTGTTCGCGCGGGGTAAAGGCACGCAGCGCGTGCTGGACGCGGTTGCCCAGCTGGCCGGCAACGCTGTCGGGAATGTCGATGGGGTTCTGCGTGACGAAATAGACACCGACGCCCTTGGACCGGATCAGGCGCACGACCTGCTCGACCTTTTCGAGCAGCGCATCGGGTGCTTCGTCGAACAGCAGATGCGCCTCATCAAAAAAGAAGACCAGCTTCGGCTTGTCCGGATCGCCGACTTCGGGGAGCGTTTCGAACAGTTCGGACAACAGCCACAGCAGGAAGGTCGAATAGAGTTTGGGGCTCGCCATCAGCTTGTCGGCGGCGAGAATGTTGATGACCCCGCGTCCGCTGTCATCGCACTGGATCATGTCCATGATGTCGAGCGCGGGTTCGCCGAAGAAACGGTCTCCGCCCTGATCCTCGAGCGTCAGCAGCTGGCGCTGGATCGCGCCCACGCTGGCTTTGGTGACATTGCCGTAGCGGGTGGCGATGTCCGCCGCATTTTCTGCGCACCAGGCGAGCATCGCCTGCAGATCGCCCAGATCGAGCAGCAGCATCCCCTGTTCGTCGGCAAGGCGAAAGGCGATCGAAAGCACGCCTTCCTGCGTCTCGTTGAGGCCGAGCAGGCGGGCGAGCAGCAACGGCCCCATTTCCGATACGGTGGTGCGCACCGGATGGCCCTGTTCGCCGAACAGGTCCCAGAAGGTGACGGGATTGTCGCGATAGGCCCAGTCGCTCTGGCCGATTTCGGCGGCGCGGGTGGAGAAAATCTCGTGCAGCTTGCCGGTCGGCGTGCCGGCAAGAGCGAGGCCGCCCAGGTCGCCCTTCACGTCGGCAACGAACACCGGAACGCCAACCGCTGAAAAACTTTCGGCCATGCCCTGTAGCGTCACCGTTTTGCCGGTGCCGGTCGCGCCTGCGATCAGCCCGTGGCGGTTGGCGCGCCGCAGGTTGACGACTTCGCGTTTGGATCCCTCCGGTCCGCTTGACTGGCCTATGAAAATCTCGGGTGCGTTGCTCATCTGGTCCCTCGCAGCGCTCGAAAAGAAAAGGGCGGGCCACGCAATGCGGCCCGCCCTTTTGGGTCTAACCGGCGCGGGCGGCAAATCAAGCCGCCCGGCGCGTTCATATCAGTTGCCGAGCACCAGCGGGATGAACTGCGGGCGCACGCCGCGGCGCACGACCTGTACCAGCATCGCAGTCCGGCCCTGCCGCTTGGCTTCGGCAATCGCGGCCGCGAGATCGGCATTATTGGTGACCGCGCGGCCATGGGCGTTGAGGATCACATCGCCGCGTCGCAGGCCCTTGGCTGCCGCATCCGAAGACGGCGAGATGGCGCCGATCACCACGCCGCGCGTGGTTGTGTCGATGCCGATCTGGCGCGCGATTTCCGCTGTCAGCTCCTGGGTGACGAGGCCGAGCTCGGCGCGGATCGTGGTGTCCGCCCCTTCGGTCGGTTCCTTCTGCTGGCTGAAATCCTGTTCGGCCTCGGGGTCGAACTGTTCGCCGGCGAGCTGTTCGGCGCTCGGGCGGGTGGCGACGGTTGCCTGCACCGTCATCCGCCGCCCGTCGCGCAGCAGCACGATCGGCACGCGCGTGCCCGGCGCGATATTGGCGACGATGTAGGACAGATTCTGGTCCGGCGTCACATCCTGACCATTGATGGTGAGGATGACGTCTCCGGCGCGGATACCCGCACGGTCGGCGGCGCCATCGGGCATGACGCGGTTGATGAACTCGCCACGCGAGCGGTCAATGCCCAGCGCGTTGGCGAGATCCTCGGTCAGCGGGCCGCGCTCGACGCCGAGATAGCCGCGGGCAATGGTCTGGCCGGAAATCAGCTGGCGCACGATCGGCTCGGCCACTTCGCTCGGGATAGCGAAGCCAAGGCCGATATTGCCGCCGTTGGGCGAGATGATCGCGCTGTTGATGCCGATCACGCGGCCCGACATGTCGAACAGCGGGCCGCCGGAATTGCCCTGGTTGATGGCAGCATCGGTCTGGATATAGCGGTCGAACGCGCCGCCTGAACCGACGCCGGCCGGGCCGACATTGCGGTAGAGCGCGGAAACGATCCCCGCCGTCACCGTGCCGCCGAAACCGAGCGGATTGCCGATCGCGATCACCCAGTCCCCGACGCGTGCTTGCGTCGAATCGCCAAAGGCGACGTGCGGCAGATTGCGCCCGTCGATCTTGAGCACGGCAAGGTCGCTGTCGGGATCACGGCCGACCAGCGTCGCCACATATTCGGTGCGGTCGGGCATGGTCACGGTGATCTGCTCGACCACCGCATTGGGCGCACCGGGCGAAACCACATGGTTGTTGGTGACGATGTAGCCGTCCGCCGAAATGATGAATCCCGATCCGAGCGATTGGCCGCGCCGCGTGGTCGGCGCGCCATTGCCCTGACCGCCGAACAGCCCTTCAAAGGGCGTGCCCGCAAACGGGTTGGTGGGCACCTGGATGCGCTGGCGGGTGGAAATGTTGACCACCGCCGGCTGCAACTGGGCAGTCAGGTCGGCAAAGCTGGTCGGCGCGCCGGTGCGCGGCGTGATTGCGGTATTGGCCGCATCCTGCGCGTTGAGCGGTGCCTGCGCGGTCAGCGCCAGTGCGGTGCCCCCGAGCAGCAGGGCCGTAGTGATGGCATAGGCTTGTCGCACGGTCGTCTCGTTCCTCTTCGATTCGTTACCTGTCATGCCAGTAACAGGCGCGACTGGCTAACGATTACATTTATAGTCGCGAAACATGAACCTGTCACAACGGGTAATTCTTGCGCCACGCGCGGCGGGCGCCCGGGATCAGCGTTGCGGCTGGTTGAACTGCGACAGATATCCCTCACCCGGCGGCAGGACGAAGGTGGTCTGGCCTGCATCTTCCCCGGTGAAGGTCTGCTCATAGGACTGCATCGCGCGATAGAAGGCGTAGAATTGCGGATCCTTGCCAAAGCTCGCGGCATAGATGCGTGCGGCCGATGCGTCTGCCTCGGCGCGGATGATCTGTGCCTGCTTTTGGCCCTCGGCCTCGATCGAGCGTGCCTCCTGTTCGCGCGCGGTGCGCATACGGGCAAACACCGAATCGCGTGATGACCCTTCGGGCAGGTCGGCACGATTGATGCGCACATCGATTACCTCGACGCCGTAACGCCGCGCCTCACGGGCCAGATCGGTACGGATACCGTCCATCACCTGGCCACGCTCGGGGCTGAGCAGCGCAGCAAAGGTGCGCCGGCCGAGCTCGTTGCGCAGCGAGGAGGCGAGCAGATTCTGAAGCTGCGTCTGCAGCCGCTGTTCGCTGCGGATCGATTCATACATGCGGCGCACATCGACGATGCGATAGCGGGCATAGGCATCAACCTGCATGCGCAGCTGGTCGGTTGAGAGGACCGGCTGGTTTTCAAGCTGCACACGCTGCACGCGCTTGTCGATCAGCTGAACCTGTTCAAGGAAGGGGATCCGGGCGGTGAGGCCCGCGCCAGTCGCACCAAATCCTTGATTGGGCTGATAGGGATTAATGACCCGCTGGATCTGCCCATAGCGCAGGACCAGGCCCTGCTGCGTTTCGGGGATCACCGAAAAGGTCATGGTCGCGAGCACCGCGAGCGCGAGGCCCGCGACGGCGGCGTGCATCGGCTTTGCGATGATGATGTCGAGCAGCTTCCTCACGGGCGGCCTCCCTGCGGCTGGGCAGCGGGCGCTGCTGGCGCCGGTTGCGCGCGGCGGCGAACATCGGGGAGCGCCATATAGGGCGTCACTCCACCTGATTCGACGACGGTCTTTTCCGACTTGGTCAGAATGCGCTCCATGGTTTCGAAATAGAGGCGTCGGCGCGTCACTTCGGGTGCGAGCCGATATTGTTCGTAAAGGCTGTCAAACTGGGCCGCGTCACCTTCGGCCCGGGCCACGACCTGCGCCGAATAGGCGCGCGCCTGGTTGAGGAAGGATTCGCTGCGCTGCTTGGCGGCGTTGACCTGGTTGAACGCCTCTTCGACCTCGGCCGGCGGGGCGGATCGACGGATGGCCACACCTTCGATATTCACACCCGCGCGATAGCTGTTGAGGATGGCCTGCAGACGTTCCTGCACCTGGCCTTCTATCTCGGTCATGCCCGGGCCGATGGCTTGCGCGAGCGTGAAGTTGGCAACGGTCGAACGCATCGCGCTCTCGGCTGCATCGCGCACCGCGCCTTCCGGATCATCGAGCTGGAACAGGAAACGCTCGGGATCACGCACATTCCAGCGCACGGTGTAGGCCAGGTTGATGATGTTGGCGTCCCCGGTGAGGACGAAGTTCGCTTCCTGCCCGCCCGGAATGTCGATGGTGCGGATTTCGGTGGTGGAAACCACCTGCAGCCGCTCGATCGGGCGCGGGAAGGTGATGTTGATGCCCGGCCCAACAGTGCGCGAATAGCTGCCGAGGCGTGTGACCACGCCTTCTTCGGCCGCGCCGATCACATGGAAACTAGTGGAAAACACCCACAGGCCGAGAATGCCGGCGCCGATCCACATCCACATTTTCTGCCCGCCGGGCAGCTGCGGCAGCTTGGGGCCGAACGGCCCGCGCTTCAGCATATCGTCAAGGCCGGTCGGTCGGCGGGGGCCTGATCCGCCACCGGAGCCGCCGCCTCCGCCGCCACCGCCAGCGGGCGGGAGCCAGGGCGAACCGCCCTTTCCGCCGTCGCCGCCACTGCCGCCGCCGCTGTCGCCGCCGCCCCAGGGGTTGTTGCCATCTGCCATCATGGCCGGCTGGTCGGATGCCACCGGCGTGCGGGTTTTGCGTGTCATGCGCCATGTATAGGAACGCGTCGCAACGAAAAACAGTGGCAAACCCACGATTGCGCGATAACAGCGCGCACATGGCACAGAATGGCGATGCACAGGAGCAACAGCGGGCCGCGCTGGATGCGCGCGCGGCGGCGATTTCCGGCAACCGCACAGGCGGATTGCGCCTCACTGAGGACAGCATCACGCTGACCCTCGATGTCGCGGGCATGGATGCCGACGCGCGCGAACTGCTCGCCGCCGATCTGAGGCGAGAACTTGCCGCGATGGCGGGTGGCTTGCCGGTGCGTGTGGCGATGATCGCTGCGAAAAAATCGCGCATGTTGATCGCGGTCGGCAGCGGCAAGGGCGGTGTCGGCAAATCCACGCTGGCGACCAATGTGGCGCTGGCATTGGGCGCGCTTGGCCTCAAGGTCGGGATGGTTGATGCCGACATTTACGGCCCGTCCCAGCCGCGCTTGCTCGGGCGGGAGGATGGCCGGCCCGAAGCGCGCGAGGATAAGCTGGTGCCGATGATGAGCCCGCACGGCATTCCGCTGCTGTCGATGGGTCAACTCGCCAAGCCGGGTCAGGCGATTGCCTGGCGCGGGCCGATGGCGGGCAAGGCGCTTGAACAGCTGGTTGATGCCCATTGGGGCGATACTGACGTGCTGATCGTTGATCTGCCGCCTGGTACGGGCGACATCCAGATCTCCATGCTGCAGAAATTCCGTCCGGCGGGTGCGCTGATTGTTTCGACGCCACAGGATCTCGCGCTGATCGATGCCGATCGGGCGATCACCCTGTTCCGTGATGCCGGCGTTCCCATCATCGGCATTGTCGAAAATATGGCGGGCTATGCCTGCCCCCATTGCGGAGAGGTGAGCGATCCCTTCGGGCAGGGCGGCGCGGAGGCGGAGGCCGCTCGGCTTGCCGTGCCTTTCCTCGGCCGCATTCCGCTCGATCGCTCAATCCGTCTGGCCAGCGATGCCGGTGTTCCGCCGGTCGTTCAGGGCGGTGATATGGCCGCACCCTTTGCTGATGTGGCTGGGGCGGTTCACAAGTGGATTGTCGATCACAGGAAGGGAAGCTGACCCATGCCGCTGACCGCCGACGCCGACATTGCCGCTTTGCTGCGTTCGGTGCGCCGGATTGCGGTGGTCGGGGCCTCGGCCAAGCCGGAACGGGCCAGCTACGGGGTGATGCGCGCGCTGATCGATCATGGCTATGATGTCGTACCGGTCAATCCGGGGCTGGCCGGCCAGACGATTCATGGTCAGCCGGTGGTCGCCGCGCTCGCTGATGTCGTGCCGCCGGCCGACATGGTGGACATTTTTCGTGCTTCCGATGCGGCGGGTGCGGTGGTGGATGATGCCATCGCGCATGGTGCGGCCGCGGTGTGGTTGCAGCTCGGCGTGATCGATGATGCAGCGGCTGCGCGGGCGGAGGCAGCAGGCCTTTCCGTGGTGATGGATCTTTGCCCCAAAATTGAATTGCGCCGCCTTGGAGTGTCCGGTCCGGCATGAGCGGGATAGAGGGCCTTCGCGAAAAGGTCGGCAGCGGCTGGCATATGCCGCGCCCTGACCGGCGGACGCTGCTGATCGGCGGCGGCGCGGCGGCCGGGCTTGCGCTCGCATGGGCGGTGTGGCCACGCGATCCCACGGTGGCCGTGCCGATGATGCCGGGTGAGAACGGCTTCGGCGCCTATCTCAAGATTGCGCGCGATGGCCGGGTGACTGTGCTCGTCCCGCAGGCCGAAACGGGAGAGGGCGATTATACGCTGATCGCCCATATCGCCGCTGATGAGCTTGGCGCCGACTGGCGCACCATTGCCGTTGAACCCGCGCCTATCGCGCCGGCCTATGCCAACACGCTGCTGCTGGCAAAGGATGCCGCACTGGCCACACCGCGTTTTGGCGTGCCGGACATTCTGGCGCAGGAAGGCGGGTGGCGGCGCTCGATCCTCGCCGGAACGGTGCCTGCGATGCTGTCGGGCGGTTCGACCACGCAGCGGATGTTCGAAACGCCGGTTCGTGAATGCGCCGCAATCGCCCGTGCGCTGCTGTGCATGGCGGCGGCACAGCGCTGGGATATCTCGTGGGAGGAATGCGAGGCGCAAGGCGGCTTCGTGATCCATGACGGACGGCGCCTTCGCTTTGGTGATCTGGCCGCAGCCGCGGCTGAACTTGACCCGCCCTCCACCCCGCCGTTGCGCGCGACCGGTACCGGCCCCCTCTTCGGTGAGGAACTGCCCCGCCTTGATCTGCCGGCGAAGATCGACGGGTCGATGAATTTCGCGGGGGATATCCGGCTACCGGGGCTGGTCTATGCGGCCATCCGCCAAGGGCCGATCGGCGACACGCGGCTCAAACGCTATGATCTGACAGCGGCGGCGCGGGTGACGGGGTTTATCACCGCCGTGCGCCATGAACGCTGGGTGGCGGCGGTCGCGACCAACGGCTGGGCGGCGCAGCGCGCGCTTGATGCGATGGACCCTGTCTTCACCAGCATCGGCCAGCGCGCTGACAGCGCCGTGATCGACCGGCGGCTGAAGGCGGCAGTAGAGGGCTTTGAAGGCACGCGCATGGCCGAAACCGGCGATGTTGTGGACGCGTTCGAAGGCCGGCCGGTGTTTGGTGCGGACTATCAGATCGCGCCTGCACTGCACCAACCGCTCGAAACCCGCACCGCCACCGCGGCGACCGAGGGCGGGCGCATCCGGCTGTGGGTGGCGACCCAGGCCCCCGGTTTCTGCCGCGCAGCCGTTGCTGCCGCCCTTGATGTTGCGGAAGCGCAGATTTCGCTGTTCGTCATGCCGGGTGGCGGATCCTTCGGCATCGCGATGGAGCATGAGGTTGCCGTGCAGGCGGCGCTGCTTGCCCGTGTGCTCGACCGGCCGGTGCAGTTGTGCTGGACGCGCACCGAGGAGATATTGCGCGATCTTCCCCGCCCGCCGGCTCGGGCGCGCGTGCGGGGCAGCCTGTCTGCCGGTGCCACTATTGATGCGCTGCACATCGCCTTTGCCGCCCCTGCCGCGCGGCACGAATGGCGGGCGCGGCTGACCGGTGAAAAGGCACAGCATGCCATGCGCGCGTCTGCCGGCCGGGTCGATGCTGCGGCAGTCGCGGGCGCTGTGCCGCCTTATGTCATTCCCAATCTCGCGGTCGATCATTTGCCGGTCGATACCGCGCTGCCCAGTGGCCGTTGGCGCGGGGATGCGGACAGCTACACCGTCTTCGCGATCGAAAGCTTCGTTGATGAAATGGCGGGGGTCGCCGGGGTTGAACCGTTCAGCTTCCGCATGGGCATGCTCGGCAATGCGCCGGAACTCGCCCGTTGCCTCCAGTCTGCAACCGCGCTGGGCGGGTGGAGCGGCGGCATTGCTGGCTCGGGTCAGGGCATTGCCTGCTGCTCGTTAAGGGGCAGCCATATTGCGGTCATGGCGGTTGCGCGGCCGGGCAGCGCCGGCCTGATTGTGGAGCGGCTGGTTGCCGCGGTCGATGTCGGCCGCGTGCTCAATCCCGGGCTGGTGCGCCAGCAGGTCGAATGCGGCCTCATGTTCGGGCTGGCCGCTGCGGTCGGCGTCACCACCCGCTATCGCCGCGGCCTTGCCCAAGCGCGCCGCCTCGCGGAAATCGGCCTGCCCGATCTGGCGCGCAGCCCTGTCATCGATGTCGAAATCCTCGAAAGCGATCGTGATCCGGGCGGCGTAGAGGAACTCGGCGTGCCGCCAGTGGCGCCTGCGCTTGCCAACGCGCTATATACTGTCACAAGCCAGCGCATCCGGCGACTGCCGCTCAGCACAAAAGCACTGCCATGACTCTCCCTCTTCCGATTCCCTCGGATCATCCCCCGGTTGCGCAAAAGCGTGTCGGCGTGATCGTCACCAATTTGGGCACACCCGACGCGCCGGAAACCGGCGCTGTCCGGACCTATCTCAAACAGTTTCTGTCCGACCGGCGGGTTGTTGAACTGCCCCCGCTGATTTGGCAGCCGATCCTCAGGGCGATCATCCTCAACACAAGGCCGCGCAAATCGGCAGAGGCCTATCGGGAGGTGTGGACGGACAAGGGCTCCCCGCTCGCTTCGATCACCATCGACCAGGCGGAGGCGCTGCAACAGCGCCTCGGCGACGGGATCATCGTCCGCCATGCCATGCGGTACGGCAAACCGGCGATCGGGGATGTGCTGGAAGAAATGATGGCTGCTGGCTGTGACCGCATCCTGCTCGCCCCGCTTTACCCCCAATATTGCGGCGCGACGACAGGAACGGCGAATGACGCGGCCTTCGCGCGGATGGGGGAAATGCGCTGGCAGCCGGCCGTTCGCACGCTGCCGCCCTATTTTGACGATCCGCACCATATTGCCGCCCTGGCGGCCAGTGTGCGGGCGTCGCTCGCCGCTCTCGATTTCGAGCCGGAGCGCATTCTCGCCAGTTTCCACGGCATGCCGGAACGCACGCTCTATCTCGGCGATCCCTATCACTGCCAGTGCCGCAAGACGGCGCGGCTTTTGTCAGAGGCGCTGGAAAGGCCGGTGGATGTCAGTTTCCAGTCGCGCTTTGGCCGTGCCAAATGGCTTGATCCGGCTACCGATGAGGAGCTGGAACGGCTCGCCCATGAAGGGGTGCGCCGCATCGCTGTTGTGGCGCCCGGCTTTTCTGCCGACTGCCTCGAAACGCTTGAGGAACTTGCCATCCGGGGGCGCGAGCAGTTTGTCGAGGCGGGTGGCAGTGACTTTGCCTATCTGCCCTGCCTCAACACGTCGGAACCGGGGATGACCATGTTGGAAGCGCTGGTCCGGCGTGAATTGTCAGGCTGGATTTAGGGCCGGCCTCAGGCAATCCGCTGCATCTGCTGCTGTCCGGCACTGGCCAGCCAGCCCAGATCCATCGTTTCCGCAAAGGTGATGCCGCAGCGGCCGTCTGCCCACCACACGACGCGAACGTCGACCGTTGGCCCGTCCTGGATGGCGATCTGGCCCGCTGTTCCGGGCATGAGATAGGTTTGCAGTTCGAGCATTGCGCCGGATTCGGAGATGTTGCGCAGCCGGACGCCGATCTGGTTGCCATCGCAGGTCAGCTGCGCGCGACGCAAGATCGACAGGCGCGGCGCGCGCGCGGTCTTGTGGCCGACTTTGCTCGCGGCCCCTCCGTCGAGGCCCATCTTGTCAGACAGCTCTGATACTTCGAGCGGCGGCCCGTAATAGAAGCCTTGGATGTGCGAACAGCCCAGCCGCCGGATCAGTTCGATCTCGTCCTCGGTCTCCGCCCCTTCCGCGGTCGTTTCCATGCCCAGCGCTTCGGCCAGCGTCACGATGGCCCGGATGATCGCGGCATTCTGATTGTCGCCGCGTGTCGCGCCACGCACAAAGCTCTGGTCAATCTTGATCTTGTTGAGCGGCGCCCGCTGCAGATAGCCGAGCGATGAATAGCCTGTGCCGAAATCGTCGAGCGCGAGCCTGACACCGATCCGCTTGAGCGTTTCGAACTGGCGCTCCGCGTTGCTGCGTTCGTCCATGAACACGCCTTCGGTGATCTCGAGCTCGAGCCGTTGCGGGGGCAATCCGGTTTGCGCCAGAACCTGGGCCACCAGCGTGGGGAAGGCAGGGTTGGCGAACTGTGCGGGCGATACGTTGACCGCCACACGAGCCGGGATGGCCCAGCGTGCCGCCTCTTCGCATGCGCGGCGCAGCACCCATTCACCGACCCGCTCGATCAGCGAGGATTCCTCGGCGATGGGAATGAATTCGCCTGGTGAGATCGGGCCTTCCACCGGGTGGTTCCACCGCAGCAGCGCCTCAAATCCGGTAACCCGTTCGCCGCGGCACGACACGACCGGCTGGTAAACGACACGCAGGCCATTTTTTTCTAGCGCTTCGGCCAGATCATTTTCCAGCATGTTACGCCGGTCGGCGGCGGCATGCATCGTGCCGTCGTAAAAGCGATGGACGCCGCGACCTGCGGCCTTGGCTGCATAGAGCGCAAGGTCGGCGTTGCGGGTCATGTCCATGTCCGTGCGCCCGTCATCGGGGGCAACCGCGATGCCGACGGAAACGCCGATGGAAACTTGGGTCCGTTCGATCAGATAGGGCCGCGACACAGATTCGATCAGCGCCTTGGCGATGGCCTCAAGCTGCGACCGGCTGGTGACGCCGGGCAGCACCAGCTTGAACTCGTCTCCGCCCAGTCGGCCGACATGCCCGTTGCTGCCGATCACGTTGACCAGCCGCTGCGCGACCTGTTTGAGCAGCGCATCGCCGGCCGGATGGCCCAGCGTGTCGTTGACATTTTTGAACCGGTCGAGATCGAGCAGGAACAGCGCCGCCGGCCGCGTTGTGCCGCCCTGACCGGTCAATGCCTGCCGCAAAAGATTGCTGATTTCCGCACGGTTGACGAGGCCCGTCAGCGCATCAAAGCGGGCGAGGCGCGCCACTTCGGCTTCGGATCGCTTGATTTCGGTGAGGTCGGTGCCCGTGCCGATGAAGCCGCGCAACTGATCGAAACGGTCATAGACGGGGCGACCGGAAATCGACCACCAACGCTCCTCCGTCGAGGCTGCGCGGATCGACATGTCGGAAAAGGCAGTCTGGGTCGAAAGGAGGAAGGGGATGGTGCGTTCCCCGACCGGGCCGCTTGCGGTGCCGCCATCTCCGCTTGCCGCAATCATCGCGAGGGGCTTGCCAATCAGGTCGGCCGGTTCTTTGCCGAGCGCCTTGGCGATACGCGATGACAGATAGAGGATGCGTCCGCGCCGGTCGGTTTCCCAGAACCACGCCGACCCGCTGTTCTCCAGTTCGTCGAGCAGGCGCGCTGGCCGGCTCGCTTCCAGTTCGGCGCGCCACAATGACCGCGCCTGGCCAAAATCGGCGCGGGCCGCGGCGACGGTGACCAGTGCCGTACACAATAGCATCGGGGCGAGGATCGCCAACGCCAGCGTGGCTTGGAGCTCCCAGACGATCACGCCGATCAGGGCCGTCGCAAAGCTGAGCATGGTTGCCGGGATGCGGCTCAGTGCACCCATCACCACGAAACCGGCGGCGACGATGAACAGCAGGCCGGCCGGGCTGACCCGTGACGACGAAGCGTCAAGGGCCAGGCTGCCGCACGCCGCGCCAATCACGGCGCAGACAAGGCTGAGGATGAGGACGCGCCTATTCGGCGCGATCTTGCGGGCCGCGCGCACGTGGAACAGCAGCAGCGGCAACAGGGCGACGACGCAAATCGTTGCGATCATGATCCAGCCGCCGTCGCGCTCAATGACCGGGCCGGCCTGAGGGCTGAGACCCAGCAGGAGGGAGACAAAGATGGCGGGCCACAGGTTGGCGAAGGCTGCCAGACGTTGGTCCAACGCTTCGCTGTCGAATGTGACGTCACTGGCCTTGAGGCCAAGCTGCACCAAGAGCCCCGGGTTGCGCGATGATGCGCTGCCCTTCTCGTCTGCCGAATCCGTGATGTCAGGTCGCTTTTTCATGGATGCGTTGCCTATCGCAGCAAAATGCAAAGCAAGGCTTAATGCGGCTCGCACTGATGAAAGGCGGCCTGCCTGACGTGGCCGTCAGCTTGCGCGCCATCGCCTCCATGCTATCCCTTGGTCATGCAGCGCGTGCGGACTCAGGCACGGCGGCGGATGAGGATCAGGCCATGGCAAGAGTTGCAGTCGTGACAGGCGGAACACGCGGGATCGGCGCCGCCATCAGCCTTGCCCTCAAGGACGCGGGCGTCACAGTCGCGGCGAACTATGCCGGCAATGCACAAAAGGCTGCGGCCTTTGCCGAAGAAACCGGGATCGCCACATATCAGTGGGATGTCGGGGATTATCAGGCCTGCCAGGATGGCTGTGCAAAGGTGGCCGAAGACCTTGGGCCGATCGACATATTGGTCAACAACGCTGGCATCACCCGCGATGCGACGCTGCAACGCATGTCGCTCGATATGTGGGAAGAGGTGATCCGCATCAATCTGGGCGGCTGTTTCAACATGGCCAAGGCGGTGTTCCCCGGCATGCGCGAACGCGGCTGGGGCCGGATCGTCAACATCGGATCGATCAACGGCCAGGGTGGCCAATATGGTCAGGTCAATTATGCCGCGGCCAAATCGGGCATCCATGGCTTCACCAAGGCGCTGGCGCAGGAAGGCGCCAAATTTGGCGTGACCGTGAACGCGCTGGCACCCGGCTATGTCGATACCGACATGGTGGCGGCTGTTCCCGAAGCTGTGCTGGAAAAAATTGTCGCCAAAATTCCTGTGGGGCGCCTTGGCAAGGCAACCGAAATTGCCCGGGGGGTGGCATTCCTCTGTTCGGAAGACGCGGGCTTTGTCACCGGATCGACGCTGTCGATCAACGGTGGCCAGCATATGTACTGACAGGCGGCCGGGCCGGACCATGTCTGATCGGGACAGCATTGCTCGGCTGCGTGCTGCACTGGCGCAGTCCCGCGCTTTTGATTCTGTGCCGGGCAAACACAGCGCGACCATCGCGGGCCATGCGACGTCGATTCGAATCGAATCGGTTTTCTGGGATGCCCTCAGGCGCGAATCGGACCGATTCGGTGTCCCGCTGAATGCGCTGATTGCGGAGATTGATGTGGCGCGCCTGGCTGCGCCGGCCCCGCCCAATCTGGCGAGCGCAATCCGCCTGTGGCTCTACGAACGGGCGACAGAGACCGCGCGCACCCCCGATATCTGATTATCTAAGCTTCAGTATACATTAAGAAATTTGGGGTGCCCGTTGCCGGACACCCCAAATGACACATCAGCAACACCTGGTCCCGATATCGCAGCTTAAAACTGCGCGTCGCTGTTCAAAGCGGCGGGATCGAAGTGCCTGCAGCATCCTTGCCACCGCCGAAGAAGGCTTCGGTTAGGATTGACAGCATCACTTATGCTCCCTGTTTTGGTTGCTTTGTTTCCTTAAACTAACAGTAACCATCCCGCAAATGGTGTTGTTTGTTCACCATATCGACGGCGGGCCAAGAGTTAAGAGAATCTTCACCTCGATCGTGGAGAGGGGTGGCGATGTTGCCGCCAAAGCGCCCGATGACTGAATTGGCCCGAGCCGCGCGCGGCATGCCGCGCGTGCGCGATCAGGATGTGATTCGCGGCTTGCAAGACAATCAGTTCCGCCTGGTTTATCAGCCAAAACTCCACGTCCGCCGCGGGGTCGTGGACAGCGCAGAGGCGCTGGTCCGCTGGGACCATCCCGATCATGGTCTGCTGTTGCCGGACCGGTTTATCGAAGCAAGCGAGACATCGGGCACCATTGGCGCGATCACGCTGTGGACGATGGAACAGGCGTTGCGCGATCAGCAGTGGATGCGTGCGCAGGGCCGTGACCTGCGCTTGTTCGTTAACCTGTCCGCACAATTGCTGACGGACGAGCAGATGGTGATTGCCCTGTGTGCAATCGGGCGCCACGCCGGCGCTGATCTCGGCATCGAAGTCACTGAACGATCCGTGATCCATGATCCCGACCTCGCCTTTTCCAACATTCGGCGGTTGCGCGAAGCGGGTCTGAAGATCGCCATTGACGATTATGGATCGGGCCTCTCCTCGCTCACCTATCTCAAACAGATTGATGCGGACGAGCTCAAGATCGACAAGAGTTTCGTTACCTCGCTGGGTACCAGCCACCGTGATCCGCTGATCGTGCGCTCGACCATCGATCTGGCGCATGCGCTGGGCATGGAAGTGACAGCGGAGGGGGTCGAAACACCGGCGGCCCATGCGCTGCTGACGGTGATGGGTTGCGATATCGTGCAGGGTTATCTGGTCGGCCGGCCGATGCGTGCTGATGCGCTCATCCAGCATCTGGCCTCGTTCGACCCGGCATCAATTGCCGTGCCAAATGATGGGCGCGTGCTGCGTGACCATAGTTTCTGGAAACGCGCCTGATGTGGCGATCGTTTCTTGCCGCCTTCCTCTTTCTGACGGTCGCCATCAATCCCGGCAGCGCACGCGCGGCGCAGCCGGACTTTATTGCAGAAATGACGCGCGATCTCGCTGTCGATCCAGCGGGTGCTGCAATCAAGGCGGATCGGGAGATTGTGCGACTTGAGGCACTGCCAACGTCTCGTGCCGGCATTCGCTTGGCTGAGGCCTATTGGGTCAAAGCGCAAGCATCGTTCCGTCTGGGTGACATGGCGCTCGCGCGCACTTCGCTTCGCAGTGCCGGGACTCTTGCGGGAACGGGCGCTGAAGGCAGGCGCGTCAGAGGCTATGTTGATCTGTTGAGCGGATTGATCGCTCGAGCCGAAGGCCGTCTGGGCGATGCCTTGCTTTCTTTCGGGGAGGCTCAGCGCCGGTTCATAGCCTCGGGTGACCGCCGGGGGCAGGCTGTGGCCCTGCAATCAATCGGCGTCCTTTATTCTGATGTCGGCAATGGGGAGGATGCGGCCCGTTATCTCGAACTGGCAAGGGATGCGTATCCGCAGTCAGATATCGTTTTCAGGTTGAGCCTGAATAACAATTATGGCGTGGTCGAGCAGGTTCGCGATGATCTTGCGGCTGCCGAGCGTTACTTTCTAGCAGCTCGCGAAGCCGCGTTAGAGCTTGGGAATGCAGCGCTGGTAGTCCAGACTGGTCTTAACCTTGTCGCCGCTCGGCTTCAGACAGGCAATGTGGAAGGCGCCCATGCACTTCTCGGAGAAATTGGGCAGAGCCGCGCGACCCTGTCGGTAGGTCAGCAGCGAGAATTGCAACGGCTCCGTGCCTGGCTGGCTCTTGATGAGGGGCGGGCCGGCGAAGCTTTGAATCTAATTCAGGGGCTGCTCGTTGGTCTCGATCCAGACACCACTACGTCAGCCGATCGACCCGTCCATCTCGTTGCCTATCGCATTTTCAGCGAGGCCGACCGGCAGGCCGAGGCTCTCGTCCACCTCGAAGCTGTCCGTCGGATTGATCAAGCCGACGCAGAAATCGTCTCCTCCAACCGTGCGGCGCTGCTGGCGGCGCAGTTCCAGTTCGAGGCCCAGAATACGCGCATTGCCGAATTGAAGGCCGAGGGGCTGGAACGGCAAGTCAGCTATCAGCGCACCGTCACGCTCGTGCTGGTTGCGGGCGGGCTTATTGTCTTGGCACTGCTTGTCGGCCTGCTTGTTATCGCTATCCGTGCTCGCAACCGGGCGAGGGCCGACGGCTTGGTGCTGGCGCAGACCAATCGCGATCTTGAGCGCGCGCTTGCCGCCAAGACGGAGTTTCTCGCGTCCACCAGCCATGAATTGCGCACGCCGCTCAACGGCATTCTCGGCATGACGCAGGTGATGCTGACTGATCCCGCTGCTACGCCACGGCTGCGCACCCAGATTGAACTGCTGCATGATGCCGGCACCGCAATGCGTGCGCTGGTCGATGACATATTGGATGTCGCCAAGATCGAACATGGCGGTTTCACGATCACGCCCAAGCCCACCGATGCCGACGCGCTGATCCGGCGCGTCGTGCGTCTGTTCGAGGCGGATGCAAGCAAGCGCGGGCTTGAGCTGCACGTGGATGCGCAGTGCGGCGGCCAGCTCGAGCTTGATCCTGACCGGCTGACCCAGATTCTTTTCAACCTTGTCGGCAATGCGATGAAGTTCACGCAGCAAGGGTCGATCACTGTTCGCGCCGAACGTAGCGGCGATCATGGCGCGCTCGGTGAAACGCTCAGCATTGCGGTTACGGATACCGGCATCGGCATTGCCCCCGAATGGCATGCCACGGTGTTTGAGATGTTCCGTCAGGTCGATGGCACGCGCACCCGCCACTATGGCGGCACCGGCCTCGGCCTTGCCATCTGCCGGCAACTGGCGCGCGCGATGGGCGGGGACATTGCGCTGGAAAGTGCACCGGGTGAGGGCTCGACCTTCCGTGTGACGCTGCCTGCCATCCCGGTGGCTTTGGCACAGCCATCGGTGCATGCCGAGGGCGATAGCGAAGCGTTTGGCGAATGCATCGGCGATAGTCTGGTGCCGCCAGAGGCTGATTTGGCGATCATCGCTGTCGATCCTCTGCGCGTTGCAATGCTCGCCGCAATCGCCCGCCGCGCCGGTCGCGCGGTGTGGATCGCCGACACCAGTGAAAAGATTGCCGCCGCATTCGGCCGTCAGCACTTGACACTGCTGGTCGATGAGGCAGCAATGCACAGTCTGGCGTCTATGCTCGGGGCATGCAGCGACGGAGAACGGGACATGATCCTGGTAGGGGAGGGGGCGACCGCCGCTGAGAGCGCGGCTTTTGGCGTCGGGCGTGTTGTACCCTTCTCGCGCAACGCGCTTGCCGAAGCTCTGGATCCTGCGCCTTCGCGTGAAACGGCAACCCTGCACCACTTGCCAACCGGCAGGGTCAGCCGGGGTCCCGCCGCTCAATCGGGCCGGATGGCCAGGGTGAGCCGGGCGTAATGCGCATCCTGTTCATAGAAGATGATGCGATGAACCGTCGCGTTGTCCGCGACATGCTTCATGTTGCCGGCCTGCCGCTGGCTGAGGCCGATGGCGGCCGGGCGGGTATCGCGCGGCTCGAACAGGAACCGTTCGATGTCCTGCTGCTGGATTTGCGGATGCCGGAAATGGACGGGTTCGATGTGATTGATGCGCTGCGTTCGCGCAGCGATGGCCTTAAGGACATTCCGATCATTGTCGTCACGGCAGATGCCTCGCCCGGGCTGGAGGATGACTGCATAGCGGCGGGCGCGGATGCTGTGCTGTTCAAGCCGATTGCCATGCAATCATTGTTCGACAGCATCGCCGAACTGGTGGTTGACCGCAGCGATCCGGACAAGCCGCTCGGCTGACCCGCGCGTTCAGGGCTTCTGCCGTTCTTCCTCGAGCCGGTCTTCGATCGCATCGTCATGGCCTGTGCCGGCGGACAGGAACACCAAGCCCATCAACGCCGCGCCCAGCAACACCGTCACGAACACCCCGCTGGCCGCTGCGATAAACAGATGGATGCTGGCATCGGGATTGCGGACATACAGGATCGCCAGAGCGATGACCGTCGCCGTCCCGGCGGCGAGCGCCATCCACCACATCAGGCGGCGGTATCGCGCCCATGCGAAACTGGCGACTGCGGGATCGTCTAGTCTGGATGGCCTTGTCATCACTGTCCCTTAGGCTGTGGGCCCTGCTTGCGGAAGGGGGACGGAGGTTCCCCAGACACAATATGCATGATAGCCTCCGTGCCGGTGGCGGGCACAGCCGGAATGGGTGGAAGGTGCGCGATGACGATAGCAGCCATTATTGCCGGACGGGGTCCCGTCCATTCAGCTTCACCCGATGAAACATTGGCACAGGTTGCCAGGCGGCTGACTGATCTCAGGATCGGTGCCATGCCGGTGCTGGACAATGGAACGGTGGTCGGCATCTTGTCCGAACGTGACATATTGCACTGTGTTGCCCGGCGCGGCGTCGATGCCATGACAACGCCGGTGGCCGAAGCCATGACCGCGCCGGTGATCTCGATCGAACCCGACATCGCGGTCCTTTCCGCCCTGTCGCTGATGACCCACCGGCGCATCCGCCACCTGCCGGTGATCGATGGCGGCCGGCTGGTGGCGTTCGTTTCGATCGGCGATCTTGTGAAATACCGCATTGAACGCATCGAGGCCGAAGCCGCGGCGATGCGGGACTATATTACCGGCGCCTGAAACAGCGGCCATTGGGCTTAATCGGCTGTTGAGGGTTGCCGCGCTAAGGGTGGCTTGCGGGAGAGGGATTCCGGCAGGCGACAGGATTAATGGTGGCGCGCGATACACTCATTCGCTGGGCAGAGCAGGCGGCGCGCGCTGTCGGCTATGACAAGACGCATATCACGCGCACCATCCCCTATCGGGAGGTCGACGCCTTTCTCGACACGCTTGATTGCGGCGCGCTCGACGCGCTGGAGATTTCCGCAGGCTGGAAATGGCGGCAACGTCGCTGGGGCAGCTTTACGGAGATGAACTGGCCGGATCATGATATTTGCCGCGACCGGCTGGATCGCCAGTTTGACATCATCATTGCGGACAATGTGTTCGAACATCTGCGCTATCCGGGGCGTGCGGCGGATAATGTCCGCGCCATGCTGAAACCGGGCGGCTGGTTCATCAACATCACGCCGTTCATGATCCGCCACCACCCCATCCCGATCGACTGCACCCGCTGGACGCAGACGGGGATGCTCCATTTCCTGGAAGAGCACGGCTTTGATCCCGAAGGCGTCACCACTGGCGGCTGGGGCAATGCGGCGGCGGTAAAGGCAAATTTCTACCGCTGGGGCCGCACCGGCTGGCGTCGGCGGCTACCCAATGATGACCGTTTCCCGGTCACCATCTGGGCTATCGCGCGCGGGTGACCATGCGCATGGCCGCACCGCGCTGCATCGCCGTCCTCGCGCATAATGAGGAAGCACGGATCGCTCGCTGCCTCGCCAGCCTGCTGCCGCTGGCGCAAGGGGACCGGCTGCATGTCATCATCAACGGCTCGACCGACAGGACGGCGGATATCGCGCGCTCCATCGCGGCCAAACATGATGGGGTGACAGTCCATGACTGGGCGCAAGGCGGCAAATCGCGCAGCTGGAGCCGCTTTGTCCATGACGAGCTGGATACGGTCTTTCCTGTGCATATTTTCGTCGATGGCGATGCAGAAGTGGTGCCGGGTTCGATTGATGCGCTGGCGGCGGCCCTGCTTGCCGATCCTGCGGCCCATGCCGCCGCCGGGGTTCCCGGCAACGGTCGCCGCGCGCGCCTTTATCGCAAGTCGATCCGCGCCGAACGGGGCCTGTTCGGGGATCTCTATGCCCTGTCAGGCGCGTTTCTGGCCCGCATGCGAGCGGCCGGCATCCGCTTGCCTGATGACTGTATCGGCGATGATGGCTTGATCGGTGCGCTCGCCAAGATTGACCTCGGCGCCTTATCCGACTGGCGGGATGCTCGCGTTGCGACAGCGATTGACGCCCGCTTCCTGTGTGATCCGGTCAGCCTTGCCAGCCCGGCCAGTTGGCGCCTGCAATATCGGCGCATGATCAATTACAGCCAGCGCCATTTCCAGAACCGCCTGATCACCGGCATATTGGAGTCCGGTGGAGCAGCGGCCCTGCCACGGCGGCTCGCGCCGCTTTATGCCGATGCGATGAAGGGTTGGCGCCCCCGCTCCGGCGTGACCGGCTGGTTTGACCGGCGGGCGTTGGAACGGATGGCGAAGGCCGCAGGCTAGGCTGCCGCGCTGGCCGTTTTTCCTCGGCCCCGCACCTGCGCGACCGCATCGTCGATCAGCGACGGTGCCAACAGTTTCAGCGCCGCCAGATAGGCAAGGCCGCCAGCGGCCACCAGCACCAGCAGGTGGATGGGCGCCCACAGGCCGAGCCCGCTGACGACCCAGTGATTCAGCGACCAGACCAGCGCACCCATTATGAGCGCCGCCGCGGCCACCGGTGCCAGCGCCTCGGTAAGATCGCGGATGCCGACGTTGATGAAGCGGCGGCTGAACAGCATTGTCATCAGCAGCAGCGCCGGCGCCGCGAGCAACCAGACGGCTGCCATCATGGCGATGCCCGACCGTGAGGCGATGAAGAAAGCCGCGAAGAATATGACTGCGCCTGCCATCGCAGAGCGCATCGGGATGTCGGGTCGGCCCAGTGCGTTGAGCGCGGGCGCGAACAGGATCTGCAGCGTCATGAACGGCATCGCCAGCGCGACCAGCGTGACCAGCGGCACGATCTCCATCCATTTGGGCCCGAACAGCGTAGCGACCAGCGGCCCGGCCGTCACCGCCATGCCGATATAGGCCGGCAGTACCACCAGCATGACCAGGCGCGCCGCTTTCAGAAACGCATAGCGCAGCCCCGCCGGATCCTTCTGCAATTGGGCATAGGCGGGAAAGGCGACCTCATTCAGCGGCGGCACGAACTTGGCCATGATGATCTGCGCCAGGAACAGCGATTCGGAATACAGGCCGATGTCGTGCGGTTCGAACCGGCGGCCGGCGATCAGAATGTCCGATTGCGTCTGCACCAGCCAGAACAGCTGGGTGACAAGAATCGTCGTGCCGAACGCGACGATGCTGCCGCAGCCGCGGAAATTGAATGTGGGCATGACCAGAGAACGGGCCATCCAGGTCAGGCCGATGGCGCGGATCCAGAACATGGCAATCGGCGCGAGCACCAGCGTCCACACCCCATAGTCCTGCCAGGCGAGGAACAGGGCGATGGTGGCACCGACCAGCGCCGCGGTCAGATTGACCATCGCCTGTTTGCGGAACTCCAGCTTGCGGCCCATCAGTACTTCGGGGAGCGCGATGAAGGGTGTCGACAGAAAGATCAGCGCCTGCACCCGCAGCATGTCCGCAATCACCGGCTGGTTATAATAGTCGGCGACCAGTGGGGCGGCCATCAGCTGCATCGCGGCCAAGCCCCCGTTCATCACCAGCAACAGGCCAAATGCCTGGCGGATGCGGAAATGGTCGACCGTCTCGGACTGGATCAGCGCGCTCGCGAATCCGTATCCGTTGAGGAATGACAGAAAGGCCAGCACCACCTGGCTCATCGCGAACAGGCCATAGTCGCCCGGTTCGAGCAGGCGAATCACGATCAGGGTCGATCCCCAGGTGATGGCTTGCGCGACGATCTGGCTGCCGGATCGCCAGATAACGGCCTGCCGAACCCGCGCGCCCAGCCCGCTGTTCCCCGATTCTGTCGGTGATTCAGGCGGCAGGGCGGGTGATTCTGTGCCCGGCAGGGGGGATTCGGCGCTGGTCATCGCGCTCTTCTAACAGCCGTTCCTTGCTGAAAGCCTGCCATGCCCGTCGCGGAACCCTAGGATTTCCGCGATTTTGTCATCAGGCTGCCAAAAAAGCGCAACAAAATTCCAAAAAGCTGTTGACCCGACTCAGGGCCATCCATATACGCCGCTCCACCGGACGACGCCGCCTCGGTGGCGCTTCTCCGGTCGCCTAAATCGACGGACATGCCGCAACCCGGTAGAAATACAGGGGATGGTTCACTGTCCGCCGCATTTTGTGTGAAGCTCTTTGACATTGTGATTTTGTATGAAGGGACATGTGGGCGGCGGCCCCGGGTCCTGCGGCTTCAAGGCGCAGGGTGCTCGGTAAAAAAGCCAAGCCTGCCTCACATGTCTTAACACGTTTCCATAACGTGCGATGCCCTTCGGGGTGTCGTGAAATTTGTGCAGGCAGGCTCCTTGAAATGAGCTTGCCTGGCGGGATAATTCCATCCCGCCGGTCAGGTACATCAAACTTGAGAGTTTGATCCTGGCTCAGAACGAACGCTGGCGGCATGCCTAACACATGCAAGTCGAACGAGACCTTCGGGTCTAG
>CANHQT010000002.1 GCA_947463325.1 Sphingomonadaceae bacterium
CATCAGGTAGTCGCGGACCAGCTCACCAGATGTGTAGGGGTCAAGCCATTGGCCGTATTCCCAGAAATGGGTTGCCGGGACAACGTCGTTCGCCGAACCGAACCGGAATTCAGGAGTGGCGGGATTGTTGCCTGCGCTGGGGCCAGGACCGTTTTCCAGGCCGGGCTCGATCAGCTGCCCGCTGAGATTGGCATAGTCCTTTGAAACCTCCGTCGCCCAAGGAACCTCCGGAAATGGCACCGGTGCATCGGCCATCCGGGTGCGGAAGAATAGGGTATTGCCATGGTGCATGTCATCCGCGACTTCGGGTGCATAGCCTTCGCCATATTCGGATCTTGCTTCGCGCCCGAACAGGGTGTCAGCACCAGCCAACACGCCAAGCATTGCTGTGCCGGTGGTGTCGATAAACATCTCACCCACAAATCGGCGTTCGATCCCGCCGCGGGCTGCAACGGCGTCGACCGAGACAATCCGGTCCCCTTCGCGCTTGGCCGCGAAGATGCGATGCTCAAGATAGATAGTGGCATTGGGCTCTGCTTGCAGCAGCGACAGCGCGACCAGATCGCCGCCTTCGCCGCGGGCTGAAAGTTCGCGCATGATCGCGCCTTGCGTGCCGCGCGGCATCAGGCCGATTTCCTTGCTGGCATTGCCGCCCAGCACGGGGCGGTCATGGATAAGGACCACCTTCTGCCCAAGCCGAGCCGCTGTGAGCGCTGCAGCACAGCCCGAAACTCCGCCGCCCACCACGACGACATCGAAGTTGCCGCCTTCCAGCGGCTCGTCGGGCAATCCTCGCAATGCCTTTCGCCAGGTGTGGCTAGTTTCGTCCACACCAGCGGGAGGAATTGATCCGTCAGCGCTGAAAAAGATCGCATCGCATCGGCCATCGAAACCGGTCTGATCCTTCAGCGCGAGGCTCACTTCACCGCTTGGAAGCTGGACAAATCCTGCTGATTGCCAAGACCAGTCTTGATCATTTGCCCCGAATTCCGTTTCCAGGACTAGGCCGTCGATCGAGAGCTTGAAGCGACCCGGATGATGTCCGGGAACCCAGTCCTTGGCGCGAACCCAGACTTCGTATTCGCCGCCCTCTTGCACCGCGATTGTGGTCGTTGCATCGGCAACCGGTCGGCCTAGGCCATGCGCCAGCAGATAGGGTGAGCCCATCTGCAACTCGAACTGGGAATCGAGCAACCACCCGCCGTAGTCGTCGAAGTCTTCTGCTTCGATTAGGATTCCGAGCCTTGGTGGCACACCTTTGCGTTCTATTGCCATTGCTTTCGTCCTTTAGCCCAATTCGATGCCTAGTGACTTGGCTGCTTGGCCAATGAACTTTGCGACCTGCTCGCCGCCCGCCTGGTAAATCGCCGTACCCTTAGTGTCGGAAATTTCGTCGAACCGTGCCGCGACGTTTTCAGGCGTGCATTCGTCCGCTGCCAAGTGGATGCCTTGCGTTTCGGTAACGAAGGTGCGCGCAAAACCGCCGGCGGTGGCATCGAGGATGACTCGCGAAGGGGCGTCTTCGCTGACCAGATAGAGCAGGCCCGGGGTGACTGCTTCGGGTTCCATCAATTCAACCACCTTCGCGGGGAGCAGATCACGGGTCATCTGGGTTGCAGCGCCCGGTGCCAGAGTGTTGACGCGAATATTGTTCTTGGCGCCTTCGATGTGCAGGACGTTCATCAGGCCTACGACCCCCATCTTGGCCGCTCCATAGTTCGCCTGGCCGAAATTGCCGTAGAGCCCTGATGAGGAGCTGGTCATGACGATGCGGCCATAGTTGGCGGCCTTCATATGCGGCCACACCGCCATGGTGCAGATCGCCGATCCGGTCAGGTGGACACGGATCACGGCATCCCATTCCGCCAATGTCATCTTGGCAAAGCTCGCGTCGCGAAGGATGCCGGCATTGTTGACGAGGATGTCGATCCGTCCCCAGTCGCGCATCGCCTGCGCCACCATGTCCGCGACCTGATCGGCGTCGGCGACGTCCGCACCATGGGCAAAGGCGGTGCCGCCCGCCTCGCGGATTAGGCCGACTGTTTCCTCGGCGGCTGCGCTGGTGCCGCCGCCGCCATGATCGTTGACCACCACCTTCGCGCCGCGCGCCGCTAGCCCGAGCGCATGGCTCCGGCCGAGGCCGGCTCCAGCGCCGGTGACGATGGCGACGCGATTGTCGAAACGGATGGTCATGATGCTCTCCAGTTTGCGCGGATGTCGGTGAGGGCCTGCGGGTAGCTGACCGCAGGCGTCCAGCCGAGTTCACTGCGGATACGGCTGCTGTCGATGCGGTTGGCGAAGCCGATCAGGTTGAGGCCCTCGAGCGAGGGTAGGGCGGGCTCGCGCGGCGGCACCAGCCGTGCCGGGTCCTCGTTGGCGCGGACCAGCGCCATGGCATCCTCGATCGGCCAAGCTGGCGGCGGGGGGCGCCCGACGATTTCCGCCATGTCGTCGAAGAAGCGCCGCCAGGTGACGCCGTTTCCGTCGCAGACATTGTAGGTGCGGCCGATTGCCTCATCCCGTGTCGCCGCGAGCAGGATCGCGTCTGCCAGATTCTCGACATGGACAAGGCCCGCGTCATTCTGCTCCGCCTCGCCGAACACAGCTCCGCCGGTCTCGGCCATGGCGCCAAGCAGCCGGTTGCCCCAGGCGCTATTGCCGCCTAGGCCATAGACATTGGCGGGTCGGATGAGCGTGAGCGCGAGGCCCGTTGCGGCGGCGATCTCCAACGCTGCCGTCTCCTGCCCCTGCTTGGCGCGGCCATAAGCACCGGCCCAGGGGCCATGGCCATTGTCCTCGTGGCACATGCGATGCTGGATGTCGGTGCCATAGACAGCGATTGACGATGCGACGACCGCCCGGCCGCCGTGCGCGGTCATCGCTTGGCACAGTCCGCGTGTCCCCTCGACCATTACCTGCCATTGCCAGTCATAGGCACCGGCGACACCGACTGGCGCTGCGAGGTGGATGAGGAGCTGGCAACCATCCGCTGCCTCTTCGATCACCGCGGCGTCGTTGAGGTCGCCATGCACCATGCGCACCGGAGCCTGCCACTCGGCCGGCGCCACTTCGCCGGGGAGCGACAGACTGGTCACATCATGCCCGGCAGCCAGCAGTCGCGCGACCACCCGCCGCCCGATGAACCCCGTCCCGCCGGTGACCAGCGCGCGCATCAGGCGATTTCGATAAGTCCCGCCGCGCCCATGCCAGCGCCGACGCACATCGTCACCACGGCATAGCGGGCACCGCGGCGCTTGCCTTCAATCAGCGCGTGGCCGACGCAGCGGGCGCCGGTCATGCCATAGGGGTGCCCCACGCTGATCGATCCGCCATTCACATTGTAGAGCGCCGGTTCGATGCCGAGCGCGTCGCGGCAGTAGAGCGCCTGGCTGGCGAACGCCTCGTTGAGCTCCCACAGCCCGATGTCGCTGACCTTCAGCCCATGGCGGTCGAGCAGGCGCGGTACCGCATGGACGGGGCCGATGCCCATTTCGTCGGGCTCGCATCCGGCCGCTGCGAAACCCCGGAAAACCCCCATCGGTTCGATGCCTCGGCGGCGCGCTTCGTCGAGGCTCATCATGATGACCGCGGCGGCACCGTCCGACTGCTGGCTGGCGTTGCCCGCCGTGACGCTCTTGCCCTCGGCCATGGTCATGCCGTTCTTCAGCACCGGCTTCAGCGCAGCGAGCGACTCATAGGTCGTTTCCGGGCGGTTGCATTCGTCGCGGTCAACCGTGACTTCGATGTCGGTGCTTTCGCCAGTAGCCTTGTCGGTCTTGCGCCAGCTTGTGGTCAGAGGGACGATTTCATCGTCGAACCGGCCGGCGGCTTGCGCGGCGGCGGTGCGTTGCTGACTTTCGAGCGCGTAGCGATCCTGCGCCTCGCGCGACACGCCATAGCGTTCGGCAACGATCTCCGCCGTTTCGATCATGCTCATCCACAGCGCGGGATGGCTGGCAAACAGGCCGGGTTCGACCGCGCCATGCATGTTCATATGGCCCGACAGCTGGACCATAGAGATGGATTCGACCCCGCCTGCCGCAATCACCGGTACGCCTTCGTCGCGGACGCGGTTGGCGGCAAAGGCAATCGCCTGCAGCCCCGAAGAGCAATAGCGGTTGACGGTCACGCCGCTGGTGGTGACCGGGCAGCCTGCTTTGATCGCCGCATTGCGCGGAATGTTGAACCCGGTTGCCCCCTCCGGCATCCCGGCGCCTAGGATCACGTCCTCGACCTCCGCCGCATCGACGCCGCTGCGCGCGATCGCATGCTTCAGCGCATGCCCCGCCAGCACAATCGGATGGGTGGTGTTGAAACTGCCGCGCACCGACTTGGCGAGGGCAGTGCGCGCAACCGAGACAATGGCGACTTCGACCATGGACTTTCTCCTTTGCGCCAATCGACTATACATCTGTTCAGTGTCATGCAAGCGGTAGTCTGACAAGCATGGCCCTGCTATTCAGAGCGAAAGGGACGACGCTGCATATGGCCAAAGCTAAGATCGAAACCGACAACACCAACGGCCGCGACCGATTGATCCGTGTCGCGATGCAGCTGTTCGCTGAACGCGGTTTTGACGGCATCACGGTGCGCGACATTGCTGCTGCGGCAAATGTCTCGGTGGGCCTGATCAACCATCATTTCGGCTCGAAGGAGGGGCTGCGCGAGGCGGTTGATCGCTATTTCATCAAGCAGTTCGAGGAAGTGCTGTTCGAGGAACGGCCTGCCTCCACGACCAACATTGAGGAAGGTTTGTCGCAGTCGGTCGAGTGGACCGAGCGCTGGATTGACCGGCATATCGACGATTGGGACCTCACCAAGGCCTATATGCGCCGCGCGCTGCTCGAAGGGTCGGACTGGGGCGCCAGCCTGTTCGAACGCTTCTATCAGGTGGCGCGTACCAGCATCGACCGCAGCGATGCAAACGGCCTTGTCCGGGCCGATGTCGATCGTCTGTGGCTGCCCCTGCTGATCGTCTACATGGAATTGGGCACGTTGCTTCTCGAGCCATTCGTTGAGCGAGTGCTCGGAAAATCGGGCTATGACCGCGCCCTTTGGAAGCGCCGCCACCGCGCTTATACCGACCTTATCTATCGCGGCATTCGCGCCGACACGCACTAAACATTTGCTCAGTCCTTGCTTGTTGCATATGCTCCGTTGCCAGTGAGACGGAGGACGAGGGGCGAATGCGCACGATTCACGCGATTTGGGGCGCCAACCAGCAGAAATATGCACGCCAGCTCGGCTGCACCCGAATCCATGACCTGCTGGCCAGCCAGGCATCCGCGATCGGCGACAGCATAGCCTGCGTCGATGGCGAGCAGCGCCTCGGTTACCGCGACCTTGCAGCGGAGGTCGACCAGTTCGCCAGGGGTCTCATCGCCGCCGGCATCCGGCCCGGCGACCGCGTGGCGACAATGGTGCCACCCAGCCTTGATTTCTGGCTGACCTATCTTGCCAGCGTGTCGGTCGGCGCGATCTGGATGGGGCTCAACCCGCGCTACCAGCTCCCCGAATATGCCTATCTGCTCGACGATGCCCGGCCGGCTCTGGTCTTCTGTCGCAGCAATTACGAGGATCGCGAATATCTCGCCGAACTGCGCTCGGTGGCTCCCGAAGGGACAGCTTTCGTTGCGCTCGGAGAGGCGCGCGATGGCGCCGATACGCTCGACGACTTTCTCGCGAAGGGCAGGGCGGTTGCCGACGCGACCTTCGCCGAACGCCGCGCCGCCGTCGATCCCGAGGATATCGCGGTCATCGTCTATACGTCGGGGACCACCGGTAAGCCCAAGGGCGCGATGCTCTCGCACCGGGCGATCATGGCGGCCTGCCTGTGCAACCTGTGCTGGATGGAAGATGGCCTCGAAAGCACGATGTGCGTGGCGCCGATCAACCATGTCGGCGCGCTCAACAATGTCTGCATGAATGTCTTCGCCTGGGGCGGGAAGATCGTTTTCCACCATCGCGTCGATCTGGTGGCGATTGCCGAGCTCACCCAGCGCGAGAAGATCACATATCTCGTGGCCAGCCCGACCAGCTTTGCGATGTTCGCCGCGCAGCCGGACCTTGGGAACGCAAGGCTGGGCCACTATCGCCTGATCGTGTTCGGTGGCGGCGCGACCGCACAGGCCCTGCTCGAACCGGTGTTCGCGACGGGCGTGCCGATGTTCAACGTTTATGGCCAGACCGAAACCTGCGGCATTGTCACTGCGACCGACGCCGGCGCCTCCACCAAGACCATGGCTGAGACATTCGGGCGTCCGCTGCCGCTCGCGGAAATGCGCATCGCCGATGCGGATGGGCGCCCGCTGCCGGTCGGCGAAACCGGAGAGATCCAGGTGCGCGGACCCTATTGCATGTCAGGCTATTTCAACCGGCCAGAGGCCAGCGCCGAAGCCTTCACCACCGATGGGTATCTGCGCACCGGAGACCTTGGCATCGAGCATGAGGACGGCAATTTCAGCTTCGCCGGCCGCCTCAAGGAAATGTACAAATCAGGCGGCTACAACATCTATCCGGTGGAGATCGAGCTGGCGCTGGTCGAACATCCGGCGGTGTCGCTGGCTGCGGTGCTGCCCGTGCCGCACCCCGTCTTTCAGGAGGTTGGCCATGCCTTCATTGAGACATCGGACCCTGCGCTCGACGCCGATGCGCTGAAGGCGTACCTTCAGTCGCGCTTGGCCAATTACAAGATTCCGAAGAGCTTCAGTTTCGAGGCGGAGCTGCCCAAGCTCCCCAACAGCAAGATCGACAAGCAGACGCTGAAACAGCGGCTGGCATCGCGGGAGGCAGCGTGAGCGAGGGTCATTTCCGGCTGGAACAATCAGGCGCGGTCGTCACCATTACCCACGACCGGGCAGCGAAGCGCAATGCCCTGACGCCAGCCTCAATGCAGCAGCTCAAGGCGATGGCGGAAAGCCTTGCCGACAATGTCGAGGCGAGGGTGGTGATCATCCGCGCCGAGGGGCGCGACTTCAGCGTCGGCGCCGACATCGGCGGCATGGGCGACGGGGGCGGTGCGTCTCCGCCCACGGTCCAGATCCGGCGAACCGCCGAACTCGGGGCGCGGCTGATGCGCGCGATCCGCGAAATCCACCAGCCGACCATCTGCGCGATCCAGGGCGTGGCGACCGGTGGCGCGGCATGCATTGCCACCGCCTGCGATTTCAGGATTGGCGCGCGCTCCGCCCGCATCGGCTATGGAGAGGTGAAGCTCGGCATCAATCTGATGTGGCAGGCGCTACCGCTGGCAATCCAGACCGTCGGCCTCGCGCGCGCCAAGCGGCTAGTGATGACCGGTGAGCTTCTTGACGGGGAAACAATGCACCATTGGGGCTTCCTCGACGAACTGGTCGAGGAAGGAGAGCAGGATGCTGCGGCAGCAGCGATGGCCGCTCGCTATGCGGCCCTGCCCCCCGTCGCTGTCCAGATGATCAAGCGAAGCGCCAATGCCTACGCCGGAGCGATCGATGCTGCTGTGATGCATGCCGATGCTGACCAGTGGCTACTGGCGACGCGGACCGCGGACTTTGCAGAGGGCATCGCCGCCTTCTTCGAAAAGCGTCCACCGAGCTTCACTGGAAACTGACATCCCCACGGCAGAACATATGTTCAGTTAGTTATTGCGTTTAGGCTGAACATATGTTTAGTTTATGATCGGTAGGCCGATGCAAAATCGGCCGCGCGATTGAGGGGAGGAACGCATGGTCACGTCCGGCACATATTCGGCAACCGCAGCCCGGGCGATCAGCCTGCTGGCACTCGCAGCGGCGATTGCCGCGCCGGCAGCCGCTCAAGATGCTGTCGCCGAGGAAGATGGTAACGAAGATATCGTGGTGACGGCGCAAAAACGCGAGCAGCAACTGCTCGACGTGCCTCTCGCCATACAAGCGATTTCGGGCGAGGATCTCGAAGCTTCGGGTACGCGCGAACTAAACGATCTCATTGAATCCATCCCCGGCGCCTCGAGCGTTTCACGCACTGCTCCGGGCTTCGAAACAATCCAGATACGCGGCATTGCGAGCGGAACGACCGGTGATGCGACAGTCGGCTACTACGTTGACGACGTCCCTTTCAGCGTGCCCAATCTTCAGCTCGCGCCACCTGCACGCCTTTTCGATCTGCAGCGGGTGGAGGTTCTGCGTGGTCCGCAAGGCACGCTATACGGGCAGGGAGCAATGGGCGGTACGATCCGAATGGTCACTGCTAGCCCCGATCTTGATGACATCATCGGCCGCTTCCAGGCCGAAGGCTCGCTGCTGGCAGGTGGAGACCCTGGCTATGCCGTAGATGGCGTGTTCAATATGCCGCTGGCACGAGATGTCGCCGCGCTTCGCGTCTCCGGTGGCTATGAACGGGTTGGAGGGTTTGCGGATAGCACGACACTCGCCCGCGAAAATATAAATGATTCAACTTCTTGGAACATCCGCGGCAAATTGCGCCTTGCGCCGACCGACAACATGAGTGTCGAGATTGGTGCATGGCGCGTCGAAAATTCCCTCGATTTCCGCAACACCATGGATTCGGTCGATCCGGCGTTCATCAACACGCTGGATGTGAACCGCTCCAATTACATCGATACCTCGCTGACGCTGTTGTCTGCGGTCGCGTCGATGGAATTTGATGGGGTCGATGTGCTGAGTTCATCGGCATTCGTGGACCACACACTCGATTTCAATGCGTCGTTTCTCGCCGGTGGAATTCTTGGGAATGACAGCAGGTTTGACACGACTTCACTGACGCAAGAGCTTCGCTTTGCATCTAACGGGGACGGCCCTTTGAACTGGGTGTTCGGGGGCTATTTCAGCTCAGGTGAAATCGAGAGCGATATCTGCCTCAACCTCTTTTTGCCGTGCTCGGTGCCATTCTCCATCAATATCAACAGTACTGGGCGAATTGAAACCGAGGCTTGGGCGGTATTCGGCGAACTTTCCTATGCGTTGCTCGGCGACCGGCTGGTTGCCACGGTCGGTGGCCGCTATTTCGAGGACACAAGAACCACATTTGGGCGGGACCGCAATACGTCGGTAAGCACCTCCGCCGGTGATACGTTCACCACGTTTAATCCGCGGTTCAACCTCTCCTACAAGCTCAATGACGACCTGCTCATGTACGGCAATGTCGCAAAGGGCTTCAGGAGCGGCGCCTTCCAGACTGCTGCACAAGCTGCCGCAGCCTCGACCGCACTTGGCATACCGGTCGGAACCGCGGTCAACCCGGACACTGTGTGGAGCTACGAAGCCGGCCTGAAGGGACGCCTGTTTGACGGTCTTCTGACGGTCGACAGCGCCGTCTACACCATCGACTGGACCGACATCCAGCTCCAGTCCACCATCAATGGCGTTGCGACCCTTTCCAACGGTGGCAATGCCCGGTCGAGGGGCATCGACATCGGCCTGTCGCTGCGCCCTGCACAAGGCCTGACCTTGTCGGCCGTAGCGAACTTCAACGATACCGAATTCACCTCGGTCCTGCCTGCGATTGTTGCACTCAACCCCCGGGCAGCGCCGGGCACGCGCATCCCGGGTGTGCCGAGCAACAGCTATAACCTCAGTGCGAGCTATGGCTGGCGTTTCGGCGACAGCGGCCCGCGCGGATCGGTGGCGATCGGCTATGTGCACATGGGCTCGCAGTTCGACTCTACCGGCCTGGAATCGGACAAGCTGGATGAATGGAACGCAAGGATCGGCATCGAAGGCGATAACTGGCGCGCCACGATCTTCGGCGACAATCTGACCAATGAAAGACGCGCACTGACGCGCGGGGCCCTTGGCGTGCAACCCAATCTGCCGCGCCGCATAGGGGCCCGCTTCAGCGTCGATTTCTGACGATGACTTTGGCAGGCGACACCGTCGAAGGTGGCCCTGCGCCAAAGGGGGGGAGGGCAGCGCAAGCCTGGTACGGGCTCGCGCTGCTCTCGCTTGTCAGCTTCTTCAACTATCTCGACCGCATGGTCGTCGCCGTCCTGATCGAACCGATCAAGCTCGACCTCGACCTGTCGGACACGCAAATGGGCCTGGTCGGCGGATTGGCCTTCGCCCTCTTCTATTCCATCTGCGGTTTGCCATTGGCCCGCCTTGCTGACCGGACGAACCGGGTGAACCTCCTGTCCGTCTGTCTGGCAGGCTGGAGCCTCGCGACGGCGGCAACCGGCTATGCCGCCAGCTTCTGGCAGTTGTTTGCCGCGCGAGTGGCCGTCGGCGTGGGGGAAGCAGGGTGCGTGCCGACGTCACATTCCATGATCGGGGACATGTTCCCGCCGGCAAAGCGCACCCTGGCGGTGGGCATCTTTCAGGCTGGCGGTCTGCTGGGCCTCAGCGCGGGCATGGCGGTCGCCGGATGGCTTGCGGAAATCTGGGGGTGGCGACAGGCCATCATTGTCGTCGGTCTCAGCGGCATTCCGCTCGCCCTGCTGTTCTGGCTGACTGTCCGCGAGCCGGTGCGTGGCACAGTGACCATCGGCGAGAGCGAGCGGGAGCCATGGTCGGAAGCGCTGGCCGCGCTGCTTGCACGCCCCGCATTGCGCAATGTCGTGCTCGGTCTCTCGATCGGGGCCTTTGCCACTTATGGCACCGGTCAGTGGGCAGCCGCCTTCTTCATGCGCAGCCATGGCCTCACTGTCGCCGAAGCGGGCGTCTATGGCGCGATCATCGCGGGCGGCAGCGCGGTGCTGGGGACATTGTGCTCAGGGCTAGTGATGATGGCGTTGCGCCCGCGCGATATCCGCTGGGAAACCTGGCTGCCCGCCATCTGCTACGCGATCTGCACGCCGCTGTTCGTGCTGATGTTCCTCGCCGACACGCTGGTTGTGGCGCTTGCCTGCCAATTCGTCGGCACTTTCCTCGGTGCGATCGGCGGCACGGTCGCCATCGCCTCGATCCAGAGCTTTGCAGAGCCGCACCGCAGGGCCACTGCCGTCGCGCTGATGGTGATGCTGTCTTCGCTGATCGGTCTCGGCCTCGGCCCGCTCGCCGTCGGCATGATCAGTGATGCGCTGACCCCGCTGCATGGTGCCGATGCCCTGGGCACCGCGCTTGCCATAGCCTCAGCCTTCCTCGGCGTCGCTGCCGTGCTGTTCGCCATCGCATCGCGCTCGGCGCAACTGAGTGCCGCCGAGCCGGCCTGACTTCAGATCGGGTTTCGTGCAAACCAGTCGGTTAGCAGGGCATTGACCTCATCAGGTTTCTCGGCGTGCACGAAATGGCCAGCGCCGGCGATTGTGCGCACCTCCATTCCGGCCGGAAAATCTTGGGCCTGCATAGCCGCAGCGAAGACCCCCGACGCAATGCACCCGTCGTCGGCGCCGCAGATGCCGAGCGTGGGCACCACCACAGGCGCAGCGAACAGGGCAGCCGATGCCGTCCCTGCTGGAGAGACCGTGTCAAACGCCTGCCGGTAATACTCCAGCGCCGCCCGGGCGACGCCCGGCCTTGCTAGGGCGGCCCGGGCCGGGGCGCTCGCGGCCCCGGCTTCGGCCCAGGTCGGCGACCACAGCTGCCAGCGCTCCGCGATCCACGCCCCGTTATCAGCGACGATAGCCTCTTCGAAACCGGGCTGGAGAAAATCGAGGATATAGGCGGATCGCGCCTGCTGCTCGGCATCGACGGCATAGTGCTCGGCGAACCGCACCGGGTGCGGCACGGCGATGACGCTCAGCGACGCCAGCCGGTCGGGCGCGAGGCCGGCAGTGGCAAAGGCGATATTCGCGCCCCAGTCATGCCCCACCAGAT
Source organism: Sphingomonadaceae bacterium (assembly GCA_947463325.1). Lineage (GTDB taxonomy): Bacteria > Pseudomonadota > Alphaproteobacteria > Sphingomonadales > Sphingomonadaceae > Sphingopyxis. The sequence goes on from CANHQT010000002.1 coordinate 11,730, forward strand.
GCACCTTGTCCGCACCGAGCTGGTCGATCCACGCCACCACATCCTCGGCCATCCGGACGGCGTGATAATCGCCGTCCGCCGGTTGCGATTCCGTCGCATAGCCGCGCATTGACGGTGCAATCACGCGAAAGCCCGCGGCCGCCAGCGCGATGAGCTGGGCAACGAAGGTTTCGTTTGTATCCGGAAATCCGTGGAGCAGCAGCGCCACCGGCCCCTCTCCGGCGACGCGCGCCGGAAAGGTCAGATCCCCGTTGGAAAGCGTGATGGCACCGATCATGAAATCCGCGCGTCGCTCCAGGGATCGATCATGATCTTGGCATGGCTTTCCGGGTCCTCGAGCGCGGCAAAGGCCTGCTGGATCCCCTCGAGTCCGACCCTGCCGGTTACCAGTGGCCGCCAGTCGAGCTTGCCCCCCGCAATCGCGTCGAGCGCCTCGGCAAACTCCTCCGGCGTGTAGTAGAGGACGAACTGGACCGACAATTCCTTGGATATCGCCAGCATCGGGATGAAATGGTCCTCGCCCTGCGGGATGCCGGCCATGACGATCTGCGAACCCGCCGGCGTGCGCGCGACCGTATCGGCAAACACGCCCTTCACCCCGGTGCAGTCGAAAATGATCGCCGGCACATGCGCGGCAAGGCGCTCGAATGGCGATACTTCCTTGGGATGCACCGCTTCCGTTGCCCCCATCTCGAGCGCGAGTGCGCGCCGCTTGGGCGAGAAATCCGATGCAATGATGCTGGTGACGTCGCGCATCTTCAGCACCGCCGCGATCGCGAGGCCAATCGGCCCGCAACCCAGGATCACGCAGGGCATGTCCGCATCGCCCAGCCGCGACTTGGCAACGGCATGGACGGCGATGCCGAGCGGCTCGACCAGCGCAGCCGCTTCGTCCGGGACCTCGTCCGGCACCTTCAGCAACAGCGCCTCGCTGCCCAGGAAATATTCGGCATAGGCGCCGTCGACCGCCGGATTGGCACCGATCGGGATCGGCACGCCGTCACGCAGCAGGAAGGGGACTGACACCACCCTGTCGCCGATGGCGAACCGGCCCACCGTGTCCGGTCCCGCCACTGCCACTTCACCCACATATTCATGGCCCAGCACCAGCCCGCCGGACATGTCCTGCGGCGGCGCGCCCATCTCCTCGGCCATGCGGGCGATCTCGGCGGCATGTTTGAACAGGTGCAGGTCGGACCCGCAAATCCCGCACAGTCGCGTCTTGAGGAGCAGTTCTCCCGCGCCCGGTACCGGCATGGGCCGGTCCTCGACTGTGAACTGCTGCGCGCGAAGGACGGCCGATCGCATGTCCGCTCAGGCCCCGACGATGATCAGTTTCGACCGGTCGAGTCCCATCGCGTCGCAATAGCCGGCATAGATGTCGAGCGCCGCGCGCGCGTCATAGACAGAGACGATTTGCCCTTCGCCATCGACATTGATGTTGGCGCCGTAGATCGCGAACCAGGCGATGGTGTCGCCTTCCTGATCCGCGGGGGTGCACAGCGTGTGCAGCGATCCCGCAGGCTCGAAAAGGTAGGACCCCGGCGAATTCACCGCCTCGGGCGTCTCTTCGTAGAACCACTGCCCCTGCAGCGTCACCGCGAACACCATGCCCGTATGATAATGTTTGATGACCTTGTGCCCCGGCGGAATGCGGGACTTGGAAATCCACAGGCCCTGCGTCAGGTCGACGTGCAGCAGCTGCAACGCGCTGCCGTCTCCGGCCTCGAGCCAGGGCAGGTCGTCGGCACCGACATGCATTGTGTCCTGGTCCGACGTTGTCGGCACGATCGGGCGCGCCATCATCCGCGCCACGAATTCGGCAAGCGCGGGCGGGATCTGCGGATCTTGGTCGGCCATTAGTCAGTCTCCCGGCTCAGGCCAGCGCGGCCGCGACATGCGAATAATGCCCCCGTGCCTGCTCGAATTCCTCAGGCAGGCCGACCTTCGCCGGATTGTACCAGGGCATGTAGGTGTTGAGCACGCGCGGCAGGCCGAGCGACAGGTAACGGCGGTTGAACGCCTTGCGCTCAGCGGCCAGCTCCGGCGTGTCGTAGCGCGCGAACAGCTCGGTCTGCGGCGCCTTGAGCACCGCCTTGAACCGGTTCACCCAGCCCATGTAATGGCCCTGCGCCCACAGGCTCTTGCGCACGCGGTAGAACCAGTTGCCCGCGACATGATCATAGACGTCGAAGGCGACGCAGCGATGCTCCAGCTCCTCCATGACATGCCATTTGGCAAGGTCGGCGAGCGGGCTGTCGGTGCGGTCGTAGAGCCCGACCTCGAGTTGCGCGCGCGCCATCGCGCTGGTCATCGATTCGAACCCCTCGGCATAGGCGAGGTTGAATGCCAGCGGCTTGCTGCGCGTGAATTCCTTCAGCTCGGCATCGAGCTCGGCCTCCAGCGGGCGGAGCGCCTCATAGTCGGGGTGCAGCGCGCGGATGAGATCGTTGGCCTTCGCATGCTGTTTGAAATGCTCGCCCTCCTGCGCGCAGAACCGCTTGAGCTCTTCCTTGAGCTGGAGGTCCCGGATCTCGGGCAGGGCATCGCGCATGGTGCGGATGAGGTAGGGCTCCAGATAGGGGAGCATGATCCACGCGCCGAGGAAAGTGAACGACATCTCTGGGTCGTTCTTGACGAACACCAGTTCCATGTCCGGCGTGAAGGCGAAATCCAGCCGCCTCACTACCATCCGTTCCTTGGCCGATGCCTGCATGACTCTGTCTCCCCGCGCGCAGACTAAACAAGTGTTCAGTTGAGTGCAAGCACGAGATTTTGGTCAAGCGGGAATTGCTTGAGGCCCTTGCGATTTTGCCGGGTGTTAGCCTGTTCGCGAGCGTCACTGCGGTGTCAGTTTGTACTCGACTTCCCCCGTGCGCCAAGCATTGCTGTCTTTGCGCCGGAGCAGGTGAATCGCTCGCTGGCGCTGCCCTGACTTACCCAAGGTCGGGGCTGTGGGTGGTGGGACCGGCATGGTGCCGGTTCTCACAGGAGACCACCCATGACCAAGACCACGAAGCCCGCGGCCAAAACGGCCGACAAACCCGCTGCAATCGACGCTCCGGTTGTGCCCGCGCGCACGACCAAGACCGACCAGCTCCTGGCGCTGCTGCGCAAGCCCGAGGGCGCGAGCGTCGAGGAGATGAGCGAGGCGCTGGGTTGGCTTTCGCATACCACGAGGGCGGCGCTCACCGGCCTCAGGAAGAAGGGCCATGCGATTACACGCGACAAGGTGGGGAGCGTCACTGTCTACCGGATCGCGGCATGATGATCGAGAATGAGGTGGCGGCGATTGCTCGGCTTTCGGGGCCGGCGATCATCGCGGCATGGGAGCAGGCGCACGGCGCGCCTGCTCCCAACGTGCCCCCGAGCATGCTTGCCCGAGCCCTGACATGGCAGATGCAGGCCCGCGCGCATGGCGGCCTCGAGAAACGGGTGGAGCGGCACCTCGACCGGCTGGTTCAGGCGAGCGAGGAGGCATTGCGCAATCCCCAGCCGGTGCCCGATGCACCGGCGGCAGGGACCCGCTTCCTGCGCGAGTGGGGCGGCAGGGTCCATCACGTCGAGCTGCTCCCTAACGGGCGCTATGCCTATGCGGCGCGCGAATGGCGCTCGCTCAGCGTCATCGCCAAGCACATCACGGGCGCGCACTGGTCGGGACCGCGTTTCTTCGGGGTCGCGACATGAGCGTGCAGCGGCGCTGTGCCATCTACACACGCAAGTCCACCGAGGAGGGCCTCGACATGGCCTTCAACAGCCTTGATGCCCAGCGCGAGGCGTGCGAGGCCTATATCCGTAGCCAGCGCTCGGAAGGCTGGCTCCTGCTGCCGGCCTCCTATGATGATGGAGGTTTCTCGGGCGGCAGCATGGAGCGGCCATCGCTCAAGCGCCTGCTGGCTGACGTCGAGGCCGGCAAGGTTGACGTGATCGTCGTCTACAAGGTCGACAGGCTGACGCGCAGCCTCCCGGACTTCGCCCGCATCGTGGACATACTCGACAAGGCGGGCGCCTCGTTCGTGAGCGTCACGCAGGCCTTCAACACCACCACCAGCATGGGGCGGCTGACGCTCAATGTGCTGCTCAGCTTCGCGCAGTTCGAGCGCGAGGTGATCGCCGAGCGCGTCCGCGACAAGATAGCCCAGTCCAAGGCGCGAGGCATGTGGATGGGAGGGCCGGTGCCATTGGGCTACGAGGTAAAGGACAGGAAGCTCGTGCCCTTGGCAGGCGAGGCCGAGACGGTGCGGCGCATCTTCAGCCTCTATCTCGAGCTTCCTTCCGTGCGTGCGCTCAAGGAGCGGCTCGACGCCGAGGGCATCGTCACCAAGGTCCAGAAGTGCAAGGACGGCACCACCGGTGGTGCACTGTTCGGGAGAGGAGGGCTCTACCATCTCCTCTCCAATCCGGTGGTCATCGGCAAGGTCAGGCACAAGGGCAAGCTCTACGAGGGTGAGCATGAGCCGATCATCGATCCGTCCTTGTGGGATGCCGTGCAGCAGCGCCTCGCCGCGAACGGCGTGGAGCGCCGGACGCGCTCCGGAGAGCAGCCTGCACTGCTGACCAGCATGCTGCGTGACCATGTCGGAAGGCCGATGTCACCGACGCACAGCTGCAAGGGCACGCGGCGGTACGCCTACTATGCCTCGTCGACCGCGAGGGAGGTGAGCGATGGCGTGGCGCAGGCCGACAGCGTGCCGGCAGTGCGTGTGGCGAGGGCAGCAGCCGACGATGCTGTTGCCCATGCGCTGAAGGATTTGTTTGCGCGCGATGCCGTGCTGGCGCTCCTCGAACCCCTGCGCCTCGACCTCGCCCAGATCGAACGTGCGCTTGCCATGGCCGACGAGCTGTCCCTCCATGCCGGAACCCGTGCAGGCATGCCGCTGCGGGACCTCCTCCGGAAGCTCGACTTTGCGATGGCGGTGGGTCCTGACCGCGTGACGGCGACGATCGACCGGCAGCGGTTGCTCGGCCTGTTGCTTGGGCGTTCTGCTGACGAGAAGAGCGAGTCGGAACCCGTGGCTATCTCTGTACCCCTCGAACTCAAGCGCAAGGGCAGGGCGACACGGTTGGTGCTTGCAGCTCATGCGAAGCCGTCAGCCAAGCCCGACCCGCGGCTCGTCCGGCTGCTGGTGAATGCCGAGCGCGAGCGGCGGGCGATGTTTGCCCAAGGGGCAGAACGACCATCCGCGCACCAGGTAAGGCTGGCGAGGCTTGCCTTTCTTGCGCCCGACATCACCGCGGCCATTCTCGAGGGACGACAGCCGGGGCACCTTACTAGCCGCGCGCTGCTGAAGATGCCGGATTTGCCGATGGACTGGCTTGAGCAGGGTAGGGTGCTCGGGATGCGGACGACCTAGCCTTCATATCGTTCATTCAGTTTGCTGCTCATCCGCCCGTGGTAAGTTGCCTGTCGCTTTCAACTCGGCGGGGCTGAGAGTGATGGGCTGGAGGTGAGCAGTTCGCCTTTGCGGGGTTGCAATCGTACCAACATGGCGCGTGCAAGATGGGGCGGAATGCGATGATGCATCGACCACAGGTCGGCAGCGTGGTAGTCGCGCAGGCGGCTGGTGCTGCCGCAGGGACAGGGCCAATGCCCTCTCGGTCGAGCCAGCCTCAATATCCGCAGGTAATAGATTATGTCCTTGCGCCGGTTCGCAATGCCGAGAGCATCGGCATAGGCCTCCTCCATGCCCGCCGGCCTTGATCGCGCCAAGGTTCGCACGCTCATCGAAAATGCCAATACCCTTGGCTTTGCAGAAAAGTCGGTTGAGTAAGCAAGCTAACTTTCCTCACATGCAATTAAATTTGCTGCACTGAGGCCAAGTTAATGGGCACCAGAGACAGCTTGAATACCATTGCAAATTTGAGGTCGACGTGGCCGCATATCTGGCCACGAATTTCGTGGTTTAGTACCAAAATCGCGCAGGAGTCGGTCCGTTTGCCGAGCATGGTCAGGGCAAAGGCACTTGGTACAAATGGCGAAACGGCGGCTGGCGCACCCAAGAGGATTCGAACCTCTGGCCTTTGCCTTCGGAGGGCAACGCTCTATCCAGCTGAGCTATGGGTGCTTGGGCGTTTCAGCCTGCGGGTGGAGCCTCTAGCAGTTGATGGGTTGAGCGCAAAGCCTATATGCGCGCACCGGCGCGGTCACCGCGTTTGATGGGAAGGGCAATCGATGGACAGCCCTGGAATAAGAAAATTGTTATAACTGGCATGGCTAGCACCAAAAATTTTATCGTTCGCGTTTAAATCTTTCTAAAAAAGTATATCGCTTCAACCACCGTATACGACAGTATATCCAACAGAACTTTCAAAATGATAACAAAATTGTTTAACATTTAAAAAGATTATACTTTCCTTAAATAACCCTATCAATAAATATTGATTATTTATCGATAAATAGAAGTAATTTATTCACTTCAAAACCATAAATCGCCCTATCTCAATTTCATCGTCTAAACAAGAAGCGACTTCATCTTTCAACTCTAAAAATGCCTGCGATGGCTTTATGAAATTCCTCTTAAAATATCCTTCCTCAAGTTTCCTAGTGACGAAATGGCACTCCGCCGAAAATGCATTCTTATCAATCTTTAAAGCGAAGCTCAAATGTTTTACTGCTAAATCGATATCAGATATCTTTGCTTTCTTAATGATATCCTTACTCAATAGCGCGACAGCTTGCAGAAAATGAAGCTCTGCATCAGTTGGGTAACTTGACAGGCCTCTAGAAAGAATATTTAGGGCAGCATCAGTCAATTCATCATCTAGATACAATATCACTAGGGCCGATATTGATCTAGCATCATCGATAAACTTCTCGGCATTTGCCTTTATAGTTAGCCTCTCACTGAGCGATAAGGCAGACACATCGGTACGCAAGTTGAGCTGCGTTACACCTCCGCAATATTCACACTTTTGAATGCGTCCTGTGTGTTGCAGTTGTGCTCCGCAGCTCAAACAGTGCATGGCTTAGGATGCCCGAAGAGCCGACTTCTTCTCGCGAAGAATCGTGCGTACGCCATTGGCTATCTCTACGGCCCGATCAGCATCAAACGCTTCGCCGCCTTCGCCGTCTCCTCCGGTCAAAGGGTATGAATGTGTTTTGCCGCCGACAACGACCTCCAGCGTGTCAGTTCGCTCATCAAAGTCAATTGATGAAACGTCCTGCCAGAAAAATTCAGACGTCCGATCTCGACTGTCCCAGAGATTCTCGAGACAGATCGTTTCATCAAACGTCATCAATTGGTCCCTACCATATATCATCCACACAATTCTCTGGTGATTGCGATAGGTAACGGACTCTCCGTGCTTTCCTTCCACTGGCAAGGTTACTTCCCCATACTCTCTATCTGGAGCGATATATTCCGGATAGGCGAAGAAGTATTGAGCATCGCGTATAGCCTCCTCCTTTTCGAAGTTGAGCTTTTGATAAGCGATGGTTTCCCGACTCAATGCAACACGATGCCATTCAGCATCGATTTTCTCTGGATCAGGTCGTCCAGTCAGATAATTGTACATCAGAACAGCCAATAGAATACCCGCTATCACTGCAGCTATTGTAAAACTGGCAATGTACCAAGTCGCAGCTCCCACAGCGGCAATCCCATACAGGAATGGCTGTAACTCTCCCTCTTTTGGGAAGAACTTTCGTATCTCTTGTTCTGTTAGAATTCGTTCAGACATATTTCCCTCCTTATGAACTTTGGCAGCTAATGCGAAACATTCAAATTTTTCAATTTGATAATAGCCATCTGTGCCATGGTGTCTTTTAGAAGCATTGCAAACTCGTCTTGATTGGCATCCGGAGTGCTTTCTATTAACCTTGTGACGGCTTGCACGAGGCCGGTGTTAGATTCTGGGGCCGCCAGGTTCGGCAGAAATTGGAGCTCGTCACCCAGCCTGTGAAGGTCCGATTGCCTAGCGGGATCGCGACACAGCGCTGCCGCTTCCAACACCCGATTCCGCAGGTTCAGATGAAAGAGGGTTCCCTGAAGGGTTGAGACATTCTGATCAATAACTCTATCAAAGATATGTTGGAAATTGATGTATAGTAGCACCGTGCCTAACGATATTACAGATATAAATAGCGATAAACTTTGCCATTGAAAAAATAACGCTATCACTAAGTTTGTAGTTGATAAAATAACGAGGAAAACTGCAAAAGATCCAGCTGTCCCAAGTCGCGCGAGGGTCGATTGTTGAGTTGAATTGTCACCAAATGATATTGGTATATTGATCAGAAAAGACATAGCGAATGCGAATTGAAGAATTGAGATTGATTTTGAAATATTGTTAAAGGTATCTTTGTCGTAAGCGTAGAACGCTACTACAACGGTAGCTATGGTTATAACATTGGAAATATGAAATCGAAATTTCATATCATATGCCTTTCAAGAGCTTGGATTTTACTTCGGCATATTCTTCGTCAGTTATTGCTCCCGCATCCAAAAGATTCTTCCATTCCTTTAGCGTGTCGATCGGGTTGGTCGACTCGTGGATTGCGCCTTTAGTGTTAAGGGTTGGCTGCCCAGCCTGATGGTTTAGATCTGACATTGCCCCTCCCAGAGGGCCAGCTATGGCGCCGGCAATATTGGCGCCCAGGCCGATCCCCATAATGGCTCCTTGGCCACCTTCATTGCTTGCTGCGGCCTTCAAGACATCGAAGGTTCTGTCTTGTTGATAGGTGAATTCGAGCACGCCGAGTTCGGCTCTTTTTGCGAGTGCGTTTTTGAGGGTGATGACGCTCGGGTCATCAACAGGAACATTGATTGACTGAACGTTGAACTGCGTAATCTTTATCCCACACTCTTCAGAATGGGCGGAGAACTGTTCTTCAATAGCCCTTGAGATCAATACAAGATATTGTGAAATATCGAGAATGGAAGTTTTTAGAGATATAAGATGTTCGGCGATGATGCTTTTTGCAATTGTAATAAGGGAGCCGTTTAAATATCGAGCAATGTCATCGACCTCAAAAGAGGTCGAGGTTCCAACAAGTTTTTGTAGGAATTTTTTGCCATCGGAGATTTTTACGCCGTACTGACCGAATGACCTTACTGGCACGATGATCCCGTATTTTGGATCTTCGATCTGAATTGGGTCTGGTGTCCCCCACTTCACATCTAGGTTGGCGGTAAGGTTCACAAACCAAACTTCAGCCGAGAACGGGGTTTTGCCTCCAAAAGGAAGCCCAATAAGGGTTCGGATCAGCGGGATATTTTCGGTTGATAAGGTGTGCCGGCCTGCGAGAAATGGCCCATCGTAGATGCCTTCTCTAACTAGAAAAGCTTGTTGCGTTTCATTAACGAGGAGTTGTGTCCATGTGGAAAGCTCTTCAGACGGAAACTTCCATACTAGCTGATCTGGGGATGCATCCCACTTAACCCGATCAATGATCGCCACGTCCCCCCCCCTTCCAAAATCAACTTCTCGGGTCGTCGTACTTGCATATCAAAATGGAATTTCTGCTCATGAGAGGATGCCCTCGCGAGCCGCGCATCGCGACTTCTACATGCGCTGGGAGCGAGCCATGCGCTCGTTTTGGTGTGTCAGCTTTGCGGGCGGCTGGATTGGCCTCATTCTGTGTTCCGCTTAATTCGCGAACGGCTTGATAAGCTGCATGTTTGCAGCTGACGGCCCAACCGCCTCCCTGACCCTGACTTGATGGCCGTACCTCGGCACACGCACCCTCCGAGTTTTTTCTAACTATATCAACAATATGTGGCCGAGCTGAGTTTTTTGTCAACGATTTGTGAATGGTTCGAGTCGGTCAATTTTGTCCATTTTGGGCAATGGTGGTCAGATAAGCACCCGATTTTGAATGGGAAAATGAAGGATTCCAAGAGGATTCGAACCTCTGGCCTTTGCCTTCGGAGGGCAACGCTCTATCCAGTTGAGCTATGGGTGCTTGGGCGTTTCAGCCAGCGGGTGGAGCCTCCAGCAGTTGATGGGCTGAGCGCAAAGCCTATATGCGCGCACCGGCGCGGTCACCGCGCTTGATGGGAAGGACAATCGATGGCCCGCACTGTGACCGTTGCCGCATTGCAGCTCGCGCTCGGCGGCAGTGAGGAGGCGAATATCGCTGCCGTATCGCGCCTGGTGCGTGAGGCTGCTGGGCGGGGCGCCACCGTCATCCTGCCGCCCGAGCTGTTCGAAGGGCCCTATTTCTGCAAGGTCGAGGAGGAGGGCGAGTTCGCCCGGGCCCGGCCGATGGAGGCACACCCCAGCGTCGTCGCCATGCGCGCGCTCGCGGTTGAACTCGGCGTCACCATCCCGACCAGCTTCTTCGAACGCGAAGGGCCGCACCATTATAACACCCTCGCCATGATCGGGCCGGATGGCGCCATCGCCGGCCGCTATCGCAAGAGCCACATTCCCGACGGGCCGGGTTATGAGGAAAAATATTATTTCCGCCCCGGCAACACCGGGTTCAAGGTGTGGCCCGTTTCCTCCGCGGCAGCACGCGAGGAAACCGGGGAAGGCTCCAGTACATCCTGCACCGTAGGTGTGGGGATTTGCTGGGACCAATGGTATCCGGAAGCCGCGCGGGTGATGGCGCTGGATGGCGCTGAAATCCTGTTCTACCCCACCGCCATCGGCAGTGAACCGCACGATCCCGGCCTCGACACCCGCCGCCTGTGGCGCCGCGCGATGATCGGCCATGCGGTCAGCAATGTGATGCCTGTGGTCGCCGCCAACCGCATCGGTACAGAGGATGGCCAGCGCTTTTACGGCACCAGCTTCATCTGCGATGAATGGGGCGATGTGCTCGCCGAACTGGGGGATGATGAGGAAGGCGTGATCACCGCCACGCTCGATCTTGACCGCGCGGCCAAGAACCGCGCCGGCATGGGCTTCTTCCGCGATCGCCGGCCAGAGCTTTACGGCCGGATATCCGAGGACCGCTAAGCGCCCTTCCGCCCCTTGGGCGCATCCAGCACCTTTGCTTTATACCCGCACTCGGCGATCACCGGGCAGTGCCAGCATTCGGGCGTGCGCGCCTTGCAGGTGTAGCGGCCGAGCAGGATCAGCCAGTGGTGTGCGTGGACGCGGAACGGCTGCGGCACCCGCTTGTCGAGGCCTTTTTCCACCGCCGTCACCGTCTTTCCGGGGGCGAGGCGGGTGCGGTTGGACACGCGGAACACATGGGTGTCGACTGCGAAAGTCTCCGCCCCGAACGCACAGTTCATCACCACATTGGCGGTCTTGCGCCCGACGCCCGGCAACTTTTCCAGCGCATCGCGATCGGCCGGCACTTCGCCGCCATGATCACGGATCAGCGCCTCGGACAGGGCGATGACATTCTTGGCCTTGGCGTTGAACAGGCCGATGGTCTTGATGTGACCTTTCAGCCCCTCCTCGCCCAGCGCGAGCATCGCGGCGGGATCATGCACCTCCTCGAACAGGCGGCGCGTGGCCTTGTTCACGCCCACATCGGTCGCCTGAGCGGACAGCACGACCGCCACCAGCAACTGATAGGTGTTGCCGAAGGCGAGCTCTGTCTCGGGATGCGGATTGAGTTCGGCGAGCTTGGCGAAAAGCTCAAAGCGCTGTGTTGCGTTCACCGGGCCCCCGTGGCTGCCGCCGCTTCTGGGCTCCCGTCCCTGTGCGTGGCCTTCCACTCCATCGCCCGCCGCACGCGCGTCTCGACCGATGGGTGGGTGTAGAACAGCGCCTCCTGCACCGGGTGCGGGCGCGGGTACCGATATTCGGCGGTCTTCACCAGTGCACCGGCCAGCGCGTCGGGCAGATTGACCGTGCGCAGCGAATAGGCATCGGCCTCGCTTTCGCCCATGCGCGTCATGGTGTTGGTGATCGGCAGCGCGAACATGCCGAGCAGGCCGACGGTGAAGATCAGCACTGGCAGCCCCACGGTATCGCCGACCTCGGCCTTGCTACCGAACAGACGCGCGAAGCGGGGATAGAGTCGGTCCGCGAGGAAGAAGAGCAGCATCGCCAGCAGCGAAAGGACGATCACCTGCCGCCAGATATGGCCCAGCACATAATGGCCGATCTCGTGACCCGTGACCGCCTTCACCTCGTCGAGGCTCGCTTCGCCCAGCGCGACGTCGGAAATGGCGATGCGCGCGGATCCTAGCACCCCGGAAACATTGGCTGTGAAATTGTTCGACTGGCGCGATCCGTCATACACGAACAACCGGTCGTGCGGGATGCCGGCCTCGTCTGCCATTTCCAGCAGTGCCGTGCGCACCGGCCCTTCGGGTACCGGCTTATATTCGTTGAACAAAGGTTCGATGACGACCGGGGAAAGCAGCAGCACCAGAGATACGGTGCCGGCGGTCAGCCCGCCCGACCACAACCACCAGCGCTTGCCGGTGTGGCGGATCAGCGCATAGACGCCGACGAAGAACAGCGCCCCCATGACCGATGTGATGGCGATGCCGATCGCATCCTGCATCAGGAAATCGCTCAGCGGTTGGCTGGTGCGGCCATAGCTGCGCTCGCGCCCCCATTCCTCCCACACCGACCAGGGCAGGGTGATCACGGCGCTGATCACGAAGAAAGTGACCCCGACCAGCCATGTGCGCAGAAAAGAGCCGCGCTGTTCCAGCTTTGCCGCTACCCGCTCCAGGATGCCGAGCCGCACGATGATCAGCGTCGCCACGGCGGACACGACCAGTCCCCACAGCAGCATCCAGTGGTTGCCTATGGTATAGGCGGCGGCCTTGGCCAGTGCCTCCGGTCCCAGGCTGTCGATATAGGCGGCGGTTGCCTGTGCTGGATCGAAAGTCATCAGGCGCTTCCTCCTTTGCAGCTGACGGCAATTGCTTGTGTATTATTCAAGCAATACACTGTGTCAACCCAACCCCAGCACATCTTCCATCGTGTAACGGCCGGCTGCCTGTCCGGTCAGCCAGACAGCGGCGCGGACCGCGCCGCGCGCGAAGATGGCGCGGCTTTCGGCGTGGTGGGACAGGGTGATGCGTTCGCCCTCGGTCGCGAAGATCACGTCATGATCGCCGGCGACCGATCCGCCACGCAAGGATGCAAAGCCGATAGCGCCGCGCTCTCGCGCGCCGGTATGGCCGTCGCGCCCGCGCTCGCTCTGGCTGGCAAGGTCAGTGCCGCGCGCCTCTGCTGCCGCTTCGCCCAGTAACAATGCGGTACCGCTCGGCGCGTCGACTTTGTGGCGGTGGTGCATCTCGACGATTTCGATGTCCCAATCTTCGCCTAGCCGCGCGGCTGCCTGCCGCACCAGCGCTGCGAGCATGGTGACGCCCATGGATGTGTTGCCGGTCTGCAGCACGGGGATGGTGCGTGCCGCCTCATCAATCAGCCAATGGTGCCGTTCGGTCAAACCAGTGGTCCCGATGACAATGGGAATGCCCGCCGCCACTGCCGCATCGAGCGTGGCTTCGAGCGCGTCGGGTACGGAAAAATCGACCAGCACATCGCTGCTCGCGGCGAGAGCAGACGCATCGCCACCACGGTCGATGCCGCCCGCATGGGTTAGCCCGGCTTCGGCCACCACGTCGCATAGTGCGGCGCCCATACGACCTTCGCTGCCGATGATGCCAATATGTGTCATGACATTTGCCTAGCCGCTTGCCCGCATTTGTAAATGCGGGAGGAAATGAAGAAGGGCCGCCGGGGCAATCCCGACGACCCTTCCGCATGGTCAGCGAACGGAGGGTTTCCCCGCCGGAACGCGTCTGGCGCGCCTTAAATCAGTCGCGCACGCTCCGAAAGAAACCGACCGACCTCTTAGCTGGACCATGAGACATCGGATCACCTCCTTTCGCTAGTTGAACACACATGTGCGCACTCCTTTTTCCGTCGCGGCACGGGGACGAAACTGAATCAGGATGAATCGCAGCGCAAGTCTAAAAATGCGGCTGCAGACAGGCGCACGAAAATAGTTGAAACGCTGGCGCCGCGAATTAACTTTGCTGTCAGTAAGCGGTGCGAAACGACATCGCGATAATCCGCCTTCACCCCCTTCCGGAGAGACTATGACCGCGCTTGCCCATACGTTCGAGGCCAATCCCCACTGGCTGCCGCGCAACCCGCCGAACGCGCTCGATCATATTCCGGGAGATGACGGTTGGCCGCTGGTCGGCAATACGTTCAAGCTGCTCGCTGATCCGGTGGCCTTCGCGCGCCGGATGGTCGCGACCTACGGGCCGGTTTATCGCAACAAGAGCTTCGGCGGGCGCGGTGTTCAGCTGGTCGGGCCGGAAGCGAATGAACTGGTGCTGTTCGACCGCGAAAAGATCTTCAGTTCCGAACAGGGCTGGGGGCCGGTGCTCAACCTCCTCTTCCCGCGTGGCCTGATGCTGATGGACTTTGAAAAGCATCGCGCTGACCGCCGTACGCTTTCCGTCGCCTTTAAGCCGGAACCGATGCGTCTTTACGCCGATGCCCTCAATCAGGGGATCGCCGCACAGATCGGAAACTGGCAAGGCGCCATCTCTTTTTATCCGAAAATCAAGCAGTTGACGCTTGATCTCGCCGCCACCAGCTTCCTCGGCATCCCCTGGGGCCCGGATGCTGACCGCATCAACACAGCATTCGTCGACATGGTGCAGGCCTCGGTCGGAATCGTCCGTCGCCCGCTGCCCGGCACAGCCATGGGCCGGGGCGTCGCGGGCCGCAAATTCCTTGTCGACTATTTCACCCCGATGGTCCCCGTCCGCCGGGCTTCGAATGGCGAGGATATCTTCACCCAATTCTGTCAGGCGAAGGATGAAAACGGGGAATATCTCCCTGTCGATGCCATCGTCGATCATATGAACTTCCTGATGATGGCGGCGCATGACACCATCACCAGCTCGCTGACCTCGATGGTCTGGCTGCTCGCCAAAAATCCCGAGTGGCAGGGCAAGGTGCGGGAAGAGATGCTGGCGGTTTCACCTGCGGGTGAGGGCATCGGCCACAATGCGCTCGGCGATCTCGTGCTCACCGAAATGGCATTCAAGGAATCGCTGCGGATGATCCCGCCGGTGCCTGCCATTCCGCGCCGTGCGCTCAAGGATTTCGAATTTGGTGGATACCGCATTCCGGCGGGAACCAATGTCGGTATCAACCCCAGCTACACCCACATGATGGAGCAATATTGGCCAGAGCCGGAAAAGTTCGATCCGATGCGCTTTGCGCCAGAGGCAGTGCGCGAACGGCACAAATATGCGTGGGTCCCGTTCGGCGGCGGCGCGCACATGTGTCTGGGGCTGCACTTTGCCTATATGCAGGCCAAAATCTTCCTCCACCATGCACTGACCCGCTACCGCATCACGGTCGCGGATGGTTATGCACCGGACTGGCAGATGTGGCCGATCCCCCAGCCGAAGGACGGTCTGAAGGTCCGCTTTGAACCGATCTAGACGGTCACTGGTAGGCGAAGCCGGCATTCACGAGGTTGCGCCAGCGCCGCTGGCGGTGACGGTAGAATATCTTGGCGAATGATGTGACGACTGGTGTCAGCCATCCGGCGTCGATGTGTATTATGTCAGTATAGCGGGCGCCGCAGCCTTCGGGTTCGATTTCGATCCAATGGTCCCAGCGGCGAATGAGGGGGCCGTAGCCGTTGTCGCGCACCACATGCCGGCCCGGTGTCGCTGTGGGAAGTTCGATGCCGATCACCTGCCAGCCGATGGGCAGGAAGCCGAACATGAACATCCAGGTTTCATGCTGCCCCTCCGTCCATCGCTCGGCTGGCCAGCGCGCGCCCTTGGGCACGAAGCGGATCAGCGGCCAGGCAACATGGTGCAGGAGGCGCGGGGTCTGCACATGATCCCACACCGTTTCGGGTGATGTGGGCAGATGCGTGGATATGCTGACTGTGCGTACCGCCATCAGACCGTGAAGCTTTCGCCGCAGCCGCAGCTGCCTTTGGCATTGGGGTTGGCAAAGGTGAAGCCGGCGGTGAAATCATCCTCCACCCAGTCCATCACCGATCCCACCAGATAGAGCACACTTGCCCCGTCGATGAAGAACAGGCCACCCGGCGTTTCGATCCGCTCGTCAAAGGCTTGCGCCTCGTTCACATAATCGACGGAATAGGCGAGGCCGGAGCAGCCGCGGCGCGGGGTCGACAGCTTGACGCCGATGGCACCTTCCGGCGCGCTGCCCATCAGCTTGGCGATCCGCGCTTCGGCAGCCGGCGTCAGCGTCACGGCGGCGGGGCGCTGGCGGGCTTTGGTGTCCGTTGTCATCACAGCATCCCCAGTTCGAGGCGCGCTTCGTCGGTCATGTTACCAGGGCTCCAGGGCGGATCCCAGACGAGATTGACGTCGACGAGACCAACGCCGGGTACCGATCCTACCCGCAATTCCACTTCGCCGGGCATGGTTTCCGCGACCGGGCAATGCGGCGTGGTTAGGGTCATCGACACCGCAACATGATTGTCCGCGCCAATCTCGACCCCATAGATAAGACCGAGATCGTAGATGTTCACCGGAATCTCGGGATCGTAGATTTCCTTGAGCGCATCGATGATCGCATCATATAGTTCGCCGCCCGGCGCCGTCG
This sequence comes from Sphingomonadaceae bacterium, assembly GCA_947463325.1. Lineage (GTDB taxonomy): Bacteria > Pseudomonadota > Alphaproteobacteria > Sphingomonadales > Sphingomonadaceae > Sphingopyxis. Next base: position 28,215 of record CANHQT010000002.1, read on the forward strand.
TGGGGACTTCAGCCGGCTTGTCAGCAAGAAACCCCGTGAGATAGTCGCGCTTGCGCTCGAGCTTCTCGCCCGCTGTTTCCTCCACGGCATCGGTTACCCGCGCACGGGGCGGGGGAGCCACGCTCTCGACCTCTTCGGTCATGATCCGACGCTGTTCGCTCATCCGAAAATCCTCCGCACGCGATCAAGGCCGCGCACCAGCGCGGCGATGTCGCCTCCGTCATTATAGATGCCAAAGCTCGCCCGCACCGTTGCGGGTAAGCCCAAATGGTCCATCAGCGGCTGCGCGCAATGATGGCCGGCACGCACCGCCACTCCGCCTTCGTCCAATATGGTGCCGACGTCATGGGGATGCACCCCCTCGACCGTAAAGCTAACGATCCCGGCCGAATCTTCCGGCCCGAGCAGGCGTACACTGTTCATGGCCGACAGTTCGGCGCGGCACTGGCGCACCAGTTCGGCCTCATGATGCGCGATTGTCTCCATGCCGATCGCCTCGACATAGTCGATGGCGGCCGCAAGGCCGATCACTTCCACGATCGCCGGCGTTCCTGCCTCGAACCGCTGCGGCGGTGGGGCGTAGGTCGTGCCGGCAAAGCTCACCCGGTCTATCATTGCGCCGCCGCCCTGCCACGGCGGCATAGCAGCAAGGATGTCGGCCCGGGCCCACAGCACGCCGATACCGGTCGGGCCATAGAGTTTGTGGGCGGAAAATGTGTAGAAGTCCGCCCCCAGCGCCGCCATGTCGAGCGCCATGCGCGGCGCCGCCTGACAGCCATCGATCAGCAGCTTTGCGCCCACGCCATGCGCCAAGGCCGCTGCACGCGGCACATCAAGGACGCTGCCCATCACGTTGGAAACATGGGCAAGCGCAACCAGCTTGTGCGCCGGTGTCAGTATCTTTGCGGCGGCATCCAGATCAATCCGGCCATCCCCTGTCAGCGGGCAGACGTCGATCACTGCGCCGGTCCGTTCTGCCAGCATCTGCCAGGGGACGATATTGCTGTGATGCTCCAGCACCGACAGGAGGATGCGGTCGCCAGCGGCGATATTCGCCTGGCCCCATGTGTTGGCGACAAGGTTGATCGCCTCGGTCGCGCCACGCACAAAGACGATCTCATTCTCATCGGCATGGATGAAGCGCGCCACGCGCCGCCGTGCCGCCTCAAAGGCGAGCGTCATGTCCGCCGACCGCTGATAGACGCCGCGATGCACGGTCGCATAGTCCGCGCCCATCGCCCGAACGGTCGCGTCGATTACCGCCTGCGGCTTTTGTGCCGTCGCCGCGGTGTCGAGATAATGCCAGTCACCCACACCGGGGAAATCGGCCCGCAGTCCGTCTCTCATCACCACATTCCGGTCGAGCGGAGGGGCCGCGATGCTCACAGCAGCGACCCCAGATATTCGGTCGCCCGCGCCTCCAGCGCTTCACCGGCATCACCCGCTTCGACAAACGCATCGGCGATGAACGCCTGCAGCATCAGCCGCTTGGCAACGGCGGGCGGGATGCCGCGCGCCGCCATATAGAAAAGGCCCATGGCCTCAAGCTCGCCCACCGTTGCGCCATGCGCGCACTTCACATCGTCGGCATAGATTTCCAGCTGTGGCACGGCATTGGCCGTCGCCCCGCGATCGAGCAGCATCGCCTTGACCGACTGTTCGGCATCCGTGCGCTGCGCATCGCGCGCGACATGCACCTTGCCGAGGAAGCTCCCCGTCGCCCGGCCGCCGAGGACCGAGCGTACGACCTGGTTTGACGTCGCGTCAGGCTCGGCATGGTCGATGCGCGTCACCACTTCGAGCGTCTGTGCACCCCCGCCGAGGATCGCTGCGCCCAGTTCCAAATGTGCGCCACTCGCCAGCCGCACAGCGACTTCGAGCCGGCCATAATCATGCCCCGCAACCAGGCCGAACAGCGCCAGCCGCGCGCCTTCGCCCAGCTCCGCCTCAATCTGCAGGATGCCGCTTTCCGGCAGCGCATCCACAATCCGCACCGCTTCCTCGCCCGCAGCAACTACGATCCGCTCGGGCGCCGCAAGCGTCGGCCAAACGCGTGTCAGCGCTGCATGATCGCTATAGCGCCAGGCCTCGTCGCGCCGGGTGGGGAGGGTGAGGGTCTGCATCGACGCCATCAGCCGGGTCTCTTCATGCGTATAAAGGTGAACAGATAGCTCGCGACTGTCACGGCACTGACAGCGGCGGCCGTGTGTGGCTCCGGCGTGAACCAGAAGGCAAGATAGCAGGCTATGCTGCGGCCCACGGCGTGCTGCATGCCAACGGGGTCATTGGCTGCCGAGCCATAGGGAATCCAGACCAAGGACATCAGCACTGCGCCGCCCAGGATGATGATGTTCGGGTCCTGCGCAATCTGCGCGGCCGTGATCACCAGCGGCCAAGTCAGCACCACCACTGCCGTGCCCTTGATGAACATCGGCATAAGCGGGTTCTTGGGGTCACCACGCCGGATCTTGTTGAGACCGCGCGCTTTGTCCAGCAGCAGACCCCCGGGCAGAATCATGCCGCTGCCGATCAGCACGATATAGGCGACCGTGTTGATGGGCAGATAGAGCGACGAGACGAGCACGATGAGCCAGTAGACTGTGCCGACGATTGGCATCGACGTGCTGCTTCCGGCCAGAAAATCGGCCTGTAGTTCCTTCAGGCTGGCATTCGCGTCCATCATGGTTTTGCTCCCTATGCCACCGCCTCGTACCCGCGTTCCTCGAGCTCGAGCGCGAGCTCCGGTCCGCCGGTGCGCACGATGCGCCCGCCGGAGAGGATGTGGACATAGTCGGGCCGCACGATGTCGAGCAGCCGCTGATAGTGGGTGATCAGCAGCACCGCACGGTCGGGCCGGCGCATGATGCTGTTGATGCCCTCGCCGACGATACGCAGCGCATCGATGTCGAGTCCCGAGTCCGTCTCGTCTAGGATAGCGAGAGCAGGGTCGATGATGCCCATCTGCACCATCTCGGCGCGCTTCTTTTCCCCGCCGGAAAAGCCGACGTTCACTGGTCGCTTGAGCATTTCCATATCCATGGAGAGGAGCGCCGCTTTCTCGCGCGCCAGCCGCATGAACTCCGCGCCTGACAGTGGCTCCTCGCCGCGCGCCTTGCGCTGCGCGTTCAGCGCCTCGCGCAGGAACTGGAGGTTGGAAACGCCGGGGATTTCGACCGGATATTGGAAGCCGAGGAATAGACCGGCTGCGGCCCGCTCGTGCGGTTCCAGGGCGAGCAGGTCTTCGCCCTTCAGCGTCGCGCTGCCCTCGGTCACCTCATAGCCGGGGCGTCCGGCGAGCGTGTATCCCAGCGTCGATTTGCCCGCGCCATTGGGGCCCATGATCGCATGGATCTCGCCCGCATTGATACTGAGCGACAGCCCCTTGAGGATCGGCTTGTCGGCAACAGTCGCATGAAGATTATGGATTTCCAGCATTCTCTGTTCTCATCTGGTCAAGGATGCGCCCTTCGGCGGCAGTGACGATTCCGTTGGCGGCCTGTTCGAGCGTTTCGCGGCTGGCGAAGGGCACCTGCTCGCCAAGGCCATCGGCAATCAGATTGACCGCCGCCGCGCGCGCATCGGCAAGCGATGGCACCTCGGCAAAGCTCGCCGGCAACTGCCCGAACTCGGCCTTGTAGGCTTCGGCTGCACCGCGCAGGTCACCTGCATAGGATGTCACAACGCCCTGTGCTTCCGGTGGCAATTGCTCGGCCAGCGTCGCCGGATCGAGCAGCTTTTCGGTGTCGGGCACCATATCGCCGCAGGCGCCGAGGAGCGCGGCGCTGGCAACAGCAAGCAAAATCCGGCTCTTCATTACCCAACACTCCCTTCAAGGCTGATGCCCAGCAGCTTCTGCGCCTCGACCGCGAACTCCATCGGCAGTTGCTGCAGCACCTCGCGCGCAAAACCATTGACGATCAGCGCCACAGCATCCTCCTGCGCGAGGCCGCGGCTCATTGCGTAAAACAGCTGGTCGTCGCTGATCTTGCTGGTGGTCGCCTCATGCTCGATCTGGGCAGAGGGGTTCTTCACCTCGATATAGGGCACGGTGTGCGCCCCGCACTTGTCGCCCAGCAGCAGACTGTCACACTGGGTGAAGTTGCGCACGCCCTCGGCATTGGGGCCGACGCGCACCAGCCCGCGATAGGTGTTGTTGCTGCGCCCGGCGCTGATCCCCTTGCTGACAATGGTCGATCGCGATCCCTTGCCATTGTGGATCATCTTGGTGCCGGTGTCGGCCTGCTGGAAATTGTTGGTGACCGCGACCGAATAGAATTCGCCGACGCTGTCCTCGCCGTTGAGCACGCAGCTGGGATATTTCCAGGTGATCGCGCTGCCGGTCTCGACCTGTGTCCAGCTCACCTTGGATCGTGCGCCTTGGCACAGCGCGCGCTTGGTCACGAAGTTATAGATGCCGCCCAGACCCTCGGCATTGCCGGGATACCAGTTCTGCACGGTCGAATATTTGATCTCGGCATCGTCCAGCGCGACCAGCTCGACCACCGCGGCGTGCAGTTGGTTCTCGTCGCGCATCGGTGCGGTGCAGCCTTCGAGGTAGGAGACGTAGCTGCCCTTGTCGGCGACGATCAGCGTCCGTTCGAACTGCCCCGTATTCTCCGCATTGATCCGGAAATAGGTGGAAAGCTCCATCGGGCAGCGCACCCCTTCGGGGATGTAGACGAAGGTGCCGTCGGAAAAGACCGCGCAATTGAGCGTCGCGAAATAATTGTCGTGCATCGGCACGACCTTGCCCAGCCAGCGCTTCACCAGCTCCGGATATTCGCGGATCGCCTCCGATATCGAACGGAAGATGACGCCCGCGGCCTCCAGCTCCTTGCGGAAGGTGGTGGCGACGGAAACGCTGTCGAACACCGCGTCGACCGCGACCTTGCGCGCGCCCTCGACACCGGCGAGCACCTTTTGCTCCTCGATCGGGATGCCCAGCTTTTCATAGACGCGCAGAATCTCGGGATCGACCTCGTCGAGGCTGCCCAGCTTCGGCTTCGCCTTGGGCGCGGCGTAATAATAGGCGTCCTGATAATCGATCGGCGGTACATTCAGCATCGCCCAGTCAGGCGGCGTCATCGTCAGCCAATGGCGGTACGCCTTCAGTCGCCATTCGAGCATCCATTCGGGCTCATTCTTCTTGGCGGAAATGAAGCGTACGGTATCTTCGGACAGACCCTTGGGCGCGAACTCCTGTTCAATGTCGCTGGTGAAGCCCCACTCGTAAGTTTCGAGCTTCTTCGCGGCGTCGCGCGCTGCCTGATCCTTGATCTCTATGTCTGCCATGTCAGGCCTCCGCTGGCACAGGCTGGGCCGTGCCTTCAGGCGTAGCCGTCAGCGTGGCGAGAGTGATGCTGGCCAGCGCACCGCGCACCGCGCCGTTGACCGCGCCCCAGTGCGGCTTGACCGCGCAGCGATGGTCGAGCGCACAATCATGCCGCGCTTCGCTGACGCATGCGGTCATGGCGATTGGCCCTTCGACTGCCTCGACAATGTCGGCAATGCTGATGGCGGCGGCCGGCCGCGCTAGCCGGATGCCCCCGCCTGCGCCGCGCACGGACTTCAGGAGGCCCGCTCGTACCAGCGCGTGTACCAGCTTTTGGGCGGTTGCCTGTGGCACGCCGGTCTCTTCGGCGAGGATGGCGGCGCTGGTGCGCGTGCCGCCGCAGTGGCGCGCGCTCGCGCTCATCAGCACGACGGCATAGTCGGCCAGGTTGGAAAGGCGCATGTCGGTGTCCGGTTTAATCTCTCTGGCCGCCGCGAGTCGGCGCAGCAAATATGACCTATTCAGTCAACTTTTGCCATATGCCATTGGTGCCAAAGCAATTCAACCGTTAGGCGTCGGAAACCAGCGGCCCTACCTGCCCGCGCAAAGCCCCGCGCCCTGTGGCAATCTCGGCCATCAGATAGGATTCACGGCGCATAATCTGCTGCGGGGTGAGGCCTGCGAAGCGCTTGAGTTCACGAATGAGGTGCGACTGGTCGTAGAAACTGTCGGCCATCTCGCTCGCTTCAATATCCTCGCCGCGCGCGATCAGCATTGCGGCTTTGAGTGCCCGATATTTGCGGGACAGCGTCTTGGGCGGCAGGCCGTAATAGCGGCGGGTCATCCGCTCCAGCTGGCGAACTGACAGGCCGGAGGCCTCGACCAATGCTTCGATCCGGGGGTCGGCGCTGCTGGTCAGCCATGCATCGACAATATGGGTGAAGGCGATCTGTGCCGGGTCCGCCTTGCTCGTTGCCTCTGCGACGAAGGCACTGATCAGGCGGAACCGTTCGTCGGTGGACTGTGTGCCCTGCACCGCGTGGAAAAGTCTGGTTGCGGCATCGCCGAACAACTGTTCGGCATCGAGAGCCCGGTCTAATGCCGTGTCGGCGCTTTTGCCCATCATCGCCACCCAGGCCGGTGGGAGCAGGCCAGCACCCACGACGTGCATTGGGCCGATCCCCATGCCTCTTACGCTGCCGCTGGTGGGGCCCAAGATAATGGTGCGGCTTGCCTGATCGCAATGACCGTCGGGAAAGATGTATTCACCGCTGCCGGACAGTAAGATCCTCAACTGCGGCCGGTCTGATCGTTCGGTCTCGTCATAGGTCGCCACTTCCTGCCGCAGTTCGTAGAGCGACGAAACATATTCGCGCAGCTCCGGCGGCGGCGGACTGTAACGCATGGCGACAGGTGCTGACACAGTGCAGGCGTGCCTTCGGGTTGCGACCACAGACGAGCGGGAGGGCGCGTTGCGCAAACCATGACACTGCATCCCCCCCGGGATAAGACTCACTATGGCGAAGCCGCGAAACGTTGCAATGGTGCGCCTCACACTTTGCACCAGCCCATTGAAACAGATAAAAAAAGACCGGCAGAACAATGTCTGCCGGTCGTTGAGGTGGTCAAGGAATCCGAACCGAATGGCGCGAATCCCTTCGGGTCGCGTCCGCACAATGGCCGGTCAGCCCTTGCCTGTATTGGATGGAATCGACATGGGCAGCATGTCGGCCACAGAGCGATCGCTGCTGCTGCCGGTGAGAAAAAGGGGCGTCATGGACATGTTGGGCAGGCTGGCGATGCGCGCGGTTCGACCGCTCGATGCGGAGGCCGCTCATGGCATCACGATCTCGCTTCTGTCGCGGCTTCCGGCGGCGGGGCCCGGGGGCACGGACCCGCGACTCTGTGTGAATGTGGCCGGTCTGGCTTTCGCTCACCCTGTCGGGCTCGCCGCTGGTTTCGATAAGGATGCGCGGGCCGTGCACGCCATGGGCCGTTTCGGTTTTGCCGGGGCGGAAGTGGGCACGCTGACCCCGCTACCGCAAACGGGCAATCCCCGACCCCGCCTGTTCCGGCTGGTGGAGGATGAAGCGGTCATCAACCGCATGGGTTTCAACAATGAAGGGCAGGCGGCCGCTGCTGTCAGGCTCGCCCGCCTGCGCGATCGCGCCGATCGTCCGCTGATCGGCGTCAATATCGGCGCAAACAAGGATGCGGCGGACCGGATCGCCGATTATGCGCATGGCGTGCGCGCGATGGCGCATCTCGGTGACTGGCTCACCGTCAACATCTCTTCGCCCAACACGCCGGGTCTGCGGGCTTTGCAGGATGAAGGCGCGCTAGATGCGCTGCTCTCCGCCGTTGCCGCCGCCCGTCAGGAGGCAGAGGCAAAGCCCCCCGTCTTCCTCAAGGTTGCGCCCGATCTTGATCGTGAGCAGGTGGAGGGGATGGTGCGCGCCGCCATCGCCCACGGGATCGATGCAATCATCATCGGCAACACCACTATCTCGCGCCCGCCACTTGCCTCCCGCCATGCGGGTGAGGCCGGGGGTCTGTCCGGCGCACCGCTCAAGGCGCTTGCACTGGAAAGGCTGCGCGATTTCCGTGTCGCGACCGGCGGGCAGTTGCCCCTGATAGCGGCAGGCGGCATCGCCAGCGCTGACGATGCCTGGGATCGCCTCGCCGCCGGGGCAAGCCTCGTCCAGCTTTACAGCGCGCTTGTCTATGAAGGGCCGTGGCTTGCTTGCACCATTGTCTCCGGTCTCGCCCGCCGCCTCGACCGCAGCGGTTTCGCGACTATTGCCGAGCTGACCGCATCCGCCGGTTGACCGGCGCCGTACGCGCTTTAGGGTTTCGTCTCATGATCAAGCATCTTCTTGCCGGACTGTTGCTGTCCGCCTCCATCGCGCTTCCGATTGCAGCACAGGAAAATACCGCTCCGGTTGTTGCTGGCGGTTCGGCAGGCCGTGTCGCGAGCGGGGATGCGCTTGTTTCCTCCGCCGATCCGCGCGCGTCCGATGCGGGGCGCGAGATACTCGCCGCCGGCGGCAGCGCCGCCGATGCGGCGATGGCAACAATGCTTGCGCTTACCGTGGTCGAACCCCAGTCGAGCGGCATCGGCGGCGGCGGTTTCTTTGTTTATCATGACGCACAAAGCGGTGAGATCATCACGATCGACGGGCGGGAAGAAGCGCCCTCGGCAGCTACACCCGCCCGTTTCCTGACGCCTGACGGCCGCCCGATGAGCTTTCGCGAGGCCGTGCCGGGTGGCCGCTCGGTCGGCGTGCCCGGCAACATCAGCCTGATGGCAGAGGTGCACCGCCGCTTTGGTCGCCTGCCTTGGCGCGCCCTGTTCCGCCCTGCGATCCGGCTTGCCGAAGAAGGCTTTGTTGTTTCGCCATGGCTCGCCACCGCGCTTCAGGGTAGCGAGGAACGGTGGGCGAGTTTTCCGGAGACCCGCCGACATTTCTTTATCGATGGCCGGCCGGCGCGTGCTGGTGAGCGGCTGAACAATCCGGAACTCGCCGCGGTGCTGCGGGAAGTCGCGCGCGGCGGGCCGGACGCCTTTTACACCGGCCGCACTGCCCGCGCGATCGTAGAGGCGGTCACCACCGCTCCGCGCAACCCGGGTGACATGACGCTGGCTGACCTCGCTGCCTATCAGGCGCAGGAACGTGAACCGGTCTGTTTCCAGTATCGCGTTTACCGGCTGTGCGGAATGGGCCCGCCATCGTCTGGCGCCACCACGGTGTTCGGCATCCTTGGCATGCTCGAAGGCTATGACATGCGGACGATGGGCCGCAACAACCCGATGAGCTGGCATCTCCTGTCCGAAGCCATGCGCCTTGCCTATGCTGACCGTGACGCCTTCGTCGGCGATCCCGACCATGTCGAAGTGCCTGTCGCGGGCCTGCTCGATGAGGCCTATCTTGCGGAGCGCGCGCGCCGCATCTCTCCGTTCCGCGCAGCGGATAGCTATCCTGTGGGATCGCCGCCGGGCGCACCGCCGCGCATCCCGGCCCCGGCTGCCGAAGTCCCTTCGACCAGCCATTTCGTCGTCATCGACCGCGCCGGCAATGTCGCCAGCATGACGTCCACCATCGAAGGCGTCTTCGGTAGCCAGATCGTCGCGCGCGGGATGGTGCTCAATAATGAACTGACCGATTTCAGCATGGTGCCCGAACGCGACGGCGCGCTTGTCGCCAACCGGGTCGAGCCCGGCAAGCGTCCGCGCAGCTCGATGTCGCCGACCATCGTCTATGATGCCGAAGGCCGGCCGATCCTGGCGGTCGGCTCAGCCGGTGGTCCCCGCATCATCATGCATGTCGCCAAGACGCTGATCGGCGTGCTCGATTGGGATCTGCCGGTGGAAGAGGCGCTGGCGCTGCCCAATCTTTACATGGCCGGCGAAGGCAATCTCCTCGAGAATACCGAAGAAGGTATCGCGATGGCGCCGCAGCTTGCCCGCTTCGGCCGTACGGTCCTCAACGCAGAGCTTGGTTCGAAGCTGAATGCCGCCGAGCGCGACGAGGATGGCAGTGGCTGGACTGGCGCTGCTGATCCGCGCAGCGTCGGGGCGGTTGCAGTCGAGTAACGAAGCTCCCAGATAGTTTCACAATGATCCGGGGTCGAACCCGGGCGCAGACATTCCTCCCCGGGAAAACGCAGAGAGAGACATGCCCAAGCCAAAACAGATTGACGGCTTTCCGAACCTGGTTTCGCTGTTCTACACCCGCGTGGACGAAGGCGGTGATGCGCCTTTCCTTTGGCACAAGGCTGATCGCGCCTGGGTCAGCCAGAGCTGGCGAGAGGTGGGTGATCAGGTCGCGGCACTTGCGCACAACTTGCGTGCTCTCGGCCTCAATGACGGGGATAGGGTCGTTCTTGTTGCGGAGAACCGGCCCGAATGGCTGATTGCTGATCATGGCATCATGGCCGCCGGCTGCGTGACGGTACCGACATACATCACCAACACTGAGCGCGACCACCAGCATATCTTGGATAACAGCGGCGCGCGTGCCGTGATCGTCTCGACAGCCAAATTGGCCCGGACGGTCATGCCCGCAGCGCTGCGTGCGCATGTCGAATTCCTCATTGTGATGGAAGATATGCGTACCGCGCAGCAGGGTGATGTCCGCGTGCTTGATTGGGCGGATCAGGTGAAGGACGGCGCGGCGCATGTGCCTGCGGTGCTGGAGCGCGCATCGCGCATCCAGCGCTCCGATTTGGCCTGCCTCATTTACACCTCGGGAACCGGCGGCGCGCCGCGCGGTGTGCAGCAGCATCATGGCGCGATCCTCCACAATGTGGAGGGTGCGGGTGCGGTGCTGGAGGAAGATTTCGGCCTAGGGGACGAGGTGTTCCTCTCCTTCCTGCCATTGAGCCACGCCTATGAACATACCGGTGGGCAGTTCCTGCCGGTCGCGGTCGGCGCGCAAATCTACTATTCAGAGGGGCTCGAAAAGCTTGTCTCGAACATCGAGGAAACGAGCCCGACGATCATGGTCGTCGTGCCCCGCCTGTTCGAGGTTATCCGCGCGCGCATGCTGAAAGCGGTCGAGAAACAGGGCAAGGCTGCCAACTTCCTGCTCCGCCAGGCGCTGCGCGTCGGGCAAAAGGATTATGAGGGAACGCTGACGCTCTGGGACAAGCCGATGGACGCAGTCGTGGACAAGCTGTTCCGGCCGAAGATCCGCGCACGTTTTGGCGGCCGGCTGAAGGCGATGGTGTCAGGTGGCGCGCCGCTCAATCCGGAGATTGGCGTCTTCTTCCACTCGCTCGGTCTCACCATGCTGCAAGGCTATGGCCAGACCGAATCCGGTCCGGTCATCAGCTGCAACCGGCCCAGCGTCGGGCTCAAGATGGACACGGTCGGTCCGCCGCTCAAAAATACCGAGGTGCGCATTGCCGAGGATGGCGAAATCCTCGTGCGCGGCGAACTCGTCATGCACGGCTATTGGCGCAACGAGGCGGAAACTGCCCGTGTCCTCAAGGACGGATGGCTGCATACCGGTGACATTGGCGAGATTGACGACAAGGGTCGCATCAAGATCACCGACCGCAAAAAGGATATCATCGTCAACGACAAGGGCGACAATGTCTCGCCCCAGCGCGTTGAGGGGATGCTGACGCTCCAGCCCGAAATCCTGCAGGCGATGGTCTATGGCGACAAACGGCCGCACCTCGTCGGCATCGTCGTGCCCGATCCCGAATGGGTCGCGGAATGGGCGAAGGCGGCCGGCCTGCCGACCGACCTTGCCCTGCTCAAGGAACATGACAGTTTCAGGAGCGCGGTCCGTGCGGCGGTTGACCGGGTGAACGCGGATCTTTCGGTCATCGAAAAGGTGCGCAAGATCGACTTCGCGGATGAGCCCTTCACCATCGAGAATGAGCAGATGACGCCGAGTATGAAGATCCGGCGCCATGTGCTGAAGGAACTTTACGCCGATCGCATCGCAGCGATGTACAAGGCTTGATGCCTCAGTCCGTGGTCGATGTGCGATAGGGGGTGAAGTCGCCGATCTGGCAGCTCGAACCGCCGTCTGCCTCGGTCTCGGCAATGTCGCCGCTGCAATAGCGTGATCCGCTCGCGGCGATGCGCGGAGCATAGGCCGTGCGCGCGAGGCCCGGGCAGGGCTGGCGCAGGCGATTGACGTAGACCAGCGAACCGGAAACGCGGAACAGCAGCATATCGTCGGAAATTACGTGCATCCGGTGCACAGTGCGCGTGGAGATGCAGCGTTCGGCCGCTTGCGGGGCCTTGCCGGCCAGTTCGCGGTCGAGGATGCGTTGCCGTTCCTCGCTTATCGGCGCGGCTGCAGAGGTGGGTTCATCAGCGCCGCTGCCCCATAGGAACAACAGGGCAGCGATCGCGCTGATCACTGTGCGGGCGTCCGGTAGGGAACGAAATCACCCAGCACACAGCTTGGACCTTGCATCCCGGAAGCGCGATCGACGAGGTGGATGATGTCCCCACGGCACGGGCCGGGGCCGTTCACGCGACTGACGATGATGTCATCGTCCCGCGCCAGGCCTGGGCAGCGGCCGCGCAGTTCATTCTTGTAAACCAGCCGGCCCGAGGCGCGGTAGAGCAGCACATTGTCGCTAACCCGGATGGTTTCGCTTGCGCTACGCGATGGCAGGCAGCTCACCGGCTCCCCGGCAACCTTGCCGCCCAGATGGCGGTCGAGGATGGCGAGCTGGTCGGGCGTCAGCGCCTCGGCCTCTGCGGAGCGCTGACCGGCAGCGCAGGCGCCAAGCGCCAGCGGCAGGGCGATGGCGGCGATGATGGTCTTGTTGATCATGCGAGCCTCCAGTTTGTGAGTGCAGATGCTATCATTGCGAAACAATACCGTTGATGAACGGCCTTCGTGCATCATCCTATCTGAAAACATCTTTCGATGCGCGTAGTTCCGCGAAATGTGCGGCATCGCGCGCCCGCATGAACGGGTTGGTCGCCTTTTCCACGCCAATGCTTGTCGGCACCGTCGGAACGCCCTGTTCGCGTAAGCGCACCACCTCGGCATGGCGCGCGGCAAGCGCGGTATTGTCGGGTTCTGCTGTCACGGCCCAGCGCGCGTTCGACAGCGTGTATTCATGCGCGCAATAGACGGTCGTCGCATCGGGCAGAGCGGAAAGGCGGCCCATGTTGGTGAACATCTGCTCCGCCGTTCCCTCGAACAGCCGCCCGCAGCCCATCGCAAACAGCGTGTCGCCGACGAACACCACGGACTCCGAGGGCATATGATAGGCGATGTGGCCGGATGTGTGCGCCGGCACCTCCATCACCACTGCCTCGACGCCGCCGATATGCACACGGTCGCCTTCACCGACGGTGCGATCGAGCGTGCCGATCTTATCGGCTTCCGCCGCCGGTCCAGTGATAGTGCAGCCCGTCGCGGCCTTGATTGCCGCATTGCCGCCAACATGGTCGGGGTGCCAGTGGGTGTTCCAGATCTGCGTGATCGTCCAGCCACGTTCTGCTGCGGCATCGAGCACCGGCTCGGCAACAGCGGGATCTATCACCACCGTCTCGCCGCTCACACCATCGTGCATCAGCCAGACATAATTGTCGTCGAGAACCGGGATGCGTGCGATTTCAACGGTCATTGCGCAGTTCCTTCATGACGCTCTTGCTGTCACCATTCGCCTGTATTGGGCATTGATGCCCATGGCTCCTGCGGTTCCAGCCTTCCTTCCTGCAACAGCTCGACGGAAATGCCATCGGGTGAACGCACGAAGGCCATATATCCGTCCCGCGGCGGGCGGTTAATGGTGACGCCAGCGTCCATCAGCCGCTGGCATGTCTCATAGATATTGTCGACGCGATAGGCGACATGGCCGAAATTGCGCCCGCCCGAATAGGTTTCGCCCGGGCTGCCGTCCGCCGGTGGCCAATTGTAGGTCAGCTCCAGCTCAGCGACTCCATCCTGCCCCGGTGCGGCGAGGAAAATCAGCGTGAAGCGGCCGGCATCGCTTTCATAGCGGCGCACCTCCTCCAGACCGAGCAGCTTGAAGAAGCCGACCGTCGCTTCTGGGTCGGCGACGCGGATCATGGTGTGCAGATATTTCATGCCGCCTTCCTCTCCGCGCGCAGGGGCTTGCCCTCATAGGCCTCGAACATCGCAATGACCGCCTCCGGCACCGGCGCCGGTGGCCCTTGCGCTTCGGCGACGTGCACCGACACTTCCTCGCCGGTCGCTCTCAGATCATCTGCACCCACGCCGTGGATCTCGAACAGGAAGGTCATCGAACTGGTTCCGATCCGCGAACAGCGCACGCAGATATCGACCTGCTCGTCGAGCAGGATCGGTGCCTTGTACTCGACCAGCGCCTTGGCGACGTGGAATTCTGGCCCGCCGCTCACCGGTGCTGCGTCATACATGCCGACGGCGCGCCAATATTCGGTGATCGCGATGTCGAAATATTCGAGATAGCGGGAATTGAAGACCACAGCCTGCGCGTCGATCTCCGCATAGCGGACGCGCTTGGTGTGGCGGAAACGGAAGTCGCTGCGGGCCATCACTCTCTACTCGGTTATCGACAATAAAGCTCATCATGCCGCAAGCCGAATCGGCGTCACCCTCTCCCGGCATCGGCAATTGTCGCTTGGCGCATAATCGAGGGAAGGGAAACCGGCCAAGCTCGGCCAATGCGTTGCTCGATCAGCCGGCTGGCATCTCGCTGGCCCGCACCGCGCGCAGCTCCTCCAGCCGCGCACGAGCGGCCTCGCCCTGTGGACTGTTGCCGCCCAGCGCCGCGGCGCTCGTCCAGCTCGCTTCGGCGGCGTCAAGATTGTCGGCAGCTGCCGCAATATTCCCGGCCTCCAGCGCGATAGCCGCATCGCGCGGCCCCAGCTGCGCCGCGACCGTGATGTCGGCTTGCGCCCGCGCCAGATCGCCCTGCCTGCGGGCAAGGGTGGCGGATAGCAGCCAGGCGAGCGGATCCTGCGATGCTTCGGCCTGCGCCCGGTCGAGATCGGCGCGTGCCGCTTCCCAGTCAGCCATCACCAGCGCCGCCCGCGCCCGATCAAGATGCGCGAGGCCGAGCTGCACGCCGGTCAGCCGCCCGCCCGCCAGCGCCGCATCGATCAGCGTCCGTGCCCGTACGGCGTCCCCTGCGGCCAGCGCCGCATTGCCGGCCTGCGCCCACAAATTGCTCGCCCGCCAGTCGCTCGCTGCCTCGGCCTCTTGCGCGGCTTGCACAAAGCTCTCCGTGGCGGCGGCATATTGCCCTGCTTTGGACTGCGCAAAGCCAAGACATTGGCGTGCGACAAACCCGCCGCCATCCGCCAGCCAGCCTTGCGCTTCCGCTATCCCTGCGACCGCATCGTCGGTGGCAAGGTCATGGCAGCGGTCAAAGCGCGCGGCATCGAGGATGCCCAAGGTGCGCGGCCCGGGCAGTGGTACCGGATCGGCGGGCTGTGCCACGACCGGCGCGGCCTGCATCAGAGCGAGGGCAAACAGAGTTACCAACTCGGGTCATTCCTTCCGGCAAATGCGGCGACCGTGCGCAGCAGCAGGTCGATATCCTCCGGCCGCGACAGCCGGTGGTCGCCGTCCTTGACCAGCGTCACCCGAACCGCGGCTGAACGCAGCGCCTCGGCAAGCCTCAAGGAAATGAAATGTGGTACATCCGGGTCGGCCATGCCGTGCAACAGATGCACCGGGCAGGTGAGCGCGATCTCTCCGTCCAGCAGCCGGTTGCGCTCACCCGACTGCCACAGCGCCAGCGTGGTCAACGTCGGTTCGGGGCCATAAGGGTTATCCTCATACAGCCGTCCGTCACGGGCCAGCACCGCTTTCTGTTCCGGCGTATAGCCCCAGTCGGTGAAATCGGGCGCCGCTGCGATGCCCACCATCCCCGCAATCCGCTTGTGGATAGCCAGCGCGACCAGCAGCATTAGCCACCCGCCCATGGATGACCCGATGAGGATCAGTGGCCCCACCGGCGCTCGCGCGGCAATCACCGCCAGCGCATCGTCACGCCATGTCTCCAGCGTCTCTTCGGCAAACGCACCGTCGGACGCCCCGCAGCCGGCATAATCGAACAGCAAGCAATTGACGCCGTTCGCTGCCGCCCATTCGAACAGTGCCTGCGCCTTGGATCCCGCCATGTCGCTGGCATAGCCGGGCAGGAAGACGATGGTGGGCCCTTCCCCTTTCGTTTGCCGCCAGGCGAGGGCAGGGCGGTCGGGGCGGGTGAGTGTGCCGGATTCGATCATGTCGGCGGTCCTATCAGACATTTCATGCGCTCTCACGCCCCCCATTCCCGTTTGCGCGCGAACCGGGCTATGGGCTGTGTGATGAGTGCATCCGACACCTTGTTCGCTGAACGCATCGCCGAAGAGGCCGGCGCTGCCCTCATGGCCCTGCGCACCGCAGGCCGCCTCTCCGGCCCTGTCCTCGGCG
Source organism: Sphingomonadaceae bacterium (assembly GCA_947463325.1). Taxonomy (GTDB): domain Bacteria; phylum Pseudomonadota; class Alphaproteobacteria; order Sphingomonadales; family Sphingomonadaceae; genus Sphingopyxis. The sequence continues at coordinate 44,397 of CANHQT010000002.1, forward strand.
CGGAGGGGGACCGGATCGCCAACCGCATCCTGTGCGATGCCATCCAAAGCGAACGGCCCGCCGATGCCCTGCTGTCGGAAGAAGAAAAGGACAGTGCGGCGCGCCTTTCCGCCAGTCGCGTCTGGATCGTCGATCCGCTCGATGGCACGCGCGAGTATTCCGAAGGGCGCGATGATTGGGCCGTCCATGTCGCGCTCGCTATCGATGGCGTGGCGCGTATCGGTGCGGTCGGCCTGCCCGCGCGCGGCCTGATCTTCTCCAGCGGAGCGCCGCCCGCCCCCGCACCCGCCAATCACCCGCCGCGCATGCTGGTCAGCCGCACCCGCCCGGCAGAGGAGGCGCTGCGCGTCGCAGGCGCGCTGGGTGCGGATATCGTGCCGATGGGCTCGGCAGGGGCAAAGGCGATGGCCGTAGTGCTGGGGGAGGCAGACATCTACCTCCACACCGGCGGGCAATATGAATGGGACAATGCGGCGCCGGTTGCTGTGGCGGTCGCCGCCGGTCTCCATGTCAGCCGGGTTGATGGCAGCGCGATCCGCTACAATGCGGCGAACCCCTATCTGCCCGATTTGCTGATCTGCCGACCCGAATGGCGCGACCGCGTCTTTCAGGCGGTGGCCTGACGCAGCTCTTCAGACGGGGCTTTTCAACCGCTTCAACCTGCGGCACACCCCTCTCCCAAGAGGAAGGGGACAATCATGCAAAAACTCATGCTCGCCGCATCGTTGCTGGCGCTTGCCACGGCCACGCCTGCATTCGCCGGCCCGGTTTCCGATGCCCAGCAGGCCGCGATCATGGCCGATCTTGATGCCCGCGCCGCCGCCACACAGGATACCGCGCTCGCCATCTGGCGCCATGCTGAACTCGGCTATCTCGAGCGGGAATCGAGCGCCCTTCTTCAGGCCGAGTTGCGAGAGGCCGGCTTCACGGTCGAAGCCGGCGTCGCCGGCATGCCCACCGCCTTTATCGCGAGCTTCCGCACCGGTGCCGGGCCGATCATCGGCATCCTCGCCGAATTTGATGCGCTGCCCGGCCTCTCTCAGGCTGCCTCGCCTGAGGTTGGTGCGGCAGAGGGGATGGCGAATGGCCATGGCTGCGGCCACAATCTGTTCGGCGCCGCCTCCGTCTCCGCCGCCATCGCGACAAAGAACTGGATGGTCGCCAATGGCATCCAGGGTGAAGTCCGCCTCTATGGCGCTCCGGCAGAAGAAGGCGGATCGGGCAAGGTGTTCATGGTTCGCTCCGGCCTCACCGCCGATGTCTCGGCGATGATCCACTGGCATCCGGATGACCGTAACAGCGCGGCACAAGATACCGCCCTCGCCAATATCAGCGGCAAGTTCCGCTTCACCGGCGTCGCGGCCCACGCTGCCGGCGCACCGGACCGCGCCCGTTCTGCTTTGGACGGGGTCGAAGCGCTCAACATGATGGTCAACATGATGCGCGAACATGTGCCGCAGGATTCGCGCCTCCATTATGTCATCACCGATGGCGGCCGCGCGCCCAATGTCGTGCCGGCCACCGCAGAGGTCTATTATTACGTCCGCCACCCCAACCAGCGCGTGGTGCGGGAAATCTTCGATCGCGTCCGCGCCGCAGCCGATGGCGCGGCAATGGGCACCGGCACCAGCGTTGTGTTCAATCAGGTTGGCGGCACATTCGATCTTCTACCCAATGACACGCTCGGCCGGGTAATGGATCGCAATCTGCGCCGCGTGGGTGCGCCGGTGTGGGGGGATGCGGAACGCGCCTTCATCGAACGGATCACCCCCAGCTTCGGTGACAATGCGGACATCCCCTCGCCGGAGATTGAAACCTACGCGAGCGGCCGCATCAACTATGGCTCCACCGATGTGGGGGACGTCAGCTATACCACGCCGACCGTCGGCCTGCGCATCGCCACCTGGGCGCCCGGCACCGCCGCGCACAGCTGGCAGGCGGTGGCTGCAAGCGGCAGCAGCATCGGCGTGCGCGGGGCGGAAACGGCAGCCAAGGTCATGGCGCTGACCGCCGCCGAATTGATGCAAAGCCCCGACGTCCTCGCCGCCGCGAGGGAGGAACTGCAACGCCGCCAGGGCCCCGGCTTCACCTACCGCTCGCTGCTGGGGGACAATCCACCGGCGCTGACCTATCGCCTGCCGGCAGGGCGCTGACCCGCTTTACCTTTACGGTTCGCTACCCCTCGCCAAACGCAAAGGGCAGCGCACCCCGGTGATAATCATCGGGCAAAATCTGCCGCCCGATTGGCGGGGCTGAGCGCGCGGCGCATTCGATGCGCTGGCACAGGCGACAGGTGATGCCGATGGGCGTCGCCTGATCGGCCGCCTGTTCCTGCTGGCCGCGCGTGTAGATCAGGCGGTGGGCATGCTCTGCGGCACAGCCCAGCGCCACCGCCCGTTCGACCCGCGCCGTGCCATAACCGCCGCCGCCCGCCGTGACCGTGCGGGCGATGGAGAAAAACCGCTTGCCGTCGGGTAGCTCAACCCACTGCGTCACAATTTCGCGCGGCCGCTTGAACACATGGTGCACTGACCACAGCGGGCATCCCCCGCCATGCCGGGCAAAGGGGAATCCCGCGCCGTCGAGCCGCTTGGAGACATTGCCCGCCGCATCGACGCGGATGAAGAAAAAGGGGACGCTTTCCTGCCCCGGTTTCTGCAGCGTGGTCAGCCGGTGGGCGGTCTGCTCGAAACTGGCGCCGAATGCGCGGGCCAGCGCCTCAATGTCATAGGCGCGCGCTTCGGCTGCCTTGGCAAAGGCTGAATAGGGCATGGCGATGGCCGCCGCGGCATATCCGGCAATGGCGCGCCGCGCGAGGCGCTGGCTGGCATCGCTGGTGAAATGCCCGTCTTTCATGGCCGCATCGACCGGCCGGCGCAGCTCGATATAGGCGAGCTGCTGCGCGAGCTGGAACTGGCGGCTCGCCCCGTCGAGCGCATCGTCGATCAGCACCTCCTCGCGGTGCCGGTCGTACCGCCGCTGGGATCCGCCCATCACTTCGGAGGGCAGCATGCGCACGCGCAGGCGATGCCGCGCCTTGAAATAGGGGATGAGGCCACCCGCCTCCGCAACGCGCCCGGCGATAGTCTCCGCTTCCTCGTCGAGCGCCGGAAAGCAGTTGCGCCGCGCCGCAAGGAAGCGTTGCACCTCCGCGACCGGATCGCTCGCCTCGCCCTCGCTCGCCGCCTGTGCTGCCCGGTCGGCCAGCTCGATCTGCCGTTCGGCCCAGGCCGTATGCAGTCGCAGGAAGGCTTCGCTGATGCCGGGGAAGTTCGCTGCCGCGTCGCTCACCTCCAGCGTGGGCAGATCGATGTCCGCGAACATCGGGTCCTTCAGCGCCGCGGTCAGCCGCGCAGCCTGATCCTGCGCGCCTTCGCCTGCGAAATCGGCGAGGTCGATGCGGTATGTGCGCGCCAACCGCAGCAGCAGGTCGGCGGTCAGCGGGCGCTGGTTGCGCTCCAGCAGCGCGACATAGGATGCGCTGATGTCGAGGTCGGCCGCGACCTGTGCCTGCGTCAGGCCCAGTTCGCGGCGCAACCGCTTCATCCGCGGGCCCAGATAGACGGATCGGTCACCAGCCATGACTGACTTTACAACATGACAATCGAAATTTGTAAAGTCTGACAAGCTGACCGCGCAGCCTGTCCCACTCGGCAGTGTGGAGCGGTAGCGGCGGTCCATCCATCCTCCCCACAAGGACGACTGCCATGACCTATAGTGACGAAATCGCCGAGGCTGAGCGCCTGATCCGCTCCAAGAACGGCACTTGGGACGGCATTGGTGCCGAAGCGGTTGCGCGTATGCGCCTTCAGAACCGCTTCAACACCGGTCTCGACATCGCGCGCTACACCGCAAAGATCATGCGTGAGGATATGGCCGCCTATGATGCGGACGCCGGCCAATACACGCAGAGCCTCGGCTGCTGGCACGGGTTCATCGCCCAGCAGAAGATGATCTCCATCAAGAAGCATTTCGGCTCGACCAAGCGCCGCTACCTCTATCTCTCGGGCTGGATGGTCGCCGCGCTGCGCAGCGACTTCGGCCCGCTGCCCGATCAGTCGATGCATGAAAAGACCAGCGTGCCCGCGCTGATCGAGGAATTGTACACGTTCCTCAAGCAGGCCGACGCCCGCGAACTGGGCATGATGTTCCGCGATCTTGATGCCGCGCGCGACGCAGGCGATGAGGTCAAGGCCAAGGCGATCCAGCACCAGATCGACACATATGAAACCCATGTCGTTCCGATCATCGCGGATATCGACGCCGGTTTCGGCAATGCCGAGGCGACCTATTTGCTCGCCAAAAAGATGATCGAGGCTGGCGCCTGCGCGCTCCAGATCGAAAATCAGGTGTCGGACGAAAAGCAGTGCGGCCACCAGGACGGCAAGGTCACGGTGCCGCATGAGGACTTCCTCGCCAAGGTGCGCGCCTGCCGTTACGCCTTCCTCGAACTGGGTGTGGAGGATGGCATCATCGTCACCCGCACCGACAGCCTCGGCGCCGGTCTCACCAAGCAGATCGCCTATTCCAAGGAACCGGGCGACATTGGCGACCAGTACAACAGCTTCCTCGATTGCGAGGAGATTGACCCCGCGACCGCGCGCAATGGCGATGTCGTCCTCAACCGCGGCGGTAAGCTGCTGCGGCCGAAGCGGCTTCCTTCCAACCTCTTCCAGTTCCGCGAAGGGACGGGGGCGGACCGCTGCGTGCTCGATTGCATCACCAGCCTGCAGAACGGTGCCGACCTGCTCTGGATCGAAACGGAAAAGCCGCACATCGAACAGATCGCTTCGATGGTTGACCGCATCCGTGAGGTCGTGCCGAACGCGAAGCTCGTCTACAATAACTCGCCTAGCTTCAACTGGACGCTGAACTTCCGCCAGCAGGTGTTCGATGCTTGGAAAGAAGCCGGTCGCGACGTTGCAGACTATGACCGCACCAAGCTGATGAGCGTCGATTATGACGGCACGGATCTGGCGATCGAGGCTGATGAGAAGATCCGCACCTTCCAGCGTGACGCCGCGGCCCGCGCCGGCATCTTCCATCACCTCATTACCTTGCCGACCTATCACACGGCGGCGCTGTCGACCGACAATCTCGCCAAGGAATATTTCGGCGATGCGGGCATGCTGGGCTACGTCAAGAACGTCCAGCGCGCCGAAATCCGTCAGGGTATCGCCTGCGTGAAGCACCAGAATATGTCGGGTTCCGACATCGGTGACGATCACAAGGAATATTTCGCCGGAGAAGCTGCGTTGAAGGCCGGCGGTGCCCACAACACGATGAACCAGTTCGCTGCCTGACGGCAGCTTCGGGAACCAGTTCGCGGGCTGAGTCCCAGTCCGCCGCCCCTCTTTCCTGGGGAGGAAAGCAAGCCCGTCGCAGGAGCAATCCCGCGGCGGGCTTTTCGTTGCGCCAAAGCGCCGCCCGCGACATAAACGAACAGTCTCGGAATTGATTCTTGCCGGAGGATTTCCGTGACCCTTGGCCTATTGCAGGTTTTCCTCCCCCTTGTTGCCATTCTCTGGCTTGCTTTCGGCAGGCCGCTCACCGGAATCGACTTTGCCCTGCGCGTGATCGCTGCGGCCGCATTGCTGGTGGCCTCGGCGGCGGCGGGCCTGTGGCTGGCGCTTCCTCGGGCCATCGTGCTGCCGCTCGGTCTATTGCTGCTGGTCGCGCTGCTGGTCGCTCTGCGGGCTCTGACACGTCAGAACGAACCGCCGGCGATTGGCCCCATCGCTTGGGCAGGGCGCGGGGTCACGGCGGTTGCGGCAGTGGTGGGCCTGTGGTTTGCCGGATCCGCCTTTGCTGGTCGCAGCCCGCCCGCCCAGCCGGTTGATCTCGGCTTTCCCTTTATGGAAGGCCGCTATCTTGTGACTGCCGGGGGTGCGACGGCGCTCATCAATCCGCATCTCTTGTCACAGGACCCTGCCAATCCCGAATGGCGCGGGCAGAGCGATGGTGTCGACCTTGTCCGCGTCGACACGCTCGGGTTCCGAACGGTCGATAGGGTGCCTTTCTCCTTGCCCGAACAGCCGGAAGCCTATCGCATCTTTGGCACGACTGTTGTCGCACCATGCAGCGGGCGCGTGGAGCAAACGGAAAACCTGCTCCCCGATATGCCGGTGCCAGTGCGCGATACGGACTATCCGCTCGGTAATCATGTGGTGCTGCGCTGCGGCGCGCTGATCATTTTGTTGTCGCATCTGCAGCAAGGTTCGGTGACGATCTCGCCGGGCACGGTGGTGCGCAAGGGCGATCCTTTGGCCAAAGCGGGGAACAGCGGGGACAGTGCTGAACCCCACCTCCACATCCATGCGCAGCGCCCGGCCGCGCCAGGCCAGCCGCTGCTGTCCGGTGAACCGGTGCCGATCCGCCTGATCGGCGAATATCCGGTACGCAACCTGCACTATGATGTGCGCTAGGCTTCGTCAGGCGTAACGGTAAAGGCGGCCCTTGCTGCAAAGCTGCGTTGGATAACGGTCAGCAGACACAGCACCGCATAGCCATAAGCGATGGTGGCAAACCAGTCCGGCCACAGGCACATCGCGATGAATACCGCGATCGTTTCTGCGCCTTCGGCAAGGCCGGTGTTGTAGAAAAAGCTTTTGCGGCCATGCGCTGCCGTCTCGATTCCGCGCTTGGCGGCGAGGGTGGCAAAGGCGAGGAAGCTGATGCCGGTCAGCGTGAAGCTCGCCAGCAGTAGGGCGGCGGGCAGGGCATTAGCCGGATCAGCCAGTGCAAAGCCTAGCGGCACGCTGACATAGAAGATGAAATCGGCGACGATATCGAGATAGCCGCCGAAATCAGTCAGGCCTCTGGCGCGGGCCACTGCCCCGTCGAGCCCGTCCAGCAGCCGGTTGGCGATGATCAGGGCGAGTGCCAGCGCGAACCCACCGTCAGCGAGCGCCGCGCCTGCAGCGAGGCCCAGCATCATGCCGGTCAGCGTCACCACATCGGCGCTGATACCCCATGCCGCCAACCGTCGGCCGGCCGCGTTGAGCGGAGGATCGATCAGCGGCCTCAGCTTTGCGTCGAACATCCCGCCCGCTCCGTCAGACTGGCGTGACCAACCCGATGACCGCACCGGTCATCAGGGAAGCAAGATTACCGCCGACCCAGCTTTTCATGCCCAATTGGGCCGCCTCGCTGCGCCGCTCGGGTGAGAGCGCCGCGATGGTCGAAACGATCAGGCCGACACTCGCCAGATTGGCGAAACCGCACAGCGCATAGGTGATGATCAGCAGGCTGCGCGCATCAAATGTCCCTGCCGGCAGTGCGGCAAGATCGAGATAGGCGACATATTCATTGAGGATCGCCTTGGTGCCCATCAGCGCACCTGCTGCCGGCGCATCGCCCCAGGGCACACCGATGGCCCACATCAGCGGGGCGAATGCCCAGCCGAACAGGCGGCGCAGTGTCAGCGGCGCGCCATCGACCAGCGGTGCGAGAGCCAGCATCTGATCGACCAGATTGACCAGCGCAAAGACGACGATGATCACACCGATCACCGCCAGCACCAGCTGCACACCCTCCATCGTGCCCCTGATGATCGCGTCGAAGCTGCCTTCATAGGCAAGATCCGGTTCGACTGCCTCCTGCGCTCCCTCGCCGTTCCACGGCACCATCAGCCGCGCGATGAGGAGCGCGGCGGGAAGCGAAATCAGCGAAGTAACAATCATGTGACCGACCGCATTGGGGACGGTTTCGGACAGGGTGGTCGCATAAAGCACCAGCACTGCGCCGGAAATGGTTGCCATGATCACGGTCATCACAGCGAATAGCTCGCCACGGCTCATCCGCGCGAACCAGGCGCGCAGCACCAGCGGGGATTCCACCACCCCGAGGAAGAATGTCGCCCCCGCGCCGAGGCCGACCACCCCGCTTACCCCCAATGTCCGGCGCAGGGCCCAGGATAGGCCGCGCACCATCGCCTTGAGTACGCCCCAGTGCCACAGCAGCGCCGACAGCGCGGAAAAGACGATGATCAGTGGCAGGATCTGAAAGGCGATGATGACCGGTTCCTGCGCGCCTTCGCGCAGCACAAAGGGGGTGGGTGCGCCGCCGGTGTAGCCGAACATATAGGATGATCCGACCAGCGTTGCCCGCTCGATCGCGGCGACACCCTGATTGGCGAAGCCGACCAGATGCCAGATCGCCGGCACCTGCGTTACCACTGCCGCCAGCGCGAGCTGGAGCAGCAACGCGCCAGCTATCCATTTCCAGCCCGGCCGGACGCCCCGCGCTTCGGACAGGCCCCAAGCGATCATCAGCAGGAGCGCGATCCCGATCAGCCCCTGCACCTGTTGCATCACTGCAATCATCCCAGCCTAGCCCCGCCGCCAGTCGTGATAGCGTTCCACCCAGCGCAGCAGCGCTTCGGGTTTCCTCGCCTTCTTCCACTCGCCAGCCGCATATTTGTTGGCCTCTGCCATGGTGGGATAACTGTGGATGGTGCCGAGAATCTTGTTGAGGCCAATGCCCTGTTTCATCGCCAGCACATATTCGGCGATGATCTCGCCCGCATGTTCGCCGGCGATGGTGACGCCGAGGATGCGATCCTTGCCCGGCGCGGTCAGCACTTTCACGAAGCCCGTGCGCGCGCTTTCGGTCACCGCCCGGTCGAGATGGTCGAGCGCGAAGCGCGTCACCTCATGCGCGATGCCCTTTTCCAGCGCTTCCTGCTCGTTCAGCCCCACGCGCGCGATTTCCGGATCGAGGAAGGTGACAGCGGGGATCACGCGGTAATCCGCCTTGAACCGACGGAACTGGCCGAACAGCGCATTGACGCTGGCGTACCAGGCCTGATGCGCCGCAACATGGGTATATTGATAGGGCCCGGCGACATCACCGCAGGCATAGATATTGGGATAAAGCGTGGCGAGATAGGCGTCCGTCTCCACTGTCCGTCCGGTGGCGATGCCCAGTTGCTCAAGGCCATATCCGCTGAGCCGCGCCTTGCGCCCGACCGCGACGATCAGCGCGTCATAGCTGATTGCCCGCTCGCCATCGGCAGTCGTCACGATAATGCGTTTGCCTGCCGCGCCACTTTCGCAGCGCAGCGCTGTCGCGCCGGTCAGCACGGTCACCCCGCTTGCGGTCAGCGCCTCCGCGGCGAGGGCGGAAACATCCGCATCCTCGCGCGGCAGCAGCCGTTCGCCCTGCTCGATCTGCGTTACCTCGGCGCCGAGCCGTGCAAAGGCCTGACCCAGTTCACAGCCGATCGGCCCGCCGCCAAGCACCGCGATGCGCCGCGGCATAGCGTCCATCTCCGCGAACGTCTCCCACAGCGTGTCGCTGGTGACATAGCCGACCTCTTCCAGCCCCGGCAGGTCGGGAACGATCGGCGCTGCACCCGCCGCAATGATGATACTGCGCGTCGTCAGCCGCTGTGTGCCGCCGCCTTCAGCCGCGATCTCGACCGTCCAGGGGTCGATGATCGTCGCATAGCCTTTCACCACATCGACGCCCATGCCGGTGTAGCGCTCGACACTGTCGGCAGGCTCGATCGTTCTGATGATGTCATGCACCCGCGCCATCACGGCGCGGAATGAAAAGCCGGGCTCGGTGCCCGTCAGCCCATAGGCATCGGCATTACGCATCTGGTGGGCCAGCTTGGCCGATTTGATCAGCGCCTTGGATGGCACACAGCCATAGTTGAGGCAGTCGCCGCCCATCTTGGATGCTTCGACCAGCGTCACCCTGGCCTTCACTGTCGCCGCAATATAGCTGGAAACGAGGCCGGCCGCGCCCGCACCGATCACCACCAGATTGCGGTCGAACCGCTTCGGCTTCGTCCAGCGCGCATAGGCCCGGCGGCGCTTCAGCGCATTCATGATGCCGCGCCCCACCCAGGGTAGCAGACCCAATGCCGCGAACGACAGCAGCAGCGCAGGCGATGCAATGTCGGACAGGTTGTCGATCCGCGCGAGCTGAGTTCCGGCATTCACATAGACGATGGTGCCGAGCAACATGCCGACCTGGCTGACCCAATAATAGGTCGCCGTCCTGATCGGGGTCAGCCCCATCAGCAGGTTGACGAGGAAGAAGGGGAAGACCGGCACCAACCTCAGGGAAAAGAGGTAGAAGGCCCCGTCGCGTTCGACCCCTTCGTTGATCGCTTTCAGCCGGTCCCCAAATTTAGCCTGCACCCAGTCATGCAGCACCGTCCGGCTGGCAAGGAAGGCGAGTGTCGCCCCGATCGAGGAGGCGAAGGAGACAATGATTGTTCCCGTCACCAGCCCGAAGATCGCGCCCGCGGCCAGCGTCATGATCGCCGCACCCGGCAGCGACAGCGCAGTCACAGCGATATAAACGAGGAAAAACAAGGCAATGACCAGCAAGGGGTTCGCCGCATAGCCTTCCGCAATCGCCGCCTGCTGCGCCTTCAGTGCATCCAGCGTCAGATACTGGCCGAGATCGAACAGGAAGAATGCGGCGATGGCGACCGCGAACAGCGTAATGATCAACAGACGGGGCATGCAGCTTTTCCGCTATCCTTTTCGCGGGTGGTCGGGCGCTTGTCGCAGTCTGGGGGGATAAGGCAAGGGCCGCTGGCCCCTGCGCCAGCTCTATCGGCCGGCCAGCACCGCACGATAATGGTCGAACAACGTTTCGCTCCCCGTCTCCGGCGTGCCCGCCGCATCATATTCGCCGCGAACCGGGTCGAAGAGGAGCATGGATTCGGTCGCGTAATAATGGCCGATCCGGGCATATTCGGCCTTCGCGGAGAGGGGCGGCACCAACCGCGCCAGCAGGCCCAGCACCCGCGCCACCGCCAGCAACAGCCCCGGCGGCACGCTCTTGAACTGCGGGCGTTGCCCGGTCATCGCGAACAAGGCCTCGCCCTGCTCGCGCGGGGTGATGGCAGGGCCGGGTCCTCCGATAGGCAGGATACGGTCCCATTTGGCGGGGTCAGAAAGGCAGGAGGCGAGAGTGGCGGCAAGGTCCGCATCGCTGATCGGCTTGCACGCCGTCAACCGCCCGTCCCCGAACAGCAGATAGGGCTTTCCGCTGCGCACCCGCGCAATCTGCCCGGACAATGATTTGAAGAATGCCGTCGGCCGCACGATCGAATGGCGCATGCCGGACGTGGTGAGGGCAGCCTCAAACGCCAGCTTGGCATGCTGAAAGGCAAGCCGCGGTCGCTGCACACAGATGGCGGACAGCAGCACAAAATGCTGCGCGCCTGCGCCCTGCGCTGCCGCCAGCAGGTTCATATTCGCCTGATAATCGACCGCCCAGGCATCTGCCGCCACCCCGGTCCGCGATGCGATGCACGAAATGACGGCTTCCGCCCGCATGTCCCGCATGATTGCGTAAAGCGCATCCGCATCAGCCAGATCGACCGACCGCACCTCGGTTCCGTCCAAAGCCAGTCCAGAGCCCGACCGCGCCAGCGCCGTAACCCGATGCCCCGCCGCGATCAGCGCCGCCACGGTCGCGCTGCCAATCGTGCCGGATGCCCCCGCGACGATGACGTGCATGGGGGATGAAGTTGGGGCAGGCGTCATGCCGCCAGCGTATCAAGCGACAGCCTGGTCGCAAAGAGCAGTCATGTCTGGAAAACTGGAGCGGGCGAAGGGATTCGAACCCTCGACCCCAACCTTGGCAAGTGACGGGGCGACAAGAAGCGACTTTTTTAACGTCTATTTTTAGACCTTATATAAATCCGTTTATGATCAATTTACGACGTTCGCCCTGTGCAGCCCCAGCAGACCCCAATTTGCAGCGCAGGAATTTTGTAGATTTTCGGTTGGAAAATTTTCTGAGTTTCCTCGGGGGTCTTAATGAAAACACATCCCGCCTAAACCTCGGTTACCGAAAGGCGAAAAGGGGACCCGTTTTGCCGCCATGCTTGACGGGCACCGTTGGCGCAGTAACGATTGTTCGAATTGATTAGGGGGTTGATTATGAAGGTGAAGTTGTCGGTTTCCGTTGTTGCAGCATGTTCGGTTTTTGCGCTGGCAATGCCGACTGCGGCAAATGCCAGACCAGCAAGGTGCGAGATCGCAATGGTAGGATGGATGGGTCCCGACAGATATGTTGGTCCTTGTGATTTTGTGCCGGGAAGCAACGGATCATTTACATTGCGAGGACCCGAGGGAGGGTCCCTGATTGAATTCGTCGAAAGAGTACAAGTAGAGATCTTGAGACCAGGAGTCGCTCGCGCTCAAACTTTCGGTTTCCGTAACAGTGCAGATGCCTCGAACGAAGATCGAGGTAACTTGGGTCCATGGATTGTCCGTCGAGATACTAGAAATCCTGCGTGCTGGATTGGTGAGGATGTTAGGATTTGTGCTTTCTGACAGTTTGCGGAGTGACTGACTCATCGGCCACCAGCGTAGCATTGTACGACTTGCCTCGGTTTAGTGGCCCATCGCTCCAAAACAGGTCATACTCTCCACCGTCACCCTTCGAACGGTGGAGAGTGACACACCAAACGGTTGGCGGTTGCCCGCATCGGCACGCCCTCGTCCAGCAAGGTCAGGATCGCCCCACGGTCAACCGACTTGGGGCGACCTTTGTATCGACCCTTCGGTTTCGAGGGGGTCTCAGCAGCGTCCAAGACACGGCCTCACAACCGACTAAACCGTTTATGGTCCGTCCATAGGTTTTTTGGAGGTCGCAGCGAAAGGAGTATCTTGCAACGCGCTATTTTCACTAGGAAAACTGGAGCGGGCGAAGGGATTCGAACCCTCGACCCCAACCTTGGCAAGGTTGTGCTCTACCCCTGAGCTACGCCCGCTCTGGCGTGTCGGAAAGACGGAAGGGAAAGCCTCCGCCGGGGACAGGAGCGGGCCAATAGCCGCGATGCCGGGGGGCGGCAAGGGGGAAAATGCGGCGATCCGCCCCCTCTTGCGAAAGCGTGCCCCGCCATGCGCTAAGGGTTTGCACAAGGCCGCCCAACCACCATATTGCAACTGGGCCGGCGCGCACGGGCGCCGATGTATAGCTATGGGGAAGGGACAGGCACGTGGCCACGCTGGGATTGAGCGCAGAGGATCAGGCGGAAGTCGCGCGGTTCCGTGCCGAGGTCGTCGAACCGTCGATGACCAATCTCGTCATCCTCGATTTCTGGGCCGAATGGTGCGGCCCGTGCAAGCAACTGACCCCGGTGCTGGAAAAGGTTGCGGCGGACTATGCCAGCAAGGGCGTGGTGCTCGCCAAGGTCAATGTCGATGAGCAGCGGTTCATCGCCGCTCAATTCCGTGTGCAATCCATCCCCACCGTCTATGCGATGTTCCAGGGCCAGCCGGTCGCTGACCTGACCAACGCGCGCACGGAATCGCAGCTGAAGGCGCTGCTCGATCAAATCCTGCGCCAGCTTCCCATCGAAAGCGCGGATGCCGCCGCCGAACAGCAGGTTGAACCCTTGCTGGCGATGGGCGAGGAAGTGCTCGCCGCGGGCGATGGCGAGCGCGCCGCGAGCATCTTTGCCCAGATTATCGAAATCGCGCCGACCAGCGCCCCCGCCCACGCCGGCCTCGTCCGGGCGTTGATTGCTGCCGGCCAGCTTGATGAAGCCGGCGAAGTGCTCGCCACCCTGCCGGAGGAGGTGGCAAAGGATGCCGCCATCGGTCAGGCGCGCTCGGGCTATGAGCTGGCACGCAATGCCCCCCCGGCGGAGGAATTGTCGGCGGAACTGGCCGCGCTCACCGCTGCGGTTGCGGCCGATCCTGACAATCATCAGGCACGGTTTGATCTTGCCGCAGCACAGATTGCGGCGGGTCAGCGCGATGGCGCTGCGGATAATCTCCTCGCCATCATCGCTGCCGACCGTGGCTGGAACGAAGGGGCGGCGCGCGAACGGCTGCTCGCTCTGTTCGAAGCGGTGGGCCTGGAGGATGGCTGGGTGAAGGCACAGCGCCGCCGCCTGTCGGACATATTGTTCGGCTGATGGGCCCCAAGCGCATCTCGATCTTTCCGCTTGGCGGCGCGCTGCTCTTTCCCGGGCTGCAACTGCCGCTGCACATTTTCGAGCCGCGCTATCGTGCGCTCGTCTCCGATGCGCTGGCGCGCGACCGGATGATCGGCATGATCCAGCCTCGCGAAGGCGATCCTGTCTCGCCGCCGCCCGGCTATCGCGGGCCGGAGCTGTTCGGCACCGGCTGCCTTGGCCGCATTGCGGATGTAGAGGCGCTGGAGGACGGGCGGTTCAATCTTATCCTCGAAGGGGTCGGCCTGTTTGCGCTGGTGCGTGAACTCGATGTGACCACGCCCTTCCGCCAGATCGAAGGGATGATGCTGCCCGAGCGGGAGGATGATGTGCTCGCTGCGGTGGAGCGTGCCGCGCTCGAAAATGAATCGAAACGCTTTGCCATCTGGCTTGGCTACCGCGTCGATTGGGACGGGGTCGGGCAACTGGACGATGCCACCTTCGTCAACGCCATCGCGCAGATCGCGCCGTTTGACATCGCATCCAAACAGGCGCTGCTCGAAGCGCCCGGCATTTCTGCGCGCGCCGAACTGCTCATGCAGATGATGCGTTTTGCCAGCACCCGCCGCGACCCGGACGATAACCGCGCGACGCTGCAGTAACGGTCAGACTGTTGTGCCGGCGAGCAGCCTCGGCAAATCGCCGCTCTCGCCGCGCGCTTCTGCCATGAAAAAGCTTTTGAGGAGGCCGCTGCGCTGCACGCCGGCGAGGCCGAAGCGCCGCACCGCGCTTGCCGCTGTTCCGGGGATACCGAACAGGCGGGTCAGCGCATCGGTCGCCACTGCGACGGACAGATTGTCGAGCCCGCGCCAGCGCTGATAGCGCTCCAGCAATTGGGCATCGCCCGCGTCGAGGCCCAGGCGCGCGCCGTCAACGATCACTTCGACAAGGCTGGCCACATCGCGCAAGCCCAGATTGAATCCCTGACCCGCGATCGGGTGGATGCCGTGCGCCGAATCTCCCACCAGCGCCAGCCGCCGGTCGATGATCCGGGCGCTATGCTGGAAGGCGAGGGGGTAGAGCGCGCGCGGCGCAATTTCCTCAATATCGCCCAGGATGCCGCCCATGCGCTTTATCAGCTCGGCCTTATATCCCCGGGCGCCAAGTTTCAGGAACGCCGGCGCGTCGCGCTCATGTGTCGACCAGACAAAGGCGCTGCGATGCCTCCCGTCGGGCAGATCATTCAGCGGCAGGATCGCGAACGGCCCTTCGGGGTAGAAAATTTCGTAGGCCACATTCTCGTGGCTTTCGGCATGGGCGAAGGCGCCGATCATCGCGCCATGCTGATAGGTCCAATGCGCCATGGGGATGCCCGCGGCGTCCCGCGTTGCCGATTTCCGTCCTTCGCACACCGCAAGCAACGGGGCCGAAAGGATGCTGCCGTCAGCCAGCGTCGCAGTGGCGCGATGCGCGTCGCGCTCGATCCCCGCCGTGATCACTGGGGCGCGCCAGTCGACCAGCGGCGATGCGCGGACCGCCTCCGCCAAAGCCAGCCGCAGGCGGCGGTTCTCAAACATCAGGCCGAGATAGCCGTCATCGGGCGCGGGCGCGAAATCGAGCTCGCCCGGCTTCAGGCCATCGGACACCCAGATCCGCTCGATGCCGCAACCATGCCCTTCCAGATAGCGGTCGAGCCCGATCGCCTCGAACATTTTCCAGCTCGCGCTGGCGATGGCCGATGCGCGACCGTCAAATTCGGGTGCGATCGTCGTCACCGGATCGGCGGGATCGATGATGATGCTCGAAAGGCCATGCGCCGCGAGTGCGAGCGCCAATGTCTGGCCGACCAGGCCGCCACCGGAAATCAGCACATCGGCGCTGGCATTGCGGGGCTGGGCAGGGGGCATGATGTTGCGACTCCGGATCGGTGCTTGGCCCCTAGATAGGCCGCGCGGCACGCTTTTGCCATGTCTCGCTTGCGACTGTCTGCCGCACCTTGCTTGACGGCGAGTCGCACGCGCGGGCATAGTGTTCTGGCGGGGTGAAGCAGGCGAAACATATCGTCTTTGTGCTCCGCCCGGATCAAGGCAATTCATTGATGGCAAGCCGTATTCCCGCCAGCGAACCGAATGACTGGAACGGACTTTTCCGGGACAGTTTCCTGCGCTCGACGATGATGCTGGGCGGCGTCGCGCTCGCCATTGGTGCGCTGTTGCTGCTCGTCGCGCTTGCCACCTTCTCCTCGGCTGACGCCAGCCTCACCACCGCAGCGGCTGGTGCCGACAATAACTGGCTCGGCGTGCCCGGTGCGTGGGTTGCCTCGCTGTTGCTGTTGCTGGTCGGCTGGCCGGCCCTGATGGTGCCCGCTTTGCTCGGTCGGCAGGCCTGGCGAATGATCGTCGGGCCCGACCGCGCAGGCCCGCAGCGCCGCCTGACAATTGGCCTCATCGGCATGCCGATGATGTCGGCGGGCTTGGCGATTTGGGAAAACTGGCCCACGCGGGATCTTACCGCCGGCATGGGCGGCATGGTCGGCATGCTGGTGGAAGCGCCGCTTGACCCATTGCTTGCCGAAGCCGGCAGTGGTGCGGCGCTTGCCGTGCGTTCGATGCTCGCCTTCGCGCTGGTCGCAGGGGGCGCCGTGCTGTGGTGGCGCAGCCTCCAACTCGGCCGCATCCGCCTGCCGCGGATCGCCTTGCCGCAGTTCGCCCGCGGTAGGGAAGAAGACCGTCTGCCGATCATGTTTGAAGCGGATGAGGATGCCGATGAGGAAGGACCGGTCGCACCGCGCAAGCCCGTCCGCCCGATCACCGAGGGCGAACGGCCTGAGATCAGCGAGCCTGCCCGTCCGCCCGCACCCTCTGCGACCCGCAAGCCCGCCAAGCAGGGGGACATGTTTGCCGACAGCAGCCTGCCGCCGCTGTCCCTGCTCACGCCTGCGCCGGCCAATGCCGGTCTGGCGGTCGATCGTGCTGCGCTTGAGAAAAATGCACGCTTGCTCGAATCCGTGCTGGAGGATTTCTCAGTCAAAGGTCAGGTGAAAGCGATCCGGCAGGGTCCGGTCGTGACCATGTATGAGCTTGAGCCCGCACCGGGCACCCGCGCCAGCCGCGTGTCCAATCTTGCCGAAGATATCGCCCGCAACATGGCGGCGCAGTCGGCACGCATCGCGCCCATTTCCGGTCGCACGGTGATCGGCATCGAATTGCCCAACGCCCGCACCGAACCGGTTGTCCTGCACCAACTTATCGCCAGCGATGCTTTCCAGACCCAGCAGGGGCAGCTGCCGATCGTGCTGGGTAAGAATATCGCCGGTGATCCGGTGATTACCGATCTTGCGCCGATGCCGCACTTGCTGATTGCCGGCACCACCGGTTCAGGCAAATCGGTCGGCCTCAATGCGATGATCGTCTCGCTGCTTTACCGGCTGACGCCGGACCAGTGCCGCATGATCCTGATTGATCCCAAGATGCTGGAACTCAGCGTCTATGACGGCATCCCGCATCTGCTCGCGCCTGTGGTGACGGAGCCGGCCAAGGCCATTCGTGCCCTCAAGTGGGCAGTCGAGCAGATGGAGGATCGTTATCGCCTGATGCGCGATCTCGGGGTACGCAACCTCTCCGGCTTCAATGACAAGGTGCGCGGGGCCAAAGCGCGCGGGCAATCGCTGCGCCGTCAGGTGCAGACCGGTTTTGATCCCGACACCGGCCGGCCGATCCTAGAGGAAGAGCCCTTCGAATATGAGCCCATGCCGCAGATCGTGGTGGTGGTGGATGAGCTCGCCGACCTCATGATCACCGCCGGCAAGGAAGTTGAAGTGCTGATCCAGCGGCTCGCCCAAAAGGCGCGTGCAGCCGGCATCCACCTCATTCTCGCGACGCAGCGCCCCTCGGTCGACGTCATCACCGGCGTTATCAAGGCCAACCTGCCGACGCGCATCTCCTTCCATGTCACCAGCAAGATCGATAGCCGGACCATCCTGGGTGAAATGGGCGCGGAACAGCTGCTCGGCAAAGGCGATATGCTTTACATGGCCGGCGGCAAGCAGCCGATGCGCGTGCACGGGCCGTTCGTTTCTGATGATGAGGTGCGCCGCGTTGCTGACCATTGGCGCGGGCAGGGGACGCCGACCTATGTCGAAGCCGTCACCGAAGAGCCGGAGGCTGGTGGCGACTTTATCTTCGGTGATGAACCGATCATGGATTCGCCTGAGGACCGCCAATATTCGCAGGCCTGCCAGGTGGTGATTGACAGCCAGCGTGCCTCGATCTCCAGCGTCCAGCGCGCGCTGCGCATTGGCTATAACACGGCCGCGCGGCACATTGACCGGATGGAAGAGGACGGGATTGTCACCGCGCCCAACCATCTCGGCCGGCGCGAGGTGCTGATTGACCGCAACGGCAAGCGGGCCAAGGGACACCCCCGTGGGGATGATGATGACGGCGGCTTTGCCTGAACCGCAGCCCGTCTGGGGGTTCAGGCGATGTTCAATGGCCAGCGGCTATCAGAGCGGCTATCCGCGCCTTGACTGCGCCCGGCCATCAGCAACGGATTTTGCATGACCTTCCCTGCCTTTCGTTATCTTGCTCCTGCTTTTGCTGTCGTTGCTGGCACGATCGGCCTTGTTTTGTCGGCGCCTGCACCCGTCTCGGCACAGGCGGCACCTGCGCTCACCGGTGATCTGCTGCGCGTGCAGCGCCATCTGGAGGCCATGAACACGCTCGTTGCCGATTTCACCCAGACTGACCGCAACGGACAAGTGCAATCCGGCCAGCTGACGATGAAGCAGCCGGGCCGCATCCGCTTTCAATACGCGCCCGGCATTCCCTTGTTGATCGTTGCTGACGGGCGTTCGCTGACCCTCATCGATTATGAGGTACGTCAGGTGCAGCGCTGGCCGGTCCGCAATTCACCGCTCGCTGTGTTGATTGATCCGGGTGCCAATCTCATCCGTTATGCGCGGCTGCGCGATACGGGTGATGCCAGCACGCTCAGCGTCGAAGTGCGTGACCCGAACCGTCCGGAATATGGCATGATCACCATGGTCTTCCGGCGCGATGCCGGTTCGCCCGGCGGGCTGGAGCTTTATGGCTGGGTCGCATTGGACGCGCAGCGCAATCGCACGTCGATTCGCCTTTCGGGGCAGCGTTACAATGTCGCAGTGGCTGATAATGCCTTCCGCTGGCGCGATCCGAGGCCGCAGGGCGCGCGCAATCGTTGAGACCGCGACGGATCGCCGTGCAGCCGCCACGATTCATCGCGCACAATTGTAGTCCGTTCATCTGGGCGACAGGAAACGGGTCTAATCGGAAAGAGTGAGGCGGCACCAACGGCATGGCCGGTGTTCCCCCCTGTTGATCGGCCTGCCGGTTGTCTCACCTCAAAAGGCGTGACGAACGCGTTTTTGAACCCCCGCTCCTCCGCCCCTGGAGCGGGGGTTTTTTGTGCGGTTTGCGAAAAGCCGGAGCGCTGGCTAGAGCGGCGCTCATGTCGTCTCTCCGCCCGCTGCGCATCGCTTCTTGGAATATCAACAGTGTGCGTGCGCGCGCCGACATCGTTGGCCGTTTCCTTGAGGAGGAAAGCCCCGACATCCTCTGCCTTCAGGAAACGAAGGTTGAAGACGGCCTCTTCCCGCACGAGATTTTCAAAAGCCGCGGCTATGATCACATCATCATCAACGGCCAGCGCATGCACCATGGCGTGGCTATCGTCAGCCGCGTGCCGATTGTTGCCGATAACCGCTTCGACTGGCAGGCGAACGGGGAGGCGCGGCACCTCGGCGTTGCGCTGCCCAACGGCGTTCGCTTGGAAAACGTCTATGTCCCGGCCGGCGGCGACGTGCCCGACCGTGAGGTCAATCCCAAGTTCGGGCAGAAGCTCGACTTCCTCGGGCGAATGATCGACTGGTCGGCAGGTCTGAATGTCCCCAGCATCGTCACCGGCGATTTCAACGTCGCTCCGCTTGAGTGTGACGTATGGAACTCGAAGGCGCTGCGCGATGTGGTGAGCCACACCGCCATTGAACGCGAAACGCTCGATCGCCTGCAGGCCGCCGGCCAGTGGGTCGATCTCGGCCGCAGCTTCATCAAGGCGCCTGAACGGCTCTACACTTGGTGGTCGTATCGCGCGAAGGACTGGGCGGCCTCTGATCGCGGCCGCCGGCTCGATCATATGTGGGCGAGCGGGGATGTCGCCGCCGCTGCGGTCGCGCACCGGGTGCACGAATCCTGCCGCAGCTGGGACAAGCCGTCGGACCATGTCCCCATTGTCACGGACTTCGCCTTTGACCGCTGATGATCCCGCCAGCGCCGCGCGCGCGATTGACGCCGCCCGGCGCGGCTGGGCCGTGCGGATCGCGGCAGGGCAGGGCGCTCTTACCCTGCTCCCGGTCGAAGCTGCGACTGCCGCTACGCTCGCCGCCTTTGGGCCAGACCGTATCCTCCTCTCGGGTGAGCGCGCCGCCACGCTCAAGCTCACTAATCAGCTCGCCGCTGCATCGCCGGGGCCGGTGCTGATCGGTTTCGATCCTGCTGATGGCGTCGAGCGCGGGCTGGCCATTGCCGATCCCTCGCTCGATCTCGCCTGGCCGATGAAGGGGCCGTTCCGTACCCTGCAGCTAGCGGATGAAACATGCGCGCGCGCCGCCATCGCGCTGGCCCGTCACGCCGGCCTGCTCCCTGCCTGGTATGTGGCTGAGAACGCCGGTGATGCCGTTGAAACGAGCGCCGCAGCGGTGGCGGCGTTCGCCGATCCCTCGCGCCTCGCCATTGCTGCCCGCGCCCGCCTCCCCGTGAGTGCGAGCGAGGCGGCGGAGATTGTCGCCTTCCGCACGCCGGAGGATCCGCGCGAGCATGTCGCCCTGATTGTCGGGGAAAGGGATGACAGCCTGCCGGTCGTCCGGCTGCACAGCGAATGCCTGACCGGGGATGTTTTCGGCAGTCTCAAATGCGATTGCGGGCCGCAACTTCATGCCGCGCTGCATGAAATGGCGCACGCGACTTGGGGCGTGCTCCTGTATCTCAGGCAGGAAGGGCGCGGCATCGGTCTGGTCAACAAGCTGCGGGCTTATCAGTTGCAGGATCAGGGCTTTGATACTGTCGATGCCAACACCCGGCTGGGCTTTCCGGTCGAGGCGCGGGATTTCGGCATTGCCGCACAGATGCTGCGCCTGATCGCTGTTCCCTCCGTCCGGTTGATGACCAATAATCCTGAAAAGGTTGCGCGGCTGGAGGCGGAGGGGATCAGGGTAGCAGAACGCTTGCCGCTCGCGCTTCCCGCCAACCCCCATAACCAGCATTATCTCGCCACCAAGCGCGACCGCACGGGCCACCAGCTTTAGTTCAGATCCGGAACCAGCCTCTTGCAGAGGGGTTGGGCAATGGCACATTCATGACATGCATGTCATAGGAGCGTCATGACCCGATCCACCGCCCAGCCCATGTCCACCGCTGCGCCGCCGCCGCTGGCTTTGCTGCTGGCGGAAATGGGCGTGCTGCGTGATTGGGTGCGCGCCCGCGTCGCTCCTGCCGTGGAGGCACGTCCCGCTCTTGGACAGGGTGAACCCGTTCTGACTTTGCCCGGCTTTCTCGCCGGTGATACGTCCATGCGCCAGATGCGTGCCAATTTGAACGCTTCCGGTTTCCGCGCAAAGCGCTGGAAACAGGGCGCTAATCTCGGGGCGCGTGCGGACACGATTTCCCGGTTGCACAATCGTGTCCGTCACGCTGCCGATCGCGAGGGACGGCCTGTCCACCTTGTCGGGTGGAGTCTCGGTGGGCTGTTCGCGCGCGAATATGCCAAACATCATCCGGATAATGTCGCGAGCGTGATCACCATGGGCTCGCCCTTTTCCGGCTCGCTCCGCGCCAACAACGCCTGGCGGCTCTACCAGCTTGTCGCCGGCCATGATGTGGAGGCGCCGCCGGTGCCCTTTCACCCCGCGCCCAAGCCGGCGGTGCCCACCTTTGCGCTCTGGTCAGCGCGCGACGGCGTTGTCGCCCCCGCCTGCGCTATGGGCAGCGATGCCGATCGTGACGGGGCGATAGAGGTTGATTGCACCCACATCGGCTTTGCTTATGCGCCGCAGGCGATTGATGCCGTCATCGCCTGTGTGAAGCAGGCAGAGGCGATGCGCGGGGCCTGACCCTTAATCTGGCGCAAAGCGCGCAATCATCTCGGCGCGCACCCGCATCGGCCGCCCGCTGAGCCTGTCCAGCAGCGCCCATGTTGTGCGTGCCGTCACATGTTTCGCGCCGTCTGCGCCCAGAAAAACCATGTGCCGGTCGAATTTCGCGCCGCTTGCTGTGTCGGCGACCCAGGTGTGCGCCGTCACGGATTGGCCGGGCAGCAGCGGGCGATGATAGTCGATCTCGTGCCGCACCACGACCCAGACGTGCGCTTCCTGTTCCTCGGCGCTGGCGCGTGCGGCCCAGTGGCTGGTCGAAACTTCCTGGATCCACTGGACCCAGACGGCATTGTTGACATGGCCCAGTTCGTCAATGTGCTCGGCTGCAGCGGTAAAGCCGCGGGTGAAGGCCGTGTCAGGAATGCCGTTGTTGCCCATAACGCTGCGCCTAGCTGGTCCGCCCGCGATAGCCTTTCAGCTCGTCACCGGTCAGCGTCGCCACGTGCAGCACGTTGGTCGATCCCGGCGTGCCAAAGGGGACGCCGGCCATCATGATCAGCTTTGATCCTGCCTGACCGACCCCGTGGCGCAGCGCCATGCGCTTGCCCTTGGCGATCATCTCCTCGAAACTGCCGATGTCCTTGGTGTGGACGGCGTGTGCCCCCCACAGCAGGCCCATGCGCCGCGCGGCATCAAGCTTGGGCGTCAGCACCAGCAAAGGCACTTCGGGCCGCTCGCGGCTGACGCGCCGGGCGGTCGATCCGGTGCCGGTGAAACAGACGATGCCGTCCGCGCCGATAATGTGCGTCACCGTCCCTGCCGCTTCGGAGAGGGCGTCTGCGGTGGTCGGATCGGCCTTGGTTTCGGTGAACTGCACCCGCGCGCGATAGCCGGGGTCGCTTTCAACCGATTGGGCGATGCGGTCCATCATTGTCACCGCCTCGACCGGCCATTGGCCTGCCGCCGTTTCGGCCGAGAGCATCACAGCGTCCGCCCCGTCATAGACGGCGGTGGCGACATCGCTCACCTCGGCGCGGGTGGGGGATGGCGATGTGATCATGCTTTCCAGCATCTGCGTGGCGACGACCACCGGCTTGCCCATTGCGCGCGCGGTGGCGACAATGCGCTTCTGCGCCGGCGGCACCGCTTCGGGCGGCAGCTCGACGCCCAGGTCCCCGCGCGCCACCATGCAGGCATCGGCGAGCTCCAGGATTTCTTCCAGCCGTGCCAGACCTTGCGGCTTTTCGAACTTCACCATCACGCCGGCACGGCCCTTGATGAGGGAACGTGCCTCGGCGACATCCTCGGGCCGCTGGACAAAGGACAGGGCGATCCAGTCAACATGCGCATCAATCGCAAAGGCGAGGTCGCGCCGGTCCTTTTCGGTGAGCGCGGCGAGCGGCACCACGACGTCGGGCAGGTTCACGCCCTTGCGGTCGGAAATCTGCCCGCCAACCTCGACGATGGTGACGACATGGTCGGGGTGGCACGCCGCGACGCGCAGCACCAGCTTGCCGTCATCGACCAGCAGGCGTGCGCCCGGCTCCAGCGCGGCGATAATCTCCGGGTGCGGCAGGTGGACGCGACCCGCATCACCCGGCGCGGGATCGCTGTCGAGGATGAAGCGCTGGTCCTTTTCCAGCACCGGCGGGGGCGATGCAAAGCTGCCCACGCGCAGTTTCGGCCCCTGCATGTCGGCGAGGATCGTGGTCGGACGGCCCAATTCCTTTTCGAGGCTGCGGATGGCGGCGATGTTGGCGGCATGCATCGCATGGTCGCCATGGCTCATGTTGATGCGGAATGCGTCGGCCCCGGCGAGGAAGAGCGCGCGGATCATCTCCGGCCCGCTCGATGCCGGGCCGAGCGTGGCGAGAATGCGCACCTTGCGCGACCGCGGGGGAAGGAACTGGATCAAAACATGGCTCCCGAATGGCGCGCGGAGGCATGGCGCGGACGCCGCGAACTGGCAAGGGCGCATAGGAATGCGCAGTCAAGAATATCGCGGGAAGGGGTTGGACGGACGAGGTGGCTTTCGATTTGCCGCCGCCCCCTCTATCGCTTGGCCCGACCGTTCAATTCCAAAGGACAATGATTCGATGGCCAGTGTTGCCACCAACAATGATGCCCAGCCCACCGACAACCAGCTCCGCCTGTTCATCGAACGGATCGAGCGGCTCGAGGAAGAGAAAAAGGGCATCGCCGACGATATCCGCGACACCTATGCCGAGGCGAAGGCGCAGGGCTATGATGCCAAGATCATGCGGCAGATCGTCCGCCTGAGGAAACTCCCGCCGCACGATCGCGCGGAAATGGAAGCGCTGCTTGATACCTACAAGGCGGCTCTCGGCCTCGGCTGACCGCCATCACGCAAAGGAGACGGACCATGATCCTTTCGACCACCAGCACCATCGAAGGCCGCGCGGTGCGCGACTATCTCGGCATCGTCACCGGCGAAGTCATTGTCGGCGCGAACATCTTCAAGGATTTGTTCGCCAGTGTTCGCGACATCGTCGGCGGCCGTTCCGGCGCCTATGAATCGAGCCTGCGCGATGCGCGCCAACAGGCGTTCCGCGAGCTTTCCGAGGAAGCCCGCAGCCTCGGTGCGGATGCGGTGATCGGCGTTGACATCGACTATGAAGTGATCGGCCAGCAGGGTTCGATGCTGATGGTCAGCGTATCCGGCACGGCGGTGAAGCTGGGTTGAGCCATTGCGGGCGGGGCGGCGCAGTCCTGCGCTTGCCCCGCGCCGCTCTCTCGCGCTAGGGGCGCAGCTTCCCATCCACCCAGTCACGAAACGTCCCCATGGCCGGCCATTCCAAATTCAAGAACATCATGCACCGCAAGGGCGCGCAGGATAAAAAGCGCAGCGCCCTTTTCTCCAAGCTCGCCCGCGAAATCACTGTGGCGGCCAAGATGGGCCTGCCCGATCCGGACGCCAACGCCCGCCTGCGCGCTGCGGTCAATGCCGCCAAGGCGCAGTCGATGCCGAAGGACAATATCCAGCGCGCGATCGACAAGGCCTCTGGCGGCGAGGGCGAGAATTACGAGGAAGTGCGCTATGAGGGCTATGGCCCCGGCGGTGTTTCGATCATCGTCGAGGCGCTGACTGACAACCGCAACCGTACCGCCACCAATGTCCGCACCGCCTTTGCCAAGAACGGCGGAAACCTGGGCACCTCGGGTAGCGTCGCCCACGGGTTCGACCGGCTTGGCCTGATCAATTATCCGGCTGCCGCCGGCGATGCGGACACGGTGTTCGAAGCCGCGCTCGATGCCGGCGCCGAGGATGTGGAATCGGGTGAAGACGGCCACGAAATCTGGACCAGCGTCGATAATCTCCACGCCGTTGCCAAGGCGCTGGAAGGCAAGCTGGGTGAAGCCGAGGGCGTGAAGCTCGCCTGGCGTCCGCAGGTCAAGAGCGAGGTGGCTGACGAGGCCATGGCGCAGACCCTCTTCAAGCTCATCGACACGCTCGATGATGATGACGATGTCCAGACCGTCTGGGGCAATTATGAGATTCCCGATGCGGTGATGGAGAAACTGGGGTGAAGCTGGCGCAGCTGCTCGGTATCCAGTCGCGGGCCGAGCGCGAGGCCGCCATGTTGGCGCGCCGCACCCCGCTCATCATCCTCGGGCTTGATCCCGGCCTCGCCTCGACCGGCTGGGGTGCCATCCTGCGCGAAGGCAATCGCCTGACCCATATCGACAATGGCCAGATAGAGACTGATCCCGCCGACCCGCTGGCCAACCGCCTGCTGATCATCGCTGATGGCCTCCGCCGCGTGATCGAGGATGTGGGGCCGGGCTCGGTCGCGATCGAGGAAGTGTTCGTCAATAAAAATGCCCAGTCGACGCTGAAGCTCGGCCAGGCGCGCGGTGCGGTGCTGGTTGCCGCGGCTGCCGCCGGTGTTCCCATCACCGAATATGCCGCGTCCCTCGTCAAGAAATCGGTGGTCGGCTCGGGTCGCGCCGCCAAAGATCAGGTGCAGGCCATGCTCCGCACGCTCCTTCCGGGCCTAAAAATCGCTGGCCCTGATGCGGCAGATGCGCTCGCGGTGGCCATCACCCATGCCCATCACGGCTGACTGTTCCCTTTTCATTCCACAGCCGCTACACCGGCCGGCATGATCGCCAAACTTACCGGACGGCTCGACAGCTGGGGCGCAGGCCATGCCGTGATCGACGTCAATGGCGTCGGCTATCTGGTTGAGGCTTCGGCCCGCACGCTCTCCGCCATCGGTATTGTCGGTGATCATGTGACGGTGCACACCGAAATGCTGGTGGGGGAGGATTTCCTTCGCCTCATCGGCTTTGCCAGCGCTGATGAACGCGACTGGTTCCGCCTGCTCACATCGGTGCAGGGCGTGGGGGGCAAAGTCGCGCTCGCTATCCTCTCCGCGCTCGAACCGGCTGAGGTGCAGCGCGCCATCGCCACCGGCGATGCGGCGATGATCGCGCGCGCCAACGGCGTCGGCCCGAAACTCGCCCAGCGCATCTGCCATGAACTCAAGGACAAGGCAGGCTTTGCCGGTGCGATCGCGAGCGGCGCGAACCCCGCCACCGGCATCCACGCCGACGCCGTCGCCGCGCTCACCGCGCTCGGCTTCAAACCGGCCGAAGCCAGCGGCGCGGTCAATGCCGCAAGCGAGGAACTCGGCGCCGCCACCACGCTCGATGCGCTGGTCCGGCTGGCGCTGAGGAAGGCGGCGAAGTGACCGATAACCCCCTCCTCTCCGCGCAACGCATCCCTGAGGACGCCGATGCCGCGCTCCGCCCCAAGACGCTTGACGAATTCGTCGGGCAGCAGGCGGCGCGGGAGAATTTGCGGGTGTTCATCGCCGCTGCAAAGGCGCGGGGGGAGGCGCTTGATCATGTGCTCTTCTTCGGCCCGCCGGGGCTCGGCAAGACCACGCTCGCGCAGATCATGGCGCGGGAAATGGGGGTCAATTTCCGCGCGACTTCGGGCCCGGTGATTGCCAAGGCGGGTGATCTTGCCGCGCTGCTCACCAATCTCGACGATGGCGACGTCCTCTTCATCGATGAAATCCACCGCCTCGCGCCCGCAGTCGAGGAAATCCTCTATCCCGCGATGGAGGATCGCGCGCTCGACATCATGATCGGCGAAGGGCCGGCGGCGCGCAGCGTGCGCATTGATTTGCCGCGCTTCACCCTCGTCGGCGCGACCACGCGGCAGGGCCTGCTGACGACGCCGCTGCGTGACCGCTTCGGCATCCCGGTCCGTCTCAACTTCTACTCCCATGAGGAGCTGGAACGGGTGATCACCCGTGCGGCTGCTCTGCTCGGCCTCGCCATCGCCCCCGATGGTGCGCGGGAAATTGCCCGCCGTGCGCGCGGCACGCCGCGCATTGCCGGCCGTTTGCTGCGCCGCGTGCGGGATTTTGCCCATGCTGCAGGGGCGGAGACGGTGGACGCCCCCGCTGCAGACCGCGCCCTCAACCGGCTGGAGGTCGATGCCCTAGGCCTTGATGCGATGGACCGGCGTTATCTTACCATGATCGCGGACATCTATCGTGGCGGCCCGGTGGGGGTGGAGGCACTCGCTGCCGGCCTTTCCGAACCGCGCGACACGATCGAGGATGTGATTGAGCCCTATCTGCTGCAACTTGGTCTCATCGCGCGCACCGCACGCGGGCGTCAGCTTAACGGGCCGGGCTGGAAACATCTCGGCCTGACGCCGCCGGTTGGCACGCAGGACGGGTTGTTTGAAGGCTGAGGACTCGGCTCGGCCCCCGCAACCCTTCGTTTCATCGCAGCCTCGCGCCATTCGGCCTTTGCGTGCGAGTCCCGCCTTGGCTATGCGGGTGGGCGTGACGTTACCCGCCCCGCCTTCCGGCCGCTTTGACGGGCCTCGCCACCTCTTCCCGGTGCGCATCTATTTCGAAGACACGGACCTGTCCGGCGTCGTCTATCACGCCAACTATTTGCGCTACATGGAACGCGCCCGTTCCGATATGCTTCGCCTCGCGGGCATTGATCAGCGCAGTGCTCAGGAAGCGGGCGAGGGTGCCTGGGCGGTCACTGACCTCCAACTGCGCTATCGCCAGCCTGCCCGGCTTGATGACGTGCTGATGGTGGAAAGCCATGTCACCGCCGTGCGCGGTGCCAGCGTCGATATTGCCCAGATCATCCGCCGCGATGCCATTGTCCTGACCGAAGGACATATCACTGCCGCATTTGTCTCCCCCGAAGGGCGCGCACGTCGTCAGCCAGCCGGCTGGGCGGATGCGTTCCGCGCCATCATGAACGGAGTTTCCTGATCACCATGTTCGATCTGTCAGCCGACGTGGGGAGCCTGTCTCCCCTCGCCATGTTCCTGCACGCTGATCTCATCGGCAAGGCAGTCATTATCATGCTGCTGCTCGCCAGCATCTGGGTGTGGACCATCATTGTCGTCCACGGGCGCAAGCTGGCGCAGGTGCGCCGCGATACCGAACAGTTTGAGCGCGAATTCTGGAAAGCCGGCGATGTCGAGCGGTTCAGCGAGGATGCCAGCCGACGCGATAGTCCTGCCGTGCGCATATTGGCGGCAGGTTTGGGCGAATGGCGGCGCTCCACCACGCGCCCGGTGGTTGATCGCGCCGGTGTGCGGGAAAGGCTCGCTGCGGTGCTCGATGGCGCGGCCGCGAATGAAGTCGAACGTCTTGGTGAGCGGCTGAACCTGCTGGCCACGGTCGGCTCGGTGGCGCCTTTCGTTGGCCTGTTCGGGACGGTCTGGGGGATCATGCGCAGCTTCGCGGCCATCGCTGCGGAACAGAACAGCAGCCTCGCGGTCGTCGCGCCCGGTATTGCGGAGGCCTTGTTCGCTACCGCTATCGGCCTGTTCGCGGCGATCCCCGCGGTCGTTGCTTACAACCGCTTCCTGCACACGCTTGGCCGGATCGAAGCCCGTCTCGCGCGCTTCTCGGATGGCTTCCACGCCATGCTCAGCCGCGAGCTTGAACGGGACGGCAACTGATGGCGATGGGCCTGCACAGCCAGGGCAGCGGACGCTCCCGGCGCGGCGGCATCTCGCGCCGTGCGCCGATGGCCGAAATCAACGTCACGCCCTTTGTGGACGTGATGCTGGTGCTGCTGATCATTTTCATGGTCACCGCACCGCTTCTCGCGACCGGGGTGCCTGTCGATCTGCCGGATAGCCGGGCCAAACCGCTCGATCAGCAGGAGCGCCCGCCGATCCAGATCAGCCTCGATGCGGAGGGCAAGCTGTTCATCGATGACCGCGAAGTGCCGATGGCATCGCTGCCCGACGAACTGGCGGCGATTGCCGAGGCTCAGGGGTCCGATCCGCAGGCGATATACTTGCGCGGTGATCGTGCGCTCGACTATGGTCTAGTGATGCGCGTGATGGGTGAGCTCAACGCGGCCGGCCTCAACCGTGTGGCGCTGGTCACTACCGGTTCAGCTAGCGAGCCATAGGTCGTTACCATGGCGATCAGCAGAGCAGAACGGACAGGACTGGGTGTCGCGCTGGTCGCGCACGTGGGGCTGTTCGCTTTGCTGTCTGTCAGTTGGAACCGCGGAGCGGATCCGCGTTTTGATAATCCGCCGATGACCGTTGACCTCGTGGCCGAAGTCGCGCCTGTGAGCACATCACCTGAGCCGGCCAGCGAAATGCCGGCTGCGCGGCAGGGTGAGCTGGTCCCGGATGAGCCGCCGCCGGCTCCCCGCCCGCTGCCACCCGTGGCCCGCCCGACACCCCCTCCTCCGGTCCCAAAAAGGACAGAGGCGACCCCGCCCCCGCGCCCTGCACCACGGGTCGAGCGGCCCCGTCCCGAACCAACGCGGCGCGCCGATGAACGCAGCAGCCGGCCGCAGCCAACCGCGCAGCAGGGGCAACCCACGCGCCGTCCCGCGCGCGATACGCGTACCTCAGGCGATCCGCTGTCGGACATTGCGGACTCGGTTGCGCGCAGCGCGCCGCGCGGTGCCACCGGGACATCTGCGCCAGCCGCACAGACTGCGGCTGAAGTGCGACAGGCGATTACGGTCGCGGTTGACCGCGAGATCGCGCCTTACTGGCAGCGCAATGTTCCGTCCGGCATTGATGTCGAACAGCTGCGGGTTACGCTGGAAATCCGCCTTAATCGGGATGGGTCGATCGCTGCTATTCGCCAGGTAGGCGAGCTTGCGGGAATGACGGAGAGCAACCGGCCGCAGCAGGCGCTGTTTGTGGAACGTGCGATCCGCTCGATCCGTCAGGCAGCGCCATTCAACCTGCCGGTCGAACATTATGATGAATGGCAAGTGGTGCGGCAGCCTTTCGCTGCGCGGAGGAGAGGGTGATGATGCGTACGGGATCGGTTCTGGCTGCTGGTGCGGCATTGGCGGTTGCGGCAGCTGCCGTTGCGCAGACCGCTCCCGCGCCTGCTCCCGGCAACGCGCCGGCCTGGCAACCGCCGGTTTCCCCCGAAGTGGTGGCTGAGGTGCAGAATGAGCGCACCAGCATTGTCATCGCCGCGCTCGCCACGCCTGAAAATGCGACGACAGCGGCCGGGTCAACGTCCGCGCTGGGTGTTCAGATCGCACAGGTCATCGCAGCCAATCTTGAGCGTTCCGGCCTCTATGCGCCGCGCGGACCATCCGGCGTGCGCGCCATTGCCATGTCGGAGGTGACAGCACCCCAGTTTGAAGGATGGCGGGCAACCGGCGCCGATCATCTGGTGCATGGCTTTGTGCGGGTCGATGCGGCGGGCAATCTGACGGTCGGCTGCTATCTCTACGACATGGAACTGGGCACGGAGCTTGCCCGGCAGGGCTTTGTTGTCCAGCCGCGCGACTGGCGACGTGCTGCGCATAAATGCGCTGATGCCATCTATTCGCGCCTCTCGGGCGAAGCCCCCTTCTTTGACAGCCGCATTGCCTATATCGCGGAAACCGGCCCCAAGGATAACCGGGTCAAGCGCCTCGCGATCATGGATTCCGATGGCGCCAATCACCGTTTCATCACCAACGGGCAAGCGATCGCGATCTCGCCGCGCTACTCGCCGGATTATCGCCAGATCGCCTATGTCAGCTATCTAGGCGATCGGGTGCGTGTGTTCATTTACGATGTCGGCAGCGGGTCGCAGCGCGCCGTGTTTGAAAGCAACAACACGACGTTCGCACCGCGCTGGTCCCCGGATGGTCGCTTCCTGCTTTTCTCAATGGCGGTCGGCGGCAATACGGATATCTACCGCATCCCGGTGGAGGGCGGCACGCCCCGCCGCATGACCGACAGCCCCGGCATTGATGTTGGTGGCAGCTATTCGCCCGATGGGTCGCGGATCGTATTTGAAAGCGACCGCTCGGGGGCGCAGCAAATCTATGTCATGAACGCAGACGGCTCGGAACAACGGCGCATCAGCTTTGGCGGCGGCCGCTATGCCACGCCTGAATGGAGCCCGCGCGGCGACCTCATCGCCTTCACGCGCATTGCCGGCAATTTCCGGATCGGCGTGATGACTCCTTCGGGTGGCGGTGAACGGCTGCTCACCGACAGCTGGCAGGATGAATCGCCGACCTGGGCGCCTAATGGCCGCGTCATCCAGTTTTTCCGGACCAGCCAGGGGCGGGAAGGGCGCAGCCAAATCTACCAGGTCGATCTGACGGGCGTGAACCTGCGTCGCGTGCCAACACCGGTTGATGGATCGGATCCAAGCTGGGGTCCCGTCCTACCATGAGACGGAAAGATTAACGCTACTCGCGCGTTCATGTTCGCCCTGTTAGCGAAACGATTTCGGATGAAGGAGACTATGCGATGAACAAGACTTTGCGGATTGCAGTAACCGGGGCAGTTCTGCTGGCGGTCAGCGCATGTGCCAACAACCGTCAACCGCCGGCCGATGTCCCCAACCCTGGCAGCTATACCGATCCCAATGCGGGATCGAGCGGCGGTGGCGGCGTCGGTAGTGCGGTTGTTCCTGGCAGTCAGGCCGACTTCGTCGCCAGCATCCAGAGCGACACCATCTATTTCGATACCGACATGTCGAATATCGACGAAAATGACCGTGTGGTGCTGCAGAGCCAAGCCCAATGGCTGGCGCGCTACCCCAATGCGCGCGTGATGATCGAAGGCCATGCCGACGAGCGCGGCACGCGTGAATATAATCTGGCGCTGGGTGAACGCCGCGCCAACAGCGCGCGCAATTTCCTCGCGTCGCTGGGCGTCGATCCGTCACGGATCAGCGTGATTTCCTACGGCAAGGAACGGCCGGTCTCGCTCGGGTCGGATGAGGCGAGCTGGGCACAGAACCGCCGCGCGGTGACGGTCACAGTCCAGCGCTGATCCGCCAAAGCCCGCCTGACCCGCCGGTGCGGGTCAGGTGCGCTTGTCGCGATACATGTCGCTATCCGCGCGACCCATCAGCTCTTCGGCGTTCAGCCCCGGTGTGATGGGGGTGAGGCCGAAAGCGGCACTGAGCGGGATGCTGTGCCGGTCATAATGGCATGGCGTGCTTGTGATCAGTTGGGATAGCCGGCGTATCGTCGCCTTGGCCTGGGTCAGCCCGGTGTTTTCCAGCAGGATGCCGAATTCATCCCCGCCGATACGCGCCACGACATCCTTGTCGCGCATCGCTGACTGCAGGCGTTCGGCAACCTCGACCAACACGAAATCGCCTGCCGCATGGCCAAATGCGTCATTGATGGCTTTGAGACCGTCGACGTCGACATAGACGAGCGCAATCGGATCGCCATAGCGCTCAACACGCGCGATGCACTGGTGCAGCGCCGACAGGAAATAGCGCCGGTTGAACAGCGGGGTCAGCATATCGCGCTCGGCAACCCGCTCCATTTCCGCGAGTGCAATCGAAAGCGCACGATTCTCGCGGCGAAGGCGCGCAATCTCGGCACGGAGCTCCTGCGCGTCATCAACCATCAGCGCGTGAGCGCTGGCTGATCCCCTGTCTATGTCAGGTGTGTGGCGCATGCCTTTGTGCGTTGATCCCTCTTCTGCGTATTACGCTGATAGCGGCCTTGCCATTAACGAATGGTTTGCCGCGATCCCGCTTCGGCGACGGATGCGGAGGCCGATTGCCGAGCGTCGGGCAAGCCGCTATCGACCGATTGACTGGAAGCGTCTGTGACTTCCGGACAAGCGGGGTGCGAAAAGGAAGCGATGGACGCGCGCGATAAGTCTCCCGCCGTGGCGATCGTCATGGGCAGCCAGAGCGACTGGGAAACCATGCGCCATGCTGCCGATGTTCTGGATGAACTGGCTGTGGGGCATGATGTGCGGATTGTTTCGGCGCATCGCACACCCCAGCGACTTGTTGAATTTGCGACCTCCTCCGTAAGCTCCGGGTTTCGGGTGATTATCGCGGGGGCAGGGGGCGCGGCTCATCTGCCAGGAATGATCGCGGCGATGACGCGCCTTCCCGTGCTCGGGGTGCCGGTCCAGTCAAAGGCCCTGTCTGGCATGGATTCGCTGCTGTCGATCGTCCAGATGCCTGCGGGCGTTCCGGTCGGCACGCTCGCAATCGGTCAGGCAGGCGCGACCAACGCCGGCCTGCTCGCCGCCGCTATCCTCGCGACCACTGACGCCGATCTTGCTACCCGCCTTGATGCCTGGCGTGCCGCGCGCACGGCTGCGGTCACTGAAAGACCGGTTGATTCATGACCGCGCTGCCGCCGGGTTCGACGATCGGGATATTGGGCGGCGGCCAGCTCGGCCGGATGCTCGCGGTTGCGGCCGCCCAGCTCGGCTATCGTACCCATGTCTTCGCGCCTGATGCGGATAGTGTCGCCGCCGAAGTCGCGACCCACCACACCCGCGCCGCCTATGACGACGAGCTGGCGCTTAACGGCTTTGCCCGTGCGGTCGATGTCGTCACTTTCGAATTCGAAAATGTTCCGGTCGATACCGTCCGCCATCTGGAAGGCCATGTGCCCGTCCGCCCCGGTGCACGCAGCCTGATGGTCGCGCAGGATAGGGCGCGGGAAAAGGCGTTCGCACAAGAGTGCGGCATTCCCGTACCCGCCTTTGCCGAAGTGCACAGCGCGGCGGACATCGCCGGTGCCATCGATGCCGTGGGATGCCCTGCGATCCTGAAGACCGCGCGGGAGGGGTACGACGGCAAGGGGCAGGCCCGTATCACGGACCCCGCTGACGCATCCGCCGCTTGGGCCGCGATCGGGGAACGGCGCGCAATCCTCGAAGCGATGGTCGATTTCGAGGGCGAATGTTCCGTCATCATCGCCCGTTCCGTGGATGGCAACGTGGCGCTGTGGGATGTACCGGAAAATGTGCACAGCGACGGGATATTGGCGAAAAGCCATGTGCCGGCGCGACCAGCCGTTGCCCGTCATGCGGAGATTGCGGTGGCCCATGCCCGCGCGATTGCCGACGCGCTCGACCATGTCGGTGTGCTGGCCTGTGAATTTTTCGC
Organism: Sphingomonadaceae bacterium; assembly: GCA_947463325.1. GTDB lineage: Bacteria > Pseudomonadota > Alphaproteobacteria > Sphingomonadales > Sphingomonadaceae > Sphingopyxis. The sequence continues at coordinate 78,787 of CANHQT010000002.1, forward strand.
GACGCCCGCCGGGCCGTTGTTCAATGAAATTGCGCCGCGCGTGCACAACAGCGGGCACTGGACCATCGAAGGGGCTGTCACCAGCCAGTTCGAAAACCATATCCGCGCTGTGTGCGGATTGCCGCTTGGTTCCACCCGGCGCACTGGTGAGACGGTGACGATGCGCAACATCATTGGCAGCGATGCTGACCGCTGGGCAGAATTGCTCGCGGATCCGGACTGCCATCTCCATCTTTATGGCAAGGGCCATGGCCGGGCAGGGCGCAAGATGGGCCATGCAACCTGGGTAGAGCTGCCGTGAACCATCCGGAAATCATCCTCGTGATGGCGCGCGCGACCAATGGCGTCATTGGCAACAAGGGTCGGCTGCCGTGGAGGCTCCCTGACGATCTCAGGCATTTCAAGCGGCTGACCATGGGCTGCCCGATGATCATGGGCCGCAAGACATTCGATTCGCTGCCCGGCCTTTTGGAAGGACGTCGCCATATCGTCGTTACCCGCGACGATGAGTGGGCGGCCGAGGGCGCGGAACGCGCGGCGAGTGTGCAGGAAGCGCTGGCGATGGCCAATGCGCCGCATGTCTGCGTGATCGGCGGGGGTGAGGTCTGGCGGCAGGTGGAACCGATCGCCGACCGTATCGAACTGACCGAGGTTCACGCTGAGCCGGAAGGCGATGTTGTTATCGACGCGCCTGATCCGGCGGTCTGGGTGGAAGTCGCGCGTCAACCCAACCCGCCTGCGGAGGGGCGACCGGGCTTCGATTTCGTGACATTGCGGCGACGGACCTGATCGTCCGGCTCAGGGGGGAGCCATGGTAAAGCGTATAGCGAGTATCGCCATCGTCCTGGTGGCGCTGGGTCTGGCAGGCTTCTTCCTGTTCGCGCCGGGCATGGCCGAGCGGTCGATGAACCAGGTCGTCGGCACCGAGGCCAAGGTAAGTCCGCAAGCCGAGGCGCTGCACCGCACCCTCACCATCGCCGACCTACATGGCGATACCTTGCTGTGGCAGCGTGACATGCTGGAGCGCGCCTCGCGGGGGCATATTGATCTGCCGCGCCTGATCGACGGCAATGTCGCGCTGCAAGTCTTCTCCTCGGTCAGCCAGACGCCGCGCGGCCAGAATTATGCGCGCAATGAGGCGACGGATACGCTGTGGCTGCTCGCTATCGGCCAACAGCAGCCAATCCGCACCTGGTTCTCCCCGCTGGAGCGCACGCTGTGGCACGGGGTGAAGCTCGACCGCGCGGCGGCGGGAAGCGAAGGGCGCATCCGCCTCATCCGCACGCGCGGAGACCTCGCCACCCTGCTTGATGAGCGCCAGCGCGGCCTCCCGCGCACCGGCGCGCTCTTCTCGGTCGAAGGGCTGCACAATCTGGAGGGCGATTTCGCCAATCTTGACCGACTCTATGATGCCGGCGTGCGCATGGCGGGCCTGACCCATTTCTTTGACAATGAGATCGCCGGATCGATGCACGGTGTCGCCAAGGGTGGCCTTACCCCGCTCGGCCGCCGAGTCGTGCGCGAAATGGAACGGCGCGGCATGGTGATTGATATCGCGCATTGCAGCCACGCCTGCGTCGCGGAAGTGCTGGCGATGGCGACCCGCCCGGTCGTCTCCAGCCATGGCGGCGTGCAGGCAACATGCCGCGAAAACCGCAATCTTTCCGACGATGAAATCCGCGGCGTTGCCCGCACCGGCGGAGTGATCGGCGTCGGGGTGTGGGACGCGGCGGTGTGCGGCACTGATCCCGTCCACACCGCGCGCGCCATGCGCCATATCCGCGATCTGGTCGGTATCGATCATGTCGGCCTCGGCACCGATTTCGACGGGGCGGTGACGGCCGGTTATGATGTGAGCCGCATCGCGCTCATCACCAGCGCGCTGATCGACGAAGGCTTCACCGAGGAAGAGATCCGCAAGGCGATGGGCGGCAATGTGCTGCGCGTGCTGGGTCAGGTGTTGCCGGAGCGGTAAGCCGCCGGTAACAGCCCCGTCACGATGCAGCGCCTGTTTTCCAGTCAAGAATTGCCGTCAGAGATGCGCGGTGCCGTGGTGGCGCTGGGTAATTTCGATGGTTTCCATCTCGGGCATCAGGCGGTCGCCGGCCGCGCGGTGGAGATGGCACGGGCCAGCGGCGTTCCTGCCATCATCGCGACATTCGATCCGCACCCTGTCCGCCACTTCCGCCCCGATGCAGCGCCCTTCCGCCTGACGACGCTCGATCAGCGGCAGGCGCTGTTTGCTGCGGCGGGTGCGGACGCCATGCTGGTGCTCGAATTCGGAGAGGCGATGGCGGCGATGAGCGCTGACGCCTTTGTCGAGGACCTGCTGGTGGCGCGGCTTGGTGTGTCGGCGGTGGTGACGGGGGAGGATTTCGTGTTCGGGCGCGGGCGCGGCGGCAGCGGCGAAACGCTGAACGCAGCGGGCGAACGCCACGGCTTTGCCTATGCCCGCGTAGCTGCAGTGCTCGATGGCGGTGAACCGGTGTCGTCCAGCCGTATCCGCGCCGCCTTGCAGGCCGGTGATTGCGCTACCGCAACCCGCCTTCTCACCCGCCCCTTCGCGATTGCAGGGACGGTGCAGCATGGCGACAAGGTCGGCCGCACATTGGGCTATCCCACCGCGAATATCGACATGGGCAAATATCTGCGCCCGCGGTTCGGCATTTATGCGGTGACCGGGCGGTTGGCGGACGGGCGGGTGCTGCACGGCGCGGCCAATGTCGGCATTCGCCCGCAGTTCGACCCGCCGAAGGAATTGCTCGAACCGCATTTCTTCGACTTTTCAGGCGATCTCTACGGGGCAGAGATTGAAGTCGCCTTCCACGCCTTCCTGCGCGGTGAGGCAAAGTTCGACAGCCTCGATGCGCTGATGGCGCAAATGGCCCGCGATTGTGACGAAGCACGGGCCATACTCGCCCGATCGTAACCATTCCCCGGCCTTCGCCGGGGCACGAGCCGGTTTGTATTCATCGCCCAATCGGCTAAGCGCGCTCCCACCATGAGCGACGCGCCCGACCTTAAAGACACCGTCTTCCTGCCGAAGACCGATTTCCCCATGAAAGCCGGCCTGCCGCAGAAGGAGCCGGGCATTCTCGCGCGCTGGGAAAGCGAGCGCCTGTACCAGAAGCTGCGCGCCGCGCGGGCCGGGCGGGAGAAGTTCATCCTCCATGATGGCCCGCCCTACGCCAATGGCGATATGCACATCGGCCATGCGCTCAACCACATCCTCAAGGACATGGTGGTGCGCACGCAGAGCCTGATGGGCAAGGACGCGCCCTATGTGCCCGGCTGGGACTGCCATGGCCTGCCCATCGAATGGAAGGTCGAAGAACAATATCGCAAGAAAAAGCTCGACAAGGATGCGGTCCCCCCGGCCGAATTCCGCGCCGAATGCCGCGCCTATGCCCAGAATTGGGTGAATGTGCAGCGCGAGCAGCTGAAGCGCCTTGGCATCAATGGCGATTGGGACAACCCCTATCTCACCATGGATTTCGACGCGGAGGCGACCATCGTTGCCGAGCTGCTGAAGTTCGCGGAAAGCGGCCAGCTCTATCGCGGCGCCAAGCCGGTGATGTGGTCCCCGGTCGAAAAGACCGCGCTCGCCGAGGCCGAGGTCGAATATGAGGACATCACCTCGACCCAGATCGACGTGGCGTTTGAGATCACCGAAAGCCCGATCCCTGAACTGGTCGGCGCGCATGCGGTGATCTGGACGACCACGCCGTGGACGATCCCGGTGAACCAAGCGATCGCGTACGGGCCGGACGTTGAGTACCTCCTGTTGAACGTCATCGATGGTGACAAAGCATTGATGTGGCTTGTGGCAGAGGAGCTTGTTCCAGCTTTCCTTGCGCGCATGGGCTTCCCTGCGCTTTGCAGCGGGATGGTCGAGGGAAAGAGCGTCGAGTATGACCGGGGCGTCAAAGGCTCTGACCTCGCTGGAACCATTGCCCGCCACCCGATGCACCATCTCGGCGGCTTCTTCGCGAAACCCCGTCCCTTCCTGCCCGGCGATTTCGTCACCACCGATAGCGGCACCGGCCTCGTCCACATGGCGCCCGACCATGGCGAGGACGACTTTGACCTGTGCAAGGCCCATGGCGTCAATCCGGTCTTCGCGGTCGAGGGCGACGGCAGATATCGCGCCGACTGGGCCTGGCTTGGCGGGCAGGGGAGCGTCATCAACCCCAAGTTCAACGCACCCGATGGTCCGATCTGTTCGGACCTGAGGGAAAGCGGCGCGCTGCTCGCTGCGAGCGCGGACTATCAGCACAGCTATCCGCACAGCTGGCGGTCGAAGGCGAAGCTGATCTACCGCTGCACTCCGCAATGGTTCGTGCCCATGGATCGCGCATCGAGCGGCAGCACGCTGCGCGAGACGGCTCTGGCCGAAATCCAGCGGGTGGAATTCTTCCCCGAAAAGGGGCGCAACCGAATCGGCAGCATGGTCGAAGGGCGACCGGACTGGGTGCTGTCGCGCCAGCGCGCCTGGGGCGTGCCGATCACCCTGTTCGTGCATCGGAAGAGTGGCGATTATCTCGTTGATTCCGAAGTAAATTCCCGGATTGTCGCGGCGGTTCGCGAAGGCGGGGTCGATGCCTGGAGCGACGAGCGCGCGCAGGAATATCTGGGTGATGCCTATGCGGCCGCCGACTATGAGCGTGTCACTGACATCCTCGACGTATGGTTCGATAGCGGCTGCACCCACGCCTTCGTACTCGAAAGCGGGCGCTGGCCGGAGCTCTCCTGGCCGGCCAACCTCTATCTCGAAGGGTCAGACCAGCATCGCGGCTGGTTCCAGTCCTCGCTGCTGCAAAGCTGCGCGACACGCGGCCGCGCGCCCTATGACCAGGTCCTCACCCATGGCTTCACCATGGATTCCAAGGGCATGAAAATGTCCAAGAGCCTCGGCAACACGGTCGATCCGCTCAAGGTGATGGAAACCAACGGCGCGGACATTATTCGCCTGTGGGCGCTGTCCGTGGACTTTACCGAGGATCACCGCATCGGTGACGAAATCCTCAAAGGCGTCGCCGACCAATATCGCAAAATCCGCAATACTTTCCGTTATATGCTTGGCGCCCTTGATGGCTTTAGCGAGGAAGAGCGGGTCACTGACGTGGCCGCAATGCCAGAGCTTGAGCGCTATATGCTCAACCAGCTCGCCCATCTGGACGTGACGCTGAAGACCGCGGCGACCAGCTACGATTTCAACACCTACGTTCGCGCGCTGGCCGATTTCTGCAATGATGATCTGAGCGCCTTCTTCTTCGATATCCGCAAGGACAGCCTCTATTGCGATGTCGGGCCGGCGGTGCCGCTGGGGACAGACAAGCGCCGCGCCTATCGCACGGTGCTCGACACGCTGTTCGAGGCGCTGGTGCGCTATGCCGCGCCGGTGCTGGTGTTCACGGCCGAGGAAGTGTGGGGCACGCGTTATCCCGATGGCGGCTCGGTGCATCTGCTCGAGTGGCCGGAGGTTCCGGCGGGTGATTGGATCGACGCTGATCTTGCCGCGCGGTGGGGCATTGTACGCGCCCAGCGCGAAGCGGTGACCGAAGCCATCGAGCCGTTCCGCCGCGAAAAGACGATCCGTTCGAGCCTCGAGGCCGAAGTCGCGGTCTCTGCACCGGCTTTGCCCGTCGCCGAACTGGAGGAAGTGTTCATCGTCTCCGCCGTGCGCGAAGGCGATGGCCTTACCGTCACCCGCACCGCCAATCACAAGTGCGGCCGTTGCTGGCGGCATCTGCCCGATGTGGCAGAGGATGGGGCGTTGTGCGGCCGCTGTGCCGATGTACTGGGGTGAGGCATCGCGCCTCTCCCGCACCAGGATTGTTTCGACTAAGGGCCACGCATGACCACGCCTGACATTCTCCCGAACCACCGCCGTTTCGGCCTCGGCATCGCCGCGCTGATTGTCGGGTTGGATCAGCTCATCAAGTGGATCGTTACCGTGCCGCTGCAGCTGGAACGGGTTCGGAACATCGAAATCCTGCCCTTTTTCGACCTCACCTGGGTGCAGAATTTCGGGGTCAGCTTCGGCATGTTGAGTGCTGACAGTGATGGGCAGCGCTGGCTGCTGGTCGCCTTTACCGCGGTTGTCGCAGGCGGAGTCGGTTTCTGGATGTGGCGCGAACAGGCCAAGGGCGAAGTGCTTGCGCTGTCGCTGGTGCTTGGCGGGGCGATTGGCAACATCATTGATCGCGCGCGGGTCGGCTATGTGATCGATTATGCCGATTTGCACATTGGCGAGTTCCGCCCCTTCCTCGTTTTCAACGTGGCGGATGCGTGCATCACCATCGGCGTGCTTTTGCTGGTTGCGCGCGCGCTCCTCGTAGGCGAAAAGAAGGCTTGAGGCACCGGCCCGCCGGTGACATGGATTTGATCGACGGGCGTTCGGGCCCGCGAAGGGAAGTGACGAACAGCATGCGCAAGAGCCTGATCCTCGCCGTCGCCGCATCGGCGCTGACCCTCTCCGCCTGCGGATCGACGGGCCTGTTCGACCGCAACCGGCCGGACGAGTTCGCTGTGACGCGCGCTGCACCATTGGTCATTCCGCCCGATTTTGCACTGACCCCGCCCGCCCCCGGCACGCCGTCCGCGACCACGGAAAGCGCTTCGGAACAGACGCTGCGCGCGCTGTTCGGCGGCCCGGCACCGCGCAGCCAGACCGAAATCTCGATGCTCAACCGCGCCGGCGTTGCCCGTGCCGAAGCCGGCATCCGCTCCTCGGTCGGTGATCCTGCGACGGCGGTGGTCGATAAGGGCATAGTGACGCGTGATATCCTCGCCGCCCCCTCGGGTGCCGGTCAGTTCGCTCAGGCCGTTGCCGGCAACCGCACAGGCGGCTGACGCCATTTCTCAATCATAAGCGATGGTGAGTCGCGCTGCTGCCTCGCGGGCAGTGGCGCGCGCTTCGTCGGTCGTTGCGCCGGTGGCGAGGGCAACGCCCATACGCCGGTTGGGGCGCGTGACCGGCTTCGAAAAAATGCGCACGTCAACGCGGGTGTCGCCGCTCGCCAGCGCCAGCGCCTCGGCTATGCCGGTGATGCGGAACTTCTCTGCCTCGCGGTCGGCCAGCAGCACTGCAGAGGCTGATGCGGGCGCGGACAGGGTGATCGCCGGGATCGGCAGGCCCAATATGGCGCGGGCGTGCAGATCAAACTCGGTCAAATGCTGGCCGATCAGCGTGACCATGCCGGTATCATGGGGCCGGGGGGAGAGTTCGGAGAAGATCACTTCCTCGCCCCGGACAAAATATTCGACGCCGAACAGGCCGTAACCGCCCAGATTGTCGACCACCTTGCGTGCGATGGCCTGTGCTTCGGCAATGGCGGCCGCGCTCATCGCGGTGGGCTGCCAGCTTTCGCGATAGTCGCCCTTTTCCTGCCGGTGGCCGATCGGCGGGCAAAAGCTGACGGTGGCGCTGCCATCGGGCGCGCGATGGCGGATGGTGAGCAGGGTGATCTCATAATCGAAGGCGATAAACTCCTCGACGATCACCCGCGCCCGGTCCCCGCGCATGGCGGCGGTGGCATAGTCCCATGCACCGCGCATCGCGCCTGCGTCCGCGACGGTCGACTGGCCCTTGCCGGATGATGACATCACCGGCTTCACCACACAGGGGTAGCCGATGGCCGCGCCCGCAAGCTCCGCCTCTTCAAGGCTCTCGGCATAGGTGTAGCGGCTGGTGCGCACGCCCAGCTCGCTCGCGGCGACATCACGGATGGCGTCACGGTTCATCGTCAGCATGGTGGCACGGGCGGACGGGACGACTGTGAAGCCCTCGGCCTCGACATCGCCCAGCACCTCGGTGCGGATCGCCTCAATCTCCGGCACGATCAGATCGGGCTGGTGCCGCGTAATCGCCGCACGCAGCGCCTCGCCATCGAGCATCGAGAACACCTCGCACCCGTCCGCCACCTGCATCGCCGGGGCATGGGCATAGCTGTCACAGGCAATAACCCGGCAACCGAGCCGCTTGGCCGAAATCACAAATTCGCGCCCAAGCTCGCCGGAACCGAGCAGCAGGATAGTGGCGGTGGGGGTCATGCTTGGGCCTCAGGCTGAAAGGCGCAGAAAACTGCGCAAGTTCACAGTGGATTCGCGTTCCGGCAACAGGGGGAATTGCGCTGGCAAATACATGATCCGCCCATGCCACAAGTGGGCGTGGGTAGGACAGGGGTGACGATCCTCAATCGGAATACGCCGCTTCGTTCTGGTTCCCGGCTGCGCCCGCCCAAGGCAGCCACTGGTCGCCCCAGGCGCGTATCGCCTCATAGGTCGGGCGGAGCGCGAGACCCGCCTCGGTCAGCCGGTACACCGCGCGGCGCCCCTCGGGCGGGATGCGCTCCATCACCCCGGCATCGATCATCCATTTCAGACGGGAAGTGAGCGCGGCGCGCGAGATATCGAGCCGGTCGACGAAATCGTCGAACCGCTCCACGCCCAGAAACGCCTCGCGCAGGATCAGCAGCACCCAGCGGTCGCCAAGCAGGCGCGATGCGCGGCCCACGGGGCAGGGCGAACGAGAGGCGACATATTGCTTCATCGCATCAATCCATAGCCGCAGCGGAATGCGTTGCGAACCCTCCATAAGTCTGTAAACAAGACTTACAGATAGAAGGAGCTCTCCCATGTCCGAAGCTGATGCCCGTCCGCGTTTCGCCAGCAATGCCGAGGCGGTCGCCTATATGCGCAAGGTCGCGGTCGGGCGGTCGGGGTTCTCGCGCTGGCTCGGCGTCGAGCCGGTCACGGTATGGGAAGGGGAGGCGGAGTTGCTGCTGGCGATGCGCGAGGAGCTGACCCAGCATCACGGCTTCGCCCATGGCGCGATTGTCGGGCTAATGGCCGACAATGCCTGCGCTTGGGCGGCGAGCAGCGTCGCGGGCGATGTCGTCACCGGCAGCTATACCATCCATTTCCTCAGTCCCGCGCGCGGCGAGCGACTCCGCGCCAAGGGCACAGTGATCCGCCCCGGCAAGCGTCAGGTCATCGTCCGTGCTGACGTGTGGGCGGAAAGCGACGGCAGCCCGCCGGTTCACTGCGCTGCCGCGCAGGCGACAATCGTGCCGCTGGGTTAGGGCCGCTGGCGCCTACGCCACCCCCGCTTCGCTGACCCCCGCGTCGTTCCAGCGCAGCGCCTTCAGCACCGTTTCCACGATGTGCGGGGCGTTGAGGCCGGCTTCGTCATATTGTTTGTCGGGGCTGTCCTGATCCTGGAACAGGTCAGGCAGGCGCATGGTGCGCAGCTTCAGGCCCGCGTCGATCAGGCCGCTGTCGCTCGCCATGGTGAGGACGTGGGCGCCGAGGCCGCCGATGCTGTTTTCCTCGATCGTCACGCACACTTCATGCGTGGTCAGCAGGCGACGGATCAGATCCTCGTCGAGCGGCTTGGCAAAGCGCAGGTCGGCCACCGTGGTGCTGAGGCCCTTGGCGTCGAGCTGGTCCGCGGCCTTCAATGCCTCCGCGAGGCGGGTGCCGAGCGAGAGGATCGCGACCTTGGACCCTTCGCGCACGATGCGGCCCTTGCCGATTTCGAGGCGCTCCGGCGTTTCGGGGAGCGGCACGCCGATGCCGCCGCCGCGCGGATAGCGGAAGGCGATCGGGCCGCTGTCATGGCAGGCGGCGGTATAGGTCATGTGCACCAGTTCCGCTTCGTCCGCCGCAGCCATCACCACGAGGTTGGGCAGGGTGGCGAGATAGGTGACATCAAAGCTGCCAGCATGGGTGCTGCCGTCCGCACCGACCAGGCCCGCGCGGTCGATGGCGAAGCGCACCGGCAGATTCTGGATCGCGACATCATGCACCACCTGGTCATAGGCGCGCTGCAGGAAGGTCGAGTAGATCGCGCAGAAGGGGCGCATGCCCTGCGCGGCGAGGCCGGCAGCAAAGGTGACGGCATGTTGTTCGGCAATGCCGACATCGAATGCGCGGTCAGGATGCACCTTGGCAAAACGGTCAACGCCGGTGCCGGAGGGCATGGCGGCGGTGATGGCAACGATCCTCGGGTCGGTGTCCGCCAGCTTGGCCAGCGTGTCACCAAACACATTCTGGTAGGCGGGCGGTCCCGGCGGGCCTTTTTGCTGGATGCCGGTGACCACGTCGAATTTCTGCACGCCATGATATTTGTCGGCGCTCGCCTCGGCCGGGGCATAGCCCTTACCCTTCTGCGTCACGACATGGACGAGGCACGGCCCTTCGGCCGCATCGCGCACATTTTCGAGCACCGGGATGAGATGGTCCAGATTGTGGCCGTCGATCGGGCCGACATAATAAAAGCCCAGTTCCTCAAACAGCGTGCCACCCATGGCCATGCCGCGGGCGAATTCGTCCGTCTTTTTCGCTGCCTTGTGCAGCGGCCCGGGCAGTTTGCGGGCGAGGCGCTTCAATGCTTCGCGCACGCCCAGAAACTCGCGGCTGGAAACCAGGCGGGCGAGATAGGCCGATAGGCCGCCGACCGGCGGGGCGATCGACATGTCATTGTCATTGAGGATGACGACGAGCCGGTTGCCGGCCTGTGCGGCATTGTTCATCGCCTCATAGGCCATGCCGGCAGACATGGACCCGTCACCGATGACGGCAATGCCCTTGCCCGGTGCGCCGGACAGCTTGTTGGCGACGGCAAAGCCCAGCGCGGCCGAGATCGAGGTTGAGCTGTGCGCCGCGCCGAACGGGTCATATTCGCTCTCGCTACGCTTGGTGAAGCCGGAGAGGCCGCCACCCGTGCGCAGCGTGCGGATGCGGTCACGCCTGCCGGTCAGGATTTTGTGCGGATAGCATTGGTGACCGACGTCCCACACCAGCCGGTCGTCAGGCGTGTTGAACACATAATGGATCGCGGTGGTCAGTTCGACCACGCCGAGGCCCGAGCCCAGATGGCCGCCGGTCACGCCGACAGCGGAGATCATCTCCGCGCGCAATTCATCAGCAAGCTGGCGGAGTTGATCGGAACGAAGGCGGCGCAGGTCGGCCGGATAGGTCACCGTGTCGAGCAGCGGCGTTTGCGGACGGTCAGTCATGACGATGATGTAGTAACTGGCCCCGCCCGAGTCGAACCAAAAAAGGGGATAATGCGACAGGATGGTTGAGGCCATCACGGGCGGGTTTCTGCCATTTGTGCTGTTGCAACTGCGAATGATTATTATTAGTAGCGCGGGGTAAGAGGAGTTTCCCCGTGATTCGAACGATCTGTGCCGGCCTGCTGGCGACCACAGCTGCGACGCTGGCTGCGGCTCCCGCCGTTGCCCAGTCAGAAGTGTCGCCGTTGCCGGTCAGCGAAGGGGAAGAGGAGCGCAGCCGTGCCGACATCATCGTCGTCGGCGAAGTGGATCACACGGGTGCTCTGCCTGGTTCGGCGAGCGTTGTCAGCGAAGAGGATCTGGCCCGCAGCCGCGCTTTCACCGTGCTCGAAGCGTTGCGCCAAGTGCCCGGCCTGTTCGCCCGTGACGAGGAAGGCGTCGGCATCCGCCCCAACATCGGTGTGCGCGGCCTGACGCCGATCCGTTCGACCAAGCTGCTGCTGCTCGAGGATGGCATTCCGTTCGGCTATGCCCCCTATGGCGACAATGCCGCCTATTTCCACCCGCCGCTGTCCCGCTTCGAGCGGATCGAGGTGCTGCGCGGGGCGGCGCAAATCCGTTTTGGCCCGCAGACCATCGGCGGCGTCGTCAACTATATCACGCCCGACGCTCCGGACCGGCTCAGTGGCAGGCTGAGCGGCACCATCGGCAACTGGGGCTATCGCGAACTCGATGCGATGGTTGGCGGCCCGGCGCTTGGCGGCGGGATGCTGGGCCATGCGACCTACCGGGTGAGCGACGGCAACCGCGAGAACCAGCGGCTGCGCATCGCCGATTTCTATACCAAGGGCGAATGGGATCTTGGCGCGGCCGGGGATATCGAGCTGCGCCTGTCCCACACGCGCGAGGATAGCCAAGTCACCTATTCGGGCCTGACCCGCGCCGAATTTGCCGCCAACCCGCGCGGCAACGTCTTTACCAACGACGAGTTCATCATCCGGCGCTGGAGCGGTGTCGTCGCGCATGGCGTGGATATCGGCGAATGGGGAACGCTGCGCACCAACGCCTATTATCACTGGTTTGACCGTGCATGGATGCGGCAGTCATCCAATTCGGGGCAGCGCCCCAATGACGCGTCCGATCCGCTGTGCGGCGGCCTCGCCAATCTCCAGACCACGTGCGGCAATGAAATCCGCGATCGCGTTTACGACACCTATGGCGTCGAAACGCGGCTGACCATCGAGCATGGCGGAGATTGGGGCGCAACGGAGATTGGCGCGCGTTGGCACCGCGAAGAACAGCGGCGCCAGCAGATCAATGCCGATACGCCCACCGGCCGGGTGCCGGGCACGTCGGTCAACGCCGGCCTGCGGGAGAATAACCGCCGCTTTGTGACGGCCTTTGCCCTGTTTGCGCAATCGGACATCACCCTCGGGTCGCTCACGCTGCAGCCGGGCGTGCGGGCGGAGTTCATCGATTTCCGGCGTGAGAACCTGCCCATATCGGTCATCGCCGCAGGCCGCCCGACAGGCGCGCTGACCGCGGCGAGCGAGGGCCGCTCATCGCTCGATTCGGTCGTGCCGGGCATGGGTGCAACCTGGCGCGTGACGCCTGACCTCACCGTCTATGGCGGTATCCACCGCGGTTTTGCCCCGCCGCGGGTGGAAGACATCATCACCATCGGTGGCGGTTCGGTTGATCTGGATGCCGAACGCAGCTGGAACAGCGAATTGGGTGTGCGTGGCAATCTCGTCAGCGGTCTCAGCTTCGATGCGACCCTGTTCAACCTCGATTTCGCGAATCAGATTATCCCGGCCTCGGTGGCGGGTGGCGTTGGCACGACGCTGACCTCCGCCGGCAAGACGCGCCATCGCGGTGCCGAACTGGCGCTCGACTTTTCCTCGCGGGATGCAGGGGTGACCGAGAACGGGGATCTGTTTGCCCGCGCGGCACTCACTTGGGTTGCAGAAGCCGCCTTCGAATCGACGCGCATTGTGACTGTGCCCTGCTTCGATGGGCGGGCAACCGGTGCGGCAGTGCCGGTGCGTGGCGGCAGCGTTTCGTGCGGCGTGCCGATCGACGTGCGGGGCAACCGCCTGCCTTATGCGCCGGAATGGCTGTACAGCGCCGCTATCGGCTACGAACAGGGCTGGTTCACCGGCCAGGTCGAAGTGCAGGGTCAGTCGGCGCTTTATGCCGATGATGCCAATGTGACCGTGGTATCGCCGGACGGGCAGCGGGGCCGGGTCGGCGCTTGGGCGGTGGTCAATCTGACCCTGAATGTCGCGCCGGAAAATTCGCCGCTTTCAGGCTTTGTCGCGGTCAAGAATCTGTTCGACAAACTTTATGTGACGGACAGGGCGCGCGGCATTTTGGTGGGCACGCCGCAGCTGTTCCAGGTGGGGCTTTCCTACCGCTTCTGACCCCGGCGGCGGTTCAGGCGCAGTCGGCGCAGGTGCCGCGCACTTCGATCACCGGACGTTGCGGCGCAAAGCCCGACGCACTGGCCGCATCGCGCACATCATTGGCGATGCGGTCATTGTCGATATGCGTGGTCTGGCCGCACTGGTCACAGATCAGGAAGATGCAGTCGTGGACGCAGCCGGGGTGGCTGTTGGCGACAAAGGCATTCGCACTTTCGACCCGGCGGACCAGATCATTGGCCACAAACAGGTCGAGGATCCGGTAAACGCTGTTCGGGGCAACACGCTTGCCGCGCCGTTGCGAGACGAGATCGGCAATGTCGTAGGCGGAGGCGGGCCGTTCCTGTTCGGCAATGGCGGCATAAATTTGCGCGCGCATCTCCGTCCACTGTTCGCCTGCCGATTCGAGCTTGTCGCGGGCGGCGCGTTCCAGATCGGGCCCCGGGCCGTGATGATGTGTTTGGGACATGGGCACAATCTATGCCCGCAGCCGCGTTACGGCAAGCGCCCTGCGCCGCCTCAGCGGCGGGCGCGGTGGTTCAGATCGTGGCCGAGCGCGAGGATGGTGACGCCGACCAATGTTGCCAGCAATTCCCCGGTCATGCTGTGGCTGTGCAGGTTGAGGCCGCCCGCCATGATGCCCAGGCCGAAACAGCCGGTCGCGAACGGGGCCATATAGCCATGACGCAGCACGCCGCCGCCAAGCGCTATGGCGCCAAGCAGGATGGCAAAGACCAGGCCGACTTCATGCACCCAATGGGACAGAAAAACGCCGCCAAAGCTGGCCAGCGCCGTCACCAATATGGCGCTCGTCAGGCAATGCGCGGCGCACAATGCGGACAGCCAGATGCCCGCACGGTCAAGCCATGCACGGTCGAAAGGCCGTTGGTCAGCAAGGGGCAGCGGGAGACTCGCCATGATGTTCCGTTTTCGAGGACACCGCGCCCCTAACAGCATCAACGCAAAGATACAACATAACCTTGTCGCTAATGCGAGCCGGCGAGCTGATTGTTTTGCGGACGAATTATGCTGGCTGTTAACCCGGCCTTCAGCTCGGCTTTGACATCTCGTTTCGCAGCGGTAGAAATCGCTGTGGGAATGCATTGCGTCGTATAGGGTCAAGACAGAACCGGCGATGCTTTTTGTGGTTTGATGGGGGACCAATGTCAGACAAAAATGCACTTGATCGCCGTTCTTTCCTTGGCCGCGTGGTCGGCGGGGCGGCGTTGGTTGGCGGTGCCGCGGCTTTGGTGACAGGGCCGGCGCACGCTCAGGTAACAGACAGCGATCCGACCGACGGCTATGGTCGCGGACGTGGCAATGGCCGGACAGACAGCGATCCCACTGATCGTGCGGGCAGTGGCCGCTCCGGTGTGACTGATAGTGATCCGACCGATGGTTCGGGTCGCGGACGTGGCGGCACGGGCATTACGGATAGTGATCCGACCGATGGTTCGGGGCGCGGGCGCGGCAGTACCGGCATCACCGACAGCGACCCGACCGATGGCCCAGGCCGTGGCCGCGGCCGCAGCGGCGTGACCGACAGCGACCCCACCGATGGCTCAGGCCGTGGCCGTGGCCGCAGCGGCGTGACCGACAGTGATCCCACCGATACCAGCGGGCGCGGACGCGGCGGTACCGGCATCACCGATAGCGATCCGACGGATGGCAGCGGGCGCGGACGCGGCGGTTCCGGCATAACGGACAGCGACCCGACAGATGGTCCCGGCCGTGGTCGCGGGCGTTCCTGCACCGATTCCGATACCGGCAACTATGCCGATGGTGTCGGACGCGGGCGTCGCTGCTGATCGGCTGACCAGATCGACCAATGATTGATAAACCGCTCGACTGGCTGCTCGGCCAGACAGAAGCCGCGCGTTTTCATGCCGAGCTGTATGAACAAGCGGCGGTGTATGTCCGCGCGGGCGACGCGGGCCTTGATCCGGCCCGTTTCGCGCCGATCCTGACCATTGAGGACGTTGACCGGCTGGTCACCACGACCGACCTCAAACAGGATGATCTGGTGCTGGCTGATGCCGGCGTCGAAGGCGGTATCGCGCACAGCGACTATGTCGATTCAGGCGGGTTCATTGATCGCGGAGCGGTCGCGCGCAAGCATCGCGAAGGCGCGACGATCATTCTCAATCAGGCGCATCGCTTCATCAGCGGGCTCGGGCAATTATGCCAGGCGATCGAGGCGGAATTTTCCTGCCACGTGCAGACCAATCTCTATCTGACGCCCGCCGGTGCGCAGGGGTTTCCCACCCATTTCGATTCGCATGACGTGTTTGTGCTGCAGGTGGCGGGGCAAAAGCAGTGGCAGCTTTATGGCACGCCGCTGGCCAATCCCTATCGCGGGGAGCGGTTCCAGCGGCACAGCCATGAGGCGGGGGATCTGGCCGCGAGCTTCTGCCTCGAACCCGGCGATGTCGCTTATGTCCCGCGCGGCATGATGCATGATGCGCTGGGGGCGGGTGAGGGCGCGAGCCTGCACATCACGGTCGGTCTGATCGTCAAGAGCTGGGCCGATCTGGTGTTGGAAGCGGTGGCGGAAGTGGCGCTGCGCGAACCGGATTTCCGCCGGTCGCTGCCACCCGGCTTCGCGCGCGACAGTTTCGACCGGGCCGATGCCCGGGCGACACTTGCGACACTGGGCAAGCTGCTGGCGACGGAGATGAAGCTCGATCCTGCGCTGGACCTGATGGCCGATGATTTTGTGCGGACGCGGCCGGCTTTCGCGCCGGGTGCAGTGATGGCGGCGACACAGCCCTTTGATGAAGGCCAGCGCTTCATCGCGTCTGCGCACTGTCAATACCGGCGGGAGCAGGAGCCCGATGGCGAGCGCAACATCCGCATCCTCGCGCCGGGCGGCGAGCTGTGGTTCACAGCCGAATCCGGAGCCGCGATAGACCGGGCCTTGTCGGGAGCGCCGTTCAGCGCCGCCGATCTGGCGTTTGAGCATGCCGCGGCTGTGGTCCGCAGGCTGTTTGACTATGGGCTGGTGGTGCAGGCCTGATACCGTCCAGCGATCCCCTTGCGTGACGGGCGGCGGGACGCGATATGCGCGCCATGCTTGCTCCTCCCCGCACTGATGCATCGGCAACTTTGAACGCCGGAAATCCGCTCGCGCTGGTGCGCTGGCTTTATGCCGTCGCCGCGCTCATCGTCATCATGGTCATCGTCGGCGGGATCACCCGTCTCACCGAATCGGGGCTGTCGATCACCGAGTGGAAACCGGTCAGCGGCACGCTGCCGCCACTGACCGCCGCGGATTGGGAACGCGAGCTGGAGCTTTATCGTTCGACCACTGAATATCAGACGGTCAATCGCGGCATGAGCATGGCCGATTTCCAGTTCATCTATTTCTGGGAATGGGTCCATCGCCTACTCGGCCGGGTCATCGGTCTCGCCTTTGCCATTCCGCTGGCCTGGTATGCCTGGAAACGGATGATCCCTTCCGGATACGGCTGGCGGCTGGTGGCTTTGCTGGCTCTGGGCTCGCTGCAGGGTGCGGTGGGTTGGTGGATGGTCCAGTCGGGCCTCGTCGGCCGGACGGATGTTTCGCACTATCGGCTCGCGGTGCATCTGTGCCTCGCGCTGTTCATCCTCGGCGGCCTTATCTGGACAGCGCGTGACCTTTCGGCGCTGGCTGTCGAACCGGGGCGGCGGGCCGTGGCGATGCGCTGGCCGGTCACGCTGGCGCTGGTCGTGCTGTTCCTGCAGCTACTGTGGGGCGCTTTCACCGCCGGGCTCAACGCCGGCTTTGCGTTTTCGAGCTGGCCGCTGATGGGCAATGAATTCTTCCCGTCGGCGACGCCGATGACCGCGCCTTGGGCGCTCAATCTGGTTGATAACCCGATCGTGGTTCAGTTCATCCATCGCTGGTGGGCCTTTGTTGCGGCCGGCGCGATGATCTGGCTGGGCGTCAAGGCGATGCGCGCGGGTGAGCGGCAGGCCGGCATCCTGCTGCACCTGTTGATCGTCACGCAGATCATCCTCGGCATCGCGACGCTGCTGAC
The DNA here is from genome assembly GCA_947463325.1 of Sphingomonadaceae bacterium. Taxonomy (GTDB): domain Bacteria; phylum Pseudomonadota; class Alphaproteobacteria; order Sphingomonadales; family Sphingomonadaceae; genus Sphingopyxis. The sequence continues at coordinate 96,253 of CANHQT010000002.1, forward strand.
CGGCGTCGATCTGTGGGTGGCCGTGGCGCATCAGGGCGTTGGCGCGCTGCTGGTCGCGGCGGCGGCATGGTGCGCGCATGGGACGAGCCTTGCCGACGCTCGTCATGAGGCCCGGCTTGCCGCCTGAGGGCGCAACCGGCGGGCAGATCGCCATGCTCTATTGCCCGTTCCCGGACGGGGCGAGCGCTGAGGCGGCGGCAGAGGTGCTGGTCGGCGAAGGGCTGGTTGCCTGTGCGCAGATCCTCGGCGCTGTCCGCTCGCACTATCGCTGGCAGGGCAAGGCGGAATGGGCAGAAGAAGTGCCGCTCCTCGCCAAACTCCCCCTTGCCCATTGTGATGCCGCGCGGGCGCGGATCATCACGCTCCATCCCTATGATCTGCCTGCCGTCGTCAGCTGGACAGTGGGCTGTGCCCCTGAGCTGGAGGCGTGGGCGCGCGATTAGCGCCGCGGCCATTCCGGCCGGAATTCGCTAACGGTATAGTAATACCACTCGTCAAAGCCGCGCTCTGCTTGACTTTGCGGGGCGGCACCGCCATTGCCCCCTCCAACGCCGTCCCTGTAACCGGGGGCGGCGCGTGTGTTTCAGGCGCTCCGGCTTGGTGCCGGTCCCGCCTCCCAACCGAAGGGAGCCAGCCTCATGAAGGCGCTCAGCAAGATGACCCAGTCGGCGACGCCGGCGACGGTCGAAAAAAAGTGGGTGCTGATCGACGCCGACGGTCTCGTCGTCGGCCGCGTCGCCACCATTGTCGCCAACATCCTGCGCGGCAAGCATAAGCCGAGCTTCACCCCGCACATTGATTGCGGCGACCATGTCGTCATCATCAATGCGGAAAAGGTGCGGTTCACGGGCAACAAGCTCAAGGACAAGACCTATTACAAGCACACCGGCTATGTCGGTGGCATCAAGGAAATCACTGCCGACAAGGTGCTCGGTGGCCGTTTCCCGGGCCGCGTGCTTGAAAAGGCGGTTGAGCGCATGATCCCGCGCGGGCCGCTCGGCCGCCAGCAGATGCGCAACCTGCGCATCTACACCGGCACCGAGCATCCGCATGGTGCGCAGAACCCTGAACTCCTCGATGTCGCGGCGATGAACCGCAAGAACAAGGTGGGTGCCTGATGTCCGACACCGTCAACAGCCTCGCCGACATCGGCGATATCGCTTCGGGCGCCGAAACTTCGGCTCCGGTCCAGCAGCCTGCCCCGCTGCGTGAGCAGCAGCTCGACAAGCAGGGCCGCGCTTATGCCACCGGTCGCCGCAAGAATGCGATCGCCCGCGTCTGGGTTAAGCCCGGCACTGGCAAGATTGTGGTCAACGGCCGCGATCAGACCGTCTATTTCGCACGCCCAACGCTGCGCCTCGTGATCAACCAGCCGTTCGGCGTGGCTGGTCGTGATGGCCAGTATGACGTTGTCGCAACTGTCGTCGGCGGCGGCCTTTCGGGCCAGGCCGGTGCGGTCAAGCACGGCATCGCCCAGGCGCTGACCCGCTATGAGCCGGCACTGCGCAGCGTTGTGAAGTCGGCAGGCTTCCTCACGCGCGACAGCCGCGTGGTTGAGCGTAAGAAGTACGGCAAGGCCAAGGCCCGCCGCAGCTTCCAGTTCTCGAAGCGCTAAACCGACCAGTCGGTTTTACCGAAGACATCCAAGGGGGCTGCGAGCAATCGCGGCCCCTTTTCGTTTTGGAAGAAACCTGTGTCTCAGCCGCTGCGACCGGAAGTAAGGATGTCTCTCGGGGGCGCGAACAAGAGGTGTCCGCGGGTCCCCCAGAGGAAGAGGTCTTGGGCGAGCTTGTGAGCTTCCCATCATTTTGAAATTCCAGTCAAACTGGCACCGATTGACTGAGGGCCATGGTTGCATCCGATCTTTGGAGCCGTATCTTGCGGAGCGCAAAATGAAGGCTTGCGTGCCAGTTACTGCCCCTCGCTGTGCGTTCGTTTGTTCTGATGACGGGATAGTTTTTCAATGTGAGACAATAATGATGACGATGACAAGCTCACGATCGGTGAATCGATAGCGGCCATTGCTGGAATCATTTCTTTATTTTTATTCTTTCAATTCGTGCAATCATTTTGGGATGAAGACACGCCTGCAACGGCGAGCGCGTCACAAGAGGCCGTTGTTCGTGAAACAGTGAGTGTCACGGTAAATCAGATCTATGAAGACTATACAAATAACAAGATTAATGCCGACAATCTGTATTCTAACAAGATAATCTCTGTTAGCGGTTTCTTCCGATCTGTAAGCCGGGGTTCTGGAGATAACTATTCTTTCGAGATAGCGATTGTTGAACAAGGATTCCGTGGACATCCCGAAGTCTCTAGTTACAGATATGTGAAGGCTAGTTCGCCAGAAAGCGAAGGGCAGCGTCTGGCTGCGCTCAGGCCGGGTGATTTGATAACAGTAACATGTGGTGAGTATGTTACTTCTGATAATGTAATTTTTGAACCTGCGCTGAATAATTGCCAAGATGTACAGGTCATCGCGTCGGGAATGGATGGGCTCCTTCAGTATTTAAGAATGATAGGCGGCAACCGTTAATCGCGGTCACTTCTGCTGTGACGGTCGTTTTCACTGGATCGCAGCTGTCAGGCGGGTTGAGTCGCTGTCACTCGGGGGTGGCGCATCCCGGGGGTGATGCACGTGCGGGTTGCTCAGTGCCCCGCAATGCACGCGGTAAGGACCAGGGCCCAGCGCTTCTGAGGATTGCACGTGGTCCCCAAAACCCAAAACTGGTCAATTCTTGACGGGAGATCAATCACATAGCATCCATGGCACCGCGCCACTTCGACCAAGTAGGGAGCTAAGGTGCGCGCGGAAGGTCGACTAGGAAACACGATTACGCACAATTGCGGGTGCATGGAGAATGACGAATACGGAATGATCGTAATTGTAATATGATCTGAGGGGTGAACCTCTTCAAAAGATGATGACGATCTCCAAATTCTAATTTACCGATGGCCCCAGCCGAACAAATGGAAGAGGCGGTATGGAACTTCTTGGCCCAATTTTCATATTTACATTCATAATTCTTTATCTTTTGGGGTGCGTCGGTTCTGCGTTTATCCTTTGGTTGATATATAAGTTTGTTATAAAAACTGAGGAGCGACCTGGTTTTTGGAAGTTATATAAAATTTCCTTTTCATCGGGATTGATAGCGGGCGTTCTTGGCTATGCGCTCTTCAAGATTGCAACCGTAGCAGCGCTTTTTGGAACGGCGACAGGGCAAGGCGCCGACATGGCGCTGCTCTCGGTTGTGACGCAGATTTTGAGCTACCCAAAAGCAATGGCCGCTCTCTATCTGATCGTTATTTTGGCAATCTCCGCACTCCTCACCTACGCGGGCTTCTATCTCGCGCACAGATATCACGCGAAATCCACAGCAAAACAAATTGCCTCCAAGGTGTCTTTGATCGTTGCTGCTATTCTCCTCGTTATCCAAGGGGCCTACTTCACTTACGTTTGGGTCGCTGTCGCGAAAGGTGTGGAAGAGGTTTATGGCGATCTCCCTCCAGAAGAGGCTGCGGCTGCAGAAGCCGCAAGAGAATGTGCGCTACAGATGCAGAGAGCCGCGATGTTGCCAGAAGGCGAACAGGAAGCGGCGATAGCGGCAGCTACAAATTGCATGATCGAGGCAGGCAGGCTTCGCTCCCCCAATATCACCGATCAAGCGCCGACAAGTCTGCCCTCCAATTTTGATTCGGAGCTGGCTTCTGGGCCAAGTGATTTGGTCGATTTGCGAGGAATGACTAATGAACAGCTTGTGACTGCGTTTGAAGAAGCAGCTGTTGTTTGCAGGGGCGCTGATGGAGGTGAGGCGCCCAATGGAGAAATTTGGGATAATGCCGATATTGAAGCATTTTGCGAGAGGCAGAGCGCTGCATCTGAAATGCTTACACAGCGGGGGCTTTGCTTTGACTTTTCGGAACAGGAATGGCGGAGCATAGGTGGTACTAATAACTGTTGATAATAGCCAAGCCCGTCATTTGGAAGTTTTCCGTAAGCATGAGCCTTACTGAAGGCGGGCAGAGTGGATTTTACTTCGGTTCAGTAGCTCGTCTGCCTTTAAGTCGCCAACGCAAGGTGTGAGATAGGCGGCCTGACTACGGCATCGGTCCTTCGTCAGGTGAAGGGGTCTACCACCTGGCGAAGCAAACCCCGAAAACGCCGTGAGAGAGCTTGGCCCCTTTTTGCCCGCGCTTGCCTACGATCGCACAAATATGGCGAGCCTCATTTTCCGGGGCACTATCAGCAAGTCCTTGTAGATAAGCGGAATTTCGGCTATTTGACGTCGGTCACAAGGTGAAGATCTTCAATCGTGGGCAGGCATATGAACGGCGAAGCGGCATCAAGAAATTTGAATAGAAAGTTGGCTCAGCTTGAGCGCATTCAAAATAAGATCAGCAACGCCGAACTAGATTTGAAAGTGGCTTTAGCCACTGGCAAAGACAGCCAGGTTTCAAAAATACAGAATGAGATTATTGGCCTGAAGGCTGTAACACAAGATCTCGAACTAGAAATTGATCAATTAAATAACAAGATCGCTGATTTCGAAAATAAAATTATATATGATCACCAGCAAGTTATAAATAGTCATTTCAAGCTGAAAGGAAAGTATCATAGGTCGTATTGGATATTTTCAATTTTAGGACTTATTTTGTTTTTTGTGGGATTGGGTTCACCAATCATGTTTTTGGGGATAGTATTTTTTATATATGGCATGTCTAGATGGCCTAAAGTGCAGGATCAAAAATCTATAATTGCGTTGATGGAAGCGGGAATGTCCGAAGATGAGGCGATTGACTATATTCGCGCCAGCAAAAAGCGTGCTGCTATCAAGGTAAAGAATGACCAGCGCGAGCGGGAAATGCTGGCGGATGAAATCGCGAGGCGAATGCGTAGATAAATTTGGCGGTGCTACTGACCCCGCAGTAGCCTGATGTCGTAGCGATCTTCGCATGAACCTTACCAGCTGAATCTTTGCTTTCCCTACGGCAGCGTTTGCGCCGAGCGCTTTGAAGCGCAGGCTCAAACTGACGTTGCTGAAATGGCTACCAGTGCGAGCTGAGCGAATGAACGCTCGGCCATCGCGCCAAATTGACCGCAGCGGCTTTGGGGCATAGCTTGCGCTCGCATCCCAACCGATTGGGCCTGAATGAAAAAACTGACATGTCTGGTGGCGGTGGTCGGCGCGATCATGCTGGGCGCGTGCGGCGGCGGTGGTGAGAGCAGCGCGCCTTCGCTGGTGACTTTGAACCCGACGCCGACACCGACTCCGGCCCCGGCCCCGCCAGCCGCTCTTCCGGCGACACCTCTTTATTCGGTGAGCACCACGGCCCCGGTGCCCTATCCGGCCGGATATACCATCCCCACAACCAACCCCGCCGACGTCAATAACGACCCCTGCCGGCTCGATCTGGACGTCGTCACCTATCCGCAATCCTGGTTGCGCGGTCGGACATTGCCCCAGGCCAGTGGCGCCCCGCTGAATGGCGCCATCGGCCGCGGCGTCATGATCAAGGATATCATGCTGGATGATAATCCCGGCTTTGTCTTGCGCGCTGCGCCCAACGCCCCGAACGGCTGCAACAATGGCGCCGGCGCTCTCAGTCGGGAATTGGACAGGACCGCGCAGCGTATAGCCCGCATGGGTGCCGGCTATGTCAAAATCACCCAATGGCACTGGATTACGGAGAGGGCCGACGGATCCTATGAGATCATTGACGCGGACAACAGCTTCGGTCCGATTTCGGATGACAATCTGAGGGCGTTTGTCGCGTCCGCGCACAGGGCCGGGTTGCAGGTCGTTGTCTGGAACCAGATCCAGATATTCGGTGACAGGCAGGGCAATATGCGGCCGACGCCGCCGTCCAATGTCCAAAATTATGAGAAATGGTTTACCGCTTTCGGGTCTTTCATGCGGGAAAGATCGGCATTCTATCAGGCAATCGGTGTCGATGTCTGGGACATGGGATGCAATTATTGCGTGTTTAACGGCAACGAACAAAAGACGGAGTCGGAAACCCGCTTATTCTACGATCGCTATCTTGAAATCATCAGGGATGTGCGGGGGATATATCGCGGTCGAACCTATATCACTGACAATGACTGGTTCCTTTTCGGCAATGCCTACCTGTCTCACATCGACTTCATCGAAACAGGCATGTGGTCCAACAGGACGTGGACCTTGGCGGAAACGGATGTGCTGTCACCCCAGACCTACCGGAACAGCCTGAACAGCAATATCACCCGCTTGCTCGGCTTGGGAAAGCCGCTCTTTCTGTCCGTGGGCATCCAGTCCCGGCGGAACGCCCTGTCGGAGCCCGGGTATCTTGAGGAAACCGCGTGCACCGCGGCGATCAATGATCTCGCCTTGTCGAATGGCCGGTGCATTCAAAACGAAACAGAGGTCGATTTTGCGTTGCAGGCCATCGTCATACAGGGGCAGATGGAATATATCGCATCCTTGAACACCAACAATGTCGTGGTCTTCGCGAGCGATTATTTCGCGACCGATAGTCTGTATCCGCAAACGGCCTTTCCGAATATCGCCTCTTCGATACGGAACAAGCCATCCGAAGGTCTGTTACGCGAGTGGTTTAGGCGGTAATTCGGCCAAACAGGGCAGCGATCCTCACAGCAGGGCGAGGCTGTCCAGATCGATCGCCTGACGTGCCGGCCGTTCGGCCATTACCGCGAACATCTCGTCCCCGCGTGTCGTCCGCTCGACGCTCATCGAAGCGAAAACGGCCATGAAATAGCCGCTGAGCGCGCCCAGCCGATATTCGCGCCACAGCGCCTCTTCGTCCGGCGTGACACCGGCGGCGGAAAGGCCGGCCAGCCAGCGGTCGAATGCGGTGCGGTCTAGGTCGCGGCGCGCCGATGCATCCGCCACGCCGGTGCCGATCAGATAGGCAATGTCGCTCGCCCCGCTCCCGATCCCCAGCGTCTGCCAGTCGAGTACCCAGCAGGCCGAGGCGTCCGGCGCAAACAGGATATTGTCGAGCCGCAAGTCCCCGTGGATGACCGTCCGCACTGGCGGTGTGCGATCAAGCCAGCGGTCGAGCCGCGCGACGATCTCCGCACCGAGCGCGAGGCAGTCCTCATCGAGGCGTCCGGTGTAACGCTCGCGGAAACCGGCATAGAGCATGGGGAAGAGCTGGCGGACGAGCTCGCGGCTGTCGCGCTGGAGCCAGGCAAGCGCGTCGATGCGCGGGCTGTTCCATAGCGGTGCGTGCAGCTTTGCCGCGGCATCGACGGCCAGCATCAGCGCATCGGCGCCCGCCCCGGCGAGCTGGTCTCCCTGCCGCGCGGGGGAGAGATCCTCTAGCAGCAGCAGGAAATCGACACCGTCCGCCGCGATGTCCGCAAAATAGCAGGCCGGGCGGGGAACAGGGATGTCGCCCGCCAGTTCCCGGTACCAGCTCACCTCCAGCAGATAATTGCCCAGACGTTCCGCGATGTTGCGGCTCGCGGGGTCGAGGCTGGGGCATTTGGCGATGATGCTGGTGGGCGCGCCTTGCGGCCGGTTGGCCCAGTCGAGCGTCAGGCGGAAGCTGTCACACATCTGGCCGGTGCCGACGGGTGAGGCGGAAAAGCCGGTCAGCGATCCGGCGGGGGCGCCGAGCGCGGCGGCCAGCCAGCCACTGTCCATTGCGTCGGGGCGGGTCGGGAAAGCCGTCATCGCGCTCAGCCCACGAATGGATCGAACAGGCCGGTCAGCCCGGATGCGGCGTGCGGCCCGATGAACATCTGTTCGATGACTCCGCGCCCGACATGGCGTTGGCCGCCGACCTCCAGCACCGCTTCGGCCAGCGCCTGAATGTGCATCTGGGCCGGGTCATTGTCCGCAATGCTGTTGAGGTCGATGCGGTCATGCCCCTCCTCATAGGTCCCATGATCATGGCCATGGCCCCATAGGGGATGGGTGTAACCAAGCCCGCTCATATAGAAATGCCCGCGTCCCCCCATGCCCGATAAGGGGGTGAGGGTCAGGCGGCCATGCTCGCCCAGATCGGCGCTGACGCCGGCAATGCGGCGCGTGCCGGGGGCATAGGTGGGGATGAGTGCGGGCGCCTCGACATCCACATCCCCTCCACGCGATCCCGCTTCGGCGAACAGCACAGCGCGCCGGTTCCACGGGCGGCCCTCGCCATCGTCATTGCTGTGCAGGAACAGGCTGGTGTGATCGAATTGGGTCGGCGTCCACAGCCACCAGAATTGCGGCGGCATCGGCGCGGGCTGGGAATCGGCCTTGCCCACCGGGCGGATCCCCCAACTGCGGTCGCGCGTGCCGATGGTGGCGGCGTCGATCATGTGACGATTGCCGCCGACGTCGATCCAGCCCGACCAGCGGCCATTCTGGGTCATGCGGGTGTAATCCATGAACAGGCGCGTGCCGACGCGGCGGGTGAAGCGCGGTTCCTCAATCGGGAAATGGCGGCCGGTGAAGGTCAGCTCTGCCGTCATCGCCCCGTCATTGGGCGCGAGGCGGATGCGCACCGAATTCAGCGGGGCGAGGATCTCGACGCTCAGCGGTCCCACCGCCATCGCCATGCGCTCACCATTGAGGCGCGCGGAAAAACGGGCATTGTGCTGCACGCCGTCGACACAGACGCAAAAGGCGCCGTCGATCACGTCCAGCGCGGGATAAACGCCCAGCGCCGCGGCAAAGAACAGGCTGCCGTCAGGGCTGGTGCCGTTCCAGAAGAAACGGTCATAGAAATTGCGGTCGGTAACCAGCGCCACCGGCTCCGGCGTCTGGTGGATCGGATAATCATCTCCTGCGGTCAGCATGGCGGCGCTGCGCCTCCTCTCCCTTATGTTTGATGCCAAGCCTAGCGGCTCACGGGGGCGGGGCAAGGGGGGATGGGCGTGCCTAGGGCCTCGGCTCCGCATTGATGGCCGCCACCGGATCGCCGGGCTCGGGCGGGTCGGCGTCGGCGGGGATATCGTCGATCAGCATAGCGGGGGTGGGGATGGCATCGCCCAGCGTGCGGACAGTGACGTGGAGGCCGCGCTCGTCGATGGTCAGCGCATTGCAGCTCGGCGGGGTGGACCGGATGCGCTCGGACAATGTGCCTGCGCCGATCATGCGAATGGGGCCGTTGGGGGTCTGTTGCACCAGATCGAACGGGTCATGGACATGGCCGGACAAGACGGCGGTCACCCCGGCGCGGGCGAGGGCGGCCAGTGCGCGGTTGCCGCCAGCGGTGAGCGCCTTGCCCTTGGTTCCGGCCTCCACCAGCGGATGGTGCGCGGTGACCAGGATGGTACGATTATCGGGCTGCGCGGCGATGGCATCGAGTGCGCGCTTCAATGGCCCCTTGCCCACCCGGCCGCGCGACCAGTTGAGGCGCATTTGCGCGCGCGCGGTGGTCTTCAGCGGTACGATCGACAGGCCGGGGAGGTCGATTTCGCGCTCCACCAGCCGCTCGATCGCGCGGATCCGGCGATAGGGATCGATGAAGCGTTCGATCAGGTTGAAATAGGGCAGGTCGTGATTGCCGACCTCCACCGTCACCGGCACGTCCAGGCTCAATATCCAGTCGCAGGCGGCGGCGAATTCGCGGTGGCGCGCGCGCATGGTGATGTCGCCGGTTATGGCGACGGCATCGGGCTGTTCGGTGGCGACCAGCCGCGCGAACCAGTCCAGCGCCTCGCGGTCCTCTCGCCCGAAGTGGAGATCGCTCGCATGGAGCAGGCGGACGGGGCGGCTCTGGCTCATGCGGCGTCCAGCCTGCCAGCGCGGCTGCGGGTCATGATGAAGGCAACCGGGCTCGGCACAGCGCGCAGCCGGAGCGGCGAATGGCTATGGCCGCGCTCCCCATCGACGAGCAGGCCGATCTCGGCCGACGCGCTTTCAATGGTGACTTCGCCCAATGTCCCCAGTTCCTCATGCGGGCCATCCCGGAAATCCCCGCCGAGCCAGGCAAAGCCATGTTCGAACAGGGCGGCGGCATCGTCCGCCAGAAAGCCGAGCAGGCGCAGTGTGCCGTCAACCGGCTCGATATAGATGGCGGGATAGTCTTCGTCATGGCCTTGCAGGCGCACCGGTGCGCCGTCGAACGTCTGGCCGATGGCGCGGGGGACCGCCTCTACCAGACCGGCAAAATCATAGCGGCGCAGCGTTTCGCGCACGTCACCCCAGGCCGTGGTCGGCCCGGCGAACACACCGACCAGGCCGGAGATGGCGCAATCGGCATCGACCCCTTCGACCATGGTGACTGGCCGTGCCTCCGCATCGGGGGCCATCGCCGCTGCAAAGATCTCCACCGGATCGCGGCTCTCATGGATGTGCCGGGCGAGCAGGTTCATCGTGCCGCCGGGGAGGGCGAGGATCGCTCCGCCCCAGCCGGCCACGGCCTGCATCGCGGCGTTGATCGTGCCGTCACCGGCATGGATGGCCAGAATGTCGACCCGTTCGGCATCAAGGCTGGCAGGGGTAGGCAAAGGATCGTCGGGCAGGGCGGTGACGCCGGCGAACGCGGCACCCGCCTGTGCTGCCACCTCGGCAAGGCGCGCCGGCATGTCGGCATCATGACTGCCGCTGGCGGGGTTCACGATCAGGCGGATGCGTGCCATGGGCGCGTGCGTTGCCACAGGCGGCGCCGCTTGCCTAGCGGTGCGAGGGTAAAGAGGGGCGGATATGCGATTGTTGCTGATGCTGATTGTGGGCTTGGTCGTGGCCGGGATCAGTGTGGGATTTGCCGCACGCTGGCAGTTGATCGGGCTGCTCAATGTGGCCGACCGGGTGTGGGCCGGCAACGCGGGCGCGAAAATCGCGGGGCCGATTGCCTATGGCGATGATCCGCAGCAGGCCGTCGATATCTATCGCCCGCATGGGGCCAGCACGGACGCGCGGCTGCCGGTGATCGTCTGGTTCCATGGCGGCGGTTGGGATTCGGGCGGGCGCGAATTTTACGGCTTTGCCGGCCGGGCGCTGGCGGCGGAAGGGTTCGTTGTCGTCGTCGCCGGATACCGGCTGGGTGAAGCAGGGCGCTGGCCCGGCTTTGTGGAGGATGGCGCAGCGGCGGTGCGCTGGGCCCATGCGAACATCGCGGCGCATGGCGGCGATCCGCAGCGGATCATCCTGTCCGGCCATAGCGCGGGTGCGCATATCGCGGCGCTGCTTGCGCTCGATACGGATCAGCTGGGTGATCTGGTCAGTGCCGGCGGCGCGGTGCGCGGCGTGGCAGGGCTTGCTGGGCCCTATGACTTCCTGCCCTTTGAATCCGGCGGCAGTGCTGACCGGGCAATGGGGGCTGCACAGCCGATCGCGGCGACGCAGCCGATCACCTATGCGCGCGGCGATGCGCCGATGCTGTGGCTGGCGAGTGGCGATGCCGACCGGACGGTGCGGCCGCGCAACAGCCGCGCGCTGGCCGATGCGGTCAAGGCGGCGGGCGGCCGGGCGGAGACGAAGCTTTACCCGGGCGTCGACCATCGCGACATATTGACCGGGCTGTCGCTGCCGCTGCGCAATGATGCACCCACGGTGCTGGCTGATCTGGCGGCGTTCGCGCGGGTGGCAGCGGCCTCAGGCGAGGCGCAGCGCGCGGCCGACTGAGCCGAGCGCCGTGCGGTCCCCCAGCGGCAGGGTGCGCAGCGAGAACCAGACGAGCAGGAGCGCGTTCGCGATCATCAGGCCGATCTGCACCGGCCAGAAAATCCGGCCGGTCAGGGCCGCCATGATGGCAAAACCGGCCAGCCCCAGCGCGCCGCCGATGCTGATGCCGCGCACAAAGGCGGCGACGGGCACGCGAACGCCGGCCTGGAGCCTCAACTGCGCGACCGGGATGGCCGCGGCGGTAACAAGGCCAGAGCTGACCGCGAGCACCATCGCAACCAGATCATCAATCGCACTCCCCGGAATCAGCCACAGGCCGATCAGCCCGGCGACCCCGAGGCCGGTGAGGCTGGCGGCGAGCTGGTCGCGGTAGCGGGCGACCACTTGGAGCACCGGCAGCGCGGTACCGAGCGCCGCTTCGATCCCGCGCGCCGCCAGCATGACGGCGAGCGCCACGATGGCGGGCTGGCTGTTTCCGGCACCAAAGGCCGCCATCAATGCGGCCGCAGCGCCGGCCATGGTGAACGCGAGCGGCAGCGCGACGCTGGCCGCGACACGTGTTGCGAAACCATAGACGCGGGCGACCTGCGCCATATCATGCGCGGCGGCGAGGCTGGCGATGGGCGCGAGCACATAGTTAAAGGCGACGCGGACCAGCTGGACGATGCTGGCGACCTTGCGGATGATCAGGAACAGGCCTGCCGCGCTCGCCCCTGCTGCTCCGGGCAAGAGGGCGTTGAGGATCAGTGGCGGGGCATCGCCAAACAATCTTCCGATGATGCTGGTGGGCAGAACGGATAGCCCCGCAGCCAGCGTCTGGCGAAGCATCAGGCGCGGGTCTGATCGCAGGAACAGCGCGGGGGGATAATGGCGCGCAGCCAGGCGCAGCGCGAGGATGGCAGTGACGCCGAGCGAGAGGATGTGCGCAACGATCAGGCCGAGGATGCCGAAACCGGCTGCGAACAGGATGGCGGCCAGCGCCAGCCGGATCAGCTGCTCCCACACAATGCGCAGGCGAATCTCCGGTCCGAACAACTGTTTGGCACGCAAGGCGGAGGTGAGGATCTCCACCATTGCCCAAAGCGGCAGGGCTATGGCGAACAGCTGGATAGCGGGGATGAGGATGGCGCGGTCATCCTCTGCGACATTGATCAATCCGGCCAGTGATGGCGCAGAAAAAGCAGCGATAACCGCCACGATGGCGCATGGGACGACCCCTGCGATCAGCGCGGCTTTGAGCGCTGCGGCCTCCTCTTCCTCGCTCTTTGCCTGCGGGACGACGCGCTGGAGCGCGCTCGTCATGCCGAGGTCGAAGACATTTTCGGCGAGATTGATGGCGGCCCAGATGACGGCATAGAGGCCGTAGGAGGCCAGCCCGAACATCGCGACGTAGAGCGGCTGGGCGATGACCTCCACCACCGCGCCAATGCGGGCCAGCAGCGTGGTGCCAAGCCCGCGCGCGACATGGCGTTCGGCAATGGGCGGCGGCGCTGGGCTGGGGTCAGTCGGGTTCACGCGGGTGCTTTAGCGGATGACGGCGCGGGGGCAATGCGTCGTGCAAATCCGTTGCACGGAGCAACTTGCCTGCCTAGATGGCAGGGGATAGTGCGATTGGCACCAACGGGCGTCGGATCAGCCGGCGCCGAGGACGGGACTCGATCAGATGGCCGAATTCACGCTGCCTGCGAACAGCAAGATCAATAAGGACGGCCGCGTTCACCGCGCCGAGGGCGCGGCGCGCGTCAAATCCTTCCGCGTTTATCGCTACGATCCTGATTCGGGGGAGAATCCGCGCTACGACCGGTTCGAGATTGATCTCGACAATTGCGGGCCGATGGTGCTCGACGCGCTGATCAAGATGAAGTCGGAGCAGGATTCGACGCTCACCTTCCGCCGTTCCTGCCGCGAAGGCATCTGCGGCTCCTGTTCGATGAACATGAACGGCAAGAATGGCCTCGCTTGCACCACCGCGATCGAGGATCTGAAGGGCGATGTGACCATCACCCCGCTGCCGCACATGGAAGTGATCAAGGACCTCGTTCCCGATTTCACGCATTTCTATGCGCAATATGCCTCGATCGAGCCCTGGCTGAAGACCAAGACGACAACGCCGTCGGGCAAGGAGCGGCTGCAGAGCCCCGAGGACCGCGCCAATCTCGACGGCCTTTACGAGTGCATCCTGTGCGCCTGCTGCTCGACCAGCTGCCCCAGCTATTGGTGGAACAGTGACAAGTTTCTTGGCCCCGCGATCCTGCTTCAGGCCTATCGCTGGCTGGCTGATAGCCGCGATGAAATGACCGGTGAGCGGCTCGATGAGCTGGAAGATCCGTTCCGCCTCTATCGCTGCCACACCATCATGAACTGCGCCAACGCCTGCCCCAAGGGCCTCAACCCCGCGCGCGCGATCGCAGAGGTGAAGAAGCTGATGGTGGAGCGCGCGGTCTGACCCCCATCAAGGTTAGCCGTCACCCCGGGCTTGACCCGGGGTCCAGCTTGGCCAGCGGACGCATCCCATGACCCGCACGATAGACCAGCTTAACCCGCGGGTGCAGCAGCATTTCCATGATGAACCGCTCGGTGACGGGTGGATCGCCTGGAACCTCAAGGATGCGACGCGCTATAATGCGCTGATCGAACCGCTTCAGGTGCGGCGCGATGCCGATACGGCCGATGGGCGGCCGATCGCGCGCCTTCGGATGGTGCCGGGGCGGCAGCACAGCAATCTTGGCAATGCGGTGCATGGCGGGATCACGCTCGGCCTGATCGATATCGCGCTATTCGCATCCTGCCACCAGTTTGGCGTGCTGAATGTCGGCCCGTCGGTGACGCTCAACCTCGATACGCAATTCATTTCCGCCGGCCGGATCGATGAACCGCTCGATGCGGTGACGGAACTGGTGCGCGAAACCCGGCGTCTGGTGTTCCTGCGCGGGATGGTGGTGCAGGGTGAGGGCGATCGCCACATTGTCGCGACCTATTCGGGCACGATCCGCAAGGCTTCGGTACCGGCGGAGTGAGGGTGGCTTCGTGATGACCGGCACGCTCGCCGCTTATGAAGCGCTGGTCGAATCGGGCGAACTGCGGCCCGATGCCGATCAGCGGGCAGCGGCAGAGCGGCTCGATGCATTGCAGCGTGCGCTGGAGGCAGGCAATCCGGGCAATGGGCTGATCGGGCGGCTGCTCGGCCGCAAGGCGGTCGACCCGCGCGGTATCTACATGTGGGGCGCGGTCGGGCGCGGCAAGACGATGCTGATGGACCTGTTCCACGCATCGGTTGGCGGCGTCACCAAACGCCGCGTCCATTTCCATGCCTTCATGGCCGAAGTGCACGCCCGGTTGCGCGCGGCCCGTGCAACGGAACAGGGCGATCCGGTGATCGCGGTGGCGGCGGCGATGGCGGCCGAGCAGCGTCTGCTGTGCTTCGACGAAATGGTGGTGAACAACAGCGCGGACGCCATGATCATGTCCCGCCTGTTCACCGCGCTGATCGAAGGCGGGGTGGTGCTGGTGGCGACCAGCAACCGCCCGCCGCGGGATCTTTACAAGGATGGGCTCAATCGCGAGCATTTCCTGCCATTCATCGCGCTGATCGAAGCGCGGCTCGATGTGCAGTCCTTGAACGGGCCGAGCGATTATCGTCGCGATCGGCTCGCCGGGGTGGCGCGCTGGCATGTGCCCAACGGCCCGGCAGCGACAGCCGCACTCTCCGACGCCTTTTTCCGCCTGACCGACTTTGCGGTGGAGGATCGCGCGCATGTGCCGACCGCCGATATCGATGTCGGCGGTGGGCGCAGCCTGCATGTGCCCAAGAGCCTCAAGGGCGTCGCGGTATTCAGTTTCAAGCGGCTGTGCGTCGAGGCACGCGGGGCAGCCGATTATCTCGCCATCGCGCGCCAGTATCACACGGTCATCCTTGTCGGCATTCCGGCAATGGGTCCGGAAAAACGCAATGAGGCGGCCCGTTTCGTGACGCTGATTGATGCGCTCTACGAATATCGGGTGAAGCTGCTGGCGAGTGCAGATGCGCTGCCCGATGATCTTTACATCGCTGGCGACGGCAGTTTCGAGTTTGAACGGACGGCGAGCCGGTTGAATGAAATGCTGTCCGATGACTGGCTTGATCAGGGACATGGCGCACAAGGGTAGGGCGGTTCATCTGACCATCCCGCCCATTGATTAATGCAATTAGTTCGCAGTTGCAGTAAAATGGGCCAACTTAGCCTTTTGGCGGGTTGCAATCCTCTCTCTTTGCTCTATTGCGACGGCGCGCGCGGGCGGCTGTCGGCCGGACTGTCCCTTGCGTTGGAGTGCCAGCGGCCGAGGAGCAGGAGACAGCCATGGCCCGCAAGAAGATTGCCCTCATCGGCGCCGGCATGATTGGCGGCACGCTCGCCCATCTCGCCGCCAAAAAGGAACTGGGCGATATCGTCCTGTTCGACATTGCCGAGGGCATGCCGCAGGGCAAGGCGCTCGATCTCGCCCAGTGTAGCCCGGTTGAAGGCTTTGATGCCAACATCAAGGGCACCAATGATTACGCCGACATCGCCGGCGCCGACGTGGTGATCGTCACCGCCGGCGTGCCGCGCAGGCCCGGCATGAGCCGCGATGACCTGCTGGGCATCAACCTCGGTGTGATGAAGGCGGTGGGTGAAGGCATCAAGAAATATGCCCCCAACGCGTTCGTCATCTGCATCACCAACCCGCTCGACGCCATGGTCTGGGCGCTGCGCGAGTTCAGCGGCCTGCCCCACAATAAGGTGGTCGGCATGGCCGGCGTTCTCGATTCGGCGCGCTTCGCCACTTTCCTGGCCTGGGAATTCGACGTGTCCGTGAAGGATGTGAACGCCTTCGTGCTCGGCGGCCATGGCGACACGATGGTGCCGGTGCTGTCCTACTCCACCATCAGCGGCATTCCGGTGCATGACCTCGCCAAGATCAAGGGTGTCGATACCGCACGCCTTGACGAGATCGTGACCCGCACGCGCGGCGGCGGCGGCGAAATCGTCGGTCTGCTCAAGACCGGTTCGGCTTATTACGCCCCGGCCACCAGCGCCATCGCGATGGCCGAAGCCTATCTGGGTGACCAGAAGCGGATCCTGCCGGTCGCTGCCTATGTTGACGGCAAATATGGCCTCAACGGTCTCTATGTCGGTGTCCCCGCGATCATCGGTGCCAATGGCATGGAAGAGGTGGTGGAAATCCAGCTCTCCGATGAAGAGCGTGCCAACCTCAAGGTTTCGACCGACGCGGTCGAAGAATTGCTGGTGGCGTGCAAGGCGCTGGAACCGTCGCTGGCGTAAAGTTTCGCTCCCCTGCGAAGGTAGGGGTTTATTAGCTGCACGTGCCGCAACAGGATCAGATGCAGCGATGATCGTTCCCGAGATTGGCCCCCGCCTGTGCTGGGGCTCGCAAACTGAAGGGCTCTGAATGTCCATCCTCGTCAATAAGAACACCAAGGTTCTCACCCAGGGCATGACCGGCGCGACCGGCGCGTTCCACACCAAAGCGGCGCTCGCCTATGGCACGCAGATGGTCGGCGGGGTTACGCCGGGCAAAGGCGGCACCACGCATGACGAAACCGGCCTGCCGGTGTTCAACAGCGTCGCCGAGGGGATGGAGCGCACGGGCGCGACCGCCAGCTGCATCTATGTGCCGCCGAAGTTCGCCGCTGCCGCCATCATTGAGGCGATCGAGGCGGAAATGCCTCTGATCGTCGCGATCACCGAAGGCATTCCGGTGCTGGATATGGTCAAGGTGAAGGCCAAGCTGATTGGCTCCAAGTCGCGCCTCATCGGCCCCAACTGCCCGGGCGTGTTGACGCCGAATGAATGCAAGATCGGCATCATGCCGGGCAGCATCTTTTCCAAGGGCAGCGTCGGCGTGGTCAGCCGGTCGGGCACGCTCACCTATGAAGCGGTGTTCCAGACGACCAACGCCGGCCTTGGCCAGACCACGGCGGTCGGCATCGGCGGCGATCCCGTTAACGGCACCAACTTCATTGACGTGCTCGAACTGTTCCTCGGCGATGATGAGACAAAGTCGATCATCATGATCGGCGAAATCGGTGGCAGCGCGGAAGAAGAAGCCGCGCAGTTCCTGATCGATGAGGCGAAGAAGGGCCGCAAGAAGCCGATGGTCGGCTTCATCGCCGGCCGCACCGCCCCTCCGGGCCGCCGCATGGGCCATGCAGGGGCGATTGTCTCCGGCGGTCAGGGCGGCGCGGAAGACAAGATCGCCGCCATGGAAGCCGCCGGCATCCGCGTCTCGCCCTCGCCGTCCCTGCTCGGCGAAACGCTGGTGGAGGTGCTGAAGGGGTGAGGGGGCGGCCGCGCCCCTTTCGTGCTCTCCCGCCTGCGCGGGGGCACATCAGGGGGCGGGGATCTGGAGAATGACGATGGATTACGCGGGTCTAGAATTCGAACCCCAGGCCGGTCCCAGCTGGCAGCGCAACGGCTGGCCGCTTGATGCGGCGGATGAGCTCACTGCCGGGCTCGACCCGATGCAGATGCAGGTTGCGGTAAAGGCGGCTGCGGCGAAGTCGGGCGCAAGCCTTTCCGAAGCCGAGGTGGCCGCGGCGGCGGGTGACTCTATCCGCGCCATGCTGCTGATCCGCACCTATCGTGTGCGCGGCCATCTTGCTGCCGATCTTGATCCGCTCGGCGTTCAAAAACAGGAAGTCCCGGCCGATCTCAGCCCGGAGTATCACGGCTTTTCCGGCGCGGACCTCGACAAGCCGGTCTATCTCGGCGGCGCGCTGGGCCTTGAAAAGGCGACGATCCGCGAGCTGGTCGACATTTTGCGCGCCAACTACTGCGGCAAAGTCGGCCTCGAATATATGCACATCGCCGATGTCGAGGAACGGCGCTTCCTGCAGGACCGGTTCGAGGGCGCTGACAAGAGCATCGACTTCACCCCGCAGGGCAAGAAGGCGATCCTCAACAAGGTGATCGAAGGGGAGGAATATGAAAAATTCCTCGCCCGCAAATATGTCGGCACCAAACGCTTCGGGCTCGACGGCGGGGAATCGATGATCCCCGCGCTGGAGGCGGTGATCAAATATGGCGGCCAGCTGGGCGTCAAGGAAATCGTCTATGGCATGGCGCACCGCGGGCGGCTCAACGTCCTCGCGAACGTGATGGCCAAGCCCTATCGCGTCATCTTCCACGAATTTCAGGGCGGCACGGCCAACCCCGAGGATGTGGGCGGCTCGGGCGACGTCAAATATCACCTCGGCACCAGCACCGACCGCGAGTTCGACGGCATTTCGGTGCACATGAGCCTGGTCCCCAACCCCAGCCACTTGGAAGCGGTAAACCCGGTCGTGCTCGGCAAGGTGCGCGCGCAGCAGCTGTGGCGCGACGATCTTGGCAAGGGCAAGCACAAGCAGGTGCTGCCGGTGCTGATCCACGGCGACGCAGCTTTTGCCGGGCAGGGCATTGTCTGGGAATGCCTCGGCTTCTCCGGCATCCGCGGCTATAACACCGGCGGCTGTATCCACTTCATCGTCAACAACCAGATCGGGTTCACGACCAGCCCGCAGTTCGCGCGCTCCTCGCCCTATCCGTCGGACGTGGCAAAGGGCGTGCAGGCGCCCATCCTCCATGTGAACGGCGATGACCCCGAGGCGGTGACCTTCGCCTGCAAGCTCGCCATCGATTTCCGTCAGCGCTTCGGCCGGGACATCGTGATCGACATGTGGTGCTATCGCCGCTTCGGCCACAATGAGGGCGACGAGCCGAGCTTCACCCAACCGTTGATGTACGCCAAGATCCGGCAGCACCCGCCGGTTTCGCAGCTCTACAGCGCGCGTTTGAAGGCCGAAGGCGTGATCGCTGACGGCGAGGTGGAGGGTATGCGCGCCACCTTTGTTGAGCGGCTGGAAGAAGAATTCACCGCTGCCACCGGCTATAAGGCGAACAAGGCCGATTGGTTCGCCGGCCGCTGGTCGGGCCTCCACATGCCTGCGGATGAGGAAAACGCCCGCCGCAACATCGCCACCGGCGTGACCGAAAAGCTGTTCGACGCGATCGGCCGCACGCTGACCACGATCCCCGAAGGGCTTGAGGTGCACAAGACGCTGCGCCGTGTGATCGATGGGCGTGCCGCCATGTTCAAGGCACCTGCCGATCAGGAAGTGTTCGACTGGGCGACCGCGGAAAGCCTCGCCTTCGGCACGCTCCTCTCCGAAGGCTATCAGGTGCGCCTGTCCGGCCAGGATTCAGGTCGCGGCACTTTCAGCCAGCGCCATGCGGTGTGGGTCGATCAGGCGACAGAGGAAAAATACATCCCCCTCACCACCGTGCCGCACGGCCGGTTCGAGGTGCTCGATAGCCCGCTCTCCGAATATGGCGTGCTCGGCTTCGAATATGGCTATGCGATGGCTGATCCCAAGGCGCTGGTGCTGTGGGAAGCGCAGTTTGGCGATTTCGCCAACGGTGCGCAGATCATGATCGATCAGTTCATCGCCGCGGGCGAGGCCAAGTGGCTGCGCGCCAACGGCCTCGTGATGCTGCTGCCCCACGGCTATGAAGGGCAGGGCCCGGAGCACAGCTCGGCCCGCCTCGAACGCTTCCTGCAATTGTGCGCGGGGGATAACATCCAGGTCTGCAACATTTCGACGCCCAGCAACTATTTCCATGTGCTGCGCCGTCAGATGCTGCGCCCGTTCCGCAAGCCGCTGGTGATCATGACGCCCAAGTCGCTGCTGCGGCACAAGCTGGCGGTCAGCCTGCGGTCGGACTTCATCGGGGAAAGCCATTTCCGCCGTATCATGTCCGATCGGACGCCGCCGGCCGACACTGCGGTGAAGCGCGTTGTGCTCTGTTCGGGCAAGGTCGGCTATGACCTCATCGAAGCGCGTGATGCTGCGGAACTCGATGACACGACCGTGATCCGCATCGAACAGCTCTATCCCTTCCCCGGTGAGCCGCTGGCGGTGCGCTTGGCGCGCATGCCGAACCTCGAGGAAGTGGTGTGGGCGCAGGAAGAACCGCGCAACAATGGCGCCTGGTTCTTCGTTGAACCCTATATTGAGGAAGCGCTGAAGGCGGCGGGCAAGGGCGGCATGCGTGCGCGCTATGCTGGCCGGGCTGCAGCCGCTTCACCCGCCACCGGCCTGATGAGCCGCCACCAGACCGAGCAGGCGGCGTTGGTCGCCGACGCGCTGGGCCTGAATGTGCGCGCTGAAATCCGGCGCACCAAGGCGCAGGGCGGGGCTTCGGCATCGAAGCCCAAGTCAGGCGGCAAGGCGGGGGCGTAAAGGAGCAGGATGTGCCCCTGTGAAGGCAGGGGCCCATCACCAAAGGTATCAGCTGGGCCCCTGCCTTTTGCAGGGGTACATGAAAGAGCAGAGGCTATCATGGCAAGCGAAGTCAAAGTGCCCGTGCTGGGTGAATCGGTGAGCGAAGCGACGGTCGGCCAATGGCTGAAAAAGCCGGGTGAGGCTGTGGCGCTGGATGAGCCGATTGCGAGCCTCGAAACAGACAAGGTCGCGGTCGAAGTGCCGAGCCCGGTTGCCGGCGTGATGGGCCAGCAGCTTGCTGCCGAAGGCGATACCGTCTCGGTCGGCGCGGTGATCGCGGTGATAGAGGATTCAGGCACTGCGGTTGCCGCAGCGCCGGCCGCTGCCGCGCCTGCTGCCGCTGCTGCGGCTCCGGCCGCGCCCGCAGTCACTGGCGAAGTGCCGGCGCTGTCGCCTGCCGTGCGGCGTGCGGTGCTGGAAACCGGCATCGACCCCACATCGATCAAGGGCACCGGCAAGGATGGCCGCCTGACCAAGGAAGATGTGATGGAAGCCGCCAAGAAGGCGGGAGATGCGCCTGCGCCTGCGGCCTCCGCACCGGCAGCAGCGGCGGCGCCCGTCGCGGCCAAGGGTGGCCGCACAGAGGAACGCGTCAAGATGACGCGCCTGCGCCAGACCATCGCCCGTCGCCTCAAGGAGGCGCAGGATACGGCAGCGATGCTGACGACCTTCAATGACGTCGACATGACGGAAGTGATCGCCGCCCGCGCCCGTTACAAGGATCTGTTCGAAAAGAAGCACAATGTCCGCCTCGGCTTCATGGGCTTCTTCACCCGTGCGGTGGCGCTGGCGGCACGCGATGTGCCCTCGGTCAACGCCCGCATCGATGGGGACGAGATCGTCTATCACGATTATCTCGACGTCTCGGTCGCGGTCAGCGCACCCAACGGCCTTGTCGTGCCGGTGATCCGCAATGCGGAAAGCCTGTCCTTTGCCGAGATTGAAAAGACCATCGGGGATTTCGGCGCGCGGGCAAAGGCCGGCACGCTGAAGATGGAAGAGATGCAGGGCGGCACCTTCACCATCTCCAACGGCGGTGTGTTCGGCAGCCTCATGTCCACCCCGATCATCAACCCGCCGCAGTCGGCGGTGCTCGGCCTCCACCGTATCGAGGACCGGCCGGTGGTGCGCGGCGGCCAGGTGGTCGTGCGTCCGATGATGTATCTTGCGCTTTCCTATGACCATCGCCTGATCGACGGACGCGAGGCCGTCACCTTCCTCGTCCGCGTCAAGGAAGCGATCGAGGATCCGATGCGTTTGCTGGTCGATCTGTGAGCGTGAGCCCGAAGCAGGCCTGAAGGAAAAGCAAAATGGCTGACTACGACTATGACCTTCTCGTCATCGGCGCCGGGCCGGGCGGCTATGTCGCGGCGATCCGGGCGGCGCAGCTGGGGCTGAAGACGGCCTGTGTGGAAAGCCGCGAGACGCTGGGCGGCACCTGCCTCAATGTCGGCTGTATCCCGTCCAAGGCGCTGCTTCATGCCTCCGAACTTTATGAGGAAGTGGCCGGCGGCCATCTCGCCAAGTTCGGCATGAGCTTCGGCAAGCCTTCGGTCGATGTCCCCGCGATGATCGCGGAAAAGCAGAAGGCGGTCGATGAACTGACCGGTGGTATCGCTTTCCTGTTCAAGAAGAATAAGGTCGATTGGCTGAAGGGCCGTGCCGCCTTCACCTCGGCAGACACAGTCGATGTCGCTGGCAAGAGCTATCGCGCGAAGAATATCATCATCGCCACCGGCTCCAGCGTGACCCCGCTGCCGGGCGTCGATGTGGACAATGCCAAGGGCATTGTTGTGGATTCGACCGGCGCGCTGACCCTCCCCAAGGTGCCGGGCCATATGGTCGTGATCGGCGGCGGTGTGATCGGGCTGGAACTCGGCAGCGTGTGGCGGCGCCTCGGCGCCAAGGTGACCGTGGTCGAATATCTCGACCAGATCCTGCCCGGCATGGACGGCGACATCCGCAAGGAAGCCGCGAAAATCTTCAAAAAGCAGGGCATGGAGATCCGCACCGGCACCAAGGTGACCGGCTGCACGGTCAAGGGCGCGAAGGCGACGTTGACGATGGAACCTGCCGCCGGCGGCGCGTCCGAAACGATCGACGCCGATGTCGTGCTGGTCGCGATCGGGCGGCGTCCGAATACCGAAGGGCTGGCGCTCGATAAGGCGGGCCTCACCGTCAATGCGCGCGGGCAGATCGAAACCGACCATGATTTCCGCACCAGCGTGCCCGGCATCTGGGCGATCGGTGATGTCATTCCCGGCCCGATGCTCGCGCACAAGGCCGAGGATGAAGGCATCGCCTGCGCGGAAAATGTCGCGGGTCTCACCGGCATCATCAATCATGATGTGATCCCCAGCGTGGTCTACACCTTCCCCGAAATCGCCGGGGTTGGCCTGACCGAAGAACAGGCCGCCGCCAAAACCACGATCAAAGTCGGCAAGTTCCCGATGATGGCCAACAGCCGCGCCAAGACCAACCGTCAGACCGATGGTCTGGTGAAGGTCATCGCCGATGCCGAAACCGACCGCGTGCTCGGCGTGTGGATTATCGCCAGCGTCGCCGGCACGATGATCGCCGAGGCCTGCGTTGCGATGGAATTCGGCGCGACCAGCGAAGACATCGCCTACACCTGCCACGCCCACCCGACCCATGCCGAAGCGCTCAAGGAAGCGGCGATGGGCGTTCAGGGCAAGCCGATCCACATTTGAGGGTGATGACGGGCAGTCGCCGCACGGCGGGTATATAGGTCAAACACTTGCGTCGGCGCGCTCCAGGCGGCAGTCAGGCTGGATGACTGAACTGACCCGCACCACCACCGCCAATGGCATCACCATCGCCTATGAAGATCATGGGCCTGCCGATGCGCCGCCCATCCTTCTCGTCATGGGGCTGGGCGGGCAATTGACGCTATGGCCGATTGAGTTGGTGGAGGCGCTGGTGGCGCGCGGTTTCCGCGTCATCCGTTATGACAATCGCGATGTCGGCCTCTCCCACAAGCATGAGGTGGGCGGCGTCCCCAACATCCGCTGGATGCTGGTCAAATCGCTGCTGCGCCTGCCGGTGCGCGCGCCCTATGCGTTGGCTGACATGGCCGCCGACGGTGTCGGGCTGCTCGACGCGCTGGGGATAGACAAGGCGCACATTGTCGGCGCGTCGATGGGCGGCATGATTGCGCAGCATATCGCCGCACGCCACGGCCACCGTGCGCATACGATGACCTCGATCATGTCGACCACCGGCAACCGTCGCCTGCCGCGCGCGAAGCCGGAGGCGATGAAGATGTTGCTGCAACGGCCGCAGACCACCGACCCCGAGGAACTGGTCGCTTTCTCGGTCAGGGCCGCGCGCGCCATTGGCAGCCCCGGATATCCGGCGGCGCAGGAACGGTTGGAGGCACAGGTGCGCGCCAATCATGCGCGTAGCTGGTATCCGCAAGGCTTCGTGCGGCAGATGGCGGCGATTGTCGCCGATGGCGACCGGCGGTCGATGCTGCGATCCGTCAGCGTGCCGACGCTGGTTGTGCATGGAGAGGATGACCCGCTCGTTCCCGTCGCGGGCGCGCATGATACCGCCGCGCACATAGCCGGGGCAAAGCTCCACCTCATCCCCGGCATGGGCCATGACCTGCCGGTCGAGCTGGTCGAAGAGATGGCGGACGTGATCGCGGGGCATGCGCGTGCCGTTACCGGCTGAGACAGCGCCGAGGCAGTAGAAGGACCTTATTGCGCACCTGCGCGATTATGGCAGGATGCACGGCATGACCGCAGATCTTGCCAGCATCGCGGCGCGTGTGCGCCATCAGGCAGAGGCGCTGCCCGCGCTCTACAGCCGCTTTGATTTCGATGTCGCGCCAGAACGCTGGGCCGACGCTCCGGGTGACGTGACGGAGCTGGGGCGGGCCAAGGGCGTCACGCGCGCGCCCTATCTGGCCGATGGCGCGCTGATCGCACGGATCCGCGAATACACCATGCTCGGCGATGCGGAGGGCGATGCCTATGCCGCGCTGATGCCCAAGCTGGGTTTCCAGCGCACCGTGGCGCTGCTGGTCGAAGCGTGCGAGCGCGGGGTGGAGGCAGTCGAGGACGCGCCTCCCGAACTCGTCGCCCTCATTCGCGCGATGGAGGCGCGGCCCGACTGGGTGGACATGGGCCTGGTGGCAGAGGGCGCCGCTTATGAACGCAACGCCACAGCCAACCTCTCGCCTTTCCTCATCCGCGGCGCATTCATCGCCACCTTCCTCAACAAATATTCCGCGCTGCCGATGGCGCTCACCGGCACTCTGTCGCACGCCACTGCCGCGCGGCGGGTGAAAGAAACCGCGACCTTCTTTGCCACCACCACGCTGCCCGGCGCGCTCGACCGCTTCGGGCCGGGCTTCAAGGCGGCGGCGATGGTGCGCCTGATGCATTCGATGGTGCGGGTGAATGTGCTGTCGCGCGAAGGGCTGTGGGATGCTGCGGCCTATGGCGTTCCCATCCCGCAGCTTGATCAGATGCCGGCCGGCCTCATCCCCGTCTATTTCCTCTCCCTCGAAGTGCTGGGCAAGGGCCGCAAGAGCTTCACCCGCGAAGAACGGGCGCGGGTCGAGATTGCACGCTACCGCTGCTTCCTGCTCGGCCTGCCGGAGGATTTGCTGGCGGATACGCCGGAGGAGATCGTGCAGATCTGGCGCGCACGCAGCGCGACCCTGCGCTATGATTATGATGACCGCATCTGCGGCGGCCTGCTGCGCGCGACGATGGAGGCGGAGCTGTCCACCGACCGCCGCTTCAAGGCGCGGATCATGCGCCGCCTCGAACGATCGGTCAGCCGCGTGTTCTTCGTCCAGGCGTTCCTCAATGGCGATGCCGAGCGTGCGGCCAGCGTCGGCGTCACGGTGACGCCTGCCGACCGGCTGATCCACGGCGCGACGATGCTCGCGCTGGTCGGGCGGATGGCGGCCTATCGCGTCGCGGCCAAACTGCCTGTGCTGCGAGAGATTGCCGATGCACGGCTGGTGCGGCGCATCCACCGCCAACTGGAAAGCTACGGCCGCGCCGAATTCACCAGCAATGCGGCCAACTACAGGCCGGCAACCGCCTGATCCTCTGCAGCTGGCTCAGGCGCGGGCCGCTGTGCCCGTCTGACCTGCCAGCCGAGGGCGAGGGCGAGCGCCGCGGCAAAGGCACCGGCAAACCACAGCGTATCGAGCGCGATGCGCCAGTAAAGGCCGACGCCGATCATCCCGCCGCCGAGGAAACTCGCCCACAACAGGGCGGGGCGCAGCGCATCGCGCGGCGGCCCTTCTCCGCCCACCCAGCGGCCGAGCGCGGTGCCGATCCGCACGAGGGTTCCGGTCATATAGGTGAGGCCGACGGGCGCAGCATCGCCGCGATCGAACAGGCCGTTGAGCGCGCCCATGGCGGCTGCGAGCAGCAGCATCTGCGTCGCCTGATAGGGTTTGGCGATCAGCGCACACAGCAGGATCAGCGCCCCGACCAGGCCGATGACGCGCGCACTGCGCATTGGGCCTGCCCCACGCCCGATCAGGATGGTGGTGGCGACGCCGACAATGAAGCTACCGATCAGCGATGCCGCGAGCAGCGCGTCGGAAAAATTGCCGCCGATGCCGATGGCCAGCCGGGTGCTGTTGCCGGACATGAAGCTGGCAAAGAATCCGCCCAGAGCGAGGAAAGCGACAACATCGACCAACCCGGCCAAAGCGGCGCAGAGCAGGGCGAGGCGGAGCTGGGGTTCGGAAATCTGCTGCACGGGCGTGCATATGGGGTAGAGGTGGCGTTCGGGGAAGGGGGGTGGCCCGCCTTCATCCTATCGCCACTGCGCTATCAGAGCCCCAGCAGCCGCCAACCCGCCGCGCGCTCCTCAGGCGTCGGGAAGCGCGGGGCCATCCAGTCACCGCATTCGAGGCAGGCAGCCTGCACCCCGCCCGTGCCGGCAAAGCGGCGGGCGTCCGTGATCACCTGCGCGAAGCGGGCTTCACGCATCCATGCGGCCTGCGCCAGCCAGCCAGACGGCGGTGCACCTTCCTGTTCGTCAGGTGATCCGCCCAGCGACTGGAGGAACAGCGCGAAGGAATCCGGCCCTTCCTCGAAATAGCGGACGTGCGTGTTTTCGGGATCGATGCGGGCAAGACGCGCGGCCTCTGCCACCGCCGTTTCGAGGCCGCCGAACGCATCAACCAGACCCAGCTGACGTGCGGTGCCGCCGGCCCAGACGCGGCCCTCGGCAATCTCACGCACGCGCTCTACCGGCATCTTGCGGGAGGAGGCGACGATCGAGGTGAAACGGGCGTAGATATCCTCGACGCTCGCCTGCGCCAGGGCATCAAAGGCTTCATTCGGGCCGCCGAGCAGGTCAGGCTGACCCGACAGGGGGGTGGTGCGGATGCCATCCGCACCAACACCGATATTGGCGAGCGCGCGCTCGAAGCTCGGCAGCACGGCGAACACGCCGATCGAACCGGTGATCGTGTCAGGCTCGGCAATGATGCGGTCCGCTGGTGTCGCGATCCAGTAGCCGCCAGACGCGGCGACACTGCCCATCGACACCACGATGGGAAGGCGGCGGACGGTCTTTGCGTGCATCAGCGCGGAACGGATGCGTTCGGACGCGAGCACCGATCCGCCGGGCGAATCGACGCGCAGCACGATTGCCTTGACCTCTTCATCGGCGATGGCGTCAAAGATGTGCGCGGCGATGGTGTCGCCTGCGGCAGACCCCGGCCCGCCTTCGCCGTCGACGATTTCGCCCACGACCGGAATGACCGCGATCCGCTCGCCGTCGCTGGGCATGGGGTTGGCCGACACAAAGGCATCGAGCGCGATGCGATTATATTTCCACGGGCGGGCTTCATCCGGCGTGCCCGCGATGGTGGCCACGCGCTTGTCAAAGTCGAGGCGGGTACCGATCCGGTCGATCAGGCCGGCAGAGCGGGCGGCACGAGCCAGGTCATTGCCGTTGGCGCGCATCGCGGCGGCTGGATCAGCAATGAACTGGTCAAGCTGCGCGCGCGGACGGGCGCGGGATACTTGCGCCTGCCATTGTTCCCACAGCACGGCGGCATAGGCGCGTGTGGCTTCTTCTGCTTCGGGTGACTGGTCATTGCGCAGGAAAGGTTCGATCGCGCTTTTGAAGGTGCCGACGCGATAGATGTTGGCGGTAACGCCCAGCCGGTCGATGAGGCCGCGATAATAGAGCCGCGAGCCACCGGGGCCGGCAATCAGCACGCCGCCGCTGCGGTCGGTCCAGATTTCGCTGGCCTGTGACGCCAGCTGATAGGCATCATCGCCATAGGCGGTCGCATAGGCGAGCACGGGCTTGTTGGCAGCGCGCACCTTGCCGATCGCTTCGGCGACATCGCCCAGCGCGACCTGCCCACCGCCCATGAAGCGGTCGAGATCGAGCACGACCGCCTTGACGCGATCATCACTTGCTGCGGTTTCCAGCGCGTGGACCAGGTCGGCGCGGCGGAATTCGCGCACCGGTGCATTGCCCATCAGCGATGCGAAGGGATCGACCGCTGCCGGCTGTTCACTGATCACCCCGTCCAGCTTCAGCACCAGCGCGCCGGTGCCGACAAAGGCGGTCGGATTGGGGCGGCCGGACAGCGCGCCAAACAGCAGCATGAAGAACAGCAGCAGGAAAAGCAGCGCCAGCGCATCCTTGATCGCGACCAACAGGCGCCAGAAACCGCTCAACACTTGGCGGGTTGTCCAGCGGCGGATGGGGGCAGGGGCGGCAGGTGCGGGTGCGACGGCAGCAGCTTCGGTCATGGGACGGCAGATACTCGCGTTCGGCGCACCGCTGGACAAATGAAGGCGCCAGTGGTGCTGGTCTTGCGCCTCAAGGACCCTACATCGGCTTTGCGGCGAAAAAATCAATCGCTGCGCGCGCCGCACCCCCTTGACGTTGCGAGCGCAGTCGCCAAATGCGCCCTCGTTGGCACTCGCTTCGGGTGAGTGCTAATAGACATCATCGCCAGAAGGGGGCGGCGATTGCCGGGATGGCAGAGCCGCTCACCCGCTCAGGAAAGGGAACAGCATGAACTTCCGTCCCCTGCACGATCGCGTGCTCGTCCGCCGCGTCGAAGCCGAAGAAAAGACGGCCGGTGGGATCATCATCCCCGACACCGCCAAGGAAAAGCCGCAAGAGGGTGAAGTCGTCGCCGTCGGCGAAGGCACCCGTGACGATGACGGCGACCGCATTCCGCTCGACGTCAAGGCCGGTGACCGCATTCTGTTCGGCAAATGGTCGGGCACCGAAGTGAAGGTCAATGGTGAAGACCTCATCATCATGAAGGAAAGCGACATTCTCGGAATCATCGGCTGAACGCCTGACGAGGGGGGGTAGGATATCCCTCCACATTCTGAAGAATCCGCCATTTTTTGAAGGAATAGAGACATGGCTGCCAAGGACGTGAAATTCGGCCGCGACGCGCGTGAGCGCATTCTGCGCGGCGTCGACATCCTCGCTGACGCGGTGAAGGTGACGCTCGGCCCCAAGGGTCGCAACGTCGTGATCGACAAGAGCTTCGGCGCGCCGCGCATCACCAAGGACGGCGTCAGCGTCGCCAAGGAAATCGAACTCAAGGACAAGTTCGAGAATATGGGCGCGCAGATGGTCCGCGAAGTCGCTTCGAAGACCAATGACGTTGCTGGTGACGGCACCACCACCGCGACCGTTCTCGCTCAGGCGATCGTGCGCGAAGGCATGAAGTCGGTTGCCGCCGGCATGAACCCGATGGATCTGAAGCGCGGCATCGATCTCGCCGTCAGCAAGGTCGTCGAAGACATCAAGACCCGTTCGAAGCCGGTTTCGGGTTCGAGCGAAATCGCCCAGGTCGGCATCATCTCCGCCAACGGTGACCGCGAAGTCGGCGAAAAGATCGCCGAAGCGATGGAAAAGGTCGGCAAGGAAGGCGTGATCACCGTCGAGGAAGCCAAGGGCCTCGATTTCGAGCTGGATGTCGTCGAAGGCATGCAGTTCGACCGCGGCTATCTGTCGCCCTACTTCATCACCAACCCGGAAAAGATGACGGTCGAACTGGCTGATCCGTACATCCTGATCCACGAGAAGAAGCTGTCGAACCTCCAGTCGATGCTGCCGATCCTCGAAGCTGTGGTGCAGTCGGGCCGTCCGCTGCTCATCATCGCAGAGGATATCGAAGGCGAAGCGCTGGCGACCCTCGTCGTCAACCGTCTGCGCGGCGGCCTCAAGGTTGCTGCTGTCAAGGCACCGGGCTTCGGCGATCGCCGCAAGGCGATGCTGCAGGATATCGCGATCCTCACCAAGGGTGAGATGATCAGCGAAGACCTCGGCATCAAGCTGGAAAGCGTCACGCTCGGCATGCTCGGCCAGGCCAAGCGCGTCACCATCGACAAGGACAACACCATCATCGTCGATGGTGCGGGTGATGCGGATGCCATCAAGGGCCGCGTCGAACAGATCCGTGCGCAGATCGAATCGACCACCAGCGACTATGACCGCGAAAAGCTGCAGGAGCGTCTTGCCAAGCTCGCCGGCGGTGTGGCCGTGATCAAGGTTGGCGGTGCCTCTGAAGTCGAGGTGAAGGAGCGTAAGGACCGCGTCGATGATGCGCTGCACGCAACCCGCGCAGCGGTCGAGGAAGGCATCGTCCCCGGTGGCGGTACCGCTCTCCTCTACGCGACCAAGGCGATCGATGGCCTCACCGGCGTCAACGAAGATCAGACGCGCGGCGTGGACATCGTCCGCAAGTCGCTGACCGCGCTGGTGCGTCAGATCGCGGCCAACGCTGGCCATGATGGTGCTGTCGTCTCGGGCAAGCTGCTTGACCAGACCGACACCAGCTTCGGCTTCAACGCGTCGACCGACACCTACGAAAACCTCGTGGCTGCCGGCGTGATCGATCCGACCAAGGTGGTCCGCACCGCGCTGCAGAATGCTGCATCGGTCGCTGGCCTGCTGATCACCACCGAAGCTGCCATCGCCGAGCTGCCCGAAGACAAGGCTGCTCCCGCGATGCCGGGCGGCGGCATGGGCGGCATGGGCGGCATGGATTTCTGACCTGAGCGCGGGGCGGCAACGCCCGCCCCGCACCAGGTTCAGGTCCGGCCAGCGAGCGGCGGCCTCGCCCCCGTCTCGACTGACGGCGCGGATTAACCCCGCGCCGGCCACGCCACAGGATAGCAAAGGGGCCGGGGGGGTAACCTCCGGCCCTTTTTGTTTGTTGCCTATCGGCTTTCGACCGCCGCCCGCAGCGCCTCCGCCGCCTCGTCATACACCCGCGCCTTCAGGCCTTCGGTCACCGCCGCCCCGCTGCTTGCCGGAGTTCCGCCGGGAAAGGGCGGGGCAGGGTCATATTCGAGCGCAAGCTGGATGGCGCGGGCGGTATCCTCGCCCGCTTCGCGTGCGATGAGGGTGAGGGCAAAGTCGATGCCGCTGGTGACGCCGCCAGCGGTGATGACATGGCCATCCTCGACCACGCGGGCATCCTCGTGGCTGGCGCCGACCAGCGGGAGGAGGTGGGTGTAGCCCCAGTGGCACGTCGCCCGCCGCCCTTTGAGCAGACCCGCCGCGCCGAGCAGGAAGGCACCGGTGCACACGCTGGTGATCCAGCGCGCCGATGCGGCCTGCGCGGCGATGAAGGGGACCGTGGCACCGTCAGTCAGCGCGCTGCGCACGCCATGGCCACCCGGTACGCACAGGATCGCCCCTTGCGGGCAATCGGCGAAGCTGGTGGTGGGCATGATGCCAAAGCCGCAGTCGGTCGGCACCGGATCAAGGCTCGCCGCGGCGACATGCACCCGCGCGCCGGGCAGGCGGGAAAGGAACTGCACAGGCCCGGTGAAGTCGAGCTGGGTGACGTTGGGGAACACCGGAAAGACGATGTCGACGGGCTGGCTGGCTTGGGCGGTCATGCGGGCCTCTTGTCATCAAATCTGGCGGGGCAGGCATGAAAAAGGGGGCGCGCCGCACGGCACACCCCCTTTGTCATTCAAAAGATGTCAGCGCGGTGGCTTACTTCTTCAATTCTTCGCCGGCGGCTTCGGCAGCGGCGCCGGCCTTGTCAACAGCTTCACCGGTCGCAGTGGCAGCAGCGTCAGCAGCGCCTTCGACAGCGGCAGCGCCTTCGGCAGCAGCGCCCTCAACGGCGGCAACGCCTTCTGCGGTGGCGGCTTCGACGTCGGCGACAGCCGAATCGGTGGCGGTCTCAGCGGCGTCCTGCGTGCCCTGCGAGCAGGCGGCGAGCGACAGGGCGGCAGCGGCAATAGTGAGCGAAAGCATCGACTTCATGGCAGTTCTTCCCCAAATGTGGTGATGGAAAGGTCCGTGGAGGGGGTGTCCGCTGCCCCGGCCTTCGCCCAGAATTCTAGCAATATGGCCAAATGTCGCAAGCGCGGCTTGTTTGTCAGCGCTCGCCTGCGGCCTGTTGAGCTTGCTCGGCCGCCAGCCGATCGCCTGTTTCCGCTTCCAGCGCAGCGGCATCACCCGCGCCCGGGCCAGGGGGTCGGTTATCAAGTCGCTCGGCTGCGGCCTCCAGCCGGTCGCGCTCGCCTTCGGTCAGGCCGGCGGGTGCTTCGCCGTCGCCGCTGGCAGAATCGCATCCCGCGATGGCCAGTGCCATGATCATGAAGAGGCTTCGGCGCGGGGTCAGTGCGTGGTTCATGGGTTCATCCGCCATAGAAAAAGGCCGCCGCCCCGAGGGACGACGGCCTTTTCATAGCTTCGCCTCAGGCGAAAAGAAGCTTACTTAGCTTCTTCGGCCGGAGCAGCAGCAGCTTCAGCCGGAGCAGCAGCGGCGTCAGCCGGAGCAGCTTCGGTGGTTGCGCCTTCAGCCGGAGCAGCAGCAGCGTCGGTGGTTGCTTCAGCTTCGGTCATCGCACCTTCGGTGGCTTCCGGAGCTTCGGTGGTGGCTTCTTCAGCCGGCTGCGAGCAAGCGGCAACGCCGAGACCGGCAGCGAGAACGAGCGACAGAGCAATCTTCTTCATGTGGGAACACCCCTCTAGAGCAAATCTTTGGCTGGTTGGGACGCACGCAAAGACTGCGGGAGCCCCGCCCAACAGCGCCGGATTTAATCAGTGCCCGCGAACCACGCAACGGATTTTATTGCAGAGGTCTTACAAGCGTTGCGAAGGGCGGGCATGGCCCATGGTGCGACAGGCGATTTTCTAGCAAATTGGTAGGGTTTTCCGCGCTGCATCTCAGTTGACCTCATATAAAGAAAAGTTTATATGATGTCGCTGTGAGCACCGGACAGCCATCCAAAGCCGTTTCCCGGCAGGGCGATTCGCCTGAATCGGCGGCCATGCCTGGGTTGATAGAGCTGTTGCGTGCGATGGGCGATCCATCCCGTCTCAGGATATTGGCGCTGCTGCGGCATCAGGAATTGGCGGTGGGTGAGATTGCGTTGCTACTCGAACAGAGTCAGCCGCGTGTCTCCCGGCACATCCGCATTCTTGAGGATGCGCGGTTGGTCGAGCGGCATCGTGAGGGCAGTTGGGTGTTTGTGCGCCTGGGGCGGGGTGAAGCCGCGCAGACGCTGCTGCGCTTTGCCGATTCCTTGCCGGCATCGGCGCTCGATCGCGCCGTGGCAGAGGCCGACCGCAATCGCCTCGTGGCCGTTCAGGCCGAGCGCGAGGCAGCGGCCGAACGCTATTTCGCCGCACATGCCGATGAATGGGATGCGATCCGTTCGCTCCATGTCGCGGAGGCAGAGGTGGAGCGCGCGATCCTGGCTCTGATGAAGAACCGGCGTATCGGTCATCTGCTCGATATCGGTACCGGCACCGGGCGTATGGCAGCGATATTGGGCGGCAACGCCAGCAAGGTGACCGCTGTTGATCGTAGCCCGGAAATGCTGCGTGTCGCGCGGACCCGACTTGCCGGAGAGAGTTTTCCGGTCGATCTGCTGCGCGGCGATTTCATGGGTTTGCCACTGGAACCGGCCAGCGTTGATTCGGTGGTGATGCATCAAGTGCTGCATTTCGCGACAGCGCCTGATCTGGTGATTGCCGAAGCTTCGCGGGTGCTGCGCGGCAGCGGGCACCTCCTTATCGTCGATTTCGCCTCGCATGACCGCGAGGAGCTGCGGCGCGATGCCGCCCATGTTCGCCTCGGTTTCTCGGACGCGCAGATGCGCGGCTGGTTTGCGACCAACGGCCTTATCCTCGAAAGCAGCGAGGCGCTGACCGGCGGCGCGCTGACCGTCAAAATCTGGCTTGGGCGGCGGCGCAGTGATGCTCCTTCCTCACCATCCACGCCCCACATTAGAAAGGCTGCGGCATGACCGCCTCTCCCCCCGCCGCAACAGTGTCCGAATTGCGCCGTGCGAGCGCGAGCCCGATGTTCGCGGACCTGTCCGGCGACATTGGCGTCAGCTTCGAATTCTTTCCGCCCAAGAGCGAGGCAATGGCCGAAACGCTGTGGCAGTCGGTCGAAACACTGGCGCCACTGGGCCCGCGCTTTGTCTCGGTAACCTATGGCGCGGGCGGCTCGACGCGTGAGCGCACCCACGCAACCGTCGCGCGCATTGCTCGGGAAACGACCATCCCTGCCGCAGCGCACCTCACCTGTGTCGAAGCCTCAAAGGCAGAGATTGAGGAGGTCGCCCGTGCCTATTGGGATGCCGGCGTGCGTCATATTGTCGCGCTGCGCGGTGATCCGCCGACGGCCGGCGCCAAGTTTGCGCCGCATCCGGATGGTTATGCCGGCGCTGCCGATCTCGTTGCCGGCCTGCGTGCCATCGCGCCATTCGAGATTTCGGTCGCCGCCTATCCGGAAACGCATCCGGAGGCCGACTGCGCCCAGAGCGATATCGACAATCTCAAGCGCAAGCTCGATGCCGGGGCGACCCGCGCGATCACGCAATTCTTTCATGAGGCCGATACCTTCTTCCGCTTTCGCGATGCGGCGGCGGCGGCGGGTATCACGGCGGAGATCGTGCCGGGTATCATGCCGGTCAACAATTTCGCGGGTGTGAAGCGCATGTCGGCGATGTGCGGCACCAAGGTGCCCGAATGGATGGAGCGGCTGTTTGACGGGCTCGACGATCTGCCCGCCGCGCGCCAGCTGGTCGCCGGCACCATCGCCGCGGAAATGTGCCGACGCCTCTATGCGGGCGGGGTGCGCGATTTCCACTTCTACACGCTGAACCGCGCTGAGCTCGCCTACGCCATCTGCCACATGCTGGGCCTGCGCGGACAGGGCGACGCATCCAAGGAGCAGGCGGCATGAGCGCGCGTGAGGCATTGCTGGCGGCTGCGGGGACACGCATCCTGCTGACCGACGGGGCGTTCGGCACCGAAATCCAGAACTGGAAGCTGGCAGAGGCGGACTATGCGGGAACGCTCGGCCTGTCGCACGACCAGAAGGGAAATAATGACATATTGGCTCTGACCAAGCCCGATGTGCCGGATACCATCACCCGTGCCTATCTCGATGCGGGCAGTGACATCGTGTCCACCAACACCTTTTCCGCCAATCGCATCAGCCAGGCGGATTATGGCGCGGAACATCTGGTGCGTGACATCAATGTCGCCTCTGCACAGATCGCGCGGGCGGCGGCGGACGATTATGCCGCGAAGGATGGTCGGCGCCGCTTTGTGGCGGGCGCCATCGGCCCTACCAACAAGACGCTGTCACTTTCACCCGACGTCAATGATCCCGGCTATCGCGAGATCGACTTTGATTATCTCAAGGACGTCTATCGCGAGCAGATTGACGCGCTGCTTGATGGCGGGGTCGATTTTATCCTGATCGAAACCGTGTTCGATACGCTGAATGCCAAAGCCGGTATCATGGCAACCATAGAGGCGGGCCAGGCACGCGGCGCGGATGTGCCATTGATGCTCTCTATGACCCTCACCGACCTGTCCGGCCGCAACCTTTCCGGCCACACGGTAGAGGCTTTCTGGCACGCGGTGCGCCATGCCCGCCCGGTCACCATCGGCCTCAACTGCTCCTTCGGCGCGCAGCAGCTGCGCCCGCATGTGCGCACCCTCTCGGGCATCGCTGATACGCTGATCATGGTCTATCCCAATGCGGGCCTGCCCAATGATCTCGGCCAATATGACGAGCTGCCGGCTGAAACGGCGGCGCTGGTCGGTGAATGGGTAGAGGCCGGGCAGGTCAACATCCTCGGCGGATGCTGCGGCTCCACGCCGGCCCATATTGCGGCCATGGCCCGCACCGTCGCGGGCAAGCCGCCGCGCACGCTGCCCGAACTGCCGGTGCGCACGCGCCTCGCGGGGCTGGAGCCCTTTACCATGGCGGCATGACGAAAATCCTCCCCACCTGAGGGAGGACCGCGAAGCGGTGGAGGGGGCTCTCCGCTGCGGACCAGTGTGATGTGGAGAGCCCCCTCCGTCAGCCCTCCGGGCTGTCACCTCCCCGAATTGGGGCAGGATCAGGAAAAATCGATGACCTCTCTCTCCTCATCCACCTTCGTCAACATCGGCGAACGCACCAACGTGACCGGATCAGCGGCTTTCAAAAAGCTGATCATGGCCGGCGATTATGCAGCGGCGGTCGATGTCGCTCGCAGCCAGGTAGAGAATGGCGCGCAGATCATTGACGTGAACATGGATGAAGGGCTGCTCGATGCGGTCCACGCCATGACCACTTTCCTGAAACTGATCGCCGCCGAACCGGATATCGCGCGCGTGCCGGTCATGATCGACAGCTCAAAGTGGGAGGTGATCGAAGCCGGCCTCAAATGCGTGCCGGGCAAGCCGATCGTCAATTCGATCAGCATGAAGGAGGGCGAAGAGCCTTTCCTCGATCAGGCGCGGGCCTGCATGGCGTATGGCGCCGCGGTCGTCGTCATGGCATTCGACGAAACGGGTCAGGCTGATACCGAACAGCGCAAGGTCGAGATTTGCGAGCGTGCCTATCGCCTCCTCACCGGCATCGGCTTTCCGCCCGAGGATATCATTTTCGATGCCAATATCTTCGCGGTCGCGACCGGTATCGAGGAGCATAACAATTATGCCGTCGATTTCATCGAGGCGGTGCGCAAGCTGAAGGTCAGCTGCCCGCACGCGCATTTCTCCGGCGGCCTATCGAACCTCTCCTTCTCCTTCCGCGGGAATGAGGCGGTGCGCCGCGCGATGCACAGCATCTTCCTCTATCACGCCATCCCCGCCGGCCTCGACATGGCGATCGTCAACGCCGGCCAGCTTGACGTCTATGACACGATCGACCCTGAACTGCGGGATGCGTGCGAGGATGTGATCCTCAACCGCCGCGAGGATGCGACCGAACGGCTGGTGGCGCTGGCGGACCGGTTCAAGGGCACCAGCCCCGAAGCGGAAAAGGCCGCAGAGGAATGGCGCGGCTGGCCAGTGACCAAACGCCTCGAACATGCGCTGGTCAAGGGCATCGACGCGCATATCGTTGAGGATACCGAAGAAGCGCGGCAACAGGCCGCCCGCCCCATCGAGGTCATCGAAGGCCCGCTGATGGATGGCATGAACGTCGTCGGCGACCTGTTCGGGTCCGGCAAGATGTTCCTGCCGCAGGTGGTGAAGTCCGCCCGCGTCATGAAAAAGGCGGTCGCGCACCTCATCCCCTTCATCGAGGCGGAGAAAGAGGAAGGCGCCAAGGCCAAAGGCCGCATCATCATGGCAACGGTGAAAGGCGATGTTCACGACATCGGCAAGAACATCGTCGGCGTTGTGCTGCAGTGCAATGGCTATGAGGTGATCGACCTCGGCGTCATGGTGCCCTGGGCGAAGATCCTTGAAACCGCCCAGCAGGAAGACGCCGACATCATCGGTCTTTCCGGCCTCATCACGCCCAGCCTGGACGAGATGGTGACTGTGGCAGAGGAAATGCAGCGCGCGGGGATGAATATCCCGCTGCTGATCGGCGGTGCGACCACATCTAAGGTGCATACCGCGCTCAGGATCGATCCGGCCTATGACGGCCCCGTCATCCACGTGCTTGACGCGAGCCGCGCGGTCGGCGTGGCCACCGCGCTGGTCAGCGATACCGGCGTTGCGGATTATGTCGGCGCCATCGCCGCCGATTACCAGCACGTCCGCGATGTTCGTGAAGGCAAGGGGCAGAGCATCCTTGCCAGTCTTGCCGACGCGCGCGCCAACGCTTTTGTCGCCGACATGCATGTAAAGCCCGCACCGCCGGAGCAGCCGGGCGTGCATGTGTTCGATGACTGGGATCTGGCCGATCTTGCCGAGGTGATCGACTGGACGCCTTTCTTCCGCGCCTGGGAATTGCACGGCACTTACCCCGCGATCCTGGAAGACGAGGTCGTCGGGGAAAGCGCGCGCGCCCTGTGGGCGGACGCGCAGGCGATGCTGGCCAAAATCATCGGTGA
Organism: Sphingomonadaceae bacterium; assembly: GCA_947463325.1. Taxonomy (GTDB): domain Bacteria; phylum Pseudomonadota; class Alphaproteobacteria; order Sphingomonadales; family Sphingomonadaceae; genus Sphingopyxis. Next base: position 134,442 of record CANHQT010000002.1, read on the forward strand.
AAAATGGCTCACCGCGCGCGGTGTCGCCGGTCTGTGGCCGTGCCGCCGCGATGGCGATGATGTCATCGTCCATGATGTCGAGGCGGAGGAGCATATCCGCATCCCCTTCCTGCGCCAGCAGATCGTCAAGCGCGAAGGGCGGGCGAACATGTGCCTTGCCGACTTTGTTGACCATGACGGCGACTGGATTGGCGGCTTTGCGGTCGGCATCCACGGCATCGAACCGCATCTTGATCGGTTCCGCGCCGCCCATGACGATTATTCGGACATCCTGCTCAAAGCGCTGGCCGACCGGTTTGCCGAGGCGTTTGCGGAGCGGCTGCACCAGCATGTGCGCACCACGCTCTGGGCCTATGCGCCGGGTGAGCAGCTGACCAACGAGGCGCTGATCCGTGAGGAATATCGCGGTATCCGCCCCGCCCCGGGTTATCCCGCCTGCCCGGACCACAGCCTCAAGCCGATCCTGTTCGACATGCTCGACGCACCAGCAAATGCAGGTCTGACACTGACAGAAAGCTTCGCCATGTGGCCGACGGCGGCGGTCTCCGGCTTCTATTTCGGTCACCCCGACAGCCAATATTTCGGTGTTGCCCGCGTGGGAGAGGAACAGCTGGTCGATTATGCCGGCCGGCGCGGAGTCGATATCGACACTGCCCGCCGCTGGCTGAGGCCCAACCTCGATTGATGCTTAACGCCGCTTCCCGTCTCGGGACGGGACAGGCAGACACGCGGTTGAGTGAATAGCGGCCGTGCGGCAGATGTCGTGGCATGTTGTTCCGCTTTCTGCTGTTCGTCGGGCTCGCGCTCACCTCCACGCTGGCAACGGCGCAGGACATTTTCGTGCCCGAGCTGGGGCGCGAGTTCAGGAATGTGCAGGCGGCGGTTGACGCCATCGGCGAAGGGCGCGGCACCGTGCTGCTCGCACCCGGCCGCTATCGCCAGTGCGCGGTGCAGACAGCCGGCGTTGTCACCTTCCGCAGCGCGGAGCCGGGGCAAGCGGTGTTCGATGGAGCAACCTGCGAAGGTAAGGCTGCGCTGGTGCTGCGCGGGCGCGGCGCCACAGTCGACGGCATCGTCTTCCAGAACATGCGCGTGCCTGATCTCAATGGCGCCGGCATCCGGCTTGAGCGCGGGGATCTCGATATCGTCAATTCCATGTTCCGTAACAGCGAACAGGGCATATTGACCGCTGACGATCCGTCCTCCGCGATCCGCATCGATCGTTCGACCTTCTCCGGCTTGGGCCGTTGCGGCGATCACCCCTGCGCCCATTCGATCTACATCGGCAATTACGGCAGCCTCACCGTCACCCGTTCGCGCTTTGAGCGTGGCACGGGCGGCCATTATGTGAAGAGCCGCGCTGCACGGGCCGAAATCATCGACAATATGTTCGATGACAGCCAGGGCCGCGAAACCAATTACATGATTGATCTGCCCGCAGGTGCCTCCGGGCGCATTGCCGGCAATTATTTCGTGCAGGGCGAGAATAAGGAAAACTACTCCGCCCTGATCGCGGTCGGCGCAGAGGATCGTCTGCACCCCAGCGCCGGTCTCGCCATCACCGGTAACCGTGCTCGCATCGTCGAAGGGGTTGCACGCAATACCATCTTCGTCGCCGACTGGTCGGGTGAGCGTCTGGTGCAGAGCGGCAACCAGCTCGGCGAAGGCATTGGCAGCTTCGAACGACGATGACGGTATATTGACATTAGTGTCAATTTAACTGATCCCGGATAGCGAAAAGGAGCGCGCCACTCTTCCGATTCGGCGCAGGTCCAGTCATCCCGGGGTAGGAACCGATGTCGCTTCACACGCCGCTTTCCGTTGCTGACGCCATTTTCATCCACCCTGACCGGCCGGCACCGAAATTTCGCCCGTTCAAGGCGCTGGGCCATTTCCGTAAGCTGATCGCGGACAAGGAAGACACCGAACAGGTGTTCCACATCTTTGAATGCCTGCCGCGGAAAAGCTTCGTCCCCGATGCGCGCGCCTTCATCGAAAGCGAAGCCGGGCAGCGGCTGATGCGGGATGAACCCTTCCTTCCCGCCATCCTCGATGATCATGAAGCGCTGCGCCGTCTGCCAAAGGGCACCGTCGCCCATGCCTATTGCGATTTCATGGAACGCGAAGGGCTGACCGCCGCCGGTCTCGTCGCGGAATCGGAAAAGATGCGCCGAGGCAAGCCGCGCTATGGCGACCAGATCGAATGGTATGGTGATCGCCTGCGCGATACGCATGACATGCTGCACGTTCTGACCGGCTATGGCCGCGACGCGCTGGGCGAACAGTGTGTGCTCGCCTTCACCTATGGGCAGAACCGTAACTTCGGTAACATCTTCATCGCTTGGGCCGGCGGCTTTGAACTGACGCGCCGGGTGAAGTCCGACGCACCCGTGTATGCGGCGCTGAAGCAGGCGCAGGCGTTTGGCACCGCTGCGCCGAAGATCCAGCAGGAAAGCATGGTCAACCTGCTCGCCGAACCGCTGGATGCAGCGCGCAAGCGCCTCGGCATCGGTGAACCGACGCAGTATCACGCCTGCCATCAGGCCTACCGCGCAAAGGGCATCGATCCCTACAATTTCCTCGCCAAGGCAGCCTGAGCCGTCGGCGATTGCGCATCGTCACGCTGAAACAAGTTCAGCCACACGAACGGCACTAAGCCAGCGCGGCGTCCGCGCCCATCAGCTTGGGGAAGAAGCCCTCATGCGCGGTGCGCAGGGCGGCGATACTGATACTTGTCAGCGCATCGCCATTTTCGTCCTCGAAGCTCAGCGCATCCCCTCCGACATCGCCCAGCCACAGCGCCGGCACGCCATCGACGGCCGAGGCCTGGAGGAATGCATTATAGGCTTCCTGCCCGCCATCCTTCGCGATGGTGACGACATACATCGCCTGCATCTCGCCGAACAGCATCCGCGCCGTGGGATTCAGATAGTCGCCAAAGGTCAGTCCGATATTTCCGGCGAGCGCCATCTCGGCCACGGCCACCAGCAGGCCGCCGTCCGACACGTCGTGAACAGCATTGACCAGACCCTTGTCGATCAGTGATCGGACAACCTCTGCCGCCTCGCGTTCGAGGGTGAGGTCGACATGCGGGGGAGCGCCCGCTTCCAGTCCGGCGATCTCGCGAAGCCAAAGCGATTGGCCAAGGCTCGGCTTGGGATGTCCGATCAGGAAGACGCGGTCGCCCGCATTCTTGAACCCGACGCCCACCGCCTTGCGCCAGTCCTGGATCAGGCCAACGCCGCCAATCGCGGGTGTCGGCAGGATCGCTGAACCGCCGCCGGTCGCCTTGCTCTCATTGTAGAGGCTGACGTTGCCCGAGACGATCGGGAAATCGAGCGCACGGCATGCATCCGCCATGCCTTCGAGGCAGCCGGTGATCTGCGCCATGATCTCGGGGCGCTGCGGATTGGCGAAGTTCAGGCAGTTGGTCACCGCCAGCGGAGTCGCGCCGGTGGCGCTGATGTTGCGATAGGCCTCGGCAATCGCCTGCTTCCCGCCCTCATAGGGGTCGGCATAGCAGTAACGCGGGTTGCAGTCGGTGGTGATGGCGAGCGCTTTGTCCGTGCCATGCACCCGCACCAGCGCGGCATCGCCGCCCGGCGGCATCACTGTGTCGCCGCCGACCTTGTGGTCATATTGTTCCCAGATCCAGCGGCGGCTGGCGATGTCCGGGCTGGCCATCAGCTTGAGCAGGTCCGCCGCAATGTCAGTGCTTTCAGGGATGCTCGCTTCGTCGAGCGGCTTCACCTGTGCCCAGACCTTGTACGCGTCCCGCGTCAGGGCAGGGCGATCGTAGAGCGGGGCATCGTCGGCCAGCGGGGCAAGCGGGATGTCGCAGACGATCTCGCCATGATGTTCCAGCACCATGCGGCCGGTGTCCGTGACATGGCCGATCACCGCGAAATCCAGCTCCCACTTGCGGAAAATGGCTTCGGCAAAGGCTTCCTTGCCCGGCTTCAGCACCATCAGCATGCGTTCCTGGCTTTCGGACAGCATCATCTCATAGGCCGTCATGCCGGTTTCGCGCTGGGGCACATCATCCATCTTCAAATGGATGCCGACACCGCCCTTTGACGCCATCTCGACGCTGGAGGAGGTGAGGCCGGCGGCGCCCATGTCCTGAATGGCGACGATCGCGTCCGATGCCATCAGCTCAAGACAGGCTTCGATCAGCAGCTTCTCGGTGAAAGGATCGCCGACCTGCACGGTGGGGCGCTTGTCATCATCGCCCTCCTCGAAATCGGCGCTGGCCATGGTTGCGCCATGGATGCCGTCGCGCCCGGTCTTGGAGCCGACATAGACAATGGAGTTGCCGACACCGGAGGCCGCCGAATAAAAAATCTTGTCGGTCTGTGCGACGCCCACGGTCATCGCGTTGACCAGGATGTTGCCATTATAGGCGGGGTGGAAATTCACCTCTCCGCCCACCGTGGGCACGCCCACGCAATTGCCATAGCCGCCGATGCCGTGGACGACGCCCGCGATTAGGTGGCGCATCTTGGGGTGATTGGGGTCACCGAAGCGCAGCGCATTCATGTTGGCCACGGGCCGAGCGCCCATGGTGAATACGTCGCGCAAAATCCCGCCCACGCCGGTCGCCGCACCCTGATAGGGTTCGATGTAGCTCGGGTGGTTGTGGCTCTCCATCTTGAAGATCGCCGCCTGACCATCGCCGATGTCGATGACGCCGGCATTCTCGCCCGGGCCGCAGATCACCCACGGCGCCTGGGTCGGCAGCTTCTTCAAATGGATTCGCGAGCTTTTGTAGGAGCAATGCTCCGACCACATCACGGAGAAAATGCCGAGTTCGACAAGGTTCGGCTCCCGCCCGAGCGCATGGAGCACGCGCTCATATTCTTCAGGAGACAGGCCGTGGTCGGCGACGATCTGGGGCGTGATCTGGCTCATGCCGCGCGCCTTAGCGGGCGACATCGATTCCGCCTAGCCCTGCAAGGCAGCTTGTGGATGTTGGCGCGTGCTGCCGACCCATGCGGCGAGGAGGCAGAGGGCCGTATAGGTGCCCAGAACGAACAGCGCGGCGCCTGCGCTAGGCTCTCCGGGTGGCGGGCCGAACCAGTTGACCACCTGCACCGTCAGCAGCACCAGCGCCAGCAGGCCGAGCGCGAGCCGCGCCGATGACGTGCGGGCGCGGGTTTTCACAATGTAGAAAATCAGCGCGGCAAAGGTGATCCCGAGTTCGAGCGGCATGGCGATCTCGGGATGATTCCACAGGCCTAGGCCCAGCTTCGGCGGCGCGCCGTAGAGGGTGAGGTCTGGGACGTGAACCAGCCAGTCGACAAACCAGTGGCTCAACACCACCAGACCGCCGATGATCGCGCCGGTCCGGTTCTTCGTCACCGCCCAGATGATCGCGGCAAAGGCCACCGCCCACAGCGCATTGCCCAGCAGGCTGTGCGTATAGGGCATGTGGTACAAGTCCATCGGGTTCATCACCGACGCTGATGGGTCGATCCGCATTTTTTCGACGCCCAGCATCATCAGCGTGAAGAACCCGAAATCGACCAGCTGCCCGGCGACGAACAGCGTGCCGAGCTTTGGTGCTTTCGGGTGTGCGGCGGCGACCAGCGCCGGTGCCCAATGGCCGATGAACATGCGCTGCGACTCCCCCTTAGCCGTTACCCGTTGACGAGCTTCACCCCGCCGGCGCGAGCTTCAGGGCCAGCGCCGAAGCAACCGCTGCCGTCACAGCGGTGGCGACCGTGCCCCAGGTGATGTCGGTCAGCGTGACCTTTAGGCTCCAGGTTTTCATCACCGCATAGTTGGTGAGGTTCCAGGTCATGTAGCAAAAGAACCCGAACAGAGCGCCCCAGACGAGGCCGCTGGTCCATTGTCCGCTGGCAAGCGCCGGGCGCACCGCGAAAATCTGGATGCCGATCACATAGAGCGCGTAAAAGGCGACCGCCGGACCGAGGCGGAAGGGACCGAGCAGTTCGCCGATCTCCGGACGGTAGAGATTGGGCAGCGACCAGCGGAACCAGAGATTGTCGAGCAGCGCGAACAGGACTGCGGTGGTCAGCGTGGACACGAGATAGGGCATGGCAATTGATCTCCAGAATAGTCCGCGCAAAGAACATCATAGAGCATGACGCAGGGGCGGCAAGCGCGAGCGCTTGACCCCTTCTTTCACCGAGGCCACAAGCAAGCTCATGAGCGATAGCGGCAGCGCCCCGGCGCAGGACATTGGAACATTGAGCTTCGAGGCGGCGCTCGAGGAGCTTGGCGGCATCGTCCGCAAGCTGGAGGCAGGGCAGGTTCCCCTCGACAGCGCCATCACTCTCTATGAGCGCGCTACCGCGCTCAAGGCGCATTGCGACGCGCGGCTCAAGGATGCCGAAGCGCGGATCGAGCGCATCCGCCTCAATGCCGAGGGCGCACCGCTCGGCACCGCACCGTTCGATGCGGCATGAACGAGCTCGCCGCTGTGGCTGACGCTGATCTGCTCGAAGAGGAACTCGGGGCTATCGCGGCGGATGTCGATGCGATGTTCGACCGTCTGCTCGAAGCGCCGGCTGATGCCCGCGCGCCCCTGTTCGAAGCGATGCGCCATGCCGCGATCGGCGGCGGTAAGCGCTTGCGCCCGCTGCTGGTGCGTGCCGCGGCCCGCCTGTTCGCGGTCGATCCCGATTGCGCGCTGCGGGCTGGCGTCGCTGTGGAGGCGATCCACGTCTATTCGCTGATCCATGATGATCTGCCCGCGATGGATGATGATGCCATGCGCCGCGGCAAGCCGACTGTACACATCGCCTTTGATGAGGCGACCGCGATTCTCGCCGGTGATGCGCTGCACGCCATGGCGTTCGAGATTTTGAGCGACCCCGATACCCATGCTGACCCGTTCGTGCGGGCCGAACTGATCGCTGAGCTCGCCCGTGCCGCGGGCCCCTCGGGCATGGCGGGCGGGCAGATGATGGATCTCGCCGCCGAACATCAGAGCTTCGATCTCGCTACTGTCACCCGCCTCCAGCATATGAAGACTGGCGCCCTTATCTGCTGGTGCGTGGAGGCTGGCGCGATCCTTGGCCGCGTTCCGCACGAGGGCCGCGCAGGCCTGCGCGCCTATGCGCGTGACATCGGGCTCGCTTTTCAGATCGTCGATGATTTGATCGATGTGGAGGGCGATGCCGCCACAGCCGGCAAGGCGGTGGGCAAGGATGCCGATGCCGGCAAGGAAACCTTTGTCTCGCTGATGGGGGTCGAACGCGCGCGCGAACAGGCCCGCATCCTCACAGAACAAGCCATCAGCCACCTTGCCAGCCACGGGCGCGAAGCGGACCTTTTGCGCGCCATCGCCCGCTATATCCTTGAACGCAATCACTGACGGGCTGGCCGTGCCAGCCTGAAGGGGGAACGCATGAAACGCACCGGCATTTATCCCGGCACATTTGACCCGATCACACTCGGCCACATGGATATCATCCGGCGCGGGGCAAAGCTGGTGGACCGGCTGGTGATTGGCGTGTCCACCAATCCCAGCAAATCACCGATGTTCACGCTTGAAGAGCGGATGGCGATGGTGCGCCGCGAAGTGGCAGGGATCGCCGGCGAGATTGAAGTGGTGAGTTTCGATTCGCTGCTGATGGATTTTGCCGAGCGCGAGAATGCGAGCGTGATCGTGCGCGGTCTGCGCGCGGTCGCCGACTTTGAATATGAGTATCAGATGGCGGGGATGAACCAGCAGCTCAACAGCCGGATCGAGACGGTCTTCCTGATGGCTGACGTTTGCCTGCAGCCCATCGCCTCGCGTCTGGTCAAGGAAATCGCGATGTTCGGCGGGGCCATCGACAAGTTCGTTCCGCCCATGGTTGCAGCGGAAGTGGTAGCGCGCGTGGATTCCATTGGACGCAAGGGGTCATGACCGGTTAATCGCCCGCTTGCGAAAGCACCGGGCGAAATGATGGCTCAATGCAATGGCATGGGCTGTCGGATATGACGATGAAGAGGAACGCCGACCCCATGTTTGCCCGCCTGACGATTGCTGCCGCCCTTGCCGCTGTCGCCCTGACGCCCGCCGCCGCACAGGATGCCGCACCGGCGACCGCCGCCACGCCGGACGCTGCCTATCGCAACAATCCCCCGGCCCTTCCGCCGGAGGATATCCGCGGCAATCCGGAACATATGCTGGCGCTCGACCTGTCGACCGGCGGCCGCGTTGTCATTCAGCTGCGCCCCGATGTTGCCCCGCGCCACGTCGACCGCATCAAGACACTGGCTCGGCTCGGCTTTTACAACGGGCTCACCTTCCACCGCGTGATCGAAGGTTTTATGGCGCAGGGCGGTGATCCGCTGGGCAATGGCACTGGCGGCAGCGAGATGCCGGACATCCCCAGTGAATTCAACGGTTTGCCTCATGTCCGTGGCACGCTGGCCATGGCGCGCTCGCAGTCCCCGGACAGCGCGAACAGCCAGTTTTTCATCATGTTGCTGCCGCGCCTCAGCCTCGACCGCAATTATACCGCGCTCGGCCGTGTTGTTTCGGGCATGGAGTTTGTTGACCGCATCCAGCGTGGTGAACCGCCTGCCAACCCCTCGCGCATTGTGCAGGCTTCGATCCTTGCCGATGGTCAGCCGATGCCGCCAGCCAGCGCGCTGACGGAAAATGTCCCCGCCGCCGCCGGAGCACCGGTGACAGCGGATGATCTCAACGCCCCGATCGGCGGCTGAACGATTCGCTGACCAACGACTGCTGCCGGATGCTTGCAGCCGGCAGGCTCGTTCCTATCTAGCGCGCATTCAAAGGTGCCTCGACGTCGCTCGGCACGAACGGAGAGGATTGTCACCGCTATGCGCGTAGACCTGTTTGATTTTGATTTGCCGCAAGACCGCATTGCGCTTCGCCCGGTCAGCCCGCGTGATGCCGCACGGATGCTGCTGGTCGATGGTGATGCCATGTCCGACCATGGCGTCATCGATCTGCCCCGGCTGCTGCGTGCTGGCGATTGCCTGGTGTTCAACGACACCCGCGTCATTCCCGCCCAGTTGGAAGGCGTTCGCGGGGACGCGCGGATCGGGACGACGCTACACAAGCGCATCGATCTGCGCCGGTGGCAGGCGTTTGCCCGCAATGCGAAGCGCCTCAGGATCGGGGATGTCGTGGATTATGGTGCTGGGGTCACCGCCACGGTTGAGGAACGGTATCCCGATGGCAGCATCTGCCTGGCCTTTGGCGGCGACGAACCGGTGGAAATATTGCTGTCCCGCGCCGGCACCATGCCGCTGCCGCCCTATATCGCGAGCAAGCGTGCGATCGATGAGCGCGACGCAGAGGATTATCAGACCATGTTCGCCGCGCGCGACGGCGCGGTCGCGGCACCAACCGCCTCGCTCCATTTCACTGACCGGCTGATGGCTGCCATCCGCGATGCCGGTATCCACACCGAAACTTTGACCCTTCATGTCGGCGCCGGCACCTTCCTGCCGGTGAAGGCAGAGGATACCGACGAGCATGAAATGCACGCCGAATGGGGAGAGATTTCGGCAGAGACAGCCGGCCGGATCAATGCCGTGCGCGCGGCCGGCGGACGGGTCATTGCGGTCGGCACCACGGTGCTGCGCCTGCTCGAAAGCGCCGCTGACGAGGCAGGGCAACTCCACCCCATTGCGGACGAAACCCGCATCTTCATCACGCCCGGCTATCGTTTCCGTATCGTCGATGGTCTGATGACCAATTTCCATCTGCCCAAATCGACGCTGTTCATGCTGGTCAGCGCGCTGATGGGCCTGGAAACCATGCGCGCCGCCTATGCCCATGCCATCGCCGGCGAATATCGTTTTTACAGCTACGGCGACTCCAGCCTGCTGTTGCCGCCGTCGCGCAAATAGGGCGCTTGACCGCGCCAAGCTGAACCGCTGTTCAGACTGTGTTGCCTTTATAGCACAGCTAGGCGATCTGCGGCTTTTCTCGGTCTTTTGTTAAGGAAACTTGCAGCTTAGGGGGCGTTAGACGCTTCCCGCCCGGACAATCCAGAAAAGGTCTGCCGGGCTGATAGCAGAAGATTGCAGAAGGATTTTTCGCGATGACCAAGCTTTCCCTCCTCGCCGCTGCCGGTGCAGCCGCCCTTGCCATCTCGACCGGCGCCTCCGCGCAGGAAGCCGCAACCGCGCAGCCCTATGTTGGCCTTTCGGGCGGCTATCACAGCCTCGGTGTTTTGGGCGTCAACGATGATGATGGCGCGATCTACGGTGTCGTCGCCGGCGTTGATGTTCCGGTCGGCGAAACGCTGACGCTGGGCGTCGAAGGCAATTATCATCTCGGCACCGACGGCATCGACAGCGAATATGGTGTCGCCGCGCGTCTCGGCTTCCCGGTCGGCGACAATGGCAGCCTGCTGTTCGTGAAGGGCGGTTACCAGTGGGTCGAATTCGACCTCGGCAATTTCGTTCCGCTTCCGGGGCCGGGGCCTGTCCCGGCTGTCAATGACACAGACAGCGACTTTATTGTTGGCGTCGGCGGCGAATTCGGCCTCGGTGACAGCCCTGTGCGCCTGCGCGTCGGTGTCGATACCATTGGCTTTGACAGTGTCCGCGCCACGGCAGGTGTTGTCTTCAAGTTCTGAGCAACCGCGGCTGGTTCCTTGCGGGGCCGGTCAGGGTGAAAGGGGCGGCCTTCGGGTCGCCCCTTTTTCTTTGCGCGCGCCGCGTCTAGGCGCAGCAGGATCATGCCTCCCCGTTTTGCCTTCACCCTCCACGCCACAGATGGCGCCGCACGCACTGGTGAGATTGCCATGCAGCGCGGGGTTATTCGCACGCCTGCCTTCATGCCGGTTGGCACCGCCGCGACGGTAAAGGCGATGCGGCCGGCAGAGGTGCGCGCGACCGGCGCGGACATCATCCTCGGCAACACCTATCATCTCATGCTCCGCCCCGGCGCTGAGCGGATGGCGCGGCTGGGTGGGCTGCACAAATTCATGGGCTGGGACCGGCCGATCCTGACCGACTCGGGCGGCTATCAGGTGATGAGCCTTTCGGCGCTCACCAAGCAGAGCGAGGAAGGCGTGAGCTTTGCCTCGCACCTTGATGGTTCGCGCCACATGCTTACCCCCGAACGGTCGATGGAAATCCAGCGGTTGCTGGGCTCGGACATCGTCATGGTGTTTGACGAATGCCCGCCCAACGGCGTCGATCGGGAACGGGCACAGGCGAGCATGGAACGATCAATGCGCTGGGCACGCCGCAGCCGCGATGCCTTTGACTCCGGCGGCGAGCATGCGACCCGCGCGGCGCTGTTCGGCATCCAGCAGGGCAGCCTCGACCGGGGTTTGCGCGCGGCGTCGGCCGATGCGCTGATGGAGATTGGCTTTGATGGCTATGCCGTCGGCGGCCTCGCGGTCGGCGAAGGGCAGGCGGCGATGTTCGGCGTGCTCGATTATGCGCCGGATCAATTGCCGGCGGATAAGCCGCGCTATCTGATGGGGGTGGGCAAGCCCGACGATCTGGTCGGTGCGGTCGAACGTGGCATCGACATGTTTGATTGCGTGCTGCCCACGCGATCGGGCCGCAACGGGCAGGCCTTTACCTGGGCTGGCCCGGTCAACATCCGCAATGCCAAACATGCCGAGGATGAAAGCCCGCTCGATCCCGCGTGCGATTGCCCCGTCTGCACCGGGTGGAGCCGCGCCTATCTCCACCATCTCGTTCGGTCAGGAGAGATGCTGGGCGCCATGCTGATGACGCAGCATAATCTCCATTTCTATCAGGCGCTGATGGCAGGGATGCGCAGCGCGATTGCAGAGGGCCGTTTTGCTGCCTTTGCCGCGACTTTCCGGACGAATTACGCCGCTGGCCGCTGAGGCTCGCTGCCGCCTTCGATCGGGATGGTGATTGCATAGCAGCCTGTGGCAGCATCGAATTCGAGCGGCTGGCGCAACTGGCGGGCAAGGCCGCTGAGGATACGCGCATAGTTGGTGAAACGCGTGCCATCCTTCGCTGCGCGGGTGAATCCTTCGCTGGTCACACGCATCGTTACGCGTTCATCTGTTGCCCGTTCCAGCTCGATGGCGATGGCCGCGCCGGGCAAAGCCTCATGCGCCAGTTCGACCAGTTCGGTAACGATGAAGGCGACAGGCAGAGCGACGTCCTGATCGACCTCGACTGCGGGGGCCTCTATGGTGAGTGCGGCAGGGCGGGGGCTGTTTTCAAAGGCATGGCGCAGCCCGGCCGTCAGTTCACCGAGCATGGTGCCAAGCGATATGGATGCATGCTCCTCCGCTTCGGCTTGCAGGTGGCGGTGAACGACCGCGAGCGTATCAACGCGCCGCTGGATACCGCGATAGGCGGCCAACTCCCCGCCGGGCGGCAGGCTGCGGCCGTGCAGATTGATCAGGCTGGCAATGATCTGCAGGTTGTTCTTGACCCGGTGGTGCACTTCCCGCGTCAGCGCGCGCTGCGCTTCGAGCGAGGCGGCGAGCGCGTCCTTGTCGCTCGCCACATTGGCAGCAAGCTGCGCCACCATGCGCTCGAGCTCGATAATCTCGGGGGCGGTAAAGGCACTTTCCTCGCCTGGGGCAAGCGGGTCGCCGGGCTGGTAGCGTTCAACACTGTGTCTCAGCCGCTGGATGGGTGCCAGCAATATCTGGTCGACCAGCAGCCAACTGAGCAATGCCGCAAGCAACCACATGCCGATCGGCGTCAGCATGCTGATCAGTTCCGGCCCGCCAAGCCAGGAACGGGCTGTGACGATCGTCAGAACCAAACCGCTGTTGCCCACTGGTGCCCGCGCTTCCAGGCTCAGCGCTGGGGATGATCCCGCCAACTCATTATGGACGATCATTTCGTCCATCGCCGATGCCAGAGTCAGCCGATGGCGTGGCAGGCTGCCGTCGACGATGATCTCCTCAATCCGTTCGAGGGGATAGACGATGTCTGCCCGCGCGCGCGCGCCGAGCATGACGGCGCTGTAAACCAGTTCGTCATTGTCCGTGTCGATGCGGGCCAAACCGATCGGCTGGTTTGCAGCGGATGGCTGGGCGCGGAGGCCGCGTTCGCACAAATTGGCGCCAGTATCAGGGTCGATCATGCGCGCCGACGCGCGCCCCTCTCCGCCCGGAAAAATCCGACGCAGGAGGGCGCATGCCGAAATGACATCCGCCTGCCCGCCGGAGGAGAAAGGCGCAGGCTCGGCAATCATGCCGGCGCGTGCGTTATCCGCTGGCGGCAGGGCGCTGGTTGGCGAAGATGCGGGCTTGATCGGGCTTTCACCCAACCGAACGCTGTTCTGGCTCGCCTCGCCATCGCCATGCAGCGCATCGCGCAGCAAGGCCGCATCGAGCCGGAGTTGATCGAGTAACCGTCCAGCCTGATTGCGGACGGAGACTGACATCAACAGCTCGCGTTCGGAATCGCTCGCCGCGATGCTTCGCGTGCCCGTGCCGACAGCGATGGCACCGAGCGGGGCGAGGGCGATGGTCAGGATCAGCAACAGTCGATGGCCGGTGGTCAGCCTTGGCAGGCGCAGCCAGCGGCTCTGTTCGGAACGGCTCGCAGGGCCGCCCGGCGCAATCTCCGGCGGCTGGAAATCTTCCTTCACCCGACCTGGTCAGTCGAGCTTACGCAGCAGATCCAGCATCTCGTCCGGAATCGCTTCGTCGAGGGTCGTTTGATAGGCTTGGCGCAGTGAAGCGGAAACGCTGTCTAGCCCGGATTCCGGAGAATTGCTGGTTAATGGTGCGCTCGCAGAGGCGTCTGCCGCAGGAGCAGCGCGCTTCGTCTTGCTATTCTTCCCGGCTTGGGTTGTCCCGTGCAACTGTCTCGTCCCTGAGCCCGACTGCTTGCTTGTCATACCATTGAAACTCTGTCCCGCAACCGATCCGGACCGGGCAGGTTCGGCGTTCAGGGGCGAGGTTGTGGCGTGGGTAACGCGATCGCGCGCAACTGGTTCCCTTGGTAGAATCCCCGATTGATCAGGGGCGAACCGAATGATGGAACCGATTGCGTAACCGCTCGTTGTGGAAGCGGCGAAAAGTGACGGGACGGGCTGTCCTGTTGCGGGGAGTAACAATGACGCTTGGTCAACAACTGGCACCGCATTTGCCGTATCTGCGTCGCTATGCGCGCGCACTGACGGGTAATCAGGCCAGTGGGGATGCTTTTGTCCGGGCGACGCTGCAGGCGATTGTCGATGCGCCGTCGGAGTTTCCGGCGGAGAGGCAGCGGATCGGCCTGTACCGGGCATTTCATGCCATCTGGGGCAGTGTCGATGCTGCCAGTGTGCACGAGCGCGCGACGAGCGAGAGCAGCGATCCTGCGCTGATCGCGCGGATGCGGCTTTCCCTCATCACCCCGCTGTCGCGTCAGGCCTTGCTGCTTTCCGCGCTCGAAGGCTTCACCGCGACGGAAATCGCCCAGATCATTGATGTCGATGCGGCAATGGCGGGCCAATTGGTGGCCGAGGCATTGGCAGAGATCGACCGGCAGACCCATGCCCATGTCCTCATCATCGAGGATGAACCGATCATCGCCATGGACATTGAATCCATCGTCAAGGATCTGGGTCATGAAGTGACGGGTATTGCCGTCACCCGCGCTGAGGCGGTGGCGCTGGCCAAGGCGGACCGGCCGGGGCTCGTGTTGGCGGACATTCAGCTCGCCGATGACAGTTCCGGTATCGATGCGGTTGCCGACATATTGGCCGACATTGATGTGCCAGTGATTTTCATCACGGCTTTTCCCGAACGGTTGCTGACCGGGCAGCGGCCCGAACCCACCTTCCTCATCACCAAGCCGTTCCAGCAGGCAACGCTGAAGGCAACGATCGCGCAAGCGCTGTTCTTCGACCTTGCCACTGTTCCAGCGCACTGAGGCGGTGTGACCGTCTCCAAGATGACAGATGCCCGCTGTGGCTGACGTACGCCCCCACAATAGTGCTGCGGACGACGGTACCGGGCCGTTCGTGGCGCTGGATGATGACAGTTTCCGCGATGAACTGGCGCTCACCATCCCCCACCTGCGTGCCTTTGCCCGTTCGCTGTGCGGATCGCGCGACATGGCCGATGATCTGGTGCAGGAAACCATGCTTAAGGCATGGAATGCGCGGCAACGCTTTGCCGCCGGCACCAACATGCGGGCCTGGACCTTCATCATCCTGCGCAACATTTTTCTGTCGCAGATGCGCCGCAACCGCTTTCGCGGCGAATGGGATGATCTGGCAGCAGAACGGATGTTGGCCGCGCCTGCGGGGCAGGACAAGATCGTCGAATTGTCGGACCTGCACCGCGCCATGCAGCAGCTCCCGACGGCCCAGCGCGAGGCGCTGATCCTCATCGGTGCGGGTGGTTTTGCCTATGAAGAAGCCGCTGAAATCTGCGGCGTAGCGATCGGCACTATCAAAAGCCGCGTGGCGCGCGGCCGCGTCGCGCTCGAACAATTGCTCGAATCGGGGGCACTGCCGCAACGGCGCAGCGATGATGCCGGTGGCAGTGAGGCAATGCGCCAGATACTGAACGAGGTTGGCCAAATCGCGGGGCAGAACGGCTAAGCGCTTGCATGCCTGCCCGTCGCACGTCAGCAGTGGCATGCAGATGGCCGGACAATCACACAGCAATCGTGACGATGCGATCGAACGGGCGATGGCGCACGCGCCATTCCTGCGCCTGCTTGCGTCCCGCCGCGACCCTCTGGTCGATGCATTCCGGGCAAAGGGGTTGGCAGCGCTGGATGGCTCCGCCGCTTTCGATCCCGCCGATACCCAGCGCAGCCTGCGCGTGCGGCGCGGTGATGTCGCGCTGGTTTCGGCGCTTGCGGATCTTTCTGGCGAAGCGGACTTCGGATCGGTGGTGCGCTTGCTGTCGGACTTTGCCGATGAGGCGTGTGACGCGGCCCTTGCCGCCGCCTTTGCCGAACGCGCACCGGGCGAACCGATGCGCGGCCTTGCCGTGATCGCGCTCGGCAAACTTGGCAGCCATGAGCTCAATTACCGTTCGGATATCGACCCGATCCTTATCTTCGATCCGGAGACATTGCCGCGCCGAGAGCGTGACGATCCGGAGGAAGCGGCCGTGCGGATCGCGCGGCGATGGGTTGACCTCCTGTCGCAGCGGACTGCCGACGGGCATGTGCTGCGTGTCGATTTGCGGCTCAGGCCGTCGCCGGAAGTCACGCCGATTGTGCTGCCGGTCGATGCGGCCATCTCATATTATGAAACGCACGCGCTCGCCTGGGAACAGGCGGCCTTCATCCGCGCCCGCGCCAGCGCCGGCGATAAAGCGCTTGGTCAACGCTTCCTCTCTGCGATTCAGCCGTTCATCTGGCGTCGCAGCCTGGATTTCGGCCAGATCAAGCGCATCGGTGAGATCACTGACCGGATCCGCAGCCATTATGCTGCAGGGCAGGCATTCGGTCCCGGTTATGACCTGAAGCGCGGCCGCGGCGGCATCCGCGAGGTCGAATTCTTCGCGCAGGTGCAGCAGCTGATCCATGGCGGGCGTAATCCAGCTTTGCGCGCGCCTGCGACGCTTGATGCGCTCGCGGCCCTTGCCAATGCAGGCATCGTCGAACCCGATGTGGCTGGCACGCTGGCCGATGCCTATCGCTTGCTGCGCACCATCGAACACCGGCTGCAGATGGTCGATGACCAGCAGACGCACAGCCTGCCTGCCTCAGCCGATGCGCTCGCCAATGTCGCGCGGCTGCACGGGATGGGCGGTGGCGATGAACTGGTGGGATTGCTGGCACCGCATGTCGCGACTGTTGGCGGGCATTTCGATGCGCTCGTCGGGGCTCGGCAGGGCGGGCCGGGCGCGCGCTGGCCGCATAACGCCGAAGCATTGGCCAGCGCCGCCGAACAGGCCGGCTTCGCTGACGGTCCGGCAGCAGCGCGGCTGATCGAAAGGTGGCGCGGCGGGGCGGTGCGGGCGCTGCGCACCCCGGTTGCACAGGCCGCGCTGGAGGAATTGCTGCCAACATTGATGCCGGCGATCGGCCGTGCGCCCGATCCTGCCGTCGCGCTGGCACGTTTCGATGCGCTGCTGTCCGGCCTGCCCAGCGCGCTCAACTTCATGAACTTGCTCGTCGCGCAGCCGCAACTGGCCGCGATGCTCGCTGCAATCCTTGCCCATGCCCCGGCGCTGGCCGATGATCTCGCGGCGCGCCCGACGCTGATCGAAGGATTGCTCGATGCCAGCGTCTTTGCCGCGCCCGCCAGCCCGGTGGCGCTGGCAGCGCAGATGGTGGCGGACGGACGCGACTATGAGCGCCAGCTCGATCATGTCCGCAATGTGGTGGGCGAGCATCGCTTTGCGCTGGGTGTGCAACTGGTCGCCGCCGCGCGCGACCCGCTGCTCGTCTCGCGCGGCTATGCCGACATTGCCGATGCCGCGCTGGAGGCGCTGACCGCAGCGACCATTGCTGAATTTGAGGCGGCGCATGGCCGCGTGCCAGGGGCGGAATTGCTCATCCTCGCGCTCGGCCGGCTCGGCGGGCGGGCCCTGACGCACGCCTCCGACCTTGATCTCATCCTGCTGTATGAGGGCGATCATCTGGCGGAATCCGATGGTCGGAGGCCGCTCGGTGCGACAAATTACTTCAACCGGCTCGGCCAGCGCGTGATCGCTGCGCTGTCGGTCCCGACTGCGGCCGGGCGCCTCTATGACATCGATGTGCGCTTGCGTCCGCAGGGCAATAAGGGGCCGCTTGTCGCCAGCATCGATGCCTTTACCCGTTACCAGCGTGAGGAAGCCTGGACGTGGGAACATATGGCGTTGACCCGCGCACGACCCGTGTTCGGATCAGGCGAAGCGCGGGTAAAGCTCGCAGGCATCATCACCGATGTGCTCGCCACGCCGCGCGATACCGCCATGCTGCTGGCCGATATCGCCAAGATGCGCGCGGACATGGCGGCGCATAAGCCGCCCGCGTCAGACCTTGATGTGAAGCTGGTCGAGGGCGGCCTCGTCGACTGCGAATTTGCCATCCACGCCACCCAGCTCGTTCATTGCACCGGCTTTGATCCCCGTCTCAATGTCGCGCTGCGACGGCTGGTGGATGCTGGTCTTGCCCCGCCCGGCGTGCATGGCGCGATGGACCTGATGGGGCGGATGCTGGTCACGCTCCGGCTGATGGCGCCCGGCGGCACGCCGCCTAGCGCGGAAAGCGCGGCGCGCGTCGCGCAGGTGTGCGGATATGGCGATGACGTAGGCGGCTGGCATGCGCTGCTTGCCGCCTATGCCGATGCGCGGCAGGAGGTCGGCGGGTGGTGGCGTGCGATTCGCGACAGCGCACAGCAATGAGGATTTGAGGCATATGGAACAGGGTGATCCCATTCCTTCCGGCACGCTTGTCATGGCGGATGGCACCAGCGTCGATCTCGCCACTCTGTCCGGGCGGGCGCTGGTCATCTATTTCTATCCGAAGGCTGACACGCCGGGCTGCACCAATGAGGCGAAGGATTTCTCTGCCCTCATCACCGATTTCGACGCGATCGGCGTCCGCGTGATCGGCGTCTCCAAAGACAGCCCCAAAAAACTGGCGAAGTTCGCTGAAAAATATGGCCTTTCTGTCCTGCTCGGCTCGGATGAGGGCGGGCAGGTGACAGAGGATTTCGGCGCCTGGGTCGAAAAGTCGATGTACGGCAAGAAATATATGGGCATCGAACGTTGCACTGTCCTGTTCGGCGCCGACGGCAAGGCCGCGCGCGTCTGGCGCAATGTGAAGGTGAAGGGCCACGCCGAAGAGGTGCTGGCCGCCGCCCGCGCGCTTTAGGGCTGGTAGCCCCGGTTTGATCGTATGACGCTTGCCCGCGCCATTGCCGCCGTTCTGTCGATCGGTGACCCGCAGCGCCATGTCATGGCGACGCGGGCGCTCGTGCGCGATTGGCGAAAAGGGCGGCTCGCCTGGGATTTCGACGTGGCGATGCCCGATGAGCCCGCGCGGCCAGCCGCACCCGAACTGCGCCGCCCGGGGGATATGCCGAAACGCGGCAAGATCGGCTCCGAACGCTCGCGCATCGCGATGCTCCATGCGCTGGCGCATATCGAATATGTCGCGATTGCCCTTGCTCTCGACGCGGCGGGTCGGTTCGGCGCCGGCTTCCCGCGTGCCTTTGTCGATGACTGGCTGTCAGTCGCGGCGGATGAGGCGATGCATTTCGCGCTGCTCGACCGGCGGTTGAAGGCGATGGGCAGCCACTATGGCGCGCTCCCCGCGCATGACGGGCTTTGGCAAAGCGCACGCGCCACTGCGCATGATCCGCTGGCGCGGCTCGCTGTGGTGCCGATGGTCTTGGAAGCGCGCGGGCTCGATGTGACGCCGGCGACAGTCGATCGGTTTCGTGCCGCCGAGGATGAAGCGAGCGCCCGCATCCTTACGCGCATCTATACCGATGAAATTCGCCATGTTTCGGTCGGCACACGCTGGTTCGAATGGGGCTGCGATGAAGCGCGGGTCGAATCACACACGCACTGGAAAATGCTCATCGAACAGGGGTTTCGCGGCGCCATTCATCCGCCGTTCAACGACTCAGCGCGTCAAGCTGCCGGTTTAACGCAGGAATATTATCTGGCAGTTGCACGTTAATACGTCAGCCCGCAGGAAAGTTTCCGAGCGGGGAAACGGAAAAATCCGGCCCATCGGGAATGTCACTGCGGTCGTTGTGGGGAGCTTGGCTCCGGCGACCGATTTGGGTTTCGGGGTCGCATGCTGTTCAAATCCCTTCGTGCCGTTGCTGCCTGCTTCGCTTTGGCGATGGCTGCACCTGCACTGACCAATGAGGCCCCGGTCGATCTCGATACCCCTGACACCATCGTCGACACGCGCGAAGCCGAAGAGGCTGTTTCTGCTGCGGACGCGACGGCCGCTGCACTGGTTGCCGCAACGCCGCTGCTCGCCAGCCGCATCGAAGGCCGTCCGGCCGGCGACAGCCAGTTCCGCTCGATCTTCTCGGCATGGCGCCAGATGGATGGTCCGGCTGCTCAGGCACTCGCCATTCCGTCGCGCCGTCCGGTCGATGAAATGCGCCTGACCTCCAGCTTCGGTCATCGCAGCGATCCTTTCACCGGTCGCCGTGCCCGCCACAATGGCATCGACATTCCGGGCCCGGTCGGCACGCCGATCTATGCCACCGCTGACGGCACTGTTGGCCGCGCCCAGTGGCTCGGTGGTTACGGCAAATATGTCGAAATCGAACATGGTCACGCGCTGCAGACCCGCTACGGCCACCTTTCGCAGATCCTCGTCGCACCGGGCCAGCGCGTCCGCCGCGGCGATCTGATCGGCCTGATGGGCTCGACCGGCCGTTCGACTGGCAGCCACCTCCATTATGAAGTCCGCGTTGCTGGCGCTCCGGTCAACCCGATGCCCTTCATCCATGAAGATGGTGTGATGGTTGCTGCTGCCGGCCACGGCAACGTCGCCCTCGGCGGTCCGCGCGAATAAGCGCGGCACCTTGCCCCCGGGGGCAGGCACGCCTATTTTGCGGACATGACCGTCACTCTCGCCGCTGATGCCGTTTCGCTGACGCCTGCTGCCGCAGCGCGCGTGCGCGTGATCGCCGAACGGCAGGGCAGGGCGCCACAGTTGCGCCTCTCGGTCGAAGGCGGCGGCTGTTCCGGCTTCACCTATAAATTCGGCATGGCCGACAGCGTCGATGGGGACGATATCGTCACTGCGACCGACGGTGCCGAGCTGGTGGTCGATTCGATCAGCCTCGATCTTCTGCGCGGCAGCCTTGTCGATTTCGTCGACAATCTCGGCGGTTCGCATTTTCAGGTAACTAACCCCAATGCCGCCGCCGGCTGCGGCTGCGGGTCGAGCTTCGCGATCTAACGCGCTTTGGCACCGGCTTCCCAAGGTGCCCCATGGTGCTAAGGGTGGCGCCATGAAGATCGCCACTTACAACGTCAACGGCATCAAGGCCCGCCTGCCGCGCCTGGTCGAATGGCTCACTGAAACCCAGCCCGATATCGTTTGCCTGCAGGAGTTGAAGTCCGCGGACGAAGGCCTGCCGCTCGCGGATATAGAGGCGGCTGGCTATGGCGGCGTGTGGCACGGGCAAAAGGGCTTTAACGGCGTCGCTATCCTCGCGCGCGGTGCTGTGCCGGTGGAGGTGCAGCGCGGGCTCGATGGCGAGCCGGAGGATGAGCATAGCCGCTATATTGAGGCGGACGTCTTCGGTATCCGCGTTGCGGGCATCTATCTGCCCAATGGCAATCCACAGCCCGGTCCCAAATTCGATTACAAGCTGCGCTGGATGGAGCGTCTGCGCACCCGCGCCCGCGCCATTCTGGCGGAGGAAGTGCCGGCGGTGATTGCGGGCGATTATAATGTCATCCCGCATGATGATGATGTGTTCCGCCCCGCCGCCATGGCCGATGATGCGTTGATGCAGCCCGAAAGCCGCGCCGCCTATCGCCGCCTGCTCGGCGACGGGTGGACCGATGCGCTGCGCAGCCGTTACCCCTCGGGCGGCGTGTGGACCTATTGGGACTATCAGGCCGGCGCTTGGCAGCGTGACGCGGGCTTCCGCATCGACCATCTGCTGCTCAGCCCCGCGCTCGCCGATCGCATGACCGATGCCGGTGTCGACAAGTCCCACCGCGGCCGGGAAAAGGCGAGCGACCACGCCCCGACCTGGGTCGAACTGCGCGGCTGACGGCGGCTATGCTTCGGTCATGAACCGGAGCCTTAGTCTCGCCGTCACAGCGCCTTTTTGTAGATGCGATAGACCCGGTCGACTGTGCCGCCGACCGCTTCGCCGACAGACCGCATGCCGGCGTTGCTTGCCAGCACCCAGCCGAAATCGCCGTGTGTCGCGCCATATTTGCTGACCGAGGCGCGGCGGATATATTCGACCATCATGAAGGCGAGCTGGCTTGCGGTGCGGCTCGACTGCAGCCTTTTGACCACGCCCATCAGCGGCACGCGCATGCGCCGGACCTTGGGTGCGCGCAGCCACCACAGCATCCGCGCCCAGTTGAACGGGAGTAAATTGCCGCCAAACTCGGCCAGCTTTTCATTGAGGTCCGGGATGGTCATCATGAAGGCGACCGGCTCGCCATCAATTTCGGCAAAGCGGACCAGATCGCCGAACACGATGGTTTTCAGCTTCTTGCCGGCATAGGCGATCTCCGCGTCGGTCAGCGGCACAAAGCCCCAATTGTCGCTCCAGGCATCGTTGAGAATGCCGAGGAGCAGCGCGGCTTCCTCGGCAAATTTGCTCTTGTCGGCTTCGCGGACGCGGATCTTGCCGGCCTTTTCGCCCATCGCGACAATGCGCTGGGTCAGCTCGGGCATCTCCTGATCGATCTTGAGGTCATAATTCCACAGATCCTGCACGCCCTTATGTCCGGCGCGCTCGACCCATTCTCCATAGGCGGAGCAATTATGGCCCAGCATGACCGTCGGCGGTTTGTCGAACCCTTCGACGAGGAGGCCGGGCTCATCCCACATCGAAAGGCTGATCGGCCCCACGCTGCGGGTCATGCCCTCAGCGCGCAGCCATGCGTCCGCCGCATCGAACAGCGCGCGGGCTACCGCTTCGCTCTCCGCTTCAAAGAAACCCCAATGGCCGGTGCCGGGGCCGAAGCCCTGTTCCGGCGGCTGGGCCAGCGCCAGATCATCGATGTGCGCGCTGATCCGTCCGACCGTGCGTTCGGCGATGCGGGCGATGAACAGCTGCATCCGGCCATGGCCGAACCAGGGGTTTTTCTTGGGGTTGAGCAGGCCATAGACCTCGTCCCGCAGCGGCGGCACCCAATTCGGATCGCCGGCATTCAGGCGATAGGCGAGCTCGACGAACTCGCGCTTCTCGGCGCGCGTGCGCACCGGCACGATCTGGATTTGCTCTGCCGCCACCCTATCTGTCCTTCTCGACCTCTTGTGTGTCGCTGATGCGCTATGCCAAGCGGGCGCGTGGGGCAAGCAAGCGGCGCGGGCTCACCGCGCGCATGCCATTATGTCGCCACGAAAGCCGACTAGCTGGCCGGCGATATCGAAAAAGGAATGCCCATGTCCGCCTCGACCATCGCCGCTTCCCCGGTTGTCGAACCTGCTGCTTCCGCTGATGCCGTGGCCGCGCGCCGCGCCGCACTGGCGCGCCAGCCTGATGACATGGCGATGCTGCGCGCCGCGACCGAGCTGACAAAGGATATCGCGGCGCACCGGCCGGCGATCTACTGGGCCGATTTTCTCGGTTCTGCGGGCGTCGGCTATGCGGCCATGGCGGCGGCGATCATGGCGCCTTCGCTCGGCTGGGCGCTGTTGGCGGCGGTGATCTCGGTTCTCGCCCTCTATCGTGCTGGCCTGTTCATTCATGAAATCTCGCACATGAAACCGTCGGCGGTGCCGGGTTTCTGGACCGGCTACCATATTGTTGCGGGCATTCCGCTGCTCGTCCCATCCTTCATGTATGAAGGGATCCACAATCTCCATCATGCCCGCACCCGCTATGGCACGGCGGAGGACCCGGAATATCTGCCGCTCGCGCTCATGAAGCCGTGGAGCGTGCCGCTGTTCGTGCTGGTGTCTGCGCTTGGCCCGCTTGCGCTGCTCATCCGCTATGGTGTGCTTGGCCCCATATCGCTGTTCGTGCCGCCGCTGCGCCGGTTGCTGGTGGAACGCTATTCGGGCTTGGTCATCAATCCCGCCTTCCGCCGCAAGATGCCTGAGGGCGAAGCGCGCACCCGCTGGCTGGTGACAGAGGTTGCCGCAAGTCTGTGGGCAATGGCGCTCATCGCCATGGTCGCGACCGGCATCATCCCGCTGACCGCTTTCCTGATCGGCTTTGGCATTGTTTCTGCCGTGATCGTGCTCAACCAGGTGCGCACGCTCGTCGCGCATCTGTGGGAGAATGAGGGCGAGGTGATGACCCTGACCGCCCAGTATCTCGATAGCGTCAATGTGCCGCCGCCGGGCCTGCTGCCGGAACTATGGGCACCGGTGGGGCTGCGGTACCACGCGCTGCACCACATGCTGCCCAGCTTGCCCTATCACGCGCTGGGTGAAGCGCACCGCCGCCTATCGGCGCATCTCGGCGTGGAATCGACTTACAGCCGCGCGAATTATCGCACGCTGACCGGCCTTGTCGTCCGGCTGGTGCGCGGCAGCGGCAAAGCAGCCGCCTGACCCGTCATTCTTCGCTGCGGACGAGCACCAGTTCGCCGATCAGCAGGAACAGGAAGAACGGCCCCCATGCCGCGAGCAACGGCGGGTAAGCGCCGAGATTGCCCATGGCGAGGCCGAAATTGTCGGCCACGAAATAGGCAAAGCCGAGCGCCATGCCGATCACCGCGCGCACGAACAATTGCCCCGACCGCGCCAGGCCAAAGCCTGCCACCGCGCCGAGGAGCGGCATCAGAATGGCCGACAGCGGGCCAGAAATCTTGTGCCACAGGATGGTTTCCGCTTCCTGCGTCGGTCGGCCCGCTGCCTCCAGCGCCGCGATGGCGCTACGCAATTCGCCAAAGGACAGGCCTTCGGGATCGATCTTGGCGAGGGTGAAGCGGTCAGGCGTGACGCCCAGGTCGGTCTCGATTGTGCCGAGCGCAGTCGAACGGCCCGACGTGACATCAAACCGCCGTGCATTTTCAAGCCGCCAGCGCCCCGGTGTGGCAGTCGGCACCGCGCTGTCAGCCTGAACCATCACGGCCAGTGTGCCTTGCGGCCGGCCGAACAGTTCGATCCCTTCCAGCCGCGCATCCTGCCCGCGCCCGCGCACGGTCATCGCGTTGATCAGGGTTCCGTTGCTCGTCACCCAGACATTGGTGCGCACGCCTGAATCCCTTGGGATCGCGGCATATTCTACATCCTGCCAAGCATTGAGTGCAGCTGTCGCCCGCACCACGATCCGCTCGTTGAAGGTAAAGCTCACCAGCGCCACGAACAGGCTGGCGACGATCAGCGGCGCAAGGATCTGGTGCGCGCTCATGCCGCCGGCCTTCATCGAGACGATCTCGCTGTTCTGGTTCAATGTCACCAGCGTCAGCAGGGTGCCGAGCAGCACGGAAAAGGGCAGGAACGTCTCAATGATCTGCGGGACGCGCAGACCCGCATAGCGCCAGACATCGGCGTCGCTGTTGCCCGCGACCGAGAGGATCTTGCCGCTCTCACCCAAGAGGTCGAGCGTTTGCAGCACCACCACCAGCATCGCGAGGATCGCGAAGCTGCGGATCAGGAACATCTTCGCGACATACCAGCCGAGCGTGCGCGAGGGGAAAAAGGAGGGCGAATTCATGCGCCTGCCGCCTCCGATTTGCGACGGACCAGCCGGGCAATGGCGGTTCCTGCCTTGGCGAACATCCGCTCAAGTGCCCCGATGGGCTGACCGCCCGGCACGTAGGCAACCGTGCGATACATCCAGATGCTGAGCGCCGAGAAGAGGAGGAAGGGTATCCACAGCGCCAGGAACGGGTCAATCCGGCCCAGCGCGCCGAAATCCTCGGCATATTGGTTGATCTTGTGCTGCGTCACCAGCATCACGATGGCGAGGAAGACGCCCAGCGCCGATGTTGATCGTTTGGGCGGGATGGCCAGCGCGATGGCGAGCAGTGGCAGCACCAGCATTGTCGCTACTTCGACCAGCCGGAAATGGAAATTGGCCTGGCTTTCCAGCCGTATAGCCAGCGGATTGCGCTCATCTGCGCCGACGATGGCGAGTTCGGGGATGGTGAGCTCGCGGTCGGCTCCGCCGCGTCCCCTGAATTCGGCAATCTTGGGCAGATCAATGGGCAGGTCATGGACGGAGAAGGTCAGGACGCGCGGGGTCGCGAACCCCGGGCCGTTATGCACCAGCATCCCGTCTGTTAGGCGCAGCACGATGGTGTCAGGGTCACCGGTGGCGAGGAATTGGCCCGATGCCGCGCTCGCCGCGATGGTCTGTCCGTCATTGCCACGCGCGCGGGCGAAGATGCCCGTCAGGCGCTGGCCCTCATCCTCGCTGCGTTCGACGCGCAGCGTCAGCCGCTGGCCGAGGTTGGTGAACTCGCCCACCTTGATCGAAGCGCCGAGCGCGCCTGACCGCAGCTCGAACCGCAGCCCTTCATAGGCGTAGCGCGCATGGGGCTGGATGAAGCCGACAATGGCGAGATTGAGAAGGGCAAGGCCGATCGCATAGGCAAAGGGCGCCTTGAGCAGTTGCGTGTAGCCCAGGCCCACGGCGCGCATCACATCGAGCTCGGACGAGGTTGCGAGCTTCCGGAAGGCGAGCAGGATGCCGAGCGTCAGGCCGATGGGAATGCCGAGTGAAAGATATTCGGGGATGAGGTTGGCCAGCATCCGCCACACCACACTCACTGGCCCGCCTTCGGTCGCCACGAAATCGAACAGCCGCAGCATCTTTTCGAGCACCAGCAGCATGGCTGACAGCACCAGCGTACCGATCAGCGGCATGGCGATCAGCTTGGCGATGTAGCGGTCAGTCGCGGTCCAGGAAAAGAAGCGCAGCAGGGTCAAAGGCTCCGGCGGGGATGCTGTCCAATCGCCTAGCCCAAAGCCGCGCCTGTCGCAAAGGGTGGAATATGCGCAAAATGCCTAAGCATCTCCGCACACTCACCCCAATTCTGCCGCAAAGTGCCGCAATAGGCGTGGCTAACAAGGGGGTCTCTGCCCGGCATCTGTTGGTGCCGGGTCCGTAGAATACGGGAGTGACCGATTGATGCGTTTGCCTTTCCGCCGCCTGACCGCTTTGGGTCTCGCTGCTGCTTTGCTGGCTCCGGCTGTGCCTGCTTCGGCGCAGATCGGCCCGCATGCCGCGCGCTGCGTGGCTGGTGAAACCTCGGTGATCGTCAATGTCACCGGTTTTCGGGAGCGCGCTGGCACGCTGCGCGTCCAGCTTTATGCCGCCAACCCGCGCACCTTCCTTGAACGCCGCCAATATCTGGTCCGCGTCGAAATCCCGGTCACCCGCAGCGGTGACATGCCCGTCTGCCTGCCGGTCAATGCCGCCGGTCGCTATGCGGTGATGGTTCGCCATGATGCTAATGGTAACGGCCGGTCGGACCGGTCGGACGGCGGCGGCTTTTCCGGCAATCCTGACGTCAGCCTCATTGACCTCGCGCTGCGCCGCAAACCCAGCCTTGCGCGGGTCGGCTTCAATGTCGCCGATGCACCGGTCAGGATCAACGTCGTGCTCAACTATGTGCAGGGCGGCTCCTTCGAGCCGGTGAGCTGAAGCGATGGTCGCGGTTGCCCTCCTGTCGAACCCCCGTTCGACGGGCAATCGCGCCCAGCTCCCGCGTATCCGCGCTTTTTGCGCCAGCCACCCGGACATCTTCCATTATGAGGTGGAGCATGTCGATCAGATCGGGGATGCGCTGCGCTCGATCGCGCTGGTGCGCCCGCGCGTCATCGCCATCAATGGCGGTGACGGCACGGTGCAGGCGGCGCTGACCGAAATTCATGGCGGCAATCATTTCGGCAACGGTCCCGTCCCGCCGGTTGCTGTGCTGCCCAATGGCAAGACCAACCTGATCGCGCTCGATCTTGGCGCCAGCGGCGATCCGCTGGAGGCTCTGGAACATGTGCTGGACCTCGCCCACGGCTCCCTCAGTGAACATGTCGTTGAGCGGCAGCTGATCGCCCTGTCGAACAGCAGCACCACGCGTCCGGTGCTCGGCATGTTCCTCGGCGGGGCAAAGCTTGCCGACTGCATCCTTTATTGCCGCCACCGCATCTATCCGCTCGGCCTGCCTAATGGCCTGTCGCATGCGGTTGCCTTCCTGCTGGGCCTGATGTCGTTGATCCCCGGCATCGGTCGCTGGCTGATGCCGCAGACCGCGCCGATGACCGTGACTGTGCGCCGCGATGGCGCGATCCGCGGGCGTTTTGCTGTGTTGATCGTCACCACCCTCGAAAAGCTGCTGTTCAATGCCCGACCCGGCGATGGCCGGCAGGAAGGGCATATGAAACTCGTGGCGGTGAACAATGACCTGTCGTCGCTGTTCCGCACGCTGCGTGTCGCGCTGTTCGGGACGTTGGGTGACCGGCCGGTGCGCGGGCTCCATTTCGAACAGGGTGACAGCATCTCGATTGAAGGCGACGCTTCCAGCGTCATCCTGGATGGTGAGATTTTCCAGGCGAGCGGCGGGCACCCAATTCTGCTGCGATCGACCCCGCCAGTTCATTTCCTCAAACTCGCCGCCTGACGTTCCGTGCCGCGCGACGCATCGCTCGAAGCGCTGGTGCGCGCTGAACTGACGCAGGGCGTCCAGCCGCAGGTGGCAGAGATGGCCGCTGCCATCGCCGCACAGCATCCCGGCGCCCGCGCCGTCCTTTTCTACGGCTCCTGTCTGCGTGAGCAGCAGCTCGATGGGCTGATGCTCGATTTCTATCTGATTGTGGACGATTATCGCCGCGCCTATCCGGCGCGCTGGATGGCAATCGCCAACCGGCTCATCCCTCCAAATGTTTTTCCATTCATTAACAATGGTTTAAGCGCGAAATATGCTGTGCTGAGTGAGGCGGATTTCCACCGTCTCAACGGTCCAGAAACCCGCAATGTCTCGGTCTGGGCGCGCTTTGCCCAGCCTAGCCGGCTGGTGTGGCAGGCCGACGAGGTTGCCGCCGATGCTGCGGTTGCCGCAGTCGCGCGCGCCGCGCCGACCCTCCTTGCCGCTGCCGGATCACGCGATGGCGAAGCCCCGCTCGACTGGTGGCGCCGCGCCTTCGCGCTCACTTACTCGGCGGAATTGCGCGCCGAGCGTCAGGGCAGGGCGCAGTCGGTGGTTGATGCCGATCCCGATCGGTACGCGGCTTTCTCCGCCCCCGCCGCAGCCGCCATCCCGCCCGGTGCCCGCTCCGGCGGCTGGGCGCGCCGCCGCATGGAGGGCAAGCTGCTCTCGGTCATCCGCCTCGCCAAGGCCGCCTTCACCTTTGCCGGCGGGATCGATTATCTCGCCTGGAAGATTAACCGGCACGCCGGGACACAGATCGCCATCACCCCCTGGCAACGCCGCCATCCTTTGCTCGCTGCGCTCTTGCTTGTGCCGCGCTTGTTGCGGCAAGGCGCTGTGAAATGAACGAAAATAAAACATTCGATCTCGCCGTCATCGGCGGCGGCGTGAACGGTGCCGGCATTGCCCGCGATGCGGCGCTGCGTGGCGCGAAGGTGCTGCTGCTCGAACGCGGCGATCTCGCCCAAGGCACCAGCTCGGCCTCAACCAAGCTGATCCACGGCGGGCTGCGCTATCTGGAGCATTATGAATTCGGTCTGGTGCGTGAGGCGCTGACCGAGCGGGAAATCCTTTGGAAGATCGCGCCGCACATCATTCACCCGATGCGCTTCGTGCTGCCCTATCGCAAGGGGCTGCGCCCGCGCTGGCTGCTGCGCCTTGGCCTGTTCCTCTATGACCATATCGGCGGGCGAAAGGCGCTGCCGGCGACCCGCACCGTCAATCTCGCCAGCCATCCGGCGGGGGTGCCGCTGCAGGCCGGCTTTACCACCGCTTTCGAATATTCGGATGGCTGGGTGGATGATGCCCGCCTCGTCGTCCTCAACGCCCGCGATGCGGCGGATCATGGCGCGACGGTCCTCCCCCGCACAGAAGTGACCGGGCTCACCCGCGAAGCTGGCCTGTGGCGGATCGAAACCCCGCGCGGCAGCTTTTCGGCAAGGGCGGTGGTCAATGCCGCCGGCCCTTCGGTGCTGGCGCTCACCGGTCGCGCGCATGTGCAGTCGAAGCATGGTCTCCGGCTCGTGCGCGGTTCGCACATCGTGGTCAGAAAGATTTTCGACCATGATTTCAGTTACTTCTTTCAGCTTCCTGACGGCCGCATCTTCTTCGCGATTCCTTATGAGCGCGATTTCACGCTGATCGGCACCACCGACCGCGACCATGAAAACCCGGCCGAGCCGCCGCGCGCGAGCGACGAGGAAATCGCCTATCTCTGCGAGGGCGCGAACCTCTATTTCAAGACGCAGATCACCCCCGCCGATGTCGTCTGGACCTATTCGGGCATCCGCCCGCTGATCGACGATGGTTCGGGCAAGCCGGAGGCTGCGACGCGCGGCTACACGTTCGAACTCGACGGGGGGGAGGGCGGCGATGCGCCTATGCTCTCCATCTTCGGCGGCAAAATCACCACCTACCGCGAGCTTGCACGCGAGGCAGTGGATAAGCTCGCGCCCTCGCTGCCCGTGCTGGCATCGCCCTGTCACACCGGTAAAGCACCGCTCCCCGGCGGCGATTTCCCCATGACCGGGCTTGCCGATCAGATGGCGCGGCTTTCGGCCGACTATCCCTTCCTTGATGCCGCCAGCGTTGATCGCATCGCCCGCGCCTATGGCCGCGATGCCTGGAGCTGGCTCGGCAAGGCACAAGGCTTCAACAGTCTCGGCGCGCATTTCGGCGGGGGTCTGACCGCCGCGGAGGTCGACTGGCTGATGGATCGCGAATGGGCGGCAGAGGCGGACGATGTGCTGTGGCGTCGCAGCAAGCTTGGCCTCAGGGTCGACGCGGCCGGGCGCGAAGCACTTGCCGCTTATATGGCGGGGCGCGGGTAAACATATGCGCGGAAAGCAAACGGGGAGAGACCAGCAATGACCGACCGTTTCATCGTCGTTATCGACGAAGGCACCACCTCCACCCGCGCGATGCTCTACGCGCCTGACGGCACAGTTGTCGCGACCAAGGGGCAGGAACTTGACCAGATCTACCCGCAGCCCGGCTGGGTGGAGCATGACGCCACGCAGATATGGGAACGCACGCTCGCTTGCACCCGCGCCGTCATCGAGCATGCTGGCGGCGCGGATCGCATCGCCGCCATCGGCATCACCAACCAGCGCGAAACGGTCGTCGCCTGGGACCGCGCCACTGGTCAGCCCATCTGCAACGCCATTGTCTGGCAGGACCGCCGCACCGCGCCGCTGTGTCAGGCGCTGAAGGATGCCGGCCATGAAACAGAGGTGCAGCGCCGCACCGGCCTCCTTCTCGATCCCTATTTCTCCGGCACAAAGATGCGCTGGATTATGGATAATGTGCCCGCCGCTCGGGAATTGGGTGATCGGCTCGCCTTCGGCACCATCGAAAGCTGGCTGGTGTGGAAACTGACCGGCGGCCTCCACGTCTCCGATGCCAGCAACGCCAGCCGCACCATGCTGCTCCCGCTCGCAGCGCGCGGCTGGGATGAAGGGCTCGCCAGCCTGATCGGTGTGCCGATGGCCGCGCTGGCGGAGGTGATCGACACCCACGGCCGCTTCGGTGAAACCGCGTCCGAACTGTTCGGCTCGCCTATTCCCATTTGCGGCCTCGTCGGTGACCAGCAATCGGCCACCATTGGTCAGGGCTGCCTCGCGCCCGGCCAGACCAAGGCGACCTTCGGCACCGGCGCCTTCATCCTCGCCTCGACGGGAGGGGATGTGCCGTCCTCGGCCAACCGGCTGCTCGCCACCGTGCTGTGGCAGTCGGGCGGAGAACGGCATTATGCGCTCGAAGGATCGGTGTTCGTGGCAGGAAGCGCGATCAAATGGCTGCGCGACGGCCTCGGCCTCATCACGAGTGCAGGGGAAAGCGAACAACTCGCGCGCAGCGTGCCGGATAATGGCGGGGTGGTGTTTGTGCCCGCGCTTGCCGGCCTCGGCGCACCGCACTGGAAAGCGGACGCGACCGGCATCATCACCGGCCTCACGCTGGGCAGCACCCGCGCGCACATCGCCCGTGCCGCATTGGAAGCGATGGCCTGCCAGTGTCATGATCTGGCGGAGGCGTTCCGCGCCGACGGCGCCGGTTGGAACAGCATCTGCATCGATGGCGGGATGAGCGCCAACGACTGGATGGCACAGGATCTCGCCGACATCCTCGACGTCGCGGTAGAACGGCCGGCGGACGTGGAAACGACCGCTCTTGGCGCGGCGATGCTCGCGGGCGTCGGTGTCGGCCTGTATGCGGATCTTGCTGCTGCACAGGCGATGCGCCCCGCCACCACACGCTTCACCCCGGCGATGGCAGCAGAGCGGCGAGCCGAGCGTCTGGCGGGCTGGCGTGCGGCGCTGGGAACTGTGTTGAGCCGCTGACGGTTGCGCCACGGAACATATTCTGCGAACGAGCGCTGACTATTGCTGCTAACACACCCCGTCTCCGCGGGGGCCGGGACAAGGACCAGACATGCCCTTCACAAAGGCCGATCGCCGGCTTCCCGCTCGCCTCGTGGATCGCGTGGTGCGCGCGCTTGGCCCTTGGGGCATGTTTATCAAGGGCTTCGTCAAGCATCCGGTGATGGTCGGTTCGATCATTCCCTCTTCGCCGACGCTGATCGATCACATGCTGTCGCGCGTCGATTGGGCGAATGTGACGCTGTTTGTCGAATATGGCCCCGGAGTCGGCACCTTCTGCCGCCCGATTCTCGAACGGATGCGCGGCGATGCGACGCTGATTGCGATCGATACCAACCCCGATTTTATTGACTATCTCAGCCGGGATATCGCCGACAGCCGGTTCAAACCGGTGCTGGGGTCAGCTGCCGACGTGGAATCAATCATCGCCGATCATGGCTTCGAAGGCGCGGATTACATCCTCTCCGGGCTTCCCTTCTCGACCCTGCCCGAAGGCGTCGGCCCGGCCATCGCCTCTGCCACCCACCGCGCTCTGAACCCGGGCGGCCAGTTCCTCGTCTACCAGTTCAGAAAGCGCGCCCGCGATTTCCTCGTGCCGCACTTCAGCCAGATCGAAGACGGCTTTGAATGGGTCAATGTGCCGCCCTGCCACTTGTTCTGGGCCACGAAGTAGAGATCCCGCCGTCAGCTGACCTTATCCGGCTCGTCCCTCAGCCCGAAGTTCAGTCGCCGCGTCACGCCATAGTCGATGACCGACACCACCGCCCATGACAGCAGCCAGCGGATGCGGGTGAGGATGCCAGCGCGGCGCTTGTGCAGGCCTTCATCCACCCGCGTCGAAAGCGCCGCCTGCGCGTCGATATGCGCGCGTGCCGCGGCTGCAAAGCCGGCGTCCTCCACCCGCAGCATCAGTTCCATGTTCACATAGAGGCTGCGCATGTCGAGGTTGGCGCTGCCGATCAGCACCACATCGTCGATCACGATCAGCTTGCTGTGCAATCGCTCGGGCTCATATTCGTAGATGGCGACACCGCGTTTCAGCAGGAAACCGTAGATCAGCCGCGCCGCGCCGACTGTGGCCGGATTGTCGGTGCGGGCCGGTAGCACCATCCGTGCCGATCCGCCCCGCCGCGCAATCGCCGCTATCTTGCCCATCACCCCTGCGCTCGGCGCGAAATAGGCCATGCTGGTATCGAACCGTGTCGCTGTCAGCAGGTCGCGGCGCAGGCTCCGCGCCCAGGGGGAAAGGCGCGTGGTCGGCCCGCCGACCTGCCAGCTTACCGGCCCCACACCGCCATGCCAGCGCGCCACCAGCCGCCGCAGCTGCCGCCAGGAGGGGCGGGGCTGGTCCATCCAGCGTGAAAGCCTGCGCATCCATCGCTCCGCCCCGGCGACCGCCGGTCCGGTGATGGTGAAACCGATGTCCCGCCACCCGTCGCGGTCACCTTCGCTGAAATAGCTGTCGGCAATGTTGAACCCGCCGGCTATTGCCACGCGTCCGTCGACCACCACCAGCTTCTGGTGATTGCGAATAAGGTAACGCCGCCCCCACCGGGTGCCGAACCAGCGCACCGTGCCGCCCGCTTCGCGCAGGGGATCGAAGAAACTGTCGGCGGTGGTGGCGGATCCAAAGCTGTCGAGCAGCATCGTTACGGCGACCCCGCGCCGTGCGGCCTCGGTCAGCGCATCGCGCAGGGCGGTGCCCGCCTCGTCATCGGCATAGATGTAGAACAGCAGGCCAATGCGCCGCTCCGCGCCCGCAACCATCGCCAGCAGCCGTGCCAGCCGTTCCGGCCCGCCTGGCAGCACGGTGATGCTGTTGCCCGCGACCTCAGCGGAAAAGGCGGCATCGATGCTGGCGGTCGTGGCGCTCATGCCGCCCGCCATAGCGCTGCTTTGCGCTGCGGGACAGGCACGGTTTCATTGACTCTCGACGCCACTTTGCCTATTGGCGCGGCTTTCCCGCATTGCCGGAATTCGTTTTCTCCCAGAGGAGCCTGCCGCATGGCGCGCGTTACCGTCGAAGATTGCGTCGACAAGATTTCCAACCGTTTCGATCTCGTGCTGGTCGCTGCTCAGCGCGCGCGGGAGATTTCGGGCGGTGCAGAACTGACCATCGATCGTGACCGGGATAAGAACCCGGTCGTCGCGCTGCGTGAGATTGCCGAAGAAACGATCCGTCCGGATGAGGTGAAGGCCGCACTGATCGGCAGCCACCAGAAGGTGCAGATCGATGACGATGACACGCCCGATGAAATCGGCAGCCTGTCGCGTTCGGCAGAGGCGCTGCGCCTCACTGCGGCCGCACCGCCGCGCCCGACTGCCGGCGTCGGCGACTACGAATAACCGGCTCGCCCGTCAGGGCAGCACCAACAAAAAAGCCCCGGCATCGCTGCCGGGGCTTTTTTGTGTCTGCAGAATGCGCGTGACGGGTCTTACACTCCCGCCGGCGTCGCATCTCCGAACGGCTTCGGCTTGCGGCGGATCTGCGGGATGGAACCGGCATGGCCGTCAAGCGGGCGCACATCGCCGGGCTTGCCGCTGTTGCCGCTTTCCCGGCCGATATCCTCGCCAGCGATAGCACGCTTCGCTTCTTCGCCGCTCAGCGTTTCATATTCGAGCAGCGCTTCGGCGAGCTTGTGCAGCTCGTCGATATTGTCGCTCAGTACCGCGCGGGCACGCGCTTCGCCTTCCTCGACCAGCCGACGAACCTCCTGGTCGATCAGCTGCGCGGTCTGCTCGCTCATATTCTGGGCGCGGCTGACGCTGTGGCCCAGGAACACTTCGTCCTGATTGTCGCGATAGCGCAGCCAGCCGAGCTTTTCCGACATGCCATATTCCATCACCATGGAACGGGCCATGTCGGTGGCCTGCTGGATGTCATTGGATGCGCCGGTGTTGAGCTCGTCCATGCCGTAGATCAGCTGTTCGGCAATGCGCCCGCCAAAGCAGAGCGCGAGCCGCGCCTTCATCTGCTTCATGTTCATGCTGAAACGGTCGCGCTCGGGCAGGTTCCAAGTCACGCCCAGCGCGCGACCGCGCGGGATGATTGTCACCTTGTGCAGCGGATCGCAGCCTTCGACATGGAGCGAGACGAGCGCATGGCCGGCCTCGTGATAGGCGGTGGCCTTCTTCTCGTCCTCGGTCATCACCATCGACCGGCGCTCGGCGCCCATCATCACCTTGTCCTTGGCTTCCTCGAACTCGGCGTTGGCGATCAGGCGCTTGCCCTTGCGCGCGGCGAGCAGCGCCGCCTCATTGGCAAGGTTGGCAAGGTCCGCACCGGAAAATCCGGGCGTCCCGCGCGCGATCTGGCGCAGGTCCACGTCGGGCGCCAGCGGCTTCGACTTGGTGTGCACCTGCAGGATTTTGACGCGCCCTTCGATGTCGGGGCGCGGCACAACCACCTGCCGGTCGAAACGGCCCGGGCGCAGCAGCGCGGGGTCGAGCACGTCGGGCCGGTTGGTCGCGGCGATGATGATGATGCCTTCATTGGCCTCGAAGCCGTCCATCTCGACCAGCAGCTGGTTGAGCGTCTGTTCGCGCTCGTCATTGCCATTGCCGAGGCCCGCACCACGATGGCGGCCGACCGCGTCGATTTCATCAATGAAGACGATGCAGGGCGCTGATTTCTTGGCCTGCTCGAACATGTCGCGCACACGAGACGCGCCGACACCGACGAACATTTCGACAAAGTCGGAGCCGGAGATGGTGAAGAAGGGCACACCTGCTTCCCCCGCGATCGCGCGGGCGAGCAGCGTCTTGCCGGTACCGGGCGAACCGACCAGCAGCGCGCCCTTGGGAATGGAACCGCCCAGACGGCTGAACTTCGTCGGATCCCTCAGGAATTCGACGATTTCCTGCAATTCTTCGCGCGCTTCCTCGATGCCGGCGACATCGTCAAAGGTCACGCGGCCCTGCCGTTCGGTCAACAGCTTGGCCTTGGACTTGCCAAAGCCCATGGCGCCGCCGCCATTATTCTTCTGCACCTGGCGGAAAATGAAGAAACCAAGGCCGAGCAACAGCACGAAGGGCAGGATGTTGACCAGCAAAGCGACCCACAGATTGCCCTGTTCGACCGGCCGCCCAGAGAAGACCACGCCATTGTCGGTCAAGAGCTTGTTGAGCTCGCCATCGCGCACCGGGATGGTCTGGAACGGCTCGCCGCCGTCCATCTCGCCGGTAATGCGCGAATCGCTGATCTCCACCTTGGCGACTTCGCCCGCGGCGACGCGATTCTTGAATTCGGAATAGGGGATGGTCTGCCCGGTTGCGGTGCCACCGGCCGAAAACATCGATGCGACCATCGTTATCGACAGGAGAATGGCCGTCCAGATCAGGGCATTCTTCACCCAAGGGTTGGGCTGCGGCGGCTGCTTGTCGTCACCCACGTCAATTCACTCCGGTTTGCTTACGCCGAATGTAGGCGCTTGGGTGCCCTGCAACAAGGCGGTCGTTGGTCGGTTTCTCACCGCTTTCTGGGTGGCGCCGGATGGACCCTCCACAGCGCCCCATCAGCGCTGATCAGGCTGTTTCCGGCCATGCCGGTGCCGCCCTGCGACACATTGGCCATTAGGTCGTCGATGGTTGCCGCGCGGGGCTCCACCTCGCCCGCCCGCGCCAGCGCGATCAACAGCAAGCGGCGCATCGCGCCCGGCGGTAACCCGCTCATGTCGATGGCGAGATTCGTCGATTCTCCGGTCAGCCGTTCCTCAGCCAGCCGCGCCATGGCCCAGTCGAGCGATTCGGCATCGCGCGCGAGATTCGCCATGCTGCGCGCTACCGCCACCGCATCGATCAGATCATCATCCGCCAGCGCCGCCCGCACCCGTGCCCGGTCAAAGCGCTGGTCCTGATTGGATGGGTCCTCGATGAAGGGAATGGCATTGGCCCGTACATGATCGAACAGCGCCGCCCGCCGCACGCCCAGCAAGGGCCGCAGCACATGCCCTTGCCGCGCGCGGATGCCGGACAGGCCGGTCAGCCCGCTTGCCCGATTGAGGCGCATCACCAGCGTTTCCAGCTGATCATCCGCATGGTGCGCGGTCAGCACCCAGTCGATCGCTTCTCCGCGCCGCCATTCGTCAAGCAGCGCATAGCGCGCCGCACGCGCGGCAGCCTGCACCGATCCGGTGATCGGCTCTGCCGGGCGCAATATGGCGTGGGCAATACCGATCCCTGCGGCATAAGCGGCGACCATAGCTGCTTCGTCCGCGCTTTCCGTGCGCAGCCCATGATCGACTGTTGCGGCGCACACACGGCCGGGGAACGCCTCTGCCGCCAGCGCCAGCAAAGCCATGCTGTCCGGCCCGCCCGAAACGGCGATGCCGAACCGGTCACGCGCTGCGGCCTCCTCGCCAACACTATCCGCAATGGCGGCGCGCAGCGTCTCCGCTGTCAGCGCCGGGTCAGCAGCGTGCCTGGCCACGCGCCGTTGCCACCTGCGATTTCAGCGCATCAGTTGCGGTGTCGCCATAGTTGCGCGTGAATTCGTCAAAGGTGCGGCAGGCGTCTGCGGCACGGTTAAGGCGGATCAGCGCCATGCCCATATAATAGACGCTTTCCGCCGCCCGCTCGCCGCGCGGACGGGCGCGGTAATTGTCGTAAAAGGCACGGACCGCCAGCGCCGGCTGATTATTGTCGAGATAAGCGCGACCGAGCAGATTGCCGGCATAGCTGGCGCGGCGATGGTTGGGATGATCGTCGATCACCTTTTGCAGCTGCACCTGCGCTTCGGGATAGAGCCGGGCACTCCACAGGCGGAAGCCATAGATATAGGCGTCCTCGGCCGCATTCCCGGTGGACGGCACTTCGACTGCCGCCACCTGTGCGCGGCGCGCGGCATTGGCCGGGGCGGCTGACGGTGTTGCTGCCGGGGCACTTGCGGTTGCGGTCGGGGCAGCGGCCGGCGCGGGCGTTGCAGCGCGCGGCGCGGGGGTGGGTGTCGGCGTGGTTGCCGGTGTCGCGGTCGGTGCGGGCGTCACAGCGGTTGCGGCCGGTGTCGTGGCGGCTGCACTGTCACCCGGCGTGGTAGCGCCGCCGGGTGTCAGCGCATCGATCCGGCCTGACAGTTCGGCGCGCAGGCGGCCGATCGCGGCCTCCATTTCACGTTGGCGGAAACTGGTCTGCTCGATTTCGCCGGTCAGCCGGGCTAACTGGGCCTCTATGGCATCGACCCGCGCGGTGAGGTCCGCGACCGGTGTGGTCGCGGGCGTGGTGGTGGTCGTCGTCGTGTCGCCCGGCGTCACCTCCGGCTGGAACAGGCCGCCTTCGGATCCGGGGAACACACGCCGCTGCACCGCGCGTAGCTCGCGCTCGAGGCGCTCGATACGCTGGGCGTTGGCAGCATCGCCCGACTGGGCGGCAGCGGGCAGGGCAGGGGCAAGGGCGAGAAGAGCGCTTCCCAGCAACAGGGTGGTGCGGTGCATGCGTGTCATCCTCGTCTCATTATCCATCGCTCGGCCAAGGGCAATCTCCGATCACGCCTTGCCACCACCTGAACCCCTGTTTCCAATCAGCCAGCATCGCCTGCCGGGGCGGGCTCATTGGCCGGTGCGACGTCCATCACCGGGGGTGAAGGCGGCTCGGCAACCGGCGCGGCGGCTGACGGCGCAGGGCGGGCTGACCGCTGCTGTGGCCGGGGCGCAGGCGCCGCCCGCACGCTGACCGGACCGGGCGCAGTCGTTGCTGATGGCGCAAGGGTGGTGGCCCCATTGCTGGCCGCGCGTGACAGCGAAGCGGAATCAAGGCCGATCGTGGCCACAGTATCGGGCGGGCCAATGGGCGGCAGTTCGATGTTGCCAGCCAGCACGCGCAGTGCCTGCGGCCGGTTGGTGCGCAGGATCAGGCTGCGCTGGGCCGGCCGAACCGTGTAAAATTCACCGCTGTCGAGCGTCAGGTCGAATTGCGACCGGCCGTCGGCGTCCTCGAGGCTGAAATAGGCGGTTTCCCGTGCAGCGACGCGGATCACCGCATCGGCGGGGATGGTCACGCTCGGTGTAGCCGGTGCAGCCGGTGCAGCGGCAGTGGCAGGCCGCGCCGGGGCGCTGGCCCCATTCGTCTCTACACTATCGTCCGACGGCAAAGTGAAGGTCCGCCAACCGATATAGCCAAGGACCAGCAGCCCCGCGATCAGCAGCGCAGTCCACACCAGCGGGCGCGGAGGTATGCGGTCGGTATCGGCTGGCTCATAGTTGGCGGATGCCTCGACCAGGCCGAGATTCTTTTCGGCAATCATCTGCCGCACTTCGGCCACAGCCTCTTCGGCATCGATGCCGACAGCGGTGGCGTAGGTGCGGACGAAACCGGTGGCATAGGGTCCCGCTGGCAGCTCTTCCACCGCGCCGCGCTCAATGGCATCGAGCAATGGTGCCCTGACCTTGATTTGGCTGGAAATATCTTCAATCGAACGCCCGCTGGCCTCGCGCGCCGATTTAAGCCGTTCGCCGATATGCCCGGCCGGCGTGTCCTCTTCCATGCGGTTGCCTAGCTCCTTCAGGTTGCGACCGTGTGTGACTGGTACGCCCCTCATAGTCCGGCGCTATGCAAGCGGCAATGCGGCGAACCGCGCGGAACCTAGGCTTACACGCCCAATTCGACCCCTTGTCCCTCGGCCCATTCGGTAAGCTGTTGGCGGATATCGCGATTACCCTGCCGCACCAGCGGCTGCACCACAGCCTCCAGATCGCGCGTATCGATGCTGCGGATCATCGCTTTGACGGATCCGATCGCGGTGGGTGTGATGGACAGGCGACGCAGGCCCAGACCGATCAGCGCCATCGCTTCCAGTGTGCGCCCACCCATTTCGCCGCAGACGCCCACCGGCACACGCGCTTCGTTGGACTGGACGATGATCCGCGAAAGGAAACGCAGCACGGCCGGCGACAGCCAGTCATAGCGTTCCGCGAGCCGGGGATCGGCGCGGTCAGCGGCGAACAGGAACTGTGTCAGGTCATTGGTGCCGATCGACAGGAAGTCGATGTGCGGCAGCAAGGCATCGAGCATTTCGGCAAGTGCCGGCACCTCCAGCATCACGCCATAGCGGATCGCGTTCGGCAGCTTCTTGCCGCGAGAGGCGAGCCAGTTGCGCTGTTCGACGAAGATGGCGCGCGCCGCTTCAAACTCCCATGGTTCGCTGACCAGAGGGAACATCACATTCAGCGTGCGCCCGGCTCCCGCTTCGAGCAGTGCGCGCGCCTGCGCCTTCATCAGCCCTTCGCGGCCCAGCGCAAGCCGGAGCGCACGCCAGCCCATCGCCGGATTTTCCTCCGTCTCGGCGTCGTTGCGCATATAGGGCAGCGCCTTGTCCCCGCCGATGTCGACGGTGCGGAAGATGACCGGGCGATTGCCGGCGGCATCGAGCACATCGCGATAGAGCCGCTGCTGGCGCTCGCGCTGCGGCATGGTCGCGGAGACCAGGAACTGGAACTCGGTACGGAACAGGCCGATGCCATCGGCGCCGGTCAGGTCGAGCGCCGCGACATCCTCGCGCAGGCCGGCGTTCATCATCAATTCGATGCGTACGCCATCCTTGGTGACTGGCGCCTCGTCGCGCATCGCCGCAAAGCGCTCGCGCCGCTTGCGGGTCAGCGCGAGCTGGGAATCGAACGCGTCGAGTGTGGCCGTGCCTGGCCGGACATGGGCAATGCCGCGCGCAACATCGAGCAGCAGCATGTCGCCTTCGCTCGCGCGCTGGCGGATGTCCTTCACGCGGCCCAGCACCGGCACGCCCATCGCCCGGGCGACGATAATGACATGGGCGGTGAGAGAGCCTTCCTCGAGGATCACGCCCTTGAGGCGCCGCTTGTCATATTCGAGCAGCTCGGCCGGTCCCAAATTGCGGGCAATCAGGATTGAATCCTGCCTGAGGCCGGTCTGCGCAGCCGTCTGCATCTGGCCGGCAACGATGCGGATCAGCCGGTTGGACAGATCCTCCAGATCATGCATCCGGTCGCGCAGCAACGGGTCGTCAATCTGGCGCATACGCATACGGGTGCGCTGCTGCACACGCTCGATCGCCGCCTCGGCGGTGAGGCCGCTGTCGATCGCTTCATTGATGCGCCGTGACCAGCCTTCGTCATAGGCGAACATGCGATAGGTCTCGAGCACCTCGTCATGCTCACCGCCGCCGCCGAACTCGGCCTGGTTCGCCATCCGGTCGATCTGCTCGCGCATGCGGACGAATGCGGTGTAGACGCGCTGCCGCTCGACCTCGACGTCTTCGGCAACGGTATGTTCGATCACGATGCGCGGCTGGTGGAACACCGCGACGCCCTTGGCCATGCCGTCAACCAGCTTCAGGCCGGTCAGCGTCTGCGCGGACTGGTCCGCCGGCCCGCTGGCGCTGGCATGTTCGTCAATCAGATTGGCATTGGCGATCAGTTCGGACAGGACCAGCGCCACCGTCTGCAGCGCCTCGATCTCGATTTCGTCATAGCCCCGGCTCGCCGCATGCTGCACGCACAGCACGCCCACCGCCCGCTCGCGCCGGATGATGGGGACGCCCGCGAAACTATGGTAGCGTTCTTCGCCCGTTTCGGGCTTGTAGGCATAGTCGGGGTGTGCCGCCGCTTCGGCGAGGTTCAGCGTTTCGATGTTCGCCGCGATCGTGCCGACCAGACCTTCACCCATGGCGAGCCGCGTCACATGCACTGCGCTCTGGTTGAGGCCGCGCGTTGCGAACAGTTCCAGCACCCCGTCGCGCAGCAGATAGATGGAGCAGACTTCGCTGTTCAGCGCCTCGCCGATCATCTGCACGGTCTGGTTGAGCTTCGCCTGCGCGGCCGTGTCCGCCGCGATCACAGCGTTCAGGTTGCGCAAAATATCGCGCGCGGCCTGTGCTGCGGAGGATGCGGGAGGGGGCGGGCTCGTCATGACTGCGGGACGCTAGCAGAAGCCAGCACGCCCCGCCACCGCGCTCCCGCTTTCGTCCGCGCGATTACCGCTGCCCCCCGGTGCTGCTCGTCGGTGGGCTGGTGACTGATCCCGTCATTGGCGCTGCCGGTGCAACGGATGCCGGGACATAGGCCGGCGTCACTGTCGCAGGCTGGCGCGCGGCCCAGGTCGCATAGTCGATCTGGTAACGCGAATAGGCGGCGTAGAAATCGACGAACGGCTGGTCGAGTTCAGCCAGCCGGGCCGGGGCGAAGTTGAGGATGTTGGCGGTCGGCTCCACCGCCGCCATGGCCGCAATGCTGGTCGCAATCGGGCAAAAGCTCTGCTGCACCGGTGGCTGGGCAAAATAATTGTAGAGCCGGGTCGAAAGGCTGTCGCGCGCAGCGATGCCATTGGTGCCGGTCTTGGTGCCCTGATCGCGGATCACCCAGCGTTCGGCGGCGGCGATAGCGGCGCGGTTGTTGCGCAGGAAGGCGCTGTAATTGTTAATCAAAATCTGATCATTCGGTCCGCGACAGTTGAGCGCCGCGACGTTCAGGCCGATGCGCAGCTGCCACAGCGCCTGCTGCGGGCTGAGGTCAACATTGGGGGTCAGCCTGCGGCCTGCGGTGTCCGTGATCGGGATGATCAGATTGGGTGCAGCTTGGTTGGGTGGCACCGGCATCGGCATGGGCGCAGGCGCCGGGGCCGGCGGCACGATGACGGCCGGCGGCGGCGCTGGAGGAGCAGGTGGCGCCGGTCGCGTGCATCCTGCCAGCAGCGCGATGGTGACGATGCAGCCGGACCGGATGACCCATTGACGGTTCATGAGCGACAATTCTCCCCGCGGCGCGGCCCAACCGGCCAGCGCACTCTCTTGAATCCATCGCTTGAATCGCTCGCGCTGGCTTGTCAACGCTTGGCTAGCGCTACCTCGGCAGTCTGAGCGAGTTCGGCGATGATTGCCGCCACCGGCTCTTCCCGAGAGACCATTCCGACCGATTGGCCGGCCATCACTGACCCGGTTTCGACATCGCCATCGATCACCGCGCGCCGCAGCGCGCCGGCCCAATAATGCTCAATCTGCATCTGTGCCTCGTGCATGTCGATCCGGCCGGCGTCGAGCGCGTCGGCCACTTCGCGCTGCTTGGCGGTAAAGGCGGCGGTGCCCTCATTTTTCAGGGCGCGTACCGGGATAACGGGAAGGCGCGGGTCGATCTGCACGCTCGCCACCGCGTCACGCGCTGCCGCCTGGATGAAGGCGCGCTTGAAATTGGGGTGGGCGATGCTCTCGCTCGCGCACACGAA
>CANHQT010000003.1 GCA_947463325.1 Sphingomonadaceae bacterium
AAACCTGATGATGGCGGGCAAGCATATCAGCGTCACTCACGTGGCGGGATCATCCACCAAACTGATGGGCAACGGCGCGCAGCACGGCGTTGCGGTGGCTGCAGCCGCATCACTGTGCAACGGCTTAGGCGTATCGCCGCGAGAGCTGCACCGCGACCGGCTGACCGAGCTCAAGGCATTGGTCGAGAAGCTAACCGCCTGCGACCACGACATGCATAGCCATCCGCCGACGCGAAAATTCGATGCTGTGCCGGGTTGAGGTAAAAAAGGTGCGAGCGGCTAAGTGGGCCCACCGCTGGCGATGCAGCCAATTTGCCGGCAACTTGACATGGCCTAGGCTAATCCGGTCACCGCCATACTCGATTTCGAGGCCGAATTGCAGAGCGAGGCTTTCGTCGCCAACGACCTGCAAGAAGAACAGTTGCCTTCGTGGAAAGGTGCTAGCCGCGCTTTAGTGGGACTTGATGCCTCATCTAGAGGCAACTGATGGACTGACATCCGCTAGGGAGGATGAGAATGCGCTATGCTACTGTGGATCTCGAAAAGAATGGGCCCATCTTCAGGTTGGTTCTGAATGTCCCTGAACGCCTTAATGCCCTTAGCGACCAGGTTCTGCTCGATCTCAGCGAGGCGCTTGATGAATGCGCAGGCTCTAAGGAAGTTCGGGTTCTCATTATAACCGGAGCGGGTCGTGCGTTTTGTGCCGGAGCTGACCTGAAGAGCAGAGGGCCTGTAAGTGGACCGGACAAGCATGATTCGCTTCGCCGCAGAATTTCCGACCAGTTCAATCCAACAATCAAAAAGTTGCTTGCGTTGCCAGTCCCAACGATTGCGGCGGTCAATGGCGTCGCGGCAGGTGGCGGCTTTGGCCTGGCCTTAGCGTGCGACATAGTCATCGCTGCGGAGAGCGCTGATTTCATCCTGGTCTTCACACCGCAATTGGGCTTGATTCCCGACATGGGGGCGTCATGGCACGCGCCAAGAAATCTCGGGCGGGCGCGAGCAATGGCAAGTGCGTTCTTCGGCGATCGCATCAGTGCCTTGGAGGCGCAAGCCCAAGGACTGATTTGGAGAGCCGTTCCTGATGAGACTTTTCCGCAGTTCGTCGATGAGACAGCGGGAAAACTAGCTAATGGTCCAACCCTCGCTTATGTTGCTAATCGGCAAGCGATTGACCGCGCACACACCCAAAGCCTGCAGGATCAACTAGATCTTGAAGCGGAAATTCAACCAGCCCTGCTCATGACGGAGGACTTCGCCGAGGGCCAGAGGGCATTCCTTGAAAAGCGCAAGCCTGCGTTCAAAGGCAGGTGATATCCCGCAAGCTTCAGCAAGATCGCCTTGGGTCAACGGTAGCCGGTACTCTCGCTCAGTAGCTCAGCGTCGCTATCGCTCACGGAG
Organism: Sphingomonadaceae bacterium; assembly: GCA_947463325.1. Classification (GTDB taxonomy): domain Bacteria; phylum Pseudomonadota; class Alphaproteobacteria; order Sphingomonadales; family Sphingomonadaceae; genus Sphingopyxis. The sequence continues at coordinate 1,402 of CANHQT010000003.1, forward strand.
CTATCGCTGCGACAAAGGCTCATGGCTGGCTGCGCAAGCAGGATAGCGAATTGCAGCGCTGTTGGAAATCTTGGACGAACTAGCCAAGATATAGTCGACCTGATTGATTATCGGGCATCCGTAGTTAGGCGAAAACAATCGCCTGCATCAGGCCCATTCGCGAATTCTGGCATCGGTGGAGCAGACAAATTCGCCCTGAACGGACGACCGCTACTGGGGATGGACGACTGGGGACCGAACGGCAGGAAAGTTGTGGATAGCGGAAGGGCGGCTATTTTCCGGTCAAGTCTGGCATGTGCTTCTCTACCCACCTGATGAACGAGACCGCTTCACCCCGGAGTGACTGACCAAGCGGGGTGAGCTCGTAACTGACGTGCGGCGGTATCGTCTGCCGATCTGTCCTCAGAACGATGTGCAACTGTTCCAGGGTTCTCAAGGTCTGTGTCAGCATTTTCTGGGAAATGCCTTCCACCGACCGAACCAGTTCACCGTTGCGCCGTGGACCTTCCCCCAGCGCATTGATGATGAGCAACGACCACTTATCAGCGAGAAGGGCCATGTAAACGCGCGATGCACAGCGTTGCGACATGACATTCGGCTGCGCAGTCATTCGTCAGCTTCCTTCAACGACATAGGCACCAAAAGGTGCGTACTAGCATCATGGAAACATCACCGCTAGCTCACGCTTGTCTTTCGCAACAGGAGTCTGGTGGAATGGAGTGGCTCAATATCGCAGGAGCGGCAATCACCATCCTTATGGGATGTCTTGGCCTGTTTGTTCCCGATAAGGCTTCTGCCTTGACGGGCCTGATTGCCTCAACGCCCGCTGCGCGGGCCGAGTTCAGAGGAACGCTGGGCGTCACATTCATGTTTCTGGGCGCTGTGCCACTGGTCTCCGAAAGCCCATACGCCTTCCTGACTGCGGGGGCGTGCTGGCTCGGCGCCGCGATCGGACGTATCATTTCCATCGTCGCTGACAGCGGCAACGAGGCGAAGAATTGGGGGGCAGTTGCCTTCGAGTTGGCAGTGGCCTGCCTGATGCTGTCGGGCGAGCCCGTACGATTGCTATCATGACTGTGCGAATGGCGTTTGCCGCCAATCACTGACGGTGATTCCCAAAACGCCTGAACAACCGCATCGGGGTCGTGTCCGGAATGGCAGCTTTAAACGAATAATGATGGATAGCTGACGATCTTGGTGCACCGTCTCACAGCAGCGGGAGCCGTCCCAGCTTTAGAACATCGCATCAGGTCGACCGTGTGCTTGCTCAGGCCTCTGCCGGACGGGGGTTGCCCGGTCGGATTGGACTGGCGCGCACATAGGTGAACTCGCAAGTGTGACTCACTCCCCCGGCCAAGTCCTCAACTTCTGACTACGCTCACGCGTTGCTTCCTTGGCCCAAGAGCGGTTCTCGAGCTTGGTCCGATAGCGCCTTGGCAGATTGTCGTTGATCAGATCGAAAATGTGCTGCTCGTGGTGCCAGTCATCAAGGAGGCGCTGCTTCTTGGCGGGATCGCGAGCGCTGCGATGCCGTGTGGCATAATAGGTAACTTCGGCCTGCGCCTCGTCGCGACGAGCAAGCTTCTGGTCCCACTCGAACTTGTCTTCAGGTGTAACGGGCCCATTGTAGTGGACCGTTGCAGTCCGCAGATCGATGACGATATCGTCAGGGTGCGGCAAGGGCTCCGGCTCGTCGATGCCGTTCTTGCGCGCCCATTTGATATTGTCCTCCCAATTGGTCTTGTACTCGATCGCCGCCTTGAGAAATTCCATCCGGGTCTGCCGGTCCTGCTCCTCGACCGTCTGCACCAGTTCTGCGATGGTCCGCTGCGCAAACCGATTGCCCTTCATCGCCGCCACGCCCATCGACCGGAATACAGCCTGGATTGCGGGCAGTTCAATGACTCGCTCGCCTTCGCGGATGGTGACGGGCCGATAGGCTTCTTCCATCAGCAGCGCGTTTGCAGGCTGCGAACCAAAGTCGAGGCTGACCGTCTGGTGCCGGTTCTGCTGCTGCGACTTGGGTTTCCTCGGCCGGCCGTTGGGGTTGCCTGACTTGCCCTTGGCAAACCGGTGCTCCGCCGGTGGCTTGCGATAGCCAACCTTGCCCGTGGCGTCAGCGTCGCCGCTCATCAGGCGGTTACCTCATCAAGCACCACGCCGAGGCGGGTCTCATTCAGTTCTTCATAGGTCATGCCGCTCGACACATGACAAGCAAGCTTGCCGGTAAAGGCCTCCCATCGCCGCACGATGGTGTCGCAATAGCCTGGATCAAACTCGATCAGCCGCGCCTGCCTTCCGGTCTTCTCGGCTGCTACCAGCGTGCTGCCCGATCCGCCAAAGGCATCGAGGATGATCTCGCCGCGTCGCGAGCAGTCCTTGATCGCATCCGCAATCAGCGCAACTGGCTTGACGGTCGGATGCATCGCCAGCTCTTCGGTCCGGCTGGCACTGATGCTGCTGATGCCGGCATAGTCCCAGACATTGGTGCGGTAGCGACCCGTCTCGCCAAGACCGAAGCTATTGGTGTGCTCGGCTGTCCCATGTTTGAAGACGAAGATGAGCTCATGCTTCGAGCGGTAGAATGCGCCCATGCCACCGTTGGTCTTGTTCCAGACGATCAGGTTCTTGAGCTCGGTGAACACCGCCTGCCCTGCCGCGAGCATCTCACCCATGTGCCGCCAATCCATGCAAACGAACGCGATGGCGCCGTCGCGCATGACATTGGCCATGGTCCCCAGGCTGTCGGTCAGGAATCGCGTGAACTGGTCCTCGCTCATCTCGCCGGTGGCCATAGCGAACTCACGATGTTTTACTGAGCCCAGCCCGCAGACGTGCCCATCGATCTTCACATTGTAGGGTGGGTCAGTGAAGACCATGTCGGCGCGCTCCGATTGCATCAGCAGTGCCATATGCTCCGCGCTGCGGGCATCCCCGCAGACCAACCGGTGCCGTCCAAGCTCCCAGACATCGCCCACCTGAGTCACGACCGGACCAGATGGCTCGGGAACAACGTCTTCCGGCGCGTCGGAGCCGTCAGGGTCGGCCTCACCAGCTTCGTCGAGAACGAAATCGACCTCGGCTAGACTGAATCCGGTCAGCTCGACATCAAACTCAAGGTCGATCAAACCCTGCAGTTCAATAGCCAGGATCTCGCGGTCCCAGCCCGCATTGAGAGCAAGCTTATTGTCGGCGAGGACATAGGCCCGTCGTTCGGCCTCGCTGAGGTGCGACAAGGCAATGGTTGGCACCGACTTCATGCCAAGAAGCTTGGCCGCTTCCACTCGCCCATGGCCTGCTATGATTTCGCCATCGTCGCTGACAAGCACCGGGTTGGTGAAGCCAAATCGCTCGATCGATGCAGCAATTTGTTTAATCTGCTTCTTCGAGTGCGTCCGCGCATTGCGCGCATAAGGCCGGAGTGATCCGACCTCCCGTTCGATCATGCTATTGCTGGATATGGTCATGCCAACCCCCATTGCCCGTAAGGTTCCCCTTCGTCCGACATGGGAACGGATCACGTCAATAAAAGGGTGAAAACGGGAACGTTATCGCTCAAAAAGCACGCCCTGCCTCAATTTTGTGGTTGATGCGGTAGGATATGGTCAGAGAGCATCCATATCTTACCTTTGCTTGGACGGGACGGCGTCATACCGACGCGCCCAGTACCGGCCGCCTGACTATCGACCGCCCCAGCCCCCACCGCTGATCTCCAATTGATCGATCCCTGTTACGGCGCAGGCCAGTCCCTGTTCGTGTTGAACAAATTCACTGTTATCGAAACGGGGAATTCCCTGTTGTTTTCCCGCCTATATCGCCTGAAATTGCCGTGGAAATGGCGCAAATCCTCGAGCAATCGCTCGTCGTGCCAGTCATTTTGCCCAACCAAAAATTGAAAATTCCCTGTTACGGCGATCAAAACAGGGAATAACAGGGAAATCTCGCGTAGACCGGTTCGGGTCAGACTGCGTGGTGCGCCAGCCTCAGATTCGCGATTTGCCAGACCATCGAGCCGGTCGCGCCCTTCGGCAGCGGTCAGTGCGCGGTGCCGCGTAGCGCCGTAAGTTTGTGGACGACGGCAGCGATGGCAGCGCCGACGATAAGGCCGAGGATGCCGGCGAGCAGCGCGCCCACAGTCCATTCGATCAGCCCCTTGGCAAAGCCGAGCGCACCGGAAACCGCGTGCGCGGCATCGTGGATAAGATGTTCGAGCGTTGCAAAGCCCAGCAGGGCCGATCCGTGAACAAGGATCTGGCCGCCGACCCACAGCATGGCGGCGGTGCCGATGATTGACAGGGCACGCATCACCACTGGCATCCCGATCAGCAGGCCGCGACCCACAGCGCGGGACGCCGCATCAGCGCGCTGCGCCAGATGCAGGCCGATATCGTCCATCTTCACGATGAGGCCGACCGCGCCATAGACAATCACCGTGACGCCCAGCGCCACGACACCGAGCACTGCCGCCTGCTCACCAAGCAGAAACCAGTCGAGACCGAGCCAGCCACCATTGTTCGCAGCAGGGCTTTCAGGCGAAACTTCGGCGAGGGCGATGGCCATGATTTCCGCCGAGAGGATGAAGTCGGTGCGGATGGCGCCCGAGATGCGCTCCTGCTCGAACGCCGCCATATCCTCGATCGGGCCGGTGATGCTCTTGCCATGCTTTTGGCCGCCCAAGGCCTCGATCGTCTTTTCCGCGCCTTCGAAGCAAAGAAAGGCGCCGCCCAGCATCAGCAGCGGGGTCACCGCCCAGGGGAGGAACGCGCTGAGCAGCAACGCGACGGGGAGAAGGATCAGAAGCTTGTTGCGCAGCGAACCCTTGGCGATCTGCCAGATGATGGGGAGTTCACGGTCGGGCGTGAATTCGGTGACGTAGCGCGGGGTCACCGCCGCATCGTCAACCACCACACCGGCCGCCTTACTGCCCGCCTTCATCGCCGCGGCGCCGACATCGTCTATCGAGGCGGCGGCCATCTTGGTGATGCTCGCAACATCATCGAGCAGGGCGGCGAGACCGGAGGGCATGGCAGGGCTTTCGCTGCGTCAGGAAGGCGCAACGTTAGCCCAGCGGGTAACTGGTCGGCAATGGGAGTCAGGATTCCGCGCCGCGCCGCTTCTGCTGCTTGCGTTGCAAGCGTCGCTGAACACGCACCACCGCTTTATCGGGTGGGATCAACCCTTCTTTCCCTACCCCGTGAGATCGGCGAGGCCTTGTCTGTCCAGAATGACAATGTCGCGCCGCGACGGCAGATCGATAAAGCGATCGGCCTTGAGCCGCGTCAGCTGGCGGCTGACCGTTTCGATGGTGAGGCCCAGGATATCGGCCACCTGTTGGCGCCCGAACGGAAGCGTGAAATGGTCAAGCGGCCCATCGGTCGCACGGCAGCTTGCGTCCACCAGCCGTTCCGACATTTCGAGAAGGAAGGTTGCCATCTTCTCAGTCGCCGATTTCCGGCCAAGCAGAAGCATCCAGTGCCGTGCGCGATCGAGTTCGGTGAGCGTGCGTTGCAGCAGCTTGTGCTCCAGCTCCGGATGCTGGCGGGCGAAGCCATCAAAGTCACCCCGGGTGAAAGTGCACACGCGTGCGTCAGTGAGTGCGGTGACGGTGTGCTGGCTGCGCGCACCGAAGGGCCGGCCGATGAAATCCGCGGGGTAGACGATGCCGACAATCTGCTCGCGCCCGTCCCCGGTTCCCGTCGAAAGTTTCAGTACACCTTCCATGACATTGGCGACGAGCAGCGAGTCATCGCCCTCCCAAATCAATGCCTCTCCCGCAGCTATGTTCCGCGTGCGACCGATCTTGTTGAGCGATTGCAGCTCATCACCATCGAGCACCGCACAGATGGCGCGATTGCGGACGAGACAGGTGTCACAACTGGCCATCCGCCTATGGCTAGCAAAAGCACGGCATGTTTCAACCGCCCTCGCCAGAATCAGGTCCGAAAAGCGGCCAGCCTCTGATCCATGATCGCCTCGGCCTCACCGATGATACGGTCAATGAGTTCCCGGCAGGTCGGAATATCGTGGATAAGACCCTGCACCATGCCGGCCCAGAACACGCCCTTGGACAGATCACCTGTCTTGAGCAGTTCCGCGCCCGCTTTGCCCGAGACCAGTTCCTGCACGTCGCTGAACTGCGCATCGGGCTGCGACAGGCGGCGCACCACTTCTTCGGATACCGCAGAGCGGCCCACGCGCGCCGTGTTCTTGAAATTGCGGAAGATCAGGAAGCTGCCACGCTCGTCATTATCGACATAGGCCTGCTTCACATTGGGATGGATGGGCGCTTCCGCGGTCGCGCAGAAACGCGTGCCCATGTTGATCCCTTCGGCCCCAAGCGAAAGCGCCGCGATGAGGCCGCGTCCGTCGGCAAAGCCGCCCGAAGCGAGCATCGGGATCTTCACCTTGTCCGCCGCCGCAGGAATGAGGACGAGCCCCGGGATATCATCTTCCCCAGGGTGGCCCGCACATTCGAAACCATCGATCGAGATGATGTCGCAGCCGGCCCGTTCGGCAGACAGGGCATGACGCACAGCGGTGCATTTGTGGAGGATGATGACGCCATGCGGTTTCAGCATCTCCCAGATTTCCCGCACCGCCTGTGTGCCGGCAGTTTCGACGATCTTCACCCCGCCATCGATGATCGCCTGAGCATAGGCGCGGTAATCGGGCGCATTGATCGTCGGGAACACGGTCATGTTCACACCGAACGGCTTGTCAGTCATTGCACGGCAGCGCTCAATCTCCTCGCGCAGCGCATCGGGCGTGGGCTGGGTCAGTGCGGTGATGATGCCAAGGCCCCCGGCATTCGAAACGGCGCTGGCCAGCTCGGCATAGCCGACGCTCTGCATCCCGCCCTGAACGATGGGATGCTCAATCCCCAGCATGTCCGTGATGCGCGTCCTGAAAGCCATGCCCTTGCCCTCCTCTCGATCCAAATGTTGTGGCCGGGACGATAATCCCGCTTGACGTTTACGTAAACGGCCATTTCAATCGGCACGATAACACAACATGAGAGAGTGCGGAGTCGATGACCATTTTGCTCGACGAAGGCCAGCAGGCCATCGCCACTGAATCACGGCGCATCGCCGAAGCACGCGCCGATCAGGCCCGTGCACTGGCGCTGCTTGAAGGCGACGGCGGCTATGATGAAGGCTGGTGGACGATGGCGGGTGAGCAAGGCTGGAGCGCCCTTGCCGTGCCAGAGGAACATGGCGGCCTGGGCCTTGGGCTTGTCGAACTGGGTCAGGTGGCGCTCGGCATTGGAGCGACCCTGGCCGGGGCGCCCTTCCTGACCGGCGGCTATGCCCTGTCGGATGCGATTGCGCGGCATGGTGATGATGGGGCCAAGGCTCGCTGGCTCGGCGGCCTTGCCAGCGGCGAGACACGTGGCGCCGTGGCTATCGGCGAAGGCGCTGACCCGCTGCCGCTTGCCCCCGCAGTGACGCTGACGAACGGCAAGCTGACCGGTGTGAAGACTGCCGTCACCGGCGGCCTTCATGCCGATGTCGCGCTGGTGCTGGCAAATGATGCTGGTGTGCCCCGCCTGTGCCTGGCCGATCTGGCCGGCGTCGAACGGCGGCGGATAACCAGTTTCGACAACAGCCGGGGCGTGGCCGATATCCTTTTCCACGACACACCGGCAACACTACTCGGCAGCGCGGATGCCGTTGGCGCTGCCCTGGATGTGCTGGCGCGTTGCGCCATCGTCACCGCCTTCGAACAGGTGGGCGGGGCCGAGGCGCTGATGCTGCGCGCGCGCGATTATGCCGTGACGCGCAAGGCATTCGGCCAACCGATCGGTGCCTTCCAGTCGGTGAAGCATCGCATTGCAGAGCTTTACGGCCTGGTCGAAATCGCGCGCGCCAATGCGCTCCATGCTGCTGCCAATTCCGAAGGGCCCCAGCTGGTGCGGCATGCCGCAGCGGCACGGCTTGCCGCCACCGAAGCTTATGACACGGCAGCGCGCGACTGCATCCAAATCCATGGCGGCATCGGCGTCACATGGGAGGCCGGGCTGCACCTTCATATGCGCCGCACCCGCACACTCGCGATCGAGGGAGGGAATATGATCTTCTGGGAAGACCGGTTGGTCGATGATCTGGCAGGAGAAATGGCATGACCGCGCTCGACACCTATCGCAGCGACGCCCGCGCCTGGCTTTCCTCTGTTGCGGGCGAATTCGGGCGAGAAGCCCGGCGCGGCCTTTCCGAAGCCGAGGATCTCGCGCTCGGCCGCCGCTACCAGCGCGCCAAGTTCGATGCGGGCTATGCCGGGATCAACTGGCCCAAGGAAATCGGCGGACAGGGCCTGACCCATATCGAAAAGGTGACGTTCGAGGCCGAGGAAATGCAGTTCGGCATGCCGAATGTCTATTTCGGCATCTCGCTCGGCATGCCGGTGCCGATCCTGATGCGCTACGGATCCGACCCCGCCTTTGTGAAGGAACGGGTGCTGAAAGCGCTCAAGGGCGAAGAGATTTGGTGCCAGCTTTTCTCCGAACCTTCGGGCGGGACGGACCTTGCTGCGCTGCGCACCAAGGCTGAGCCTGACGGCAATGGCTGGCGCGTCAACGGGCAGAAGGTGTGGACCAGCTGGGCCCATTATTCGGACTATGGCGTCATTGTCGTGCGCACCGACCCGACCGTGCCCAAGCACAAGGGCCTCACCTATTTCTGGGTCGACATGAAGGCCCCCGGTGTCACTGTCCGTCCGATCAAGCTTGCCGGCGGGGACAGCCATGTGAACGAGGTCTTCTTCGACAATGTCCGCGTCGAAGACAGCCAGCGCATGAGCCCGGTCAACGAGGGCTTTGCAGTCGCGATGACGACGCTGATGATCGAGCGCTATGTCGCGACCGACAGTGCCGGCTTCGGCCCGCACCTCGACCTGTTCGTCAGCCTCGCCAAGGACACGATGCTCAACGGCCGCCCGGCAATCGAGGATGGGCGCGTGCGCTCCGCCATCGCACGCAACCATGCGATGCGCAGCGGGCTCGACGCGATCACCGCGCGCGCCATGCTGATGATGCAGGCCGGTATGGTGCCTGGGCCCGAAGGCAGTCTCAACAAGCTGGTCGCCGTCCGCTCACGCCAGAAGCTGTCGGAACTTGCCATCGACCTGCAGGGCGCACCGGGGATCGCGTACGACGATCACGCGTTCGGCAAGGAGGACTGGACCTTCAGCTGGCTCAACGCGCCGACCGGGCGCATTGCCGGCGGATCGGATGAAACCCTGCTCAACACCATCGCTGAGCGCATCCTCGGCCTGCCGCAGGATCACCGGCCCGACAAGGGCGTGCCATTCAACCAGATTCCGGCCTGATCGGGAGAAGATAAGATGCAATTGGGATCCGGCATTTCGGCCATCGTCACCGGCGGTGCATCCGGCCTCGGTCGCGCAACGGCAGAGGCACTGGCCGCTGCAGGCGTGAAGGTCACCATCTTTGACATCAACGAGCCACTGGGGGCCGAAGTTGCGGCATCAATCGGTGGCCTGTTCGTGCGGGTGGACATCACTGACGAGGACAGCTGCGTCGCCGGCTTTGCCGCCGCACGCGCTGCACACGGGCAGGAGCGCATCACCGTCCACTGCGCGATGACCTCCCGCCGGGGCAAGACGCTCGCCTGGGACAAGGAAACCGGCCGCTACCGCCGCACCCCGACCGAAGATTATGCCTATGGCGTCAATGGCATCCTTGTCGCCAGCTATCGCATCGCTGCCATCTCGGCCGAAGGCATGGCAGGTGCAGAGCCGATGGAGGATGGCGAGCGCGGGGTCATCATCCTCACCGCTTCGGTCGCGGCGGAGGATGCGCAGATCGGACAGGTCATCTACGGTTCGGCCAAGGCCGGGGTGAACGGACTGGTCCTGCCCATGGCGCGCGACCTCATGGACATCGGCATCCGCGTCAATGCAATCATGCCGGGCGTGTTCGAAACGCCGCTGGTCGCCAATATGAACCCCAAGGTGAAGGAAAGCCTGGCCGCATCGGTCCCCTTCCCAAAGCGGCTTGGCCGGGCCGAAGAATATGCCAGCCTTGCCCTGGAAATGGCCCGTAACGGCTATTTCAACGGTCAGGCTGTCCGTCTCGACGGTGCCATCCGCATGGCTCCGCGCTAACCCTATCGCTGCCGTTTTCCGAAGGAGTATCCCAATGCCCGAAGCCTATATCATTGACGCTGTTCGTACCCCGCGCGGGATCGGCAAGCCGGGCAAGGGCGCGCTGTCGCACCTGCACCCGCAGCATCTGGCTGCGGCCGTGCTGAAGGCGCTGAAGGATCGCAACGACCTCAAGACCGAAGAGGTCAATGACATCATCTGGTCGACCTCCACCCAAAAGGGCAAGCAGGGCGGCGACCTCGGCCGCATGGCAGCGCTCGACGCCGGCTATGATGTCCGGGCATCGGGCGTGACGCTCGACCGTTTCTGCGGCGGCGGTATCACCTCCGTGAACCTTGCCGCAGCGACAATCATGTCCGGCATGGAAGATCTCGTCATCGGCGGCGGGACCGAGATGATGAGCTATACCCAGACCATCGCCGCGGAAGAGGCCAATGCCGGCATCAAGCCGATGGGTATCGGTTCAGGCAATATGCGTCTGATGATGAAGCATCCGCAGAGCCATCAGGGCGTGTGCGGTGACGCCATCGCGGCGATGGAGGGCATCAGCCGCGCCGATGTCGACGCGCTCGGCTTTGACAGCCAGCAGAAAGCCAAGCGCGCGATTGAGGAAGGCCGCTTCGCCAAGAGCCTGGTCACCGTCTATAATGACGATGGCTCGGTCGCGCTCGACCATGAGGAGTTCCCGCGCCCCGACACGACGCTGGAGGGCCTTGCAGGCCTCAAGGCGAGCTTTGACGGGATTGCCGATTTCGATCTGGGCGGCATGACATTCAGGAAGCTCATCCAGATGAAATATCCCGACCTGCAATGGTCGGGCGTGCACCATGCGGGCAATAGTTCAGGTGTGGTCGATGGCGCGGCGGCAGTGCTGCTCGCGTCCAAGGACTATGCCGAGAAGAACGGCCTGAAGCCCCGCGCGCGGATCGTCGCTTTCGCCAATGTCGGCGACTGCCCGACCCTGATGCTCAACGCCCCGGTGCCGGCAGCGAAGAAGGTGCTGGCCAAAGCGGGCCTGACGCCCGACGACATCGACCTGTGGGAGATCAACGAGGCGTTCGCCGTGGTCGCTGAAAAGTTCATCCGCGACCTCAAGCTCGATCGCGAAAAGGTGAACGTCAACGGCGGCGCCTGTGCCCTCGGCCACCCGATCGGCGCGACCGGCTCCATCCTCATCGGCACGGTGCTCGACGAGCTCGAGCGACGCGACCTCAAGCGCGGCCTCGTCACCATGTGCGCCGCTGGCGGCATGGCCCCGGCAATCATCATCGAGCGGGTCTGAACCTAAAGCGGAACCATCCAGCCGGCGACTGCGGCAAGAGCCAAGGTCGCCGGTAGCTCCCGTCCGCTCACATGGCGCGAAAGCGAAAGTTGCTGAACTGTGCCTCGCCTGCTCCGGCTGAATAGAGGCCGGGGCGCAGCATCAGGAACCCGCCGCGCACATTATGGTGATAGCCGGACACCTCCATGCCGCGGTCAAAGCGGCGCCAGCTCCGGCCGCCATCGCCGCTCGTCTCATAAGTGACGATATGGGCATCATTGGTCACGCGCATCCGTATGCGGCGGCCATGCGGGTTGGCGGGGCGGGCGCGTTCGATGCCATATTGGTGGGTCACGAACCTTTGCTCGTCAAAGCCGAGACCGCAGTACAGCCGCTCATCATAAAAGAGCAGCAGACCGGCGGTGCCGCCCGGTGCGATTTCGATATCGCATTCGAAACTGTAGCGCAGATCACCGGCAATCAGCAGCAAAGGCGATGAACTGGACGGCGCCACCCCGCGTGCGGCGAGATGGAGGATATTGTCTGCCACCCGCACTCGCGTCTGCTCATCAGGGGCGGGCTTGAAGAAGTTCCATTTGGTGCCGAGGCGCAGCGCATCGAAATCATCCGACAAGGGCTGGCCATGTGGGCCTGATTTCTCTCCGCCCACAGGATTGGCTATCGGCTGGGACAGATCACCCCCGCGCATTTCGAACCAGCCATCGTCTGTCCAGACGACCGGATCGAGCAACGCCTGGCGGCCGAGCGTCCAGAACCCCTGTTCATAACCATGATAGACTGACCACCAATCGCCTGCCGGCCCTTCAACCAGCGTCGCATGGCCGCGCGACCACCAGCGTTCTGCCGCCGAGAGGGTGCGCACCAGCGGATTGCGCGGGTTCATGACCCAGAACCCATTGCTGACGTTGCTGATCATCAACCTCATGCTGCTTGCCCTTGGCACATTCATGGACATGGCTCCGCTGATTTTGATCACCACGCCGATCTTCCTGCCGGTGGCGATGGGCGTAGGCGTCGATCCGGTGCATTTCGGCATCATCATGATGCTCAACCTGGGCATCGGCCTTGTCACCCCGCCAGTAGGGTCGGTCCTGTTCGTCGGTTCGGCGGTGGGGAATATCCCGATCACCGCACTCATGCGGACCATTGCCCCCTTCTATCTCGCGCTGCTGGTGGCGCTGATGCTGATCACTTACATCCCCGCCCTGTCGCTCTGGCTGCCGGGTGTCCTTGGCGATTAACGATCGGGGATGGGGGTCTGTTGCATCACGCTGCTGCACGGCAAGCCGCGCAGCGCTCCCGCAGCATAGGTCTTTGCGTTCGCGAAACGCCTCTCAGAGGCCCAGGCTGATCGCGCCTTACGGCATCACAGTGATCGATATGCGGCGATTTCTGGGATCCAACGGTGCCTCGGCAATCAGGGGCTCCCGGTCGGCGGCGCCTTCGATACGATAGATGCGAGAGGCCGCGATTCCGCTCTGCAACAGGGTCTGTCGTGTGACCTCGGCTCGGCTGGAAGACAGCGTCCAGTTATTGACCTCCGCGCCCCGCGGATAGGGGCGGCTGTCGGTGTGGCCCCGAATGATGATCCTGTTATCCAGACCGCTCAGGGAACCCGCGACGGCTCGCACCAGCCGCATGGCTTCCGGCTCCAATGTTGTCGTAGACAGGCGGAACATGGAGAAACGCGCCTGATCCATGAGATCGATCCTGAGGCCGTCCGCCGTCATGGTCAGTGAAACATGGTCCTGCATTTGGCGCAGCCCCGGGTCCCCCCTGATCGCCCGCTCGATGCTTTCCCGCACCCCGACAAAGCGGGACTCCGGTGTCGGGGCGTTGGGTGTGGCTTCGCTCGGCCCACCTGTCGCATCATGGGGAACCACAATCGAACGATTGCCGGTTTGCTGCATCCGGTTGGGGTAATTCCCCGAGGCGATGATGCTATCGCCGCCCAATATTCCGTTGGAGCCCGCACTTTCCTGTCGATATTCGATCAAGGTCGGAGCGAAATAGTCCGCCAGGCCCTTGCGCTTCTGCTCATCAGTCATGCCCAGCAGCCACATGAGCATGAAGAAGGCCATCATCGCAGTCACGAAATCGGCATAGGCAATCTTCCATGCGCCACCATGGTGCGCATCATGCCCGGCCTCGATGACCTTCTTTACGATGATGGGCCGAAGCGCTTCACGTCCCTGACTGAAAAGCTCCGGCTTCATCGGGTTCTCATGCCGTCGAATACGTCAGCAAATGCAGGCTGGTTGGCATGTGCGATCCCCGAACGCGCGGCCTCGATCACCAGCGGCAGCGGGTGCCCATGCAGCCAGGCTATGATGATCTGTTTGACCACATGATAGATGGCAGCGTCGGATTCGATCACGGTTTTGGCCCGGTTGGCAAAGGGCCCGACAATGCCATAGGCCAGCAGAACGCCGAGAAAAGTACCGACCAGCGCTGCGCCGATCATGCCGCCGAGGACGGCGGCCGGCTGATCAATCGACGCCATGGTTTTCACGACGCCAAGAACGGCGGCAACAATGCCCAAGGCGGGCAAGGAATCTGCAAGAGTCTGCAGCGAACCGGCCGGCCGCACCGCCTCATGATGGTGCGTCTTGATGGCATTATCCATCACGTCTTCGACGGCGTGGGGATCCAGCGTGCCGGACGAAACGACCACCAAGCGCAGGGTGTCGCAGATCAAGTGAATCAGCGTCTTGTCCTGCATCAGCTTCGGATACTCGGAGAAGATCGCGCTGGTCTCAGGATTCTCGATATGCGGTTCGAGGGCCACCGGGCCCTCCGCCTTGAGCATCTTCATCAGCTTCGACACCAGGAAAATCGTGTCGAGATAGTCCTGCTTGTTATAGATTGGTCCCTTGAAGACGCGCTTCACCGCGCCGCCAATCGCCTTGAGATCGGCGAGCGAATGGCCTGCCACAGTAGCGCCGACAGCAGCCCCGCCGATGATCGACATTTCCAGCGGCAGTGCGCGCAGGATCACGCCCAGGCTGCCTCCTCCCACCAGGAAGCTGCCAAAAACCATGATGATGACGATTACAACGCCTGCTGCAGCTAACACGGGTTGGTCCTTGGCTTGCTCGGGTCAGAGTCTTGAACGCCACTTTGCGGGTGTCATTAAGCGCGGATTTCGGACGCCGGGCGGCGGCCCGCTCCGGCCCTAACGCAACAGATCGAACAGGCTCGATTGCCCGAGCCGCGCATAGACAGCCTGCGCCGCTTGCAGCGTTACCTGCCCACTGGTGATGCGGCTCACCGATTCCGCGATGTTGGTGTCCATGACCTCACCCAGACGGGCTTTGAACCAAATCTCCCGATCGGCCGTCGCGGCTGACAAGCGTTCAAGGCCAAGTCCGATGGCACCGAGCGCCGAACGGTCCTCCGCCATGCGTTGGCTGCCATCGCGCACGAAATCGAGAAACGCCGCCCGATCGCGCGGTGAGGCCGACGGATCGGTCAGAGCATCGGCTGCCTGGTCGAGAACAGCGTCGATGGAGAGCGACTGGCCATTGACCTCCGCCGTAAAGGCCTGGGCGCGTGCAATGGTCGCCGGAGACGAGGTCGCGCCAAGCGGAATGCTGATCGGCGTCCCTTCAGGAAACAGATCCTCACCGGTCGGCCCCTTGGCTGCGGACAGCGCCCTGAGATCTGCGGCCATCTGCCGGATTGCCTGCGCTGCCGTCGCCCGATTGCTGTCCGACGCAGTTCCCGTCACCACCGCCTGAATGCTTTCCATGGCCTGATCGAGAATGGTCTGGGCGGTCGCCAAATTGCTCTCGGCGAGGCTCGCCATGCTGCTGGCCTGACCGATGTTGCGTTGGATCACGGACAGGCCATCGATACCCTTGCGCAGCGATTCCACCTTTACCGCCGCCGCCGGATCATCCGACGCGCGCAGCAACCGTGTGCCGAGACTGATTTTCTGCTGCTCCTCCGCGATGCCCTTCGCGAGACTGATCTGCCGACCGATTTCGATCGTGCTTCTTACCAAGGATCCACTGATCATCGTTTCACCTATGCGATGTTAAGAATGGTGTTGATCACGTCATCAGCGGTCTTCAGGATCCTCGCTGCGGCATTATATGCCTGCTGGTAGCGCATCAGATCCGCCGCTTCCCGATCAAGGTCGACGCCGCTCAATTCAGCCCGCTTGAGTGTCGCAGCCTCCAGTGTGGCATCGAGCAGCTTTGCCTGCGCCCGCGCAGAGGCAGTGGTCATGCTGTGGCCGCCCGCAATTTCCGTCCACCGGGCTTCAAAGCCTGCAGAGGCGCGGTTTCCGATCAGCGCGAGCAGATTGCCGTTCGCCTGTCCATTGCCCTGCATGGGTAAAGCCCCGTCGAGCCCCGGTGCAGTTTCAAGTTCGCTGGCGCTTGCCCCGCTCAACAAAGTGCTGCCCGGCTGGCCTGTGCTCGTCAGCCCCTGGGCCGACCACATGTTGACGTGGGTGGCAAAATCGTCCGCCAGCTGATCGATCTCGGCGATACGCAACTCCGCCGTCCGTGCAGCAAGCAGCATCCCGGCAATGCTGCCGCCCGCTGCCGAAAAGGTCATCGTCCCGGCGTCGGACGTGGCCCTGATAACAGCACCGGGCTGGCCGCGTTCGAGCGTTAGCACAGACGGTTTGACACCATCGAGCAGGGCCACCGAGGATTGGGCTGCCTCTATGCGAACCATGCCGTTTTCGGCGAAGGTCGTGGTGACGGCGAGCCTAGAACTCAACCCGTCGAGGAGCCTGTCCCGTTCATCGAGCAGGGATGCGTGGGCCGCCGATCCCGGCCGTTCGCGCTGGATCCGGCCGTTGACCAACGCAAGATTGGCGAGCTCCTCATTCGCCGCCGAGCGCTGGGCTTCAGCAGCGTCCATCAGCTCTGCTGCCGTCTGCGAGACGGCGGAGGCGGTTGTACGGAACTGCCGCGCCGCTTCGGCCAAACTGTCCCGAAAAATTCTTTGAGAGGCCACGGACGATGGCTGAGCGGCGAGCGACTGGGCAGCATCGTAAAAGCGGCCGATCGATGTACCAATCCCGTCCTTGAGCAGGTCCAAGGACTGTTCGATCCGCGTCAGGCCGTCACTGCGGCTGTTGGCCGTGGCGGCCTCGCTGGTCTGTCGGCGGACGTTTTCGGAGAGGTAGGCATCATATTGCCGGGTCACCGCGGTCGTGACGACGCCGTTGAAGCGCGGCAGGTTTCGATCCCCGCCGGGGGGCAATTCAGCAAGACTGGTTGTCCGGCGCACATAGCCGGGCGTCTGGCTGTTGGCGACATTGCTGCTCACCGTGGCCAGAGCGGTCTGATAGGCCTTAATGGCCGAAGCGCCGATGGAGGCGAGGCCGCTCACCGTGACTTTGCTCCGTCCACGAACTGGCGTTGCAGCATTTCTGCGATGCCGAACGCATGGTCCTTTGCCATCTGATCGGCGATGGCGTCGAAATGCATGGCCTGGAATTGGAGTGTGGTCGAACTGGACAGAAGGTCATCGCCCATCCCCGCTTGCCGCATGGATGACAGCATCTGGCGCAGGAAGATGGCTTCGAAGGCATCGGCCGCTTGCCGCAGCTCTTCTGCCCGATCCGGCGCGGCGCGCCCGAGCCCCGACGCCGGCATCGCAGGGTTGATCGTCGTCATAGAATCTCCAGTTCGGCTCTCAGCGCACCCGCCTGCTTGAGTGCTTCGAGGATCGCTATGAGATCAGACGGGCCTGCGCCGATTTGATTAACTGCATCGACAATTTCGGACAGCGACGCGGAAGGCCTGAGTTCGAACATCGGGGCCCGCGATTCCGTCGCTTCGATACTGCTCCGCTGCTCGGTTTCAGTAGTGCCCTGAGAAAATGGTGCCGGCTGGACTACGAGCGGCTGTTCGGTCACCATCACCGTCAACCTGCCATGGCTGACAGCGGCGCGCTCAATCCGGACCGCACCATTGATGACTACGGTGCCCGTGCGCGAGTTGACGATGACCCGTGCCGGCGCCTCGGCCGGCGTCACCATGATATTCTCAATGCGGCTCATCAATGCCGTGCGGGCCGCAGCGCCGGGCTCGGCGTTGATCATGATTGAGACACCGTCGATCGCCGTGGCAATGCTGCCCCCCATTTCCGCATTGATGGCAGCCGCGATGAGGTTAGCTGTCGTGAGATCGTCGGAGGAGAGGTTGAAGAAGATCTGCGGGCTGGTCGCGAAATCAGCATTGACCTCCCGCTCGACGGTTGCGCCTGCCGGGATGCGGCCCGCCGACGGAATGTTGACCGTCAGCTGCGACCCATCCGCCGCCGACACCCCCAGTCCACCGACAACCAGACTGCCCTGCGCCATGGCATAGATGGCGCCATCCGCACCCTGCAGCGGAGTGAGGATCAGCGTGCCGCCCCGGAGGCTCCGGGCGCGCCCGATGGCGGACACAGTGACATCAAGCTGTTGGCCCGGCTTGGCAAAGGGCGGGAGCTCGGCAGTGATCATCACCGCGGCACTATTGCGCAGCGCGGGGTTGACGCCCGGTGGCAGCGTGACCCCGAACCGCGAGGCAATGCCGCTCATCCCTTGCGTTGCATATGCAAGATTATCATCGCCCGTCCCGGCCAGACCGACGACGATGCCATAGCCGACCAGTTGGTTGGGACGAACGCCCTGGAATGTCCCGAGATCCTTGATCCGGGATGCCTGGGCCGGCGCAGTGGCGGTCATGGCCAGCACGACCGTCACCATGAGCATGATGATCCGTATCACGAGACGATCCTTCAGAAGGGGCTGATGCGGGTGAAGAAACGCTGGAGCCAGCCTTGGCGGCTGGCGCGGGCGATTTCGCCGCGACCCGAATAGGCAATCTCGGGGTCGGCCAGACGCGTCGAGAGCACGCGGTTGTCAGCGGCAATGTCCGCAACCCGCACAATGCCGGACACAGTGATTGTTTCATCGGAGCGGTTGATACGGATGTTCTTTTCACCGCGGATCAACAGGTTGCCATTGGTCATCACGCCGATGACATGGGCAGTAATTTCGCCGGACAGCTCGTTCGACTGGGCGCTTGCCCCACGTCCGGCAAAGCTGGTGTCGGCACTCGCCTGTGTATCGCTCGGGCTGAACAGCGAAAGCGGCCCAGTGGCGGGCGGCGTCAGGCCGATCCCGCCTTCCCGCTCGATGCCGCTTGAGTTGGTGACCGCGCCCTGTGTCCGTTCCGCGAGGACAATGGTGATGACATCGCCGATGGTAGTGGCGCGCTGGCCATTGGTGAGCTGCGAATAGGGTAGCCCTGCCTGAAAGATCGATCCGCTCGGCCCACGGCCAGCGGCATGCGGCGCGGGTGCCGCCGGGACGGCATGCCCCACCGTCGCCGTCGGGTCCCCATCCTGCCCCATGGCGGGCGAGGCTCCGACAACGCACAATGCCGCGAAGGCAGCAGACATCAGGAATAGGCGCATCACAGTTGCTGATTGGCCGTGCGCAGCATCTCGTCCGTTGACGAGATCATCTTCGAGTTCACCTCGTAGGCGCGCTGGGTTTCAATCATATCGACCAGTTCCTGGACGATGTTGACGTTGGACCCCTCCAAAAAGCCTTGGCGGAGGCTGCCGCGACCTTCGCTTCCCGCCGCGCCAGTCTGCGGCGTGCCGCTGGCCGCCGTTTCAGTGTAGAGGTTGCCGCCGATCGCCTGCAGGCCGGCGCTATTGGCAAAGCGGGCAAGCTCGATCTGTCCGACCTCTACCGGCTCCGCCTGTCCAGCCACCGACGCCGTGACGGTACCGTCCGGTGCTATGGTAATGCCCTGTGCGCCTTCGGGAATCTGAAGCGCCGGTTGCAGCGGCGCGCCATCCGCCGTGACGATGGCCCCCTCGGACGAGAGGTGGAAGTTGCCGGCACGCGTATAAGCGGTGGTGCCATCAGGCCGTTCGACCTGGAAAAAGCCGTCGCCCTCGATCGCCAGATCCAGAGGATTGTCCGTGGTTGCCAGTGTGCCGGCAGACATGATGCGGCCGGTGCCGGATACGGCGACGCCGGTGCCCAGGTTGAGCCCGATCGCATAGCGGTTGTCGCCGCCCGAGCTCGCGCCCGCAGCGGTGATCTGCTGATAGGCAAGCGTCTGAAACTCGGCACGGTCGCGCTTAAACCCGGTCGTGTTCACATTGGCCAGATTGTTGGCGATGACCCGCATGCGCTCCGATTGCGCATCGAGACCGGTGCGAGCGACCTGAAGTGGGGCGTATGTCATTCAGCTTTCTCCTTCGGACTGAATTTAGCTCGGCAGTCGCATCAGCTCACTCGACGCAGCCGCGAGGTCACGTGCGGTGGTGATGAGCTTCATCTGGGTGTCCCAAGACCGGCTGGCCTCGATCATGTCGACCAGAGCGTCGGTTGCCGTGATGTTGGCAGCTTCGATTGATCCGCTGACGAGCCGGCCGTTGACCGCAGCGGGCAAGACTCCGCCATCACGCACACGAAGCAGATTGTCCGTGCCTTTCACGACATCGCTGCCGCGTGGACTGGCAAGTTTCATCCGGTCGACCAGCTGCGGCGTGTTCGGATCGCCCCCTGGCGGCACGATCCAGATGGCACCTGCCTCGTCTATTCGCATCGATTCTGCGGGCGGGAGCGTGATCGGTCCCTGCTGGCCAATCAACGGGTGCCCGTCCCCCGTGGTTAGCAGACCATTTTCTGCCACCTGCAGGTCGCCGCGGCGGGTATATGCCTCCTGACCGTCCGACGCCTGCACCGTGAGGACAGCATCGCCATAGAGCGCGACATCCAGCGCGCGGCCGGTTTCAACTATCCGGCCAGCAGTCATGTCCGCTCCGAGCACCTCTTGGCTGGAGAAGGCACGCGAATCGAGGCCGGGGCCATTGAGCCACATCGACTGGGCGACGGACATGTCCGCCCGGAATCCGGCCGTGTTGACGTTGGCCAGATTGTGGGCGGTGCTCGTCTGCCGCAGCATCGCGCTGCGCATGGCAGAGAGTGCGGTATGTACCAGCCTGTCCATCAGCGATTACCCTTCATCAGCTGCGCAGATTGATGACCGACTGGGTCATCTGGTTGGCCGTATCGAGTGCCTTGGCATTGGCCTGGAAATTGCGCTGGGCGGAGATCAGGGCCACCAGTTCCTCGGTCAGATCGACATTGGCCTGTTCCAGCATTCCGGTGCGGATGTCGCCCAATCCGGCTTCGCCCGCAGTGCCAAGCAAGGGAACTCCGCTGTCGTTGGTTGCAGTCCAGCGCGCGTCGCCCTGTCGCTTCAAGCCATCGGGATTGGTGAATTCAGCAAGCGCGAGACGCCCGAGGAACTGGGTGGTGCCATCGGCGAAATTGGCGGTGATCAGGCCATCCGAGCCGATCGAGAAGTCGGAAAGGGCAGCCGGTGAAATCCCGTCCTGCGTGATTCCACTGACAGTGAATGCCCCGCCATTTACCTGCGTGCCGGCACTGAAGGTCAGCGAGATGTCGAGAGGGCTGGACGCGCCCGGCGGCATAAGCTGATCCAGCGCCACCGCGCCGGTCGGCGATGTAAGCATTCCATTCGAACCGAAAGCCAGGTTGATGGGCGTCGACGTCGCGGACTGGCCGCCGATATAGACACGCGCCGTCCAGCTGTCGGCAGGATCCCCCGCCGTGGTCGACGTTTCATTGACGAAATAAATGGTCGCCGGAATCGCCCTGCCAGTGCTGTCGAACACCCGCGTCTGCTGCGAGAAATTGTAGCTGTTCGGATCAGTCGGGCTGAACTGGTAGGGATAGGATGGGGAATAGGCCGACCGCAGGGCAGGCCGATCGACGGTACGGGGAAGATTGGCGACAAGCGACAGCTGTGCCGTGGCCCGAGGCTCGCCAGACGTGGTCGGCAACTGCAGGCTCGTGGCAGCGCCAACGCCGGTCGCGGATGTTGCCCCGGCGGAGTCCACCGGAAGGACCTGCATATAGCCCCCACTGGAGTCGACGAGAAAGCGCTGGGCATTCATGGCGAGCGCGCCGTTGCGGCTGAACAGCAGTTGGCCGCCGTTCGATTCCGAGCGCGACATGAAAAAGCCGTTGCCGCTGATCGCCAAGTCCAGGCTGCGGTTGGATAGCTCGAAACCGCCCTGCGTGAACTGCTGGGAAATCGACTGGACCTGCGTTCCCAGCCCCGGCGAGCTCTGTGACGGCGGCATGATGTCGCCAAAGTTGACGCGCGAGCGCTTGAAGCCGGTGGTGCCTACGTTGGCAACATTGTTCGAGACAGTGGCCAATTCGGTCTGGGCGCCGCGCAGGCCGGACAGTGATGTGAAGAAGGACATGGGGTCTCTCCGCTTTGAAAGGGGTCAACCAAGCCGCTGGACAGCTTGGGGAGCATAATTGCCGTTGGTGGTAAGAACGCCGGGGCTGGCGCTACCGGGATCGCGCACGGCAATGACCGAAGCCCAGATACGTGGGCTGGCATCCAGCGGGACGCCGTTCTGGCGCAGCTGGACGGTAACCGGAGCCGTCAGGGCGGGCGGTTGCCAACCGAAGGTCGCATGGCCAGTGGCATCGGCAGCGATAGGCTGTTCCGACATCAGCTTGCCAGCGCCATCGAGAAAGGCGATCGAAAGTCCGGTCGCGCCAGCGGGTGCCGATACTTCGCCCCGGATATAGCCATCGGCCATCGGCATGGCAGTCCGGCTTTCCACCAGCGCAGACTTGCCGATCCATCCCGACAAATCGGCGTTGCGGCCCTGGGCCAGCATGGCGGCAATGCTGCCGAGCGACTGGTTGATCTCGGCAATACCAGTCACCTGGGAGAACTGCGCCATCTGCGCGATCATCTGGGTGTTGTCCGTCGGATTGAACGGATCCTGCGTCTGCAGCTGGGTGGTGAGGAGGCGGAGAAAATCCGCCTGGCCGAGTGTACGGGGACGGTCCGGTGACCGGCCGTCGGCCGAGGCGGGGACGCCCGGCGTGATGGATGTGACGGTCACTGGCCGATCCTCAGCGTATCAAGGGTGAGGGTCTTGGCGGTCTGCAGGACCTGCACATTGTCCTGATACTGGCGGGCGGCCTCGACCATGTCGATGAGCTCCGCCGACGTATCCACAGCCGCATCCCAAACATAGCCATTCGCATCGGCCATCGGATGGCTCGGATCATGGCGGCGGGCGGGCGCGACAGTGCTGTTGTCGATGCGATCGACGACCACGGTTGCCACGCCGGGTCGATCCTCGACTGTACGGAAAACCGGACGCAGCGACCGGTAGGCTCCGCCTTCCGAACCTGCCACCGTACCGGCATTCGCGAGATTGGACGCGACGGTATTCAAACGTACCAACTGCGCCGACATGGCACGACCCGAAATCTCGAAGACGTTCATGCTCATCATCATTCTCCCTTCAGGGCGCGCCTGAGTGTTGAAATTCGGCTGTCCAGAAACGCCAGGCTGGCGCGATACTGGAGGGCATTTTCAGTGAAGAGGGTCTGCTCGGTTGCCAGCTCGACCGTGTTCCCATCGAGCGAGGGCGTGGTCGGCACGCGATAGGAAACCGAATTCTCGACAGCCGTTCGCATCGACTGCCCCGCGCGCGCAGCATCCAGCGCTGCGGCGAAATCCATGTCGCGCGCTTTATAGCCGGGGGTCGCAGCATTCGCGATGTTCGACGCCAGCATCATAAGGCGTTGCGACCGCAACACGAGTGCGGTGCCATGAACTCCGAACAGTCTCTCGTTAGCGCTCATTGCCAATGATCCCGATCTCGCCGTCGTGTTTTTGACGGCAGGCCATCATTCCGCTTGTGATATGCATAGGGCGTGCCAACCGCTCCTGACGCGCGAGGCACGGCCGGGCCGATACGGCTGATCTCGCCTAGAAGTGGCCGATTTGGCGCTGTCCAAGCGCAAGCCACAGGATCGCCATCCCCGGCGCCGGCGACTGGCACAGAATATGCTTCCATGGCCCTGACAAGCAGATCAGGAGATGGACATGTCATTTTTGCGACGCTTGAGTATCGCCGGATGCTGCCTGGCTGCGGTCACGGCATCGCCGTCCTTCGCCCAGCAAGCCGGGTTTCAGGATCTGGATGCACTGGACGCCGTGATTGCAACAGCATTGGGTGCACAGGTCGGTGAGGAGGGCGGCGCCGCCCACCGGCTCGACCGCCGCCTGCGGCTCACCAACTGCGCCCAATCCGTCACCGTGTCTGAGCCACGGGCAGGAGCCGTGACGGTGGCCTGCGGCGAGAATGGGTGGCAACTGCGCGTTGCAGTCCGGCAGGCGAACCGACGCTCGTCTTCGGCGACATCGACAGAAACGGGCGATCCGGTAATCCGCCGCGGCGATGAGGTTCAGCTCGTGGTCGTGGGTTCCGGTTTCCAGGTTTCCACGCGCGCGATCGCGGACCAGTCGGCGCGAGCGGGAGACCGGGTAAGGATCAGGATCCCCAGCCGGCCCGCCCCAATTTACGGTATCGTAATGGCCGACGGGCGGGTCAGATTATGACGATTTAAGATTTTCAGAGTTTATCGTTATCTGATGCATTGGTCCGACAGAAAGGATGCAGCCAATGGTTGAATCGATCAAACCGCCGAGGGTCGCGGGGACGACGTCGGCCGTCGCAAATCCACCCAAGTCCACCGCTACCGGCACGGCCCGTGAAACGGTCTACAAGGCCAAGATTGAAAGCCCCGCCGTTGGTTCGATGGCGGAAGCGATCATGTCGCTAGGCCCGCCGATCGACATCGCGAAAGTCACTGCCGTGCGTGCACAGATCGCACGCGGCGAGTATCGCCTGGATCCGGCAAGCACTACCAGCAAGATGCTGGACGATGGAGGGCTGAAGCCATGAATTTCGCAATGCTGCGCGACATGGAAGACCGCCATCAGGAACTCGTCTCCGCGATCGACCTGCGCGACCCCGCGCGTATAGAGATGGCGGCAAAGCGCCTCCAGGCGGTTGTGAAGCGCGTGCAATCGCAAGACGATCTGTCAGCCGGGACCGAATGGGATGACCGCCTGATGCGCCTGCGCGGTGACATCATGGCGACCCGGATGCGGGTCAATGTCGTTGCCGATGCTGTCGCCAGCCAGAAGCGCGCATTCGACAGGATTTTCCGCGCGAACGACTGAAATCACTGCGCGCGTGCCTCAATTGGCACGCTGATTGCTTAGTTCCATGTGAACGCATGGAGCTGTCATGAATACGACACCCGTTGACCGAAATGGCACCAGAGGCACGGTGGTTACCGCCATCCGCAATGCTGCGGTTCGCTCGGGTATCAATTTTGACTATCTCTATCATCAGGCCCGGCTGGAAAGCGGCCTGAACCCAACTGCCGCGGCACGAACATCCAGCGCGCGGGGGCTGTACCAATTTCTCGACCAAACATGGCTTGCCACTGTGTCGAAACATGGGGCCGAAAACGGCCTTGGCTGGGCAGCTTCGGCAATCACGCGCAACAGCCGGGGGCGCTATACGGTCACCGACCCGCAGTTGCGCCAGACGATCATGAACCTGCGCAACGATCCGACGGCCGCCTCCTCAATGGCAGCGGCCTTTGCGAGCGACAATCGCGATTATCTGACGCAACGGCTAGGCCGTCCCGTCCAGGCGATTGATCTCTATCTCGCGCATTTTCTGGGATCTGCAGGTGCCGTCAGATTTTTGACGGCCCATGCCACCAATCCCGACCAGTCGGCGGCGCAGTTGATGCCCTCAGCGGCAGCGGCCAACCGCCCCATATTCTTCAATCGCGGCGTTCCCCGGTCCGTGGCGGAAGTCCACAATGTCTTCGCGACCCGTATGGGCTTGGGGGTTGCCCATACCACGGTTGGCGGAATGCAGGACCGATACGCTGCGCCCTTTGGCGAATTGGCGCGGACTGTCCCCGCTGCGCCGAGACGGGCGCCCGGGATGATGGACATCCCAGATCCCTATCGCATGCCCCCGCTGGAGCCTTCGCTGCCTGGCGCAACAGCCAGTCTGGCAATGATGGAAGATGGCATTCCATCGGAGATCATGATGGCGGCGATGCAGGGCCAGACAGCCCGGGCGCCGCGCAACACTTATGCGTCGCTGGCTTACCTCACGCTCGCGCAATTGGGAGGCTGACATGGCGGCGTTGAGCGCATCACCGCTGCAGCGGTTCAACTTTCACGGCGGCCTGCTGCCCGCCGCGACGCTGGTCCTGATAATCCTGATGGTCATTCCGATTCCGGCGTTCCTGCTGGACGTCGGTTTCATTGTGAACATCATGATCAGTCTTGCCGTTCTGATGGTCGCGCTGAACGTGGCGCGCCCGCTGGACTTTTCCTCCTTTCCCGCCGTCCTGCTGTTCGCAACGCTGTTTCGCCTAAGCCTGAATGTCGCTTCGACGCGCGTCGTTCTGGTCGACGGCCATACCGGCCCCGACGCCGCAGGCCATGTGATCGAAGCATTCGGCAGCTTCATGATCGGCGGGGATTATGTTGTCGGCATCTTTGTGTTCATCATCCTGATGATCATCAATCTGGTGGTCATCGCGAAGGGCGCGGGGCGCGTTTCCGAAGTCTCCGCCCGCTTCGTGCTCGATGCCCTGCCAGGCAAGCAGATGGCCATCGATGCAGACCTCAATGCCGGCCTGCTCACCCCCGACGAAGCCAAGCGCCGGCGGCAGGAAGTCGCAACGGAATCCGATTTCTACGGTTCCATGGATGGCGCATCGAAATTCGTGAAGGGCGATGCCATCGCCAGCGTCATCATCCTCGTCATTAGCATCGTTGGCGGCCTCGTCCTTGGCGTGGTCAGTCACGGCATGTCGATCGGCGATGCCGCTTCCACCTACATCCATCTGGCGATCGGCGATGCCCTCGTCGCGCAGATTCCGGCCCTGCTTTTGTCAATCGCCGCTGCGTCGATTGTGACGCGGGTCAGCTCACCGCTCGACCTGTCAGGCCAGATTTTCGAACAGTTCGGGAGCAGCAGGGCCTGGTACCCGGTGGCCGGCATCCTCGCCCTCATTGGCGTCCTGCCGGGCATGCCGAACCTGCTGATTCTGTCTGCCGCCGCTGGCGCCGGTTATCTCGCCTTTCGGCTGCAAAAGTCGGAAAGGCTGGCCGCCGAAGCGCCCCCCGAAGCGGCTCCAGTGTCAACGGTCAGCGTGGACTGGGACAGCGTATGCGATACGGCCCCGCTGGAACTGAAGCTTGGCTTCGGCTTGGTCGGTCTTGTGGATGAACAAAGGGGCGGGACCCTGATGGCCCGCATCACCGGCATCCGCAAACAGCTGTCCAAAGATCTGGGCTTCGTCATCCCGGTGATGCGCGTCCGCGACGAAATGAACATTCCGCCAAACAGCTACCGGATCGCGGTCGGCGGCGTCGAAGTCGCTTCCGGGGAACTTTGGCCGGATGACCTTTTGGCTATCGATTCTGGTGAATTGCTCAACCGCATCGAAGGGAGGCCGACCAAAGATCCGACCTTCGGATTGGACGCGGTGTGGATCCCGCCGGCGCAGCGCGCAGAAGCGATCGTTGCAGGCTATACGGTGGTTGACGCACCATCCGTCGCCGCGACGCACATCAACCAGATCATCAAACAGGCGGCCCATGAACTCTTTACCGTCGACGAGGCCCAGCAGCTCGTCGATCATGTGAAGGAGAGCAGCCCGCAGCTGATCAGTTCCCTCACCCCGGCACCGCTTTCCATGCTGTCCATTGCCGCCATTTGCCGCGCGCTTTTGGCTGAGGCCGTGCCACTACGGGATTTCCCGCGCATCGCCGTTGCCATGGCAGACAGCGCCAGGACGGAAAGTGATCCGATCCAACTAGTCGAGGATGTGCGTCGGCGCATTGGCGGGCTGATCGTTCAGACCATCGCAGAGGTCGGCACGCCGCTTGGCGTCGTGACCCTCGACGCCCAGCTCGAAGGGTTGATCTCCCAAGCGGTGCGGGCGGGACAGGACGCCAATCATCCGATCGAGCCCAAACTCGCCAATCGCATCGTGGAATCGATATCGGATGTCGCGTCACGACTGTTCGGTGAGGGGCGCAACTTCGCGATTGTGACGTCGCCGCTTGCCCGGCGAGCGCTCAGCCGCCTGCTGGCACCGCACATTCCCGGCGTTCCGGTCATGTCGTTCCTCGAAATACCAGAATCTCGAGCTGTCGAGGTGCTGGCCGTGGTCGGACAATCCCCGGCCCCGACCCCCGCGCTGCTCGAGGCCGCAGAATGACATCGAAAAGCCGATCGTTCCCAGAAAGCAAAACGCACGAGTGAGACTATGCCCCGACCCATGATACGTCAGGTAGCTGCATACGAAAAAGGTGCCGGCAAGGACGTCCAAACCCTTGTCAGTAGCCATGTCGGGCTTGTCAGGAAGATTGCCTGGCAGGTTCAGGCTAAGGCCGGATCGGCGATAGAGCTGGAGGATCTGGTTCAGATCGGCCTGATCGCGCTGATTGAAGCCGCTCAGAAATACGAGGATCGCGGCGTCCCCTTTGCCAATTATGTGAACATCAGAGCCAAGGGCGCGATGATCGATCATTATCGCAAGATATCGATCGCGAGCCATTCGACGATGGCACGGCGCAAGGAGTTCACCGAAGCTTATCGCAAACTGCATACGACCTACGGCCGGACACCCACCGATCAGGAAATCGGTGATGAGATTGGGCTCACGCCCGCCGCTGTCCGCCGGATGGAGGTGGAACTCGACCGGTGGCGGGTCAGCAGTCTGGATGAGGCCTACTCGGAAACCTCGATCGATTTCGCGTCCGATATGCTGCAGCAGGACGAGGCAATCGACCGCAATTCAATCCAAGAGCAGCTGACTGCCGCGATTGCAGCGCTGCCGGAGCGTGAAGCCACGATCCTGCAGTTGATCTACTTTGAAGACATGAATCTGGAAGAAGTCGGCGCGGTCTTCAACGTAACCGCGGCGCGGGTCTGCCAGATCAAGAAAGCGGCCCTGTCCAAGATCCGAGATCGACTGGGCGACCTCGACATTTTCTACGATTAGGGGCGTCTGGCCTGGATGTGGCGAAGAGCGGTGCAGTGACGCCTTTTGCCGGCATAGCCGGCCAGTCCGGCGCCAGGGTGCGATCCCGGAGCCGTCAGCGGGCCATATTATACTTGTTCATTTTCCCGATCAGGGTGGTGCGCTGGATTCCCAGCAGACGAGACGCCTCTGCAATGACCCCGTCCGCCAGTTCGAGGGCGTCCAGAATATATTGGCGTTCGATGTCTTCTATGATGCGGTTCATATCCAGCTTGCCCGCCCTATCCAGCGCGGGAAGACTGGAATCCATCCTTGGATCCTCCCCTGCCCTGGACGGCGCAACATGAGCGAGGGCGGCGTTCGGCACCGGCGAAGGGGTGTGCGACAGGGCTGATCGCCGGCGGGGCGTGAGGTTGATGAGATCCGCCGCATCCGCAGCGTCAATCGTCTTGCCCCCGAACAAGAGCATCGCGCGTTCGACAAAGTTGCGAAGCTCGCGGACATTGCCCGGCCAATTGTAGCTCTGGATGTACGATACAGCAGACGCACTGAGGCTGAAGGGCTGTCCGCCAAAGCCGGCTTGGAAATGGTCCACCAGCAGCGTCAAATCTTCCGGTCTTTCGGCAAGTGACGGCATGATGATCGGAAACACCGCAATGCGATAGAAAAGATCTTCGCGAAACAGCGAGGATTCGATCGCGAGATCAAGGTCCTTGTGGGTTGCGCACACCAGGCGCACGTCAATCGCAAGATCACCCGTCGCCCCGACCCGCTGAACCTTGCGTTCCTCCAGAACGCGCAGGAGTTTGACCTGCATCGCCATCGGCATGTCACCGATTTCATCAAGAAACATGGTGCCGCCGCTCGCCTCTTCGAAGCGGCCTACCCGACGCTGGATCGCACCCGTAAACGCACCCTTTTCGTGCCCGAACAGCTCGGATTCAAGAAGGTCGGCGGGAATAGCGCCGCAGTTCAAAGCCACCAGAGGATTTGTACGCCGGTTGCTCGAACTGTGGATTGCGCTGGCCACAAGTTCCTTACCCGAACCCGATGGTCCGGTAATGATAACCGAAGCGTTTGAAGGCGCGACGCGTGTTATTGCTTCACGAACCTGCCGGATACCATGCGACCTGCCGACAAGCATGTTCTGCATGCGGTATGAACTGAATGATACAAGATCAGATATTGCAGACATTCAGCGTGGCCCGAACAAATTTTTCCATTACAATCGTGTTGACATGCGTATCGGTAACAGATTGCTTTCGATACATCCGTTATCGACCTATCCTGCTTTTGCACGGTGCTATGTCCGCCCTAAATTTCAATTATTTCCTTTGGTAAAGAGGAATTAGGGCGCAGATTGAGATGAATTATTTGGTCCGTTTGTGATCGAAATCGTTACCGAATCGTAATCACAGGCGCCGTTTTGGGTCGATCATCGTCCCAATCAGGGAACATATGCCCGCGGCTGACGATATTGATCGGGCAGCCGGTTTGCAGCCGGCTAGGCAGGCTGCGCTATCCGTCGCTATTTGATGGCCTGCCAAGCATCCGCAATCTCGGCAATCATGGCTCTTGCATCGTGTATAAGCGCGGGGTTGTTGTCACGGGACGCCTGCATGATCAACCGCCTCGCTTCACGGTAGATCGCCGCCAAGGAGTTGGCGAGCTCGGGAGCGGCCTCAAAGTCGAGGCTGCTGTCGAGGCTATGCAGTATCGTAAGCGCACGCGACTGCCTTGCCGCATATTGGGCATGCATGCGCGCACGATGGGCGATCGGCATGGCCTCCAAGGCCAGCAACAGTTCATCGAACAGGATAGACACCAGTTCATGCGGCGATGCCGAGGCAACGCGGCTGGTGAACGCGATCCACCGATAGCTCTGATCCGCAGCGCGGTTGGCGGGTTTACCGTACATATCCAGGCTCTCTAATCATTGCTTCTGGACCACATCCGAATCTGCTGATCCAGATAGTTTTGGGTGGCCTTGAACGACGAAACGCGGACATCCATGGCCGTGAATGATTGCAGCAATTGCGAATAATATTTGCCTGACTGAACCTCGAGCTTTTCGCGGTCTTCCGCGATGCTCCTGGCCTCCACCGCAAAGCCGGCCCGCGCCGAAGCGACAGCGCCGCTGGGTGCCTGGATGGATCTCTGTATCTGGGACAGCATGCCGGACAGGCCTGGCTCGATCGTGATCGTCGCCGCATTGACCCCGGCCTCTACGCCAACGATCAAGCCCAGAGCGCGCGATGACGCGGGTGCGACGAGGTTGACCCCGACACCGGTCATGGCGACGCCGTCAATCCTGCCGGATGCTGCAACGCCCCCGCTGGCGGCAACCAAGTCGGTCAGTTCATAGCGGCCCGGGGCGACGCGATCAGGCGAACTCTTGATGACCACCCGGGGATCGCTGCTGAGCTGCTTCGGGTTGAAGAATCCCTCTATCGCATCCGGGAACCGCGCCAGCATATCCGTCAGCCGCGCGCGATCGAGCGACAGGGAACCGTCGCGGTTGGTGCGCACCCCGATTTCCGCGAGGGTCTGCGGGCCGCCGGGGTCACCGACCAGCTTGGCGGTGGTGATTTCAGCAAATTGTTTGCGGATAGCCGTCACTGCCGTGTTGCCGCGCAAGGCACCGCTGCTGCCACCCTGCCCCGCTGCCAGCGCCGCATTCAGTTTGGTCATGACCTGGTTGAACGCATCAACGAAGTCACCCACCGCCTGACTGATGGCTTCATTGGGGCGGCTGACCGTGGTTTGCGCGATGACGCCCGGCTTTTCCGCTGTCAGTTCAAACTGCAGGCCTTCGACCAAATCACGGACCAGGTTCGACGGCCGGGTGACCTGAACACCATCAATCCGCATGATCGCATCCTGCGCGGCGACCGTCTGGTTCATGTCCGATACGATGCCGGCACCAAAGGCGAATTGCGCCAGCTGGGGCTCTGCATCATTCGCAGCCGTGAGGGTGAAACTGTTCGCCGCGCCCGCGCTTCCCTTGACCACAAGCCTTGCGCCAGTGCTGTCCGTGACGACCGAGGCCGAGATACCAAGGCCGGCCTGATTGATGGCGCCAGCCAGACCGGTCAGGGAATTGTTGCTGTCATCAATGGTGATGGCCGCGCTCCCCGCCGATGTGGCCAAGGTCAACGTGCCCCTCCCCACGGCCGACAATCGGCTTGCCAGCGGCGCCGATTCCAGCGTCTGGCCTTTGGCCAACTGGCGCACCTCAAGGGAAAAGGCGTTGAGGTTGGCAGTCGATCCGGCAACCGTCGTAACTTTGGCCAGCGACGGATCGGACAGGCTGACCTGCTTGCGCAGCGAGCCGCCGCGGACCAGTGTCGCCAAGGCAGAGGAAAAACTGCTGACGCTCGATGCCACATCGGCAAGGCTCGAGATACGGGCCTCATTGGCGGCCTCACGCTTGGTTATCGCGGCTTCCCGCGGCGCTTTCACCGCGGCTGACAGGCGCTCCGCTATCGCCCTCACATCGATACCCGATCCGGCACCCAGTGCATTGGTGATATTGGTCATGCCAGCCGCTCCCGTGCAGGAGCAGTGCCGGACAGCAGAACCCGAACGGACGATCCGACGCGAAGCGGCCGCGCAACCGGCACGCCGGCGAAACCAGACTCTCCGATTTCTTTGGCAAGACCCGTGTCGGTCACCGACTGTCTCCTGACATATCCATCCATGCGATCTGAAACGTTTCTATTGGCTGCAAATTAAGCCATCGGTCGGCCATCGGCATCGAAGCGGGCCCCCTCTGGAACGGCTGCAACATTGGCGACGTTCGCAAGATCATGACGCCTTTCAACATTGAGGACGAAGGCAAGCACGACAGCGACGGTGGCGAACAAATCCTCACGGATCACCTGCCCGTTACGCCCGGTGA
The DNA here is from genome assembly GCA_947463325.1 of Sphingomonadaceae bacterium. Classification (GTDB taxonomy): domain Bacteria; phylum Pseudomonadota; class Alphaproteobacteria; order Sphingomonadales; family Sphingomonadaceae; genus Sphingopyxis. The sequence goes on from CANHQT010000003.1 coordinate 33,628, forward strand.
AATAGATTGCGCGGGCAAGGACAGGGTGACTGACGATCGGCACCGCTTGTTCCTTCGCATAATCCTTGACGGCCTGCGCAGCGGCGCCCCGCGTCCTGGCGACAATCACGGGCGCGAAATCCACCCCCTGATTGTACCGCAGCGCAACCGCGAAATGATCTGGATTGGTGATGACCATGGTCGCGGAATCAATGGCCTTCCGCATCGAACCGGAGAGCGTTTCATACTGTTTGCGGCGGACAGCGGCCCTTAGCTCCGGCGAACCTTCGGTCTGCTTATACTCGTCCATCAACTGCTGGCGGGTCATCATCAGGCGGCCCTTGCGCCGGAAAAATTCGATGGGAATATCGATGAGGGCGATGGCGATGAGGGCAGCAGCCATTGCGATCAGGGTCAGGGTCATCCCCGTTCCGAGCATCGCCAGCTGGGCCTGCGGATCAATGCCCTGATCATTCCCAAGCATGCGCCACTGGGAATAGAAGACGCCAATGCCGACGATGCCGATGAACAGGGCCTTGGCCAATGATTTGCCCAGTTCGATCAATCCCTGCAGCCCGAACATCCGCTTGAGGCCAGCGATGGGATTGACGCGCGACCATTTCGGCTGCGCCAGGCTCGCCCTAAAGTGCATCGAGCCGAGCACCGCCGAAGGCAGGATCGTTGCCGCCGTGACGATGCCAATCAGGATCGCCAGAGGGAGCGCGATGGAAACGACGAGTTTCTCTGTCGCAAGACCGGGATCGAAATCCCGTATGTCCTTGGCATCAAGCGTCAGTCCGGTCTGCACCATGGCCAGCAATTCGCCGAAAATCCATGAGCCGATGACCGTCAGCCCGATCAGGCCAGACGCGGACACCAGCGCAACCGCGAGTTCCTTCGATTGCAGGAAATCGCCTTCCTTTTCGGCTTCGCGCAACCGCTTGGGTGTCGGATCAAACGACCGTTCGCCACTTTGTTCCTCTGCCATTACCTGTCTCCGGCGAGGCGCATGGCCATTTCAAAGCTCAAATCCAGCGCGGCGGTGATCGACTGGGCCATGACCGGCAGGCCGACGAGCATGAGCGCAAAACCGGCAAGCGTGGCGGCCGGCAGACCGACGGCAAAGAGATTGAGCTGGGGGGCAGACCGGCTGAGCATCCCCATGATGATCTGGATCAGCACGACAGCGAAGGCGACCGGCACAGCGATGGCCAATCCCGCCGAAAAGGCCGCCCTGCCGAAACTCGCAATATCCCAAAAGAAACTGCGCTCCGGCATGATCCCGAGGGGATAGCCATCATAACTCAAGCGGATGGCCTGGATGAGCAGAAGGTGGCCGTCTGCCGCGAAGAACAGGAACGCCGTAAGCAGCGTGAGCAACTGGCTGAGGGCGGGATTGCTTTGCGACGTAGAAGGATCAACCATGCTCGCAAAGCCGAGGCCCATGGCGTTGGCAATGACCTCTCCGGCGATGGTGGCTGCTGCATAGGCGGTCTGAATGATGAGGCCCAAGCCAAGGCCGACGATTACCTCGCCGACAATAACCAGCAGCATATCCACGCTGAGCAGTTCCGGAGGCCTGATCTCGACAGAACCACCCAGAAACACGGAAATGGCGAAAGCGAGAATGATGCGCAGCTGGACGGGGACAATGGCGGACCCGAATATCGGCGCCACCAGCATGGCTGCGCCCGGCCGGATCATGCCCAAGGCCCACGCAAGCAGCTGCGGCTCAATCGAGGCAAAGCCGTCGGGGATCACCTGACGACGTCCGGAATCCGGTCATAAATCTCGCGGGTGAAATCGACGAACAATCCCATGATGCTGGCACCGAAGATGGCCAGGCATACGCCGATCACGATCAGCTTAATGACAAACGCCAGTGTGGCCTCGTTGATCGAAGTCGCCGCCTGAATGAAGCCGACGACCAGACCCGTGATCAGAGCCGGCACCAGGATGGGGATGCACGCAAGCCCCAGAACCCAGAGCGCACTTTGCGTGACCGAAATGAAGTAACCGGAATCGGCCATGGCTAGGTCACAAACGAATTTGCGAGCGTCCCCATGGTCAGCGCCCAACCATCAACCAGCACGAACAGCAGCAGCTTGAACGGCATGGAAATCAGGGTCGGGGACAGCATCATCATGCCGAGCGCCATCAAGGTCGCGGAGACAACGAGATCGATCACCAGAAACGGCAGGAAGATCAGGAAGCCGATCATGAATGCCGTCTTCAATTCACTCGTGACAAAGGCCGGAAGCAGGGTCGTGAAGGGAACATCCTCGGGCGAGGCATAGGTTTCACCCCCGGCCATTTCAGCGAAAAGCTTGAGATCCGCCTCTCGCGTCTGTTTCAGCATGAAGGCGTGCAGCACTTCACCGGTCCGGACGATCGCCGTTTCCATGGTGATCTCGCCGCTCTGGTAGGGCTGATAAGCCTCGACCCCGATTTGGTCGATCGAAGGCTTCATGACAAAGAGCGAGAGAAAAAGAGCAAGCCCCACCAGCACCTGGTTGGGCGGCGTCTGGGTCAGCCCCAAAGCCTGCCGCAGGATCGAAAGGACGATCAGGATGCGGGTGAAACAGGTCATCATCAGCAGAATGGTGGGCAGGACCGCGAGCAGGCTCATCAGCAGCAGAAGCTGCAACGACATGCTGAGCGACTGGTTTTCGAAGCTGATGCCGGCCAGCGCCGAGCCGAGCGCGCGCGACTGGCTGCCCGCTGCCAGAACCGGCGCGGCGTTTGTCAGAAGCAGGATCGAGCCGGCAATGATGGCGGAGCGTGCCGCCATTGTGCGGAATTCAGTCCTTTTCATCGGATGCCCCATCGTCAATGGACCGGTCCTCGTTCGGCGAGGGGCTGACCTGCTGCTGCGACAAGCGAACGATCCCGCTGCGCGAAATCGCAAGCAGGATATGCTTGTCACCGAAGGCCACGACCGCCAGCTTCTGGCTGGGTGACATGGCAAGCGTTTCCACAATCCGGAGCAGTTTCTTGCCCTTGGGACCCTGCAGCTCATGGTAGCGCTTGAGCAAGAATAAGGAGCCCACCGCCAGACCGACGACCAGCGCCAGCATCAGCACAAGCTTGAGAATATAGTAGGTCATCTAGCTGCGGCGCTCCTGATTGAGGCTGCCCACACCGCCGGACACAACATCGATAATCCTGATGCCGAAGCGGTTGTTGACCGTGACGACCTCACCCTTGGCGATCAGCGTACCGTTGGCCATGATGTCGAGCAGTTCATGCGCCTGCCGGTCCAGTTCGACGATACTGCCTTCGGCAAGATCGATCAGCTGCTGCAGCCTCAGCGAGGTACTGCCGACTTCCACCGACAGCCGGACCGGAATGTCCGCCAGAATTGCCAGATTCTTTTGTACCAGCATGTCGGCAGGGCCAGTTTCGCTGACAGCTTCGAATGTGGTTTCTTGAATGGTCATCGGATGGGATCCTTCGAATGCATGATTTCGATCTTGAACGCGGCGCGTCCATTATGCTCACCAATAGTTCCCAGCGCGATTTCACGCTCCTGGACAATAAGCGGAACCATTGATGAAAGATTGACCGGAATAATGTCTCCGGGAGACAATTTTATCAGTTCACTCATGTGAAGATCAGGTCGCGCCAAGACTGTTCTAGCCTTGAATCGTATTTCGCGAACGGCCTTATGAAGATTGCGGCGCCATTCATGGCCACGCGGGCCATGTTCGTCCTTATTTGACGTAGCGAGATCTCTTTCCACATGCCGCAGCGTCGCAATGGGATAGATTAGATCGATGCTGGAAGGTTGCCCGGAGTTGAACTCGAACACGAAACGAGCGACCGCCATCGTCTCTTCGGAACGGGCGAAGGTGGCATAGCCAACGTTCGATTCCCGGGTGCGCAATCGAAACGAGGCTGGCACGATTTCGCGCCACACTTCCTCCAGGGACGCAACCCAAGCCTGAAACAGCTTTTCAATCATCTTCTCTTCGGTGGGCGTGAACTCCTTGGCGCAGGTCGGCTGGATGTTTCCCGAACCACCATAATAGGTATCCACCAGTCGGCTGATCAGCATGGGCTCGATGACGAGGCCAACCAGACCATTGTGCGGCATGAAGGCCATCACTGAGAGGCTGGAGAAATCTGACTGCGCCTCTTGCCATTCCTTGAAGGTCAGCGTCTGGATCTGCTGCGGGATCACCTTGAGCTTGGTGCGCGCCAGCGGTTCAACGGTCGTCCTGAGCCGCCGCGCCAACCGCTCGTTCATGCGGTCCAGAGCCGGCAAAGCAGAGGTGGTGGCACAGGATTCCGCCCCCAGCTTGAAGGGCATCGCCACCGCAGCAGCCGACCCATGGTCGCGTTCGGCAGTCGATGCCGCAATGTCGCCATCCTGCGGCTGCCCGCCATCAGCAGGGCCGGACACTGCGGTCACCCAGTCCAGGCCAGGCGACGCCGAGGCCGGCAAATCCTCAGCCGGTGCCTTGCGGCTCTTGGCCGGTTGCGCCTTTGCCGCAACCTCCGGCGAGCCTTCGACAGCCTGCTGGGCCGACTTCGTCGATGCTTTCCGCTTGGTCATTGGGTTACCAGACTGGTGAAATAGACGCTGTCGATGCCGCCGAAGCCTTCGCGCTGTTCAAGCACGCGGTTGATCGCGACCGTCAGCTGCTGCTTGAGCTGTTCCTTGCCCTGCGTAGTCGTGATCAGGACGGGATCCTGTTCTGCCAGGGTCATCAATACGGCGGAGCGGATCGCCAGTTGATGGGTCTCGACGTTCGCGACAACCTGGTCGTCATAGTATGTGGACAGGGCCAGCCCGATTTGGACAAAGGCGCCCCCGCCCTTCAGATTGGACGTGAAATTGTCTGTGACGGGGATGTAGGTTGCCTGGAACACGCGCGGATCGACCCGGCCTCGCCGCGCAGCGCGCGTAGCCGCGGTAATCTGTTCGTCGGTGGCGTCCTCACGTGGGCGCAACTGGGGCAAGGCCGGGTCATCCTCGGCAGCAGCCGGCTGCTGGGTGCCACCGAAGAAATAGAAGGTCGTGGCGGCCGTCGCCGCGACAACAACCAAAATCACGGCACCGAAGAGCAATATCTTCTTCAGCTTGCCGCCTTTGGGTTTGGGGGTAACGTCATCAGCCATCTGTCAGTCCTCAAGCAAATCTGTCAGTCACGCGGCCCGGACCGCGCCCTTCCTGGATCGAATGGCGGTCAGTGCTCGACCAGTCCTGCCGATCACTTTCCTTTCTCTGGTGTTCTCCCTGCCCACGGCCGGGGTTGCCCTGACCTTGTCCGGAGAAGATATGGGCTTCGACGTCGCGCAGACCTGCGTGGCGGACATCGGCCATCAGTCGCGGCTGGGCATCCTGCAGCGCGACGAGGGAGGCGTTGTTGGCAACCGCCATGGAGACGGTTGTCTTGTCGGCCGCATTCTGCACCTCGACGTCAATCTTGCCGAGCGAGGACGGGTCCAGCCTGAACCGCAGCGTTCGATGGTCTGAGGTGATGGCGGCAATTTCTCGGGTAAGGCCTTCCAACCAGGCTTCGGACTGACCCAGATCTCCGGCGATAAGCGAAGCCTGCGACGGTGCCGGCGTGCCGGTCGCCACCTGCGCCGCACGCGGTGCGCCAGGCGCAGCCGCAGCGGCAAGAGCCACACCGAAGCTCGACCCGCTGTCGGCAGCCGGAAGCATGGCCGAAAGCGCCATGGCAGAGGCGTTGCCCGGTTGCGGCAGGCCATCACCATTCGCACCCTGCCCCGACAAGGCTGGCAATGGCGCTGCGCCCACCGGAGCGGTCTTCGCAGGCTCGGCAGCGCCATAAGAAGCAGGCCGATCCTGACCGGAGGACCGCGCCAAAAGCAGGGTCTGAATGCGCTTGACGAGATCGGCCGCGCTATAAACTTCGCCTTCTGCCGCATCCGGCGGGAGCGCAGGACCAGCGCGTTCCTCACCATCGGTTGCAAGCAGAAGGCTGTCCGGCTTGACCGAAGTCGCCGGGCCCCGCCCTTTCGGCGGTGTTTGAAGCGGGGCCGGATTGTCACCCTTCCCGCACGCCTGAGGCAGGCCCAACGCCAGCATCAGGGCCAAAGCATCCTCGCCACCTGCCGCGCTCTTGGCGGGCGGGGCATCGGCCACAGCCGGGCCGTCTCCGCGATCGTGAGAACCAGTGCCAAGCAGCATGGCAAAGGATGCAGCGGTATCGCCCGATACGGTGCACGGGTTCACCGGCGCATCCTCCGCCGTCGAGGCAGTTGGCGCGAGGCTGGCAGAAACGGCCGCGACCATCATGGGCGGTCCTCCCGCAAGGCGAAAGCCGCGCGCCGCCGGGAGAAGGTCGACTGCCGCTTACGGTCCTGTGCCTCCCACTCGGCATCGGCTTTGCCCAAAAGCCTTTTCGCGCCTTCATGCGCCTGTTCGGCAACAATGCGCTGATTATCCTGCACCAGATGGGCTTCGCTCGCCTTGCGACAGAGCTGGTCCAGATGGACGCTGACATGATCGAGCCGGGACGCCATTTCCGCATGGCGGGCAAGGGCCGCTCCGCAAGTCGGGCCCACCGATATCTCCATCGACGCCCTCAGGCTGCGCACCCGTTCCTGGCTGTCCTCTACTTTGGCCAGTTCGGCACGTGACCGAATATATGCACCGACGGCGATGTCGTGCTGCACCTTCCTCACCCGGAGCATGCGTTTGCGGGATGTGCGCTTGGCGTTCATGACTGGACCAGCTCCGCAAGGTCGACGCGGGACTGCTCAAAGGAGACGCACTGGCCTGCCTCTTGCGACAGAAAGGCCAGCACTGCGGCGCGCTTCGCAATGGCTTCATCAATATCCGCGTCAGTTCCGGGGGCATAGGCACCCATCAGAATGAGATCGCGATTGGATTCATAGGCAGACCAGAGGCGCCGCACTTCGCGAGCCGCAAAGACATGGTCCGGCTCGGCAACGTCACTCATCACCCGGCTAAGGGACTTGCCGATATCGATAGCCGGATACACCGACTGCTCGGCGAGGCTACGCGAAAGCACGATATGGCCATCCACGATCGCCCGTGCCGCATCCACAATCGGATCGTCGGTATCGTCGCCATCGGCCAGAACGGTGTAGATGGCGGTGATTGAACCGCCGCTGCTCTCGTCATTCCCGGCCCGTTCGACCAGCCGAGGGATCAGCCCAAGCGCGGAGGGCGGATAGCCTTTGACCGTGGGCGGCTCTCCGAGCGACAGGCCGATTTCCCGCTGGGCGTGAGCGACACGCGTAAGGCTGTCGAGCAGAAGCAATACCTTCAGCCCCTTTGACCGGAAATATTCCGCTATGGCGGTTGCGCGCATGGCTGCCCGCAACCGGAGCATGGGGGCGTGATCAGCAGGGACAGCGACCACAGCAGTCTTCGCGCGAACATCCGCCGGAAGCTTGGTTCCAACAAAGTCGCTGACCTCGCGTCCGCGTTCGCCGATGAGCCCCACCACGATGACATCGGCTATCGAACCGGCCATGATCTGGCCCATCAGCACGGATTTTCCGACACCCGACCCGGCAATGATGGCGATGCGCTGACCGATCCCTGCAGTCAGCAAGGCGTTGATGGCGCGCACGCCGACATCAAAGGGTTCGGTTACGCTGGCACGGTTGAGCGGATTGCCAGCGCGACCGTGGAGCGGCCAGCGCCCGGAGGTCAGCACGGGCCCCAACCCGTCGAGCGGTTCACCCAGCGCATCGACGATCCGACCGAGCAGACCCATGCCCACACTGATATCGCCGTCGGCACTGTCAGGCCGGATCAGCGACCCGTTGACCAGCGCAGGATCGGCATCAAGGCACATCAACAGGCAGCGCGGGCCCCGGAAGCCGACGACTTCAGCCCTGACCGAGCGGCCATGTGCCGGTTCGACAGTGACCGCAGAGCCAACCGGAAGCGTCAGCCCCGTCGCTTCCAGCATCAGGCCGTCGAAGCTTTCCAACCGGCCGAGAGGCCGCGGCCCGAGCTGGCCGCGAACACTGGTCAGGTCGAGTTGCGCCGCAGCTTCGAGCAGAGCATTTCCTTCGGTGCGAGAGGCGAGATCAAGCATGGCCAAGCCCCTGATGTTGAAGGGCGGCTTTGAGCTGCTGCAATCTCAGTTCCGGTCCATCCTCGATCCCGCCACTGGCTGTGAGGACCCGGAATTCCCCGCGCCCGAGCGCGTGGTTGATTTCGACCGTCATGGCGAGGCTGGCCGTATCGAGGGCCTGGGCATCCAGAGGATTGAGTTCGAGCACAGCCGGCTGTGTGACAGTGACGACCGCTTCAGCCGCAGCCACGATCCGGGCCTGCAACAGCGCGGGGTCAGGTTCTGTCACGGCCAGGACATCGCGCAGCACGGCATCGATCACCGTGGCGAGCAAGACGGCAAGATCGCGACTCTCGCAGGGCCTGAGCTGTTCGAGGCCGGACACGATGTTTCCGAGGGCTTCGATCGTGTGCCGGGTTTCCTCTTCGGCCTGGACCGAACCATCCGCGAAACCCCGGTCATAGGCATTGCGCAGCGCCGCCTCCTCCGGGTCACGCCGATGGTCCGCGTCTGCGGCGCCCGCCGGGTCGGTGGCCGGCCCGGAACCGAAGATGCCATCAACCCATGGCGCAAACTCCGCACGCAGCTGATCAAGCAGGAAGCCATTGACAGCGAGGCGATCCGATTCCGCAGGCCGGAAGAGTTTAGACATAGTCCTCTCCCCTGCCGGCCAGCATCAGCGCGCCGGAATCGGCCAGCCTGCGGGCGATGGTCAGCATTTCCTTCTGTGCTTCCATGACCTCTGCGAGGCGCATTGGGCCGCGGTCTGCCATGTCGTCGCGGATGGAATCTGCGGCACGGCTGGACATGCAGCCGAACATCTTGTCGCGCAGCCGCTCGTCGGCCCCCTTCAGAGCGACGACCAGAATTTCATTCTCCACATTGCGGAGGAGGATGCCGAGATTCTTGTCATCGAGCGCCATCAGGTCTTCGAAGACGAACATTTCGTCCTCGATCCTCTGCGCCAGTTTCTGGTCGAGCGTGTTCAGCGTCTTGATGATGCGCTGATCATTGCCCGGGCGGGTATTGTTCATGATCTTGGCCGCCTCGCTCGCTCCGCCACGTGCTGCTGCGGGGGCGGTCGCTATCCGCGCCATCTGGTGGAGAAGTGTCTCCTCCAGTTCGGCGAGCGCCTCTCCGCTGACGGTATCGAGGGTGGCGACGCGGTAAACGACATCGGCCTGCATCTCGACTGGCAGCAACTGCAGAACGTCCGCCGCAATGGGCGGCTCGAGATGGGCGAGTACAATCGCCGCGATCTGCGGATGCTCGTGCTCGATCAGGCCAGTGATGGTCTTGCTGTCCATCCAGCGCAGGGCATCGAGCGAGCGGCTTCGTTGCGGCGGCGTGATCCGGGCGAGGACGGTCTCTGCCCGGTCGACGCCCAGGGCATGTTCCATCACCGCACGGATGCGCGGCGCAGCGCCAAAGCCGATGGTGGTCCGCACGCGCGCGCGATCAGTGAATTGGGTGAGCACATCGTCGACATGCTCCTCGCTCACGTCCACGACATGAAACATGGCGCGACCGAGATGCTGGACCTCATGCGGTTCCAGGTTGCTCAATATCTCTGCGGCCTCCTGATCACCCAGCAGCATCAGGAGAATGGCCGCGACCTCGCTGCCCGAAAGGGTAGAGGTGTCCTGTTCCTTTTCCGTCGTTTCAGGCTCAGCCATTCGAGCCTCCACTGCGCTCGACATCGGACTTGATGAGGTCTCTCACGACCAGCGCAGCCCGGGCAGGGTCCTGAGCCACGAACTGCCGGATCAACTTGGCGCGTGCCTCGTAACCATGCGTCGCCCGAATCATCTCCACCGTGACGGTGGGAGTGGCCCCGGCGTCGCTGGAAGCTGGCAGCGCGCCGCCCGACCGGGGAAGGTTGGTGGTGAGAAGCGAAATCGTCTCCTCCGCCTTTCGTTCGGCGGCCCGTTTGCTGCGACGCTTATAGAGCGGCCAGAAGAGGCCGAAGATCAGCATCGCCGCGATGAGGGCAGCGGTGAGGTTGCGCGCCACGAGCGGCATCCAGGACGCTTGCCACCATGTTTCGCTCTCGGTCGGCTGGGCGACAAAGGGGCGCGCCGAGAGTGCGACAACATCGCCCCGGGCCTCATTGAAACCGACAGCACCTTTGATCAGCGATTCCAGCTGCTGCATTTCGCCCGCGCTGCGCGCGCCGTTCGCGTTCGCCTTTACGGCCACCGCGACCGTTATTCTTGCCAGCGACGGGCTTTGCTGCCGCGTGACGGAGACTTCCCGGCCCAGCGCGAAGCGGCGGGAATAGTTTTCCGTGCGTCGCCCGGACGCCAGCGCTTCCGCCGGCACCGCCACAGGCGCTTCTGCTACGACCGTCGCCTCCGGCGGTGTATTGGAAATGGTGCCCGGAATGCCTTCTGCCGTGGCGCTCTGGTCGGTGGAAAGCTGGCGTTCCTCGGTTAGCAGCGCAGCGGGATCCGCCGGCACCCCTTCACGGGTCGATTGGATGTCGCTGAAATCGAGGTCCACATTAACGTCGGCAGTGAAATTGCCCTCACCCAAAACCGGGGTGAGCAGGTGATTGAGCGACCGGAGATAGTCTTCTTCCATCTGGCGCTTGACCGCGAGCTGACGCTCGGCAGCAGATGAACCGAGGCCGCCCTGCTGACTCAGGAGCTTACCCATCTGGTCCACGACTGCGACTTTGTCCGTCGACAGCCCGGGAACGGATGAAGCCACCAGATTGACGATCGCCTGCACCTGGGAGTCGGACAGTGACCGGCCGGGCGCCAGAGTGAGCATGACCGATGCGGCAGGCTCCGCATTGTCACGGACGAAGGCTGACGGCGTGTTCTCCGCAATATGCACACGCGCAGAGCTGACGATATCGATCTGCTCGATCGTTCGCGCCAGATCGGTCTGGCGGGCGTCGCGGATCCGCTCCAGCTCGACGGCGCGCGATGACCCGAGGGGAATCGAGCCCATCATCTCACCCATCGCCGGTGCCGAGCGCGGCAGGCCTTCGCTGGCCAGGGTCATCCGGGCGCGATGATAGTCGGTTTCCGAGACATTGATGATGCCGGTCGACGGGTCGATCGAATAGCCGATACCGCTGGCGTTCAGCGTTTCGACCATCTGCGACCGCTCGGCGTCGGAGGCTTGCGGAAACAGCGAACGGCTGGCGGGCTGGGCAAGCATGACCCAGGCGAGCGCGACGGCGCTGACGGCAGCAAGACCGATCAGGGCCGGCATCGCCCTGACTACGGCCGGCTGCTGCATGAAGGAGCCGACCTTCGAAAGCGGCCCGTTCTGCCGTTCAAGCCAGCTCGCCATATTTCCGGTTGCGGCAGCCCCGCCCCTCTCCTGCAAGGGGAGGGTCGATGAGGCCGCTTGCGATGGCAGTGACAAATCCGCCATCAGACCGGCATGCCCATGATGTCTTTATAGGCTGAGAGGAGTCTATTGCGGACCTGCAGCGTCGCCTCGAAGCCGATCGAGGCCTGCTGGCGAGTGAGCATGACGGCCGCAATGTCGGTGACTTCGCCACGCTCATAGGCCTCGCTGATCGCCTGTGACTGCTTCATCGAACTGTTCACTTGCTGCAGGGCGTTTTCCAGCGCGGAGGTGAAACCTTCCTGCGGCACAGCGGGCGCACCAAGCTGGCCGGCAATTGAGTCACGACCAGACGCCCGCCGGATGGCTTCATTCTGGCTGAGAATGCTGTCTCTCAGTGCGAGCACCTGACTTGCATCGAAACTCATCTGAACCCTCGGCTGCATAGGCACGACGCTCTCCGCGCCGCAGACGCGAAAACAGCAAAAGGCGTGCCAGTCCCAGAATTTCGCGATTTTCCGTACCTTGCGTGCAGCGGTCTGTCCGGATTTCGTCGCGATCCGACGATTTTCTGACTCCCCCCCTGTTTAAGCTTTGGCGGGGACGGACGTTCGTTGTCTGGCGACCTGATGGCAGGTCAGATGGCGAAGAGAAGGACAGACCGACATGACCGTAATCAACACCAACATGGCGTCCATGCGTGCGCAGAATGGCAGCCGCCTTGCCGATCAGGCGCTGGCGACTGCAATGGAACGCCTGTCGACCGGCAAGCGTATCAACTCGGCTCGCGACGACGCAGCAGGCCTTGCAATTGCTTCCTCGATGACCTCGCAGATCCGCGGCATGAGCCAGGCTGTGCGCAATGCCAACGACGGCATTTCGCTTGCTCAGACGGCCGAAGGCGCGCTGAACGAAGTCACCAACATGCTGCAGCGTGTTCGCGAACTGGCCGTGCAGAGCGCCAGCGGCACCTACAGCGATGATGACCGTGCCAACCTCCAGGTCGAAGTGGCCGAGCTCGGCGCACAGATCGATGACATCGTCGCGAACACCAGCTTCAACGGCACGACGCTGTTTGGCACCGCGGACGTGACCATCACTATCCAGACCGGTTCGGCTTCGACCGATCAGACTGACCTTGTGATCACCGGCTTCGACCTGACGGACGCTTCGGGCTCCGACATATCAACGGCTGGCGGTGCGACGACCGCGATCGGCGATGCTGACACTGCTCTGGAAGCCGTGGCTGCAACACGCGCCGCTCTCGGTGCCGGTCAGAGCCGCATGGAATCCACCGTGAACAATCTGGCCAACCAGATCACCAACCTGAACGACGCCCGGTCGCGGATCGAAGACGCCGATTATTCGGTTGAAACGGCCAACCTGGCGAAAGCCCAGATCCTGAGCCAGGCATCGACAGCGATGCTTGCACAGGCAAACCAGAGCCAGCAGGGCGTTCTCAGCCTTCTGCGCTAAAACATCCTTGGTCCCTACCTTGGAGGGCGGCTTGGACATGGTCCAGGCCGCCTTTCTTTATGGAACCCGCGCAAGCAACTGATTGCCTGATCGTGTCATCACGCCACGGCTCATCGTGAATTGGTTCAGAACCAGGTGAGAATGGGAAAACGCCTCGGCGCGGGGCTCGCTGTGGCCCGGGGCTCACTATGGCCCGGGGCTAAAGAACGCAGAAAATGGCGGAGACGGAGGGATTCGAACCCTCGGTAGCCCCTTAAAGACTACGACGGTTTAGCAAACCGCTGGTTTCAGCCACTCACCCACGTCTCCGCACTTTTGAGGGCCGCGGCGGGCTATAGAGAGCGCTTCGGGCGCGTGCAACCGCAATCCACGGATTCATTCTGCCGCAAATAGGATTCGGCTCGGCGCGCAGGCACTATCCTGTTGTAGCATAGGCGATTCATGATGCAGACAGGTGTAGTGCGTCATGTTTCGTGGCTGCACATCAGGGAGAATTTTCATGGCGGACTGGACCCGATTGAAGCGCGCTGCGGCTGGTATCTCGGCAGCCATCGCCGTGCTCGCATCGCCGGTCGCGGCCCAGGTACGCACGGTCGATCCCAACACGGTGATCGACGCCGACCTCGATCAACCGGCCACGCCGGCACCTGCTCCGGCCCCGTCAGCAGGCGCGGCATGGACGACCGAAGGGCTTGCAACCGATGAAACGGTGTCCGCCGCAGATGCCGATGCTGCTACGCCCACCCCTCCTCCGCCAGTCGATGCTTCCGCAGCCGCCAGCGCGGCTGTCGCATCGGTACCCACTGCACCGCCCAGCCTTACCTATCAGCGCGATGATCTGATCGGTGCGGCAGAGGGTGTGTTCGGCCGCGGCGCCGAGGGCGTGGCGCGGATGATTGAGAATATCCTGCGCGAACAGGGCGAACCCAACGGCTATATCGTTGGTCGCGAAGCAGGAGGAGCCTTCATATTCGGGCTACGATATGGTTCGGGCACGCTCCATCATCGCGTCGAAGGCCAACGGCCCGTCTATTGGACCGGCCCATCACTGGGTCTCGACGCTGGCGCCAATGCATCCAGCACCTTCGTGCTGATCTATAACCTGCATGATAGCGAAGAATTGTTCGAACGCTTCCCGGCAGGCGAAGGCGCCGGCTATCTGATCGGCGGTCTCAATGCCAGCTACCTGAGGCGCGGCGATACGGTGCTGATCCCGATCCGAGCCGGTCTGGGCGCGCGTGCAGGGGTGAATGTGGGTTATATGAAGTTTTCCCGCCGGCAGCGCTGGCTGCCGTTCTGAGGGCGCTTCAATAGACCAGCAGGGCATCGCAGGCGATGCCCTGCGCCTCAATCGGTGCCCGCCCGCCCAGTGCGGCCAGTTCGATCAGGAACAGCGCGCCCACAGGATCACCGCCCGCGCGGCGGACCAGTTCAGCGGCCGCATTGACCGTCCCCCCCGTCGCCAGCAAATCATCAATCAGCAGGACACGCGCCTGCTGCTCTACAGCGTCGACATGGATCTCCAGCCGGTCTCGGCCATATTCTAGGCCATAATCGACCCCGTGCGTGTCGGCAGGCAGCTTTCCGGGCTTGCGCACCGGCACCAGCCCGATGCCGAGTGCCAGCGCGACCGGTGCCCCGAACAGGAAACCGCGCGATTCAACCGCGACGATCACATCGGGTTCGAAACGCCGCGCACGTTCCACCAGCACAGCAACCGCATCAGCGAAGAGCGCGCCGTGGCCAATCATCGGCGTAATGTCGCGGAACAATATGCCTGGCTGCGGAAAGTCCGGGATGATGCGAATGGCCGCATCGATTGCCGCCAGACGATCGGCTTCGGAAACGACAGGGGGCGCGGAACCGGTCATTCCGACCGCCCTCCGCGCCCCCCGATGTGGAGCATCAGCTCCGTCAAAACCGTCAACGGCCTTTCTTTTCCGCCCAGATCGACCGGTAGGACATGTAAGCCAGGATGGTGAAGATCAGCAGGAAGCCGAGCACGGCCCAACCCGTCTTGATCCGGTTTTCCAGCTTCGGTTCGGATGTCCAGACGAGGAAGGCTGTCACGTCCCGTGCCATCTGGTCGGGCGTCGCGCGGGTGCCATCATCATAGGTCACCTGGCCTTCACCGGTCAGCGGATTGGCCATCGCGATGTTGAGGCTGGCGAAATAGGGGTTGTAGCTCAGTCCGACGCCGGGGCGCAGTGCCTCCGGCAACTCCGCCGGAACATCGCGATAGCCGGTGAGCAGCGAGTAGATATAATCTTGATGCCCCGCGCGCGCCTTGACGATCAGCGACAGATCCGGCGGGATGGCATTGTTGTTCGCGGCCCGGGCTGCAATTTCGTTAGGATAGGGCGACGGGAAGCGATCGGTTGGGATCGGTGCGCGCATTGCTGCCTCGCCCGTGTTCGGATCAACCGACGGCGTCTGGATCGGCCACTCAGCCGCAATCGTCTTAACCTGGTCTTCGCTGTAGCCAATCGCTTCGAGATTGCGGAACGACACCAGATTGAGGCCGTGACAGGCGGCGCACACTTCCTTGTAAACGCGGAAGCCGCGCTGCAGCTGCACGCGATCAAACTGGGCGAACGGCCCGCTTGACGGCAGGTTCGCAGGGCGCGGCTCCTGCTGCCAAAAATAGGGCGTGTTCTTGGGGTCTTCAGTCGGCGTGGTCGCCATCGTCCACACTGTGGTGACGAGCGCGAACACCAGCGCCATGCAGAAGCCGAGACCGACGAGGATACCGAGCGGGCGAACCATTTTTCTAATCCTTTCCCGAAGCTCAGGCAGTCGCCGGCGTGGCGCCGACAGCGGGGGTTTCAGCCTTGCCGAGCACCGATTCGGTGATCGACATCGGCAGCGGCTCGGGCTTTTCGAAATAGGAGATCATCGGAATGATGATCAGGAAGTGCGCGAAATAATAGAGCGCGGCGACCTGACCCAGCGGCACCCACAGGCCCTCTGCCGGCATCGCACCCACCACACCGAGCACGGCGATACAGGGCAGTAGGCCGAACCAGAAGAACTTGCGATACAGCGGACGATAGCTGGCCGAACGGATCGGCGACTTGTCCAGCCAGGGCAGGAAGAACAGCAGCGCGATCGAGCCGAACATGGCGATGACGCCCCACAGCTTCGCGTCGATCCAGAGGAAGTTGTAAGTGAACGCCTTCAGGATCGCATAGAAGGGCAGGAAGTACCATTCGGGCACAATGTGCGCCGGCGTCGAGAGCGGGTTGGCCGGGATATAATTGTCCGGGTGGCCCAGCATGTTCGGCGCGAAGAACACAACCGAACAGAAGGCGATCAGGAACACGCCAAGGCCGAAGCCGTCCTTGGATGTGTAATAGGGGTGGAACGGCACCGTATCCTGCTCGCTCTTCACATCGATACCGGTGGGGTTGTTCGACCCCGGGATGTGCAGCGCCCAGATGTGCAGGATGATGACACCCGCAATCACGAACGGCAGCAGATAGTGGAGCGAGAAGAAGCGGTTGAGCGCGGCATTGTCAGGCACAAAACCGCCCAGCAGCCATTCGCGCAGCGGTTCACCCACCAGCGGGATGGCGGAGAAGAAGCCGGTGATCACCTGCGCACCCCAGAAGCTCATCTGACCCCAGGGAAGCACATAGCCCATGAAAGCAGTCGCCATCATCAGCAGGAAGATCACGACACCGAGCAGCCACACCATTTCACGCGGGGCCTTGTACGAACCGTAATAGAGGCCGCGGAAAATGTGGATGTAGACGACAATGAAGAAGAAGCTGGCGCCGTTCATGTGCAGATAGCGGAGCAGCCAGCCGGCGTTCACGTCGCGCATGATATATTCGACGCTGTTGAACGCGACCGCGGTGTTCGCGGCATAGTTCATCGCCAGCACGATGCCGGTGATGATCTGGATCATCAGCGCGAACCCGGCGAGGACGCCGAAGTTCCAGAAATAGTTGAGGTTGCGCGGCACCGGATAGCCGGCACCGATCGCGCCATAGACGAGGCGGGGCAGCGGCAGACGTTCATCCATCCACTGCATGAAGCCGTTCTGCGGCTGATATTCCTTTGCCCAGGGGAAGCTCATGCTCTCGCTCCTCAGCCGATCAGGACGGCGGTGTCAGACGTGAATTCATAAGGCGGCACGACGAGGTTCGTCGGAGCCGGGCCTTTGCGGATGCGGCCCGCGGTGTCGTAGTGCGAGCCATGGCAGGGGCAGAAATATCCGCCATATTCGCCCTTGTTCTCGCCCTCGGCCGCGCCCAGCGGCACGCAGCCCAGATGGGTGCAGACGCCAAGCGTGATGAGATAGGCTTCCTTGCCCGGCTTGGTCCGCTCGGCGAGCGTCTGCGGGTCACGCAGGTCGGCAGAGGGGACATCATTCGCCTCGGCAATTTCTTCGGCCGTCAGATGGCGGACGAACACCGGCTGCTTGCGCCAGGTGGTCTTGATTGCCTGGCCCGGCTGGATCGCCGCAACATCGAGTTCGGTCGTCGACAGGGCCAGAACATCGGCGGCGGGCGCCATCTGGTAGACGAGCGGAGTCACGGCCGCGACCGCGCCCACGCCTGCGAAGCTGACCGCTGCGATGTGGATGAAATCGCGACGACGAACGCCGTCCGTACCCTCTTCGCCGAGCGGCCTTTGCTCATCAGCCATAAAACAACCCTAGCTTTCCGCCCCTCGGGGCCTATCCGCAACCGCGCTTTCGGAGGCCTGTGCCGGCGGGCGCATCTACGCCATTGCCGCCGCCTCGTGGCGTCGATTTGGCGGCCTGATAGCGATGGCCCGCGCCATTGCCAATGCGATTCTTGCATGGCTGTGACAGTGAAATTCGGCATACCCTTGCCGCCGGGCCAGACAGGCGTCACTTTGGGTGCCGAAATGCGCCCTGCTCTTGCTCTGATTGAACCTGATATCGCCGGAAATGTGGGCGCTTTGCTGCGCACCGCAGCCTGTTTCGGGGTCGAGGCTCATGTTGTGGAACCCTGCGGTTTTGCCTTTTCTCCAGCCGCCTTTCGTCGATCAGCGATGGATTATGCAGATCATGTTGCCATCCACCGCCATGCAGACCGGCAGGCTTTTGTAGCCGCAATGGGGGCACAGGGCCGGCGGCTCGTGCTCCTGACCACCGCAGGCGATGTGCGACTGGACAGAACGGACTTCACGCCGGAGGATGTGCTGATGCTGGGCAGCGAAAGCAGCGGCGCGCCAGCGGACATGCATGACGCGGCAGCACTGGCGGTGCGCATTCCACTTGCGCCGGGGCTTCGTAGCTTGAATGTCGCGATCGCAGGGGGCATCGCTCTGGCGGAGGCTCTACGCCAGACGGGAGGATTTGGGGAATGACGGAAATGGAAAGCCGCAAGGCCGAGGCGCGCGCCTGGTTTGAGTCGCTACGAACGCGCATTTGCGAGGCATTTGAGGCCATTGAGCGCGAAGCCGGCAGCGACGCGAGCTTCGATTATCAGGCCTGGGACCGCGAAGGCGAAGGCGTAACGCCCGGCCCGCTGGAGGCAGGCGGCGGCGGTGGCGGCGTGCGCGGCGTGATGAAGGGCAAGGTGTTCGAGAAGGTCGGCGTCAACGTCTCGACCGTCGGCGGCGCATTTTCGCCCGAGTTTGCCAAGCAGATCAACGGCGCCGCCGATGACCCCCGTTTTTTTGCGACCGGCATCAGTCTGGTCGCACACATGGCCAACCCGCATGTCCCGGCTGTCCACATGAACACCCGGTTCCTGGTGACGACGAAGAGCTGGTTTGGCGGCGGAGCCGACCTCAATCCGCCGATCCCCTATGAGGAGGATACGCAGGCCTTTCATGCGCGATTCCGCGCGGCGTGCGCGCCCTTCGGGCCGGATGTCTATGAACGCTATGCCAAATGGGCGGACGACTATTTCTTCATTCCCCATCGCGGCGTCGCCCGCGGCGTGGGCGGTATCTTCTATGACCATCTGGAATCAGACAGCGACACCCTGTTCGAGCGTAACTTCGCCTTGACCCGTGCCGTGGGGGAAGCATTCCTCGATGCTTATCCGCCGATCGTGCGGAAAAGGATGAATGCGGATTTCACTGACGCTGACATTCACACCCAGCGCGTCTGGCGCGGCCGCTATGCCGAATTCAATCTGGTGCATGACCGCGGCACGCTGTTCGGCCTCAAGACCGGCGGCAATATCGATGCGATCCTGATGAGCCTGCCGCCGCTCGCCGCCTGGGACTGAATCAAGCTGACCCGCAGATAACCGAAGGGCGCGCGGAGCATCTGCTCCATGCGCCCTTCTTGCACGGCCCCTCAGCCGATCTCGATCAGGCGAATACATCACCTGCATTATTGGGCACCAGCGTGCGATAAATGCCTGCTGGAATGGCGACATAGGCCAACGCGATTGGGATGCCGGCGATGATGCCACTGATCATGGTGCCGATGAACATTCCGGCGCTCAACTCCCCACCAGCACCGGCGGCACCGATCATGCCGATCGCCGCGATCATGCCGAGAATCATCGCCAGCACAATGAAGCCGATCAGCAGCACAACCATGTAGCCGAGGATCGGCCATTGCGATGGCCCCGTGAGGCGCCAGCTGGCCGCAATGCCATAGAGCGGATTGACGCTCCGCGCATCGGCCATCGCCGGGCCAATCACGCTGAGGCGCGCGCCCAGCCACAGGAACAGGAAAAACATGACCGGAATGAGAATCAGAAACAGTCCGCCAAGTGAAGAGGCATCGCCGCCAGCAGCGGCGCCTGCACCCAGCAGCCCAAGTGGCAGACCGATCAACAGCACCGCAGCGATGACGAGAACAATCGTCGCGATCAGCCACATTGCAGCAGCGCCCAGGGCGTAAGTCACGGTAGAAGCAGGCTCCTCCGTACCTCCGGACAGGCCGTGCCGCCAGGAGGCATAATAGCTGGCGCTTTGAATGATCTGGCCAAGGATAGCGGCAACGACGAACCCGGCACCAAAAGCACCGAGTGCCGCAAAGGGATTGTCGCCCGACGCGATCATCGCCTGCGGGTCGAGCATGCTCTCCAAAGTCCCGCCGATCAGCAGCAGCTGGATGACCAGCGGCAGCAACACCCCGGCCGCTGCATAGATCAGGATCATTTTGAAATGGGCGGACAAAAAGGCGACGGCCTGTGACCAGGCTTCGCCAATAGAAAATCCGTTCACGGCGTCTCCCCTTGTGCCGTTGATAGTGCGGTTGTTGTGCCACAGAGGGCCGCAAGCGCAAGCGCTTTGCTTCCCTTCCGCAAATGCTTGCTTCGGACAGGCAGGCCGGCCTAGTGCGCGGCCATGACCGCCGCCAATCCTCGCGCGCCCGAATGGCAGGCTTCACCCGGCCTTACGCCCTATCCCGAGGCGCTGGCTTCGATGGAGGAGCGTGCCGCGGCCATTCATGCCGGCACTGCAGGCGAACGTATCTGGCTGCTCGAACATCCGCCGCTCTACACCGCAGGCACCAGCGCGGATCCCGCCGAACTGATCGACCAGCGCTTTCCCGTCTATGATGCCGGGCGCGGCGGAAGATACACCTATCACGGGCCGGGCCAGCGCGTGGCCTATATCCAGCTCGACCTCACGCAGCACGGACGCGACGTGCGGAACTTCGTGCATGCGGTCGAAGGCTGGGTCATCGATGCTCTGGCGCTGCTGGATGTAGCGGCACGGCGTGCACCGGGGCGCATCGGGATCTGGTGCGACGACCAGCAAGGGCGCGAAGCGAAAATCGGCGCGATTGGCGTGCGCGTGCGTCGCTGGGTGACGCTGCATGGTCTGTCCATCAATGTCGCGCCGGACCTGTCGCATTTCGGTGGCATCGTGCCCTGCGGGATCGCCGAGTTTCCAGTGACCAGCCTGGAAGCGTTGGGCAAGACGGCGCGCATGGCGGACGTCGATGCAGCACTGGCCGCAAAGCTGCCGAGCTTTCTCGGCGCGCTTTCCCCTGCTCGGAACCATTTGTCCTGATTCAGCCCTTCGACAAGCATGGGGCGAACCGGTAAAGGGAAGCGGATTTGGAGTGACCATGACCAACCGACCAGCCGCAGCCTTTATCGCCATTTCAGCGCTGACCCTTGCCGGGTGCGATCTTTTCTCCGGCGGAAGCACCGCCGATACGAC
Organism: Sphingomonadaceae bacterium; assembly: GCA_947463325.1. GTDB lineage: Bacteria > Pseudomonadota > Alphaproteobacteria > Sphingomonadales > Sphingomonadaceae > Sphingopyxis. Next base: position 54,534 of record CANHQT010000003.1, read on the forward strand.
CATGCGCAATGTCGAGATCCTGCCCGGAACAGCGAGCGACGAGATGATCACGCTCGATCAGGCAAGCGGCGATGGCACCGCCATAGACACTGCCGCTGCGGTCGACCCGGCGGCTGCTTCGGATGAGGAAGCCGAAGGCGGCGAAGCATCAACCGACGAGGAAGGTGGCGACAGCAGTGGCGGGAGCGAGGCCGATGATCTCGTCATCCGTCCGCCCGCCGGCGGTGCGGAACCGGATGCGCCAGCGAAAAAATAACGGCTAAGGTCAGGCCAGCCCAAGCAACTTGTGTGTTTGCAGGCTGAGCCGCCAGCGGGGATTGGCGAGCGCGAATTCGGTGGCGGCGCGGACATTGGCCTGCCCGCGGGCATCGTCCATCGGCTGAACCAGCCGGTGTGCGAAATCCCATTGCTCCATCACCGCAACATCGCTGCCCGGTTGCGGCCAGACGAGCTTCAGTTCATCGCCGCTGGTCTGAACGACCGTGCTGCCGGCCTTGGGGCTGATGCAGATCCAGTCGATACTGCGCGGCACAGGGAGCGTGCCGTTGCTTTCGATGGCGATCTCGAAGCCTGCGTCGTGAATTGCGTCAATCAGCGCATCGTCAACCTGCAGCATCGGTTCTCCGCCGGTCAGAACGACATAGCGACTTTCTTCGCCCTCACCCCAGCAAGTCGCGATGGCCGAAGCGAGCGCGGCAGCATCGGCAAAGCGACCGCCGCCCGGCCCGTCCATGCCGACAAAATCCGTATCGCAAAACTGGCAGATGGCGCTCGCCCGATCAGCCTCTCGCCCAGACCAAAGGTTGCAGCCGGAAAAGCGGCAGAAAACCGCGCGGCGGCCGCTGCGCTGCCCTTCACCCTGCAAGGTCAGGAATATCTCTTTGACCGCATAGCTCATGGCTGCGCGGGCTCCACGGCATAGCGGGTGGGATCAGGAAGGCCGGCCTCGACAAAGCCCTTGTGCCGCAAACGGCACGCATCACACTCACCGCAATGGAGGCCATCCGGCGTGGGGTCATAACAGGTCCAGCTCATCCCGGCATCGATGCCGAGCCGGTGCGCTTCGCGCGCGATGTCCGCCTTGGTCATGTGCAGCAGCGGGGTTTCGAACAGGAAGGGGTCACCTTCGACCCCCGCTCGCGTTGCAAGATTGGCGGTCGCTGCAAAGGCCTCCACAAATGCCGGGCGGCAATCGGGATAGCCGGAATAATCCAGTGCGTTGACGCCCACATAGATGCGCTTGGCGCCACGTGCTTCGGCAAGGCCGAGTGCGAGACTGAGGAAAATGGTATTGCGTGCCGGCACGTAGGTGACGGGAATGCCGGGCGCGACGCCATCCTTCGGCACAGCGGTATCGCTGGTCAGTGCCGAGCCGCCGAAACCCCTGAGGTTGAGCGGCAGCACGATATGTTCGGACACGTTGAGCGCCGCCGCCACCCGGCCAGCCGCCTCAAGTTCGCAGCGGTGGCGCTGGTTATAGTCGACCGTCAGCGCGATCACACGATGCCCCGCCTCGCGCGCCAGCGCGGTGCAGACCATCGAGTCCATTCCTCCGGAGAGGAGAACAACAGCGAGCGAGGGATCGAGCATCAGCGCGCCCCTAGAGGATTTTCACTGCTGGTGAAATCGGCTTGTGCGTTCCAGCACCCGACAAAAAACAGGGCCGCCGGCATTGCTGCGGGCGGCCCAGTGGAGATCCCATGGAAGGATCTGCTAGGGAGGAAGTGAGCCACAAAACTGGATCACCCCCTGCTTCTGACAGACTGTGGTTAACGTTCGGTTAGCGGCCTGACCCGGCACAAGCGCCAATGCGGCGCGCCTCGTAACTTGCGCTGAATGGCCCGCCATCCGCCATGCCTTGTGTTTCAATCTGCGCCAGGCGGCCGGTTTCGCGGCGCAAAACAGTGCGTCCATTGCCATTAGCGCCGCAGCGATAGGTCACGGTCACTGACTGCGGGGTTTCCTCAACCACGAAATGCGCACAATCGAACCGCTCGTGCCGCAGCTGGAGCAGCACGCGCCCATCGCCGATGCAGATATTTCGCGGCGGACTCTGCGCCTCTCGGTCGCGCAACTGCCACAGGCCCGGCTCAAGCCTCTGCAGCAACGCAAGCGACGGCGCTTCGGCCGCGGCCGGAACGGCAACGGCCGCCAGCGCGGCAGCGCGAAGAACAAGCGTAACAAACGACATGGCGGCAACCGGCCCTGCAAATCCGTCCGGCCACAAGCCGGACACGACGATCAAGGTTGCGACCCCTTTTCGCGTCCTTCACGGCTTGTGTCAGGCGCTTTCAAGGCAGTCCGTCACAAACCATACACACCAATAGCGCGCACAAGATGAACAGGTGTTTTACGGCGCCAAACCGTTCGGACTGACGTCAATGCGCGGCAGGAATAGCGTCCGGATCAATGGAAAAGATCCGCGAGCAAAAGGCGCAATCGACGGATATTTTGCCATCATCTCCGGCCATTTCGGCGCGTTCACCCTGCGGAAATCGCGCAATGACCGAGGCGAGATAATCAACGCTGCAACGGCAGCCACGCGACAGCATGTCACCCTTTGCCACGCGGACTTCCTGCTCGTCATGATAGAGCCGCCACACCAGCGCCTCCAGACTGAGACCGGGATCGGTCAGTTCCTCGTCCCGGATAGTCTCGGCAATCGTTGCAACATGGCCCCACACCGCATCGGCATGAACCCGCTCGCCGCGTACCTCCAGCCGCTCACCACCTTCCTCACCCACCGCAAGGCTTTGCACCAGCACGCCACCGGCGATGCACTTAGCCCCGGCGTCATGGCGCGTGGCGACACGGATGACAGTCGGCAGCTGTTCCGACTGGCGGAAATATTGTTCAGCCGCTTCGGACAGGCTCGCGCCTTCCAGCGGCACGATGCCCTGATAACGGTTGCCGGCGCTTTCGAAGGTGAGCGCGAGGAACCCCTTACCGAACAGGCCGAACAGCGTCGGATCGGCGCCGGCCTCCACCAGCCGCTCGGCATCGAAGGACAGGTAACCGCGCAGCTTGCCGCCAATATAATCGCACACCAGCAAGCTGATCGCGCCATTGTCAGTCTGCGCCTGCATGGTGAGCTGGTCACCGGGCTCCTTCAGCGTGGAACCGAGCAGCGCGGTGAGCACCAAGGCTTCGGCAAGCACCTTCTCGGCCACCGGCGGATAGGCATGGGCCGACAGGATGGTGTCGAGCACCGGCCCAAGCCGCACGACGCGTCCGCGCGCATCCTCATGCGAAAGGGTGAAGGTAATCGGCCGGTCGAAGCCGGTTTCGTCAGTATGCGACGTCAATTCCAAATCTCCGTTCGTCCCGCGCGATGGCGAGGGACGATTTAGCGTGTCTTGCCTTCGCTCGACACGAGCGGCGTGGGTTCAACCCAATTTGCCGAACGCCCACAAAAGAACGGATTTCTGGGCGTGCAGGCGGTTTTCAGCCTCATCCCAGATCAGCGAGCGAGGCCCATCAATCACCGCATCGGTCACTTCCTCCCCACGGTGCGCGGGCAGGCAATGGAGGAAATGGGCATCAGGCGCAGCCAGCGCAAGCAGCGCTTCATCCACCTGATAGGGCGCCATGGCCGCCAGCTTGTTATGGGCATGGTTCTGGCCCATCGACACCCAGGTGTCGGTGATCAGCACATTGGCCCCCGCTGCCGCCTCTCGCGCGTCGCGATGAACGGTGACGGTGGCGCCTGCACGGCGCGCCGCATCAATAAAGGCGGGATCGCTGTCATAGCCCTGCGGACAACCGATGCGGACGTTGAACTTCATCAACCCCGCGGCCTCGACAATCGAGTTCAGAACATTGTTGCCGTCACCCAGCCAGGCGACCTCCAGCCCAGGCAGGCTGTGGCCATGTTCAACCAGCGTCAGCATGTCAGCCATGATCTGGCAGGGGTGTGACAGGTCGGTAAGGCCGTTGATCACCGGCACACTCGCGTGCGCGGCCATTTCCTCGACCTTGGCATGATCGTCGGTGCGGATCATGATCGCGTCGACATAGCGGCTGAGCACGCGCGCGGTATCCGCCACTGTCTCGCCACGGCCGAGCTGCATCTGCCCTGCATCAATGACAATGCTGGTCCCGCCGAGCTGGCGGATCGCCATATCGAAGCTGACTCGGGTGCGGGTCGAACTCTTTCCGAAGATCATGCCCAACACATGACCGGCGAGCGGGGCATCCGCATCTGGGCGCCCCTTCGGCCAGCCTGCACGCGCCGACTTGCGGTCAATCGCATCAGCCAGCATCGCGGCAATGGCATCGCCACCCGCGTCCGAAAGATTCAGGAAATGTCTCATTTGTTTCTCCTCCCCCTCCCGCAAGCGGGAGAGAGCTGAACCTCATGCCGCTGCCGGCATCTCGTAGCTTGCGGCACCAGCCGACAATTTTTCGATGAATTCATCGATGTGGCTCTGTTCGATGGTGAGCGGCGGCAGGATGCGCAGGGTGTTTTCGCCCGCCGCAACCGTAAGCAGGCCGTGATTGTCGCGCAGGTGGGCAACAAAGGCCCGCGTCTCGTGCGTCATGACGAGACCGAGCATCAGCCCCTTGCCACGCACCTTCACGAACAGCTCCGGATAATTGCCGATGAACTGCTGCAACGCCTGCGTCAGCTTTTCGCCGAGCGCGGTCACATTTTCGAGAAAGCCTTCGGCGAGGATCACGTCAAACACCGCCTGGCCGGCCGCCATCGCAAGCGGATTGCCGCCATAGGTCGACCCGTGCGTGCCGACGACCATGCCCCGCGCCGCCGTTTCAGTGGCGAGGCAGGCACCCATCGGAAAGCCGCCGCCGATACCCTTGGCCGAGGCGACGATGTCCGGCGTGATGCCGTAATGTTCATAGGCATAGAGCTTGCCGGTCCGCGCAACACCGCACTGCACCTCATCAAGGATGAGGAGGATGCCATGTTCATCGGCAAGCGCACGCAAGCCCTTGAGAAACGCATCAGACGCCGGGCGCACCCCGCCTTCGCCCTGCACAGGCTCGACAAGGAAAGCCGCTGTCTTGTCCGTGATCGCGGCGCGCGCGCCTTCGAGATCGTCGAACTCGACGTAGCGGAACCCCTCCAGCAGGGGCAGAAAGCCCTTGTGCATCTTTTCCTGATTGGAGGCGGAGATGGTCGCCATCGTGCGGCCGTGGAAAGCCTGCTTGAAGGTGATGATCTCGAAACGGTCGGACCCGGCCGACTGGTGATAGACGCGCGCAGTCTTGATCGCGCATTCGACCGCCTCGGCACCCGAATTGGTAAAGAAGACTGTGTCCGCGAACGTGTTGTCGACCAACCGCTGCGCAAACGCTTCCCCCTGCGGACTTCCGTAGAGGTTGGAGACGTGCATCAGCGTCGCCGCCTGATCCTGGATCGCCTTGGTCAGGTGCGGGTGGCCGTGGCCGAGCAGATTGACCGCGATACCGCTGGCGAAATCGAGCGCACGGCGACCATCATCGGAGACCAGATAGGCGCCCTCCCCTCGCACTGGACGGAATCCGCAGCGCGGATACACGGGCATCAGCGGGGTAATCGCCATCGTCTCCTCCAAAGCAAAATGGCGACCCCCGTTTCAGGGCCGCCACGATCTTTTTCCCCTTTAAGCCCCCATCTGCGCGGAATCAATGCGCAGCGATGCCGAGCGCATCCGCAGCAATCGAGAGCGAACGGCGGCGCTCTGCGGGGTCAAACATGGATCCGGCGAGAATGACTTCATCGACCCCCGTCGCCTCAACAAAGCGGGCGACTGCATCGGCAACATCTGCACCAGTTCCCACAGCGCTATATTGCAGCACATGATCCAGCATTGCCTGCGCCGTCGGTGGCAGGCTTTCGCGGAAACCGGGGCGCGGCGGCGGCAGACGGCCGGGATTGCCGGTGCGCAGCGCAACGAACGCCTGTTGCTGCGATGTGGCGAGCAACTCCGCCTCTTCGCGGCTGTCGGCAGCAAACAGGTTCATGGCCGCCGCCGCATAGGGCCGATCCAGCCGCTCCGAAGGGCGAAAGGTGCGCCGGTAGGTATCAAGCGCCGGCAGCAGCGCATCGGGCGCGAAGTGAGAGGCAAAGGCATAGGGCAGGCCGAGCATGGCTGCGAGCTGCGCACCGAACAGGCTGGAGCCCAAGATCCACAGTTCGACATCTGCACCAGCACCGGGCGTGGCCGTGATGCCGAGCCGTTCGTCAGCGGAAAAATAGGCGGCAAGCTCCACCACATCGCGCGGGAACTGGCCTTCATCGGAGGCCAGGTTGCGCCTCAAGGCATGGGCAACGCGCCCGTCCGATCCCGGCGCACGCCCGAGGCCAAGATCAATGCGGTCCGGATAGAGCGCGGCGAGCGTGCCAAATTGTTCGGCGATCGCAAGTGGTGCATGGTTTGGCAGCATGATGCCGCCGGCACCCAGCCGGATGCGGCTGGTCGCCGCACCGACATGAGCGAGAACGACGGATGTCGCTGCACCCGCCACACCAGCCATGCCATGATGTTCAGCGACCCAGTAGCGGTGAAGGCCCAAGGATTCGGCGTGGCGGGCATAATCTGCGGCAGCATCCAGCGCAGCGGCAACGCTGCCCCCTTCGCTTACCGGCACAAGATCGAGGATCGAAAATCGCGTCATCACACCGCCAGATGGCAGGGGCATGGACGCAGGACAAGATCAGTCGACAGACGATTCCCGGTTGAAGCGCGCGGCGCCTCTCTCAATTCGGACACCGCGTTTGGCGAGCATCCGGACAGCAAGCAGCGCAACCACGGCAAAGCCGGCCAACACCGCCAATAGTGCCACAGCCTCAAGGGCAGCCCTGTCCATTGCTTTGCGTCCCGCTCTGCACGGATCTTAAATGCCCGTCTCTATTGGATTTTCTGGCATTTCCACCGCGCAACATCAACGGATGGTTGCGCCAAACTGGCACTATTGGCAGTGAAGGCTCCATGCCGTCTCACCAACTTCCGCTCTCTGGGCCCTCTTCGCAGAGCTTTATCTCGCAACGCCTCAGGCTTCATTATGCCGACTGGGGCAATCGCGGCGCGCCGCCGCTGATCCTGCAGCATGGCGGGCGCGACCATTGCCGCAGCTGGGACTGGGTGGCCGAACAGCTACGCCACGATTGGCACGTCATCTGCCCCGACATGCGCGGCCATGGTGACAGCCAGTGGGCGCCTGACGGCAATTACGACATGGAAGCGCTGGTTTATGACTTTGCGCAGCTCGTCCACACACTTGATCTCGCGCCAGTGACCATTGTTGCCCATTCCCTCGGCGGCAATGTCGCGACGCGCTATGCCGGCCTCTATCCCGACAATGTGAAAAAGCTGGTCTGCATCGAAGGATTGGGTCCTTCGCCCGATCGTCGCGCCAAACGCGAAGCACCCGGTATCGCAAGCCGGATGCGCGATTGGATCGAGGGGCGCCGTTCCGCTGCCGGCCGCCAGGTGAAGCGCTATCCCACGATCGAGGCGGCCTATGCCCGTATGATCGAGGAGAACAGCTACCTCACCGCCGATCAGGCGCGCCACCTCACCGAACAGGGCATCGCCCGCAATGAGGACGGCAGCTGGAGCTGGAAGTTCGACAATTATCTCAACATCTGGCCGATCATCGACATCGGCCCGGATCAGCTCGCGGAATTGTGGGAAGCCATCACCTGCCCCACGATGCTGCTCTACGGCAAGGATAGCTGGGCAACGAGCCCGGCCGAGGACGGGCGGCTCAAGCATTTCCGCAACGCACAGTTGATGGAGGTTGAGAACGCCGGCCACTGGTTGCACCACGACCAGTTCGACCGGTTTATGGGGGTCCTCCGGGAGTTCCTGTAGGACGAAGCTAGCCTTGCCCGCGCCCGCGTTCGATCACTGCACGGCGGCGCGCCTCGACATCTGCTGCCTCCACCCGCGCGTTGGCCGCGCGTGAGCGGCGTTGTTCGATCTCCAGTGCTTCGCCGAAGCTTGCCGCATAGCCTTCGTTGATCAGCCCCTTGTAGGCGCCGAGCATCGCTGGATCGATGCCCGCCATATCCTGCGCCAGAGCCACTGCCGTCGGCAGCAGCGCATCGGGTGCAACGACGCGGTTCACCAGGCCCCAACGCTCGGCTGTCACGGCGTCGATGAAATTGCCGGTAAAGGCGAGTTCCTTCGCCCGCCCGATACCGATCATCCGCGACAATTTCTGGGAAAGGCCCCAGCCGGGCATGATGCCGACACGCGCGTGCGTATCAGCAAAGCGCGCGTTGGCCGATGCGATCAGCAGGTCGCAGGCGAGCGCGACTTCAAACCCGCCGGTGATGGCAACGCCATTGACCGCCCCGATCACCGGCTTGGTGCACAGCTCGATCGCCTTGACCGGATTGTCATCCGCATCCTCGGCATTGGCCGCGCCGAGGTTGGCCGTGTCGGCGCCCAATTCTTTGAGATCAAGGCCGGCGGTGAATGCCCGCGTGCCTGCCCCGGTCAGCACGACCGCGCGGATGCCGTCATCAGCCTGCACCGCGCGCATCGCAGCGGCCAGTTCGCGCCGCAATGCCTTGGACAGGGCATTCATCGCCTCCGGCCGGTTCATTGTGACGATGGCGACCGCGCCTTCACGGGTGATGGTGACAAGAGTCATGGCCTGCACTCCAGAACGGTCTAGCGACCCGCATAGTTTGGCGGGCGCTTTTCAAGGAAAGCCGCCATCGCCTCGCGATGATCCTCGGTCGCGGCGAGGATGACCTGTTGCCGGTCCTCCACCGCCATGGCAGCTTCAAGGCTGGGCGCATCGAGCGCGAGATTAAGCGCCTGTTTGGATAGCCTCAGGCCCCAAGGCGCGGTCAGCAGCATCTCGTTCGCAAGTTCCATCCCGGCATCGAACAGCGCGTCTTCGGCCACAATCCTGCTGACCAGGCCCCGCGCCAGTGCGCGCTCGGCATCAATGAAGCGGCCGGTGAGGATCAGTTCGGCAGCAAGGCTGGCGCCGACCAGGCGCGGCAGGAAATAGCTCGATGCCATGTCGCACCCGCCCAGGCCCACCTTGATATAGGCGGCGTTCATGCGGAGGCTCGGCGCGGCAATGCGCACGTCGCTTGCCAGCAGGAGCGAGAAACCGCCACCGCAGGCCGCGCCATGGCCAAGAGCGATGATCGGCTGTGGGCAGGCGCGCATCGCGCGGTAGATGTTGCCGATCGCGGTCTGTGTGGCGAGCGTGCGCAGCACCGGGGTCTCGTCACTCTCCGACCGTTCAGCCTTGATATCGAGGCCGGCGCAAAAGGCGCGCCCCGCTCCGCGCAGCAGCACCACACGCACATCCGGGCGCGCCTTCAACCCTTCGAAATAGCCGGACAGAGCCGCTGTCAGAACCGGATCGAGGGCATTGAGGGCGTCGGGGCGATTAAGCGTTGCCACCTCGACCTCGCCGCGCCGTTCGACCAGCAAAACTTCTTCTGCCATCGTCTGAATCCCTCTCTTCCCGCAACTTTCCGTTTGCGTAAACGGAAGGGTTTGCACAAAGTCGGTCAAAAGCCAACGACAGAGGATGGCAGGCAGGATGAGCGGAGCAGGCATTCACGGATTCGGCGCCTATGTGCCGGTGACGCGTCTGCAACGCAGCGCAATCCACGCCTTCAACGGATGGTTCGCGGGCGGCCTCAAAGGGCTGGCCAAGGGTGAAAAGGCCGTTTCCGGTTGGGATGAAGACCCGATCACCATGGCGGTGGAGGCAGCGCGCGACCTGTACGCTGATGGCGCGCGCAACGCCGATGCCGTGACCCTTGCTTCCACCACCCATGTCTTTGCCGACCGCGCCAATGCCGGTGTGGTGAAAGAGGCGCTCAATCTGGCTGATACGGTGATGACGATGGATGCCGGCGGCAGCCAGCGCTGCGGCACATCATCGCTGATTGCCGCGCTTGATGCCGCGGCTGCGGGACGGACGACCCTGCACCTGGCGGCAGAGCGCACAACACCCAAGCCGGCAAGCGAGCGCGAAATGACAGCGGGCGATGCCGCCGCCGCCATCCTTGTCGGACCCGGCCCGGGGCTCGCGCGGCTGATTGCCCACCACAGCGTCGCCATGGATTTCGTCGATCATTTCCGCGAAGCGGGTGAGGCATCCGACTATGACTGGGAAGCGCGCTGGGTGCGCGATGAGGGCTTTGCCAAGATCGCCGTACCCGCGCTCAAGGCAGCGCTCGCCAAGGCGGGGTTGGACGGCGGGCGCGTCGCGCGGCTGATCGTGCCGGTGGCCGTGCGCGGCATTCCGGAACTGCTCGCCAAGTCCGCAGGTATCGCGCCAGAGGCCATTGCCGACACGCTGGGCGCGGTGATCGGCCATGCCGGTGCCGCCCAGCCGACGCTGATGCTCGCCCACGCGCTCGAAACCGCAAAGACCGGTGACATCCTCTGTCTGGTCGGCTTCGGGCAAGGGTGCGACATATTGCTGTTCGAAGCGACCGGGGCTGGGGCCCGCCCGCGGCTCGGCGTCTCGGGCTGGCTCGCCCGCCGACGCGAGTCCCACAATTATGGACAGTATCTCTTCCACCGCGATCTGCTGTCGCTCGAAAAGGGAATGCGCGCGGAGCATGACAGCAAAACCGCGCTGACCGCGCTGTGGCGCAACCGGAAAGCTGTGATGGCACTGGTCGGCGGCCGCTGCACACGCACCGGTACGATCCAGTTTCCGAAGACCGACGTCAGCGTCAATCCGAACGATCACGCCATCCGCACGCAGGAGGATTATCCGCTGGCCGATGTGCCGGCACGCATCCTCACCTATACTGCGGACGCGCTCACCTTCTCCCCCGATCCGCCGAGCTGTTATGGCAATATCGAGTTCGAAGGCGGCGGGCGGATGATGTCCGAATTCACGGATATCGCACCCGATGCGCTGGAGGTCGGCACCGACCTCAGGATGATGTTCCGCATCAAGAGTTTTGACGAGCTTCGCGGGTTCCGCCGTTACTTCTGGAAAGCGGCACCGGCGCATTGAAATTGACCCTCTCGGTAGAGAGGATGGGAGAGCAAGATGGCACGTGGCATCAGGGACAAGGTGGCGATCCTCGGCATGGGCTGCGCCAAGTTCGGCGAACGGTGGGACAAGGACGCCGACAGCCTGATGCTGGAAGCCTATGAAGAAGCAATCGCCGACGCCGGCATTGAAACCAGCCAGATCGACGCGGCCTGGCTGGGCGCCGCCTTCGATGCGGTCAACATCGGCCCCTCGGGCATTCCGCTCGCCATGGCTCTCAGGCTCAACGACATCGGCGTCACCAAGGTCGAGAATTACTGCGCGAGCGGGACCGAGAGCTTTCGCGGCGCTGTCTATGCCGTCGCGTCAGGCGCGGCGGACATCGCGCTCGCCATGGGCGTCGAGAAGCTCAAGGACACGGGCTATGGCGGGCTGCCCGTCCGCACCCGCGGGACAACGCATGACATGATCGGCGTCACCGGTTCCGCCCCAGGCAATTTCGCACAGCTCGCCTCTGCCTATCGCGCGCGTCATGGCGTCGGAGCGGACGACCTCAAGCGGGCGATGGCGCATGTCTCGGTCAAGAGCCACGCCAATGGCGCAAAGAACCCCAAGGCGCATCTGCGCAACACCATCACCGAAGAGCAGGCGCTCAACGCACCGATGATCGCGGCCCCGCTCGGCCTGTTTGACTGCTGCGGCGTTTCCGACGGGGCAGCCTGTGCCATCGTCACCACCCCGGAAATCGCCAAGAGCCTCGGCAAGACGGACATCGTTACGGTGAAGGCACTCCAGCTCGCCACCTCCAACGGGTGGGAGCTGCAGGGGTCGGGATGGAATGGTGCTTATTTCCACACCACCCGCATCGCCGCGGCCAAGGCCTATCAGGAAGCCGGCATCACCGATCCCCGGAACCAGATCAGCCTCACCGAAGTGCATGACTGTTTCTCCATCACCGAGCTGGTGACGATGGAAGACCTCCACATCAGCCGCGAGGGCGAAGCCTGGCGCGACGTGCTCGACGGCATGTTCGATGCCGACGGAAAAATCCCCTGCCAGATCGATGGCGGCCTCAAATGTTTCGGCCATCCGATCGGCGCATCGGGCCTGAGGATGATTTACGAAAATTATCTGCAGTTGCTCGGCCGCGCAGGTGACCGTCAACGTGCCGAACAGCCGGTCTTTGCCCTGAGCCACAATCTCGGCGGCATGCCCAATCAGAATGTCAGTTCCATCGCCATTGTCGGGATGATGGGGGCTTAAGTTGCGTCCTCCCCGAAGCAGGGAGGATTTGGAGAGGAAGAATGATGAACCCGGGTATGGATGCAGATGTCTTTGAAGCCTTTCTTGACCAGCTGAAGCGCTATGTGCGCGAGCGGCTGATCCCGGCTGAAGAGGATGTCATCGCGAACGATCGCATCCCCGATGACATTCTGGACGAAATGCGCGCCATGGGCCTGTTCGGCATCACCATCCCCGAGGAGTTCGGCGGTGCGGGCATGAACATCAGCCAGTATATCGAGACGGTAAAGCATCTTTCCTACGCGGCGCCGGCCTATCGCAGCACCATGTCGATCAACGTCGGCATGACCGGTTCAGCCATCAAGAATTTCGGCACACCCGAACAGAAATCCGAATGGTTGCCCCGCATCGCGTCTGGTGAGATCGCCTGCTTCGGCCTCACCGAACCGGGCAGTGGATCGGATTCCGCGGCCATGCAGACAATGGCTGTGCGCGACGGCAATGGCTGGCGGCTCAACGGCACCAAACGCTACATCACCAATTCCCCGCACGCGAAGATCGGCCTGATCATGGCGCGCACATCCAAGGATGCGCTGCCCAAGAACGCCCATGTTTCAGCCTTCATCGTCGACATGACGACGCCCGGCATCAGCATTGGCAGCCCCGACAAGAAAATGGGCCAGTCCGGCGCGCATATCGCCGACGTCATCATGGAGGATGTCCACATTCCGGCCGATGCATTGGTCGGCGGCGAGGAAGGGCGCGGTTTCCAGATCGCGATGCAGAGCCTCGACAACGGGCGCCTCTCCGTCGCGGCGATGAGCGTCGGCATGGGCCGCCGCATCCTCGATACGGCGGTGCGCTATGCCACCGAACGCAAGGCATTCGGGGAACCCATCGCCAATTTCCAGCTCATCCAGGCGATGCTGGCGGACAGCGATGCCGAGCTTTACGCCGCAGAATGCATGATTTCGGACGCCTGTGCGCGCGCCGACCGGGGCGAGGCGATCCTGCGGAAAGCCGCAGCCGCAAAGATGTTTGCATCCGAAACCTGCGGCCGGGTCGCTGACCGCTGCGTACAGGTGCATGGCGGCGCGGGCTATCTTGCCGAATATGCTGCCGAGCGCTTTTTCCGCGATGCCCGCATCCTGCGCATTTATGAAGGCACCACACAGATCATGCAGCTCCAGATTGCCAAGCATCTGCTGCGTGAATTCGAGCGCGAAGGCGCGGTGTGGTAGGACGCTGAATGTACCCCCTGCTAACCGGCCTCTCAGTCATAGAGGCCTCCTCTTTCGTCGCATCGCCGACCGCCGGCCTTTATTGTGCACAGATGGGCGCGGACGTGATCCGCGTCGATCAGATCGGCGGTGGACCCGATTTCAACCGCTGGCCACTCGCTGCCAATGGTGCCTCGCTCTATTGGGAAAATCTCAACCGCGCCAAACGCTCGGTCGCGCTGGACCTGAGCTCGGGTGAAGGCCGCGAACTGCTGGCAGAGCTGGTGCGCGCCACCGGCCAGTGCATCACCAACTTTCCGGTCGGCAGCTTCATGGCCCATGATCGGCTGGCGGCCGGGCGCGCGGATCTCATCACCGTCCGCGTCATGGGCCTCGCCGATGGCGGACCGGCGCTCGATTATACAGTCAATTGCGCGGTCGGCTTTCCTGACCTCACTGGGCCCGGGCCCGAACCGGTCAATCATGTGCTTGCCGCCTGGGACCTGCTCACCGGCGCCTATGCCGCCTTTGCCCTGCTCGCCGCGCTGCGCCGCCGGGAAATGACCGGCGAAGGGGGCGAGGTGCGCGTGCCGTTGATGGACGTTGCGCTTGGCACCGCCGCCAATCTCGGCATGTTCGCCGAGGTGCTGACCGGCGGCGGCAACCGCGAGCGACTGGGTAATGCCGTCTATGGCGCCTTCGGCCGCGATTTTCTTACGCGGGACGGGGTCAGGATGATGATCATGGCCATCACGGCGCGGCAATGGACTGCGCTAGTTTCCGTCCTCGGCATCGAAGCAGAGGTCGCAGTGATCGAAACGGCGCGCGGCACCAGCTTTGCCAAGGACGAAGGCGAGCGGTTCCGTCATCGTGACGCGCTGTTCCCGCTTGTTGAAGCGCGCGTCGTGCAGCGCGACCATGCCGAACTCGCCGCCGCGCTCGATGCTGCCGGCGGCTGCCATGGCGCATACCGCACGATGCACGAGGCCGCGACCGACCCCGCGCTCGCTGCCAATCCGATGTTTGGCGCGAGCCCCAATCCGAGTGGGGAAAGCTATCCCGCAGCCGGCTCCTTCGCGACGCTGCCGGGGCTCGACCGGCTGCCGCCGCGGCCTGCCCCGCAGCTCGGCCAGCATAGTGAAGAGGTGCTGGCCGAACGGCTCGGCCTATCTGGCGGCGCGATTGCCGCCCTCATCGACAGGAAGATAGTGGCTCAAGCATGACCGAGACATATGCCGATATCCGCGAGGCAGTGGCCCGCCTGTGCGCCGATTTTCCCGGCCCCTATTGGCAGGACAAGGACCGGGCCCGCGCCTATCCGACCGAATTTGTCGAGGCGTTGACGAAGAGCGGGTTCCTGTCCGTCCTCATTCCGGAGGAGTTTGGCGGGTCCGGCCTGCCGCTGTCCGCCGCCGCCGCGATTTTGGAGGAGATCCAGCGGCAGGGGTGCAATGGCGGGGCCTGCCATGCGCAAATGTATGTGATGGGCACCGTATTGCGCCACGGCAGCGAGGCGCAAAAGCGCGAGTGGTTGCCCCGCGTCGCATCGGGCGAGCTGCGCCTGCAGGCGTTCGGCGTCACCGAGCCGACCAGCGGCACTGACACGCTGAGCCTCAAGACCACGGCCAAACGCGATGGCGATGCCTATGTCATCAACGGCCAGAAGATCTGGACCAGCCGCGCCGAGCATAGCGACCTCATGATCCTGCTCGCCCGCACCACCCCGCGCGAGGAGGTGGCGAAGCGGACCGACGGCCTCAGCGTCTTCATTGTCGACATGCGCGAGGCAGTGGGCAACGGCCTCACCATCCGGCCCATCGAAACGATGATGAACCACTCGACCACCGAGGTCTTCTTCGACAATCTGCGCGTGCCCGCCGCCAATCTGATCGGGGAGGAGGGCCAGGGGTTCCGCTACATCCTGTCAGGCATGAATGCCGAACGGCTGCTGATCGCTGCCGAATGTGTTGGCGATGCAAAGTGGTTCATCGAAAAGGCCAGCAATTATGCACGCGAGCGCGTGCTGTTCGGCCGGCCGATCGGCCAGAACCAGGGCGTGCAATTCCCCATCGCCCGCGCCTATGCGCAGACACGTGCGGCGGATCTGCTCGTTGCCGAGGGCTTGCGCAAATATGAGGCGGGCGAAAATTGCGGCGAGGAAGCGAACATCGCAAAGATGCTCGCGGCAGAGGCCAGCTGGGCCGCGGGCGAAGCCTGCATCCAGACGCACGGCGGCTTCGGCTTTGCTGCGGAATATGACATCGAGAGGAAGTTCCGCGAGACGCGCCTCTATCAGGTCGCGCCGATCAGCACGAACATGATCCTTTCTTATGTGGCGGAGCATGTGCTGGGACTGCCGAGGAGCTATTGATGAGCCAGTGGCAGGAGTGGATCGGGCGCAGCCATGAGCAGAGCGAGCAGCTGACGCCCGCGCTGGTGCGCCGCCATCGCGCGACGCTCGATCTCTCGCCCGATGATCCCGCGCCGCTCGCCGGAATCCACTGGTGCCTAAACCTGCCCGAAGCCGCCTCTGCCGAACTGGGCGAGGACGGGCATCCGCGCCGCGCAGGCTTGCCAGCGGGAAAGGCTGAGGAGGGCCGCGACGTTGCCGGCAGTTTCCTGCCGCCCATTCCCATGCCGCGCCGCATGTGGGCGGCGAGCGAGGCCGAGTTTCTGGCGCCGATCCCGGTGGGCGCGACTGTCACCCGCACCAGCACCATCGCGGCTATCGAGGAAAAGCAGGGCGCCAGCGGTGCCCTCGCCTTCGTGACACTCGATCATGCGGTGAGCGCCGATGGCGTGCCGGTGGTGCGGGAAAAACAGACTCTGGTCTATCGCGAACCGGCGATCGTTACCGATGCCGCACCGTCCGCTCCAGCGCCGGAGCGCGCCGATGATGGGCTGGTGAAGGCGCTCAAACTCTATGACCATCAGCACAGTCTCACCCCGGACGAGGCGCTGCTGTTCCGTTTCTCCGCGCTGACATTCAACACCCACCGTATCCATTATGATGCGCCCTATGCGACGGGGATTGAGGGCTATCGCGGCATCGTCGTCCACGGCCCGCTGACCGCGACGCTGCTGCTCAACTGGGCGAGCGGGCTTTACGGCCCGATCCGGCGCTTCACCTTCCGCGCGGTTTCCCCTGCGATTGCCGGCGAGCCCCTCACCCTCGCCGCACGTCAGGAGGACGGCCACATCATCCTCGCCGCGCACGGCCCGGATGGGCGAGAGTGTGTGAAGGCGAGCGCAAGCCTCTGACCAGCACCATGCGCCATCCTGCCACCCTTGCCGCCTTTCTTGCCGCCTGTGCGGGGGTGATGCTGTTTTCGTTCATGGATGCGGCAATGAAGGGGCTGGGTCTCGCGCTCGGCGCCTATAATGCGCTGTTGTGGCGCAATCTGGCGGGGCTGGGCATCAGCGGGGCGGCCTATGCGTTTCAGCCGACCGGCTGGCCGACGCGGGCCGCGATGCGGCTCCATATCTGGCGCGGGATGGTGGTGGCGGTGATGGCGCTGCTGTTTTTCTGGTCGATCACCGTGCTGCCGCTCGCGGAGGCGATTGCCCTGTCCTTCATCGCGCCGCTGATCGCGCTTTATCTCGCGGCTGTGATGCTGGGCGAGCGCATCGGGCGCGAAGCAATCATGGCCTCAGTGCTCGGCATCATCGGCGTTGCTGTGATCATGACCGGCCGGATGGGCGGTCAGGCGCACGGTGACGAGGCTTGGCTTGGCGTCGCGGCGGTGCTGACCTCTGCCGTGCTGTTCGCCTACAACCTCATCCTCGCGCGCCAACAGGCACAGATTGCACGGCCGGGGGAGATCGCCTTCTTCCAGACGCTGACCGTGCTTTGCTGCCTATCGCTCGGCGCGCCATGGCTCGCGGTGGTGCCGGCGGGGGAACATTGGCCGCTGATTGTCGGCGCGGCGGTGCTGGCCGTCTCGTCGCTCTACCTCCTGTCCTGGGCCTATGCCCGGGCGGAGGCGCAGGTGCTGGTGCCGGTCGAGTATAGCGCCTTCGTCTGGGCGGCGCTGTGCGGGTGGGTGTTCTTTGCCGAGCCGCTGACCTGGCCGGTCATTGCCGGCACGGTGCTGATCGTCACCGGATGTCTGATCGCGGCCCGGGCCAAGCCGCAGCCGATGCAGGTCGAGGAAGCGGTAGCCTGAAGCAACCGTTCAATCGTGGGCGCGGATCCAGTCTTCGACCACGGGGGCGATCATTGTGCGCCACTTGCTGCCGTTGAAAATGCCATAGTGGCCGACCCCTTCGGCGAGGAAGTAGCGCTTTTTCTTTTCCGGCAATCCGGTCGCAAGCTTGAGTGCGGCCTTGGTCTGGCCGATGCCCGAGATGTCGTCCCGCTCGCCTTCGATGGCAAGGAGCGCGGTGTCGCCGATGGTCGCGAGATTGACGAGCTTGCCGCGGTAGTTGAACTCGCCCTTGGGCAGGAGGTGGCGCTGGAACACGACATCAACGGTCTGGAGGTAGAATTCCGCCGTCATGTCGCACACTGCGCGATATTCGTCGTAGAATTCCTTGTGCTTGTCCGCGCTTTCCCCGTCGCCTTCGACGAGGTCGGAGAACATGTGCCAGTGGCTGACCATATGGTTGCCGAGGTTCATCGACATGAAGCCGCTGAGCTGGAGGAAACCGGGATACACGCGCCGGCCGGCGCCCTTGTAATAGGGGGGCACGGTGGCGATGACGTTATGGACAAACCAGTCGTGCGGCTTGGTCGTCGCATGATCATTGACCGCGGTCGGGCACTCGCGCGTATCGATCGGCCCGCCCATCATCGTCAGCGTCTTTGGCCGGCAGGGATGGCCGTTCGCACCCATGATCGCCGCGGCAGCATAGCAAGGCACCGACGGCTGGCAGACGGCGAGGACGTGCGCCCCTTCGCCAATATGCTCGAGCCATTCGATCACATAGTCGATGTAGCTTTCCAGATCGAAGCCACCGCCGGTGAGCGGGACATCGCGCGCATCCTTCCAGTCGGTGATCCACACGTCATGGCCGGGCAGCATGCGTTCAACGGTGCCGCGCAGCAGAGTCGCGAAATGGCCGGACATGGGCGCGACGATCAGCAGCTTGGGCGCGCCTTCGCTGCCTGAATGGACGAAATGCTTGAGCTGGCCGAAGGGCTTGCGCGCCTCGATCCGTTCCTCGACCGCGACCTCGCGCCCGTCGACGATGGTGGTGGAAAGACCAAAGGCCGGCTTGCCGCGCGGCTGGGTCGCATGCGCGAACACATCGAGCGCGCTGGCGACAACCGGCGCCTGCGAGACGGTCGCAAAGGGCGCAGGCATTGTTTCGAGCACGCGGGCAGTCGCCTCAGCCCACCGGCTAGCACCGGCGAACATCGCGCGCTGGAAATCATAGGCTTGGTAAAGCATCTGTTTGGACCGGTCCCAAGGTTTCGCGCGCATCCCCCTGCGCGACGGTCAGAGCGGGGGAGGTGCCATGCTGCACTGCATCATGCAAGCGGATAGTGCCCGCGGCTAGCCTTGACCCCCGTGGCGATGCTAGGGGGCCGCCATGAGTGAAAGCCCTGCCGCCGTGGCCGCATCCGGACCCGACAAGACCAAGAAATCGATCGGCAGCCTGCGCATGGTGTGGAGCTATACGCGGCGCTATCCCGCACAGTTGGCCGCCGCGATCTTCGGCCTCGCCCTCGCTGCGGGAGCAACGCTTGCCATTCCGGCAGGATTCAAGCGCATCATCGACGAAGGCTTTGTCGCTGGCGGCGGGCAGGACATCGATACCTATTTCCACTATCTTTTCATGATCGTCGGCGTGCTTGCGGCGGCGACGGCTGTCCGTTTCTACTTCGTGTCCTGGCTCGGCGAGCGCACCGTGGGGGACATCCGGCGCGCAGTGCAGCGCAACCTGCTGCGGCAGGCACCCGCTTTCTTCGAGGAAAACCGGCCGTCGGAAATCGCCAGCCGCATGACCAGCGATACCGCGGTGATCGAACAGATCGTCGGCACCACCGTCTCGGTCGCGCTGCGCAATGTGGTGATGGGGGTCGGCGGCACCATCTATCTCTTCACACTCGCGCCCGGCCTGACCGGTATGATGCTGATCGGTATCCCGCTCATCATCATGCCGATCGTCTTGCTCGGCCGCCGCTTGCAGGCCATCAGCCGCGCCAGTCAGGACCGCGTGGCGGATGTCGGCGCAATGACCACCGAAGTGCTCGGCGCGATGAAGATTGTGCAGGGCTTTGGTCAGGAATCGCGAGAGGCAGAGCGATTTGCAGGCGCAGTCGAGCGCACCTTTGCCACTGCGCGCCGCCGCATCATGATCCGCGCGGTGATGACATCCACCGTCATTGCCCTGCTGTTCGGCGCGATCGTTGCGCTGCTCTGGTACGGCGCAACCGAGGTTGCGGCAGGACGCATTTCGGGCGGCACCATCGCCGCTTTCGTGCTGACCGGCGGTCTGGTTGCGGGCGCATTCGGCGCGCTGACCGAAGTCTATGGCGATCTGGTGCGCGGGGCGGGGGCGGCGAGCCGGCTCAATGAGCTGCTCAATGCCGAGCCGGAGATCCGGGCGCCGGCACAGCCGGTGGCACTGCCCGAACCGGGACAGGGGGCGCTCGCCTTCGAAGGTGTCGCATTCCGCTATCCAACGCGGCAGGACACGGCGGCGCTGCATGATTTCACGCTGGCGATCCAGCCGAACGAGACCGTGGCCATCGTCGGTCCTTCAGGCGCGGGCAAATCGACGCTGTTCCAGCTTGCGCAGCGTTTCTACGATCCCGAGGCCGGGCGCATCCTGCTCGACGGTGTCGATATCCGCAGCGCCGACCCGGCGGACGTGCGCGCACGCATTGCGGTCGTGCCGCAGGAAACGGTGGTGTTCGCCGCGACCGCGCGCGACAATCTGCGCTACGGCAACTGGGCGGCGAGCGATGCCGACATCTGGGAAGCCGCCGAGGCTGCCAATGCCGCCGAATTCCTGAAGAAGCTGCCTGAGGGGCTAGACACCTTCCTCGGCGAGGCGGGCACCCGCCTGTCCGGCGGGCAGCGCCAGCGCATCGCCATTGCCCGCGCATTGCTGCGCCGGGCGCCGCTGCTGCTACTTGACGAGGCAACGAGCGCGCTTGATGCCGAGAGCGAGCGGCTGGTGCAGGATGCGCTCGACCGGCTGATGACCGACCGGACGACTGTCGTCATCGCCCACCGCCTCGCCACCGTACGCGCAGCCGACCGGATCATCGTGATGGACGAAGGCCGCATCGTCGAGCAGGGCACCCACGACAGCCTGGTGGCCGACGGCGGGCTTTATGCGCGACTGGCGAGCCTGCAGTTCGACAGCGCACCGGCCTAAAAATCGACCCCCACGGTCAGCGCCGGGCCCGATTGTGGACGTGCGTCCCCCGCAACACGCTGCCGCCAATCGAGGCTGATGACCGGGCGGACCGGCCCATCACGCCAGCGCAATTGCGCGCGCGGCCCCACATCGACGCGTGACGCGCCGGGCTGCACCGCCGCCCAGACACCGCCGCCTGCCGAGATGTCCACCGGGCCGAGGCGAGCGAGCGGGATGCGGCCGACTGCCGAACCTTCGGCAAACAGGTCTCGCGAGCGCAAACCGACCATGCCCGCAGCGCCATAGGCATCAATATGCACTGGACCAACAGGCGCAGAATCGACTCCACCGACGGCATAGGCGGCGAAAGCCGACCGCCCGCCTTCGCCGGCGATCGCCTGTCGTCGTTCGGCTACCAATTGGATTGGAAGGCGGCGATGCGGGCGGAATGCAACGCCAGCCGCCGCTTCTGCTCCGTCGCCCGGCCTGCCTGTCGATGAGACACGGGCGAATGCTTCGCCCCGCCTTAAGCGATCGAGCCGCCAGCTTGCGCGGACGCCAGCCTGCGATCCACCGAGCGCGGCCTGACCCGACAGCGCGGGCGCGCCGTTACCGTCGCGGGCAAGCAGCCACGCCGACAGCGCGAATCTGTCCTGCCGGTTGGCCGGGTTGGGTCCGGGCAATGTCTGATTGCTGGCCAAGCCCGCTTCTGAAACTGCCGGATTGGCATGCGGCGGCCCAGCCTGCGCGGGAAGCATGTCACGGACGATCGGCGGCGGCGCGATCATGGTGCCGAAAGCGGGACTGGGCAGGCGCAAGAGCGGCATCGGCACTTCACGCTTCCCTGCCGCTGCCCGCTGGCCGGACGATCGATCCGGGATGGAGACCATGGGACTCGCGACTGCGAAAGGCATATCGCCCGGCACGGCTGGAACCTCTCGCCCACTGGCAATCACTTGCCCCTCTACCTTGCTCTGAACCGGCGAAAGATCGGGGATGAAGGCCCGCAGCCCCAGCCAGCCTGCAGCAAGCAGAACGACCAAGGTGAATGGCCGGGATCGTTCCTTGTTCATTCGGCGGGCGCGGGCGTTGCTGCGGGGAACTCATGCTCGGTCTTGTCCCAGCGCAGCGCCATGCCACGACGCCCGGCCCAATAGTCGCGCAAGGCACGCCAAGCGGTCATCACAAGAATGAGGTTGCTAACCGGCTGGCGCAGGATGGCGAGCAATCCGCCGCCGACGCCATAGGCCCGGCGGGCGAACATCGCCCGCATAGCCAGACGCCAGAACAAAATGGCCAGGTTGAACCAGAGCAGCGCGACAACCGCGGGGTGCATGATTAGCGGCGGCTTACCCATCGCCAACGCGACAAGACCAGTAACGATGGCGGTATAGCCGGCAAAGATAACAATAGCGGACAGAAGGCCGCGCCTGTCTCGCCAGAGCATCCACAAGGTGGACAAGCGCGACACCCATTTAGCGTGAGGCGCGATGGGCCAGCCCAGCCGATCCCACCCGTCAAGCGCGATGCCGCGCAACCAGCGCGTCTTTTGCCGAACCGCAGTGTCCAGCCGGTCCGGGAACAGGGCACGGCTGGCGATCAGCCGGCCATCATCGTCGCTGGCGAGGAGCATCACGCCATGTGCACCGGATGCTGAGAGCCGAACCCCCAGTTCATAATCCTCTACCAGGCTGTCCGCCGCAAAAGGGCCATGGCCGCTGTCGATGCAGTCGAGCGCGGCAAGGCGAAAGGCACAACCCACCCCTGCGGTGGGCATCGCGCCACCAAGTGCCGCTCGAACCGGCAGCTCCTTCAGATGCGATTCGGCAAACTCATCGCCATAATGGCCGCCGATCCAGCTCCATTGCTGGCGCACCAGCGGGATGACAGGGATTTGGGCATAATCGGCATCGGCCAGACCGCGTGCGTGCAATTCAAGCTCTTTGGGGTCCACGACATCCTCTGCATCATGAATGATACAGGCATCAGCGGCCGTGCGGCCTGTCGCGATGTCGTCTCGCAGTTGATGCCATAGCCGGTTGAGGCAGGCGCCTTTGGTTGTCGGACCGGCTTTGTCATTCACAACTGCGCGGATGCGCGGGTCCAACACCGCCGCCTGCTCTACTTCAGCAAGAGTGTCCGGATCATTGGGATAGACGCCGACATAAACGGTCAGCTGCGGCCAGTGTGCCCATTGCGCGGACAGGTTGCGCAACATCGGCCCGATCACCGCGGCTTCGCGCCATGCCGGAATGAACACCGCAAAGGCGACATCTGGGATCGCGCGGGATCCGGTAAGACTATGCGGGCGGAGGTCGCGCCGAACCAGCCAGATCAGATCGACTGCCAGATCATCGATGGCGACTGCCGCAAAACAGACGGCCGCAAACAGGCCCAGTTCAAAAGCGACCGCTGACAGCAGCGCCCCCCAGCTCTCCATGCCCGAACCCGTTCCCACCAGAGGTTTCGGGGCCGCCCGAGCCGGCGCCACAATGGATCAATTGATGCCGACTTCCCTCCAAAATGGCAAGCGCCGGTCGGACACCGCCGGTTTTGGTTCTCAACGGCGCTTGCGCTTGCTACCGACGGCGCATGTCCCAGACGGCTCTCCCCCGCCCCCGGTCCGTCGTCCGCGCATTCCTCGAAAGCGAGGCCGCAGGCGGCATCGTCCTGATGGTCGCCGCCGCGCTGGCACTGATCATTGCCAACAGCGAACTGGGTGACACTTATCGCGCCTGGCTCAATGTCGAGACGGGACCTGTGCTGACCGAAAAGCTCGGCCCGATGACGCCGCTGCTGTGGATCAACGACGGGCTGATGGCGATCTTCTTCCTGTACGTGGGTCTGGAGATCAAACGCGAGTTCGTCGACGGGCGGCTTTCCACCTGGCCGCAGCGGCGGCTGCCGGCGGTTGCAGCACTCGCCGGGATGGCAGTGCCGGCGATCGTCTATCTGGCCGTGACTTCCGGCAATCCGGAGCTCACCCGGGGCTGGGCCATTCCGGCGGCGACCGACATTGCCTTTGCGATCGGCGTGCTCGCGCTGCTCGGCAAGCGTGCACCGACATCGCTCAAGCTGTTCCTCGTCACTGTCGCAATCATCGATGACATGGGCGCGGTCACGATCATCGCATTGTTCTACACCGCGAGCCTGAAAATGCCCGCACTCGCTGCTGCGGCCGGCATCTTCATCGCGCTGATGATGCTCAACCGCATGGGGGTGCGCAGCCTCTGGATTTACGCCATCGGCTTTGCATTGCTGTGGTATGCGACGCTGCTGTCGGGGGTGCATGCAACGATCGCCGGGGTGCTCGCGGCCTTTGCCATTCCCATTGTGCGAACACCCGGCGCGCCGGATTCAGCGGTGTCGCCGCTCCACCGGCTGGAGCATGCGCTCCATTCTCCGGTGGCGTTCTTCATCGTGCCGCTGTTTGGCTTCGCCAATGCGGGCGTCGCCATCTCCGTCCTGACGATGGAGCAAATCTTTTCCCCGCTGACGCTCGGGATCGCCGCAGGTCTGTTCATCGGTAAGCAGGTCGGCATTTTCGGCGCCATCCTGATGGCTGTGAAGTCCGGCTTTGCCGCAAAGCCGCGAGGAGCGACCTGGCTACAGATCTATGCCGTGGCCATCCTGTGCGGCATCGGCTTTACCATGAGCCTGTTCATCGGCGGGCTCGCCTTCTACAATCCGGTGCTGGTCGAGGAAGCCAAGATCGGCATCCTCGGCGGGTCAATCCTGTCGGCTCTGGTAGGCTACACCATCCTACGCATCGCCCCGCTGCACCCCGGCCACGCGGCAGAGCTGGCGCAGCAGGAAGCCGAGCTCGATGCGGACGGCGATATTGACGGGTTAGACGATCCCGACGAACGGCCCGGTGCAACCAAGGGAGTTTGAGATGAAACTGCGCTTCACATCGGCCATCGCCGCCTGCGCGCTCGCGCTGTCAGGCTGCGCGGTATCCTTGCAGTCGCAGGCCATTGCGCCGTCCGCCGGTTCGGCCCAAACCGCCGCGCCATCGGCACAGCGAGCGCTTGAGGATGCCGCCGCGCGCTTTCTGGCGCTGACGCTGGAGGCCGGCACCTATGAGGGCGATTATGTCGACGCCTATTACGGGCCGCCCGAACTGCGCACCGCTGCGCAAGCCAATCCGCGCCCGCTGCCCGCCTTGCGTGCGGAAGCCGATGCGCTGGTACGCATGCTCGACAGCAATATCATCCCGGCGCTGACCGATCCGGCACAGCTGGCCCGCGCGCGCAGCTTGCGGGCGCTGTCGGTCGCAGCCTCGACGCGCCTCAGGATGATCGCCGGCGAGCGACTGCCTTTTGCCGAGGAGGCGCGTGGCCTCTTCGCCACCGATCCGCTGTTCAAGCCGCTCACCGACTATGATCCGGTGCTGGCGGGACTTGAGAACCTGCTGCCCGGCGAAGGCACGCTCGCGGAGCGGGTCGATCGGTTCAATGACCGCTACACCATCCCAGCCGACCGGCTGCGCACCGTGTTCGATGCCGCCATCGCCGAATGCCGCCGCCGCACCGTGGCGCATTACGATCTGCCCGAGGGCGAGAGCTTCGTGATGGAGTTCGTTACCGACAAGCCATGGTCAGGCTATAACTATTATCTGGGCAATTACCGCAGCCTCATCCAGATCAACACCGATCTGCCGATCCGCATCAGCCGCGCGGTCGATCTGGGCTGTCACGAAGGCTATCCCGGCCACCATGTGCTCGGCATCATGACCGAGCGCGAACTGGTGCGCGCACGCGGATGGCAGGAATTTTCAGTCTATCCGCTCTACAGCCCGACCAGCGTGATCGCCGAGGGCACAGCCAATTACGGCATCGACCTCGCCTTTCCGGGGCCGGAGCGGCTCGCCTTCGAACGCGACGTGCTTTACCCGCTCGCCGGGCTGGATCCGGCCAGTGCCGAGGCCTTCTGGCGCGTGCAGCAGGCAACCGAGGCACTCGGCGGCGCGCGCCTGACCATCGCGAAAATGTATCTCGATGGTGAAATCGATCGCGAACAAGCCATTGCCTTCAGCCAGCGCTACCTGCTGCTGAGCCGCGCGCGTGCCGAACAATCGGTGCGCTTTACCGACCGCTATCGCGCCTATGTGCTCAACTATGGCTGGGGCAAGGATCTGGTGCGCCGCTACATCGAGGCCGGCAATCCCGATGACGCAACGCGCTGGCAACGCATGGAACGGCTCCTGTCCAACCCGACACTCCCCGCCGATCTGGTCGCAGGTGCGCGCTAACCAAGGCGGGCGGCGCGCCCTGAAGCCATGAGCGGCGCCCTGAGCGGGCAACCGATTGCAGGAGCATAATGGCTTACCCCGCCCTCTTCCCCTTTGTGGCATCGCGCGCTAGACCGTCCGGCGGAGGGACGGACGGACAGCGGCCGGTGATGCCGCGTGCACGGAGTTCTCCCTTCTCATGACCGAACAGGCAGCAGCACCGCGACGCAGCGGTTTTCTCGACGTGATCGAGCGGGTGGGCAACAAGCTGCCCGAACCGGCGATGATCTTCGTCTGGCTGATCCTGTTCCTGATGCTGCTCTCCGCGCTGGGGCAATGGCTCGGCTGGTCAGCGAGCCTTGCCTATACCGGCGAGGAAGCGCCGCAGTGGGGCACGCTCGAGAATGGCGTGCTGACCTACAGCGCAACCAGCCTGTTTTCCGAAGAAAACATCACCCGGCTGATCACAGAAATGCCGCGCACCTTCACCGGCTTTGCGCCGCTGGGCCTCGTCCTCACGCTGATCCTCGGCGCAGCGGTGGCGGAGCGGAGCGGCATGTTTTCCGCGCTGATCCGCATCAGCCTGCGCAACGCGCCGCGCGCGATCATGACCCCGATCGTCGCAGTGATCGGCATGGTTTCGCACCATGCGTCCGATGCCGCCTATGTCGTGTTCATCCCGCTCGCCGCGATCCTCTACGCCAGCGTGGGGCGCCATCCGCTGGTCGGCCTTGCCGCAGCCTTCGCCGGCGTGTCCGGCGGATTTGCGGGGAACATCACGCCGGGACAGATGGATGTGCTGCTGTTCGGTTTCACGCAGGAAGCCGCCCGCATCATCGACCCCGCCTGGACGATGAACCCGCTCGGCAACTGGTATTTCATCCTGGCCATCGTCTTCATCTTCACGCCAATCATCTGGTACATCACCGATCGCATCATCGAACCCCGGCTCGGCGCCTGGGGCGGTGAATCCGACGAAGAGCTGAAGGCCGAGCTTGCCAAGTCCGAAGTGACCGCCGCCGAGCGCCGCGGGCTGCGCCATGCCGGCGTGGCTGCGCTGCTGATGGTCGCCGCCTTTACCGCACTCGCGCTCGCACCGGGCTATACCCCCCTGATTGACGAGAGCGCCGCCGGGCCGGCGAGTCTCCAGCCCTTTTACGCCGGGCTCGTCGCCGGGTTCTTCCTGCTCTTCCTCATCACGGGCACCGCCTATGGCCGCGCGGCCGGGACAATCGACGGGGCAAAGGATGTGATCGGCATGATGCAGGAAGGGGTGAAGATGCTCGCCCCCTATCTCGTCTTCGTCTTCTTTGCCGCGCATTTCGTGGCGATGTTCAACTGGTCGCGGCTGGGACCGATCTTCGCTATCGACGGTGCACAGGTGCTGCAGGCGATGCAGGTGCCCGCGCCGCTGCTGCTCGCGGGCGTGCAGCTCGTCTCCTCCTTCCTCGACCTGTTCATCGGGTCGGCCGCAGCCAAGTGGAGCGCGATGGCACCGGTGGTGGTGCCGAAGTTCATGCTGCTCGGCATCAGCCCGGAAATGACCACCGCGGCATACCGGATGGGTGACAGCTACACCAACATCATGACCCCGCTGATGAGCTATTTCCCGCTGATCCTCGCCTTTGCGCGGCGCTATGACAAGACGCTGGGGGTGGGATCGCTGCTGGCGCTGATGCTGCCCTATGCGCTGAGCTTCATGGCCGTCGGCCTTGTCATGACCATGGGCTGGGTGGCGCTCGACCTGCCGCTCGGGCCGGGGGCGCAGGTGTTTTACCAGCCGCCGGTCGCGGCGCAGTAAAGCCAAGGCCCATCCCCCTCCTCTTGCAGCACACGCGGCACGCGCTAGAGCGGGGGGCATGGATCAAATAGTCATTCGCGGCGGAAAGCCGCTCCGGGGTGCCATTCCGATTTCGGGGGCAAAAAACAGTGCGCTGACGCTGCTGCCGTGCGCGCTCTTGACCGATGAGCCGTTGACGCTGCGCAACCTGCCCCGGCTCGCGGACATCGACGGGTTCGGGCATTTGCTCAACCAGCTCGGCTGTTCGACGACCATTGAGGGGTCACGTCCGGAGGATTTCGGGCGGGTGATGACCGCGCGGGCGACGACCGTCACATCGACCATGGCGCCCTATGACATCGTTCGTAAGATGCGCGCGTCGATCCTCGTACTCGGGCCGCTGCTGGCGCGCACCGGCGAGGCGACGGTTTCGCTGCCCGGCGGCTGCGCCATCGGCAACCGGCCGATCGACCTGCACCTGAAGGCCCTCGAAGCCTTCGGCGCGGAGATGGAAATGGCGGCGGGCTATGTGAAGGCGAAGGCGCCGGGCGGGCGGCTGCCCGGGGGCAAGATCCACTTCCCCGTCGTCTCGGTGGGCGCGACCGAAAATGCGCTGATGGCGGCGAGCCGCGCCAAGGGCACCTGCGTCATCGGCAATGCCGCGCGCGAGCCCGAGATCGTCGACCTGTGCAACTGCCTCGTCGCGATGGGCGCGAAGATCGACGGCATCGGCACCGAAACCCTGACCATCGAAGGCGTCGACCGGCTGCACGGCGCGACCTATCGGGTGATGGCCGACCGCATCGAGGCGGGCAGCTATGCCTGCGCGGTGATGGCAACGGGCGGTGAGGTCGACCTGATCGGTGCCAATGCCGCAGAGATGGCAGCGACCATTGAGGCGCTCGAGGAAGCCGGCGCGAAAGTCGAGGTGCATGGCGAAGGCATCAGGGTGGCGCATGAGGGACGACCTAGGGGCATCACCCTGTCGACCGCGCCTTACCCCGGCTTTGCCACCGACATGCAGGCGCAGTTCATGGCGATGCTGTGCCTCGCTGACGGGACCAGCGTGCTGACCGAAACGATCTTCGAAAACCGCTACATGCACGTGCCCGAGCTGGCGCGCATGGGTGCTGACATCACGGTCAAGGGCCGCAGCGCAGTGGTGCGCGGCGTGGCGGGGCTGAGCGGCGCATCGGTTATGGCAACTGATCTTCGCGCATCGATGAGCCTCATCATCGCGGGGCTGGCGGCACAGGGCGAGACGCAGGTGAGCCGCGTCTATCACCTCGACCGCGGATATGAACGGCTCGAGGAAAAGCTCGCGGCAGTCGGCGCGGACATCGAGCGGGTGAGCGCGGGGTAATCCCATGGACCAGTTCGACACGCTGATCGTCGGCGGCGGGCATGCGGGCGCTCAAGCCGCCATCGCGCTGCGCCAGGGCGGCTATACGGCGAGCATCGCCATCCTCGGCGAGGAAGCCGAACTGCCCTATGAGCGGCCGCCGCTGTCCAAGGATTATCTCTCCGGTGACAAGCCGTGGGAACGGATGCTGATCCGCCCTGCTGCCTTCTGGGCGGAGCGCGACGTGGCGCTGCTCGGCGGACAGCGGGTGGTGGCAGTGGATGCAGGCGCCCACAGTGTGACCACGGCGGACGGCACGACCATCGGCTATGCCAACCTCGTCTGGGCGGCGGGCGGAACGCCGCGGCGGCTCTCCTGCGAAGGCGGCGATCTGGCTGGCGTCCATGTCATCCGCAACCGGGCAGACATCGAAGGCGTCATTGCCGAACTGGACAATGCGGCGCGGGTGGTCGTGATCGGCGGCGGCTATATCGGGCTGGAGGCAGCGGCAGTGCTGACCAAGCTCGGCAAGGCGGTGACGCTGGTCGAGGCGCTTGACCGTGTGCTGGCGCGGGTGGCTGGCGAGGCGCTGTCGCGCTTTGTCGAAAACGAGCATCGCGCGCATGGCGTGGAATTGCTGCTCGGCGCGGGCGTAGAGGCGATCATCGGCGAAGGCGAGCGCGCCTGTGCAGTGCGCCTGACCGACGGAAGAGAGCTGCCTGCCGACATGGTGATTGTCGGCATCGGCATCGTTCCGGAAGTTGAGCCACTGCTCGGCGCGGGGGCAACGGGGGCAGGCGGCGGCGTGCTGGTCGATGCGCATTGCCGCACCACCCTCCCCGACATATTCGCCATCGGCGACTGTGCGGCGCAGGCGACCCGCTTCATGCCGGGCAGAGCCGTCACGCGCATCGAATCGGTGCAAAATGCCAATGACCAGGCGAACACGGCAGCACGCGCCATTCTCGGCGAGCCGCGCGACCATGGGGCGACGCCCTGGTTCTGGTCGAACCAATATGACCTGAAGCTCCAGTCGGTCGGACTATCCACCGGGCATGACGCGGCGGTGGTACGCGGCGACCCCGCCACGCGGAGCTTTTCAATCCTCTATCTGCGCGAAGGCCGCGTTGTGGCGCTCGATTGCATCAACATGGTCCGCGATTATGCGCAGGGGCGAAAGCTGGTCGAGGAAGGAACAATGGCCGATCCCGCGCAGCTCGCCGACACGGACATTCCTCTCAAGGAACTGGCGGCGCCCGCAGCCTGACAATCCGGCAAAGCAAAAGGCCCGGCGGATCACTCCGCCGGGCCTTTGTTTTGTCTGCTTGTATCCCGCGATTATTCGCGGTTGCCGATGATGCTCAGCAGGAACTGGAACATGTTCACGAAGTCGAGATAGAGCGACAGCGCGCCCATGATCACGGCCTTGCCCATGAATTCCGTGCCGGCCACCTGACAATAGGTGTTCTTGATCATCTGCGTGTCATAGGCGGTGAGGCCTGCGAACACGAGCACGCCGAGGATGCTGATGACCAGCCCCATCGCGCCCGACTGGAACACGAAGGCATTGAGCAGCATCGCGATGAGGATGCCGATCACGCCCATGATCAGGAAGGTGCCGAACCCTGACAGATTGCGCTTCGTGGTATAGCCGAACAGGCTAAGGCCAGCGAACGCCGCGGTGGTCGCGAAGAAGGCTTCGGCGATCGACGCGCCGGTGAAGCGCAAGAAGATGGTCGACATGGAAAGACCCATGACGACCGCGAAGGTCCAGAAAATGGCCTGTGCCGCGCCCGTCGACAGCCGGTTGATGCCGAAGCTGAGAACCAGGATGAAGCCGAGCGGCGCCAGTGCCACAACCCACATCAGCGGGCTGCCCATCAACTGCGCGGCTGGCGAGGATGCGCCACCCTGCGAGAAGAGCATGGCAACGATGCCGGTGAGCAGCACCGCCGAGGCCATATAATTGTAGACCTTGAGCATGTAGGACCGCAGGCCCGCATCGGTGGCGGAATCGACGGGAACCGTCGTGCCCGTGAACACCGTGGTCTGGCCGCGAGGGTCTGACCAGTTCGCCATGTAATGTTTCTCCATCGTCACGCCCGCCACCATAAGCGGGCCTAGACGTGAATATCGGAGCAATCCGGTCCCGTTTCAAGCAAAACCGGACATGCGGCCGCAACAGGTGGTTGGATCATCCTGAAACGGCTACATCGCGCATATGGTCCGCCTGTTCGCCGGTCTCCTCCCCTCCGCCGCAACGCGCAGCCTGCTGCTTGGCCGGATGCACGGTGTGGCGGGTGCGCGCTGGCAAAGCGATGCACAGCTTCATCTGACGCTCGCCTTCATCGGCGAGGTTAGCGAGCGGACTGCCGAGGCGGTGGACGCCGCCCTGTCGACCATCAGCGCACCGCGCCTTTCCTATCAGGTGCAAGGTGTCGGCAGTTTCACCCGCAAGGATCGGCCGCACAGCCTGTGGGCGGGAATAGTCGCGGCAGCGCCAGTCACCGCTCTTGCAACGAAAGTGGAAACGGCGTGCCGCAAGGCAGGCGCGGACATTCAACGGCGGGCATTCGTGCCACACATCACCCTCGCGCGGCTCAATGCAGCTTCCGGGCCGATCGAGGATTTTCTCAGTGCCAACAACGCGCTCAGCGGGCCCGGCGAGCTGGCCGATGCGGTCATCCTGTTCGAAAGCAGGCTGGGCCGCGAAGGATCAACCTATCACGAGCTGGCGCGCTACCCGCTGTTTTGAAGCAGACGCCAGCGTGCCGCGAGCGCGGCGGTGCCCGCACTCACATCCGCCCAAGTCTCGGCAAAGCCGGCGGCAGCGCCATAGTAAGGATCGAACACATCTTCGCCTTCGCGCCCCGACACATGATCGAGCAGCAAAGAAAGATTGGCCCGTGCAGTCGGAGGGCGCAGGCGCTGAAGATCGCTCCGGTTGGAGGTGTCGAGCGCAATGATGTGATCAAAGCGCAGGAAATCGGCCTTATCCACTTGCCGCGCGCGATAATGGCCGATGTCATGGCCATGCCGCGCGGCTTCCGCTCGCGTGCGGGGATCGGGCGGGCGGCCGACGTGCCAGTCTCCCGTTCCAGCCGAATCGATATGCAGATCAAGCCCCGCCTCGGCGGCAGCAAGCCGCATCGCCAGTTCCGCCAGCGGCGACCGGCAGATGTTTCCAAGGCATACAAACAGCACGGATCCGTCGCGTCCATCCACGGCGGCTCTCTCCTCTTTCCCCCTCCGCGCAAATCGAATGACAATTCATGTTGCGCGTCCCTGCCCGTCTGCTAGCCCTTTGCGTCTAAAGCGGCAACGGACGCTAAAGGGGAGCATAAGGTGACAAGCGAAGCAGCAACCGGAGATGGAACCACCACGACCCCGGCCGAGGCGCCCAAGGCGAACGGTTACAGCTGGTACGTGCTGGGCGTGCTTGTCATCGTCTACATCCTGAACTTCATTGACCGGCAGATCGTCTCGATCCTCGCAGTCGACATCAAACGCGACCTTGGGCTGACGGATGCCGACATGGGCTTTCTCGGCGGCGCCGCCTTCGGTGTTTTCTATGCGCTGTTCGGGATCCCATTGGGGCGGCTGGCTGACAATTGGAGCCGCACCAAGCTGCTCGCCATCGGCCTCGCGCTCTGGTCATCGATGACCGCATTGTCGGGCTTTGCCAAAAACCAGCTCGCTCTCAGCCTGGCGCGTATGGGTGTAGGCATCGGCGAAGCGACCGCGAGCCCGACCGCTTACAGCCTCATCTCCGACTATTTCCCCAAGCACCAGCGTGCCACTGCGCTCGCCATCTATTCCTCCGGCCTCTACATCGGCGGCGGCGTATCGCTGTTCATCGGCGCCTGGATCGTAGAGGCTTGGAACGCCGCCTATCCGGGCGGCGGGCCGATGGGTCTGGTCGGCTGGCAAGCAGCGTTCCTCGCAGTCGGCCTGCCCGGCCTGCTCGTCGCGCTCTGGGTGGCGAGCCTGCGCGAACCCCAGCGCGGTGTGATGGACGGGACGCCGACCCACGGTTCGGCCACGCCCTTTGCCGATTTCGTCCAGGACCTTTCGACCATCGTGCCGCCCTTCACGCTGATCGGTGCATGGCAGCGCGGTCCTGCGGCGTTCGTAATCAATATTGCCGCAGCGGCGATCATCGGCGCCATCGCCTATGGCATGATCCTCTATACCAAAAATCTGCCGCAATGGTCGGCCGTCGGTGTCGGTTTCTACGCCGTCTTTTCCTGGGCGGGCACGCTGCGCGCGCGTGACCCGGCAACCTATCGCCTGATCTGGGGCACGCCGGCGTTCGTCTGCACCACCGTCGGCTATGGCATGGTCGCTCTCACCGCCTATGCGCTTGCTTTCTGGTCGGCGCCCTATGCTGAAACCGTGCTCGGTCTGCCCAAGAAGGAACTCGCCTTCTATCTGGGTGCGACCGGCGCCCTGTCAGGTTTCTTGGGCGTGATCATCGGCGGCCGCATGGCTGATAAGCTACGCGCCCGCAATCCGGCTGGGCGCATTCTCGTCATCCTGTTCGGCGTGGTTGCGCCGGTGATCCCGATCTGGATCGGTTTCACCACCGAAGATGCAACGATGTTCTACGTCATGAACTTCCTTGCCGGCCTGTTCGGCGCCACGGCGCTCGGTGCGGCGGCGGCGACGACGCAGGATCTGGTGCTGCCGAGCATGCGCGGCACGGCGACGGCCGCCTTCTTCCTTGGCACCACGCTGATCGGCCTTGCCTTCGGCCCCTATATGGTCGGGCAGATTTCGACCTTCACCGGTGATCTGCGCATTGGCATGCTGTCGCTCATTGCGGTGGCGCCGATTGCCTTTGTGCTGCTGCTCTATTCCTACCGTATAGTCCCGGCAGCCGAGGCAACCGTCGCGGAGCGCGCTGCCTCGGCTTGAGAGGCAGCCGCTCAGTGCGGAGTGAAGACGGCGCAGGCCTGACGGTCACCGCTGTTGCCGGTGGGATCGGTCAGCTCGTCATCCGGACGGGCATGGATGATGAGCGATGCGCCATCCATGTCGAGCAGGCCACCCTCACCCGTCAGCGCGCCCGCAAGGGTGGCGTTGAGCCGGCCAATGCCATCAGCACCCACCACGAGGTTGGGCAGGTCGCCATGATGGCTGCCCTGCGGATTGAGGCGGCCGTGCTGGCGCATTGATGGGTTCCAGTGCGGACCGGCAGTGGTGAAATTGGGACCATCGCAGCGCCCCACCGCATGGACATGGATGCCATAGGCGCCAGGTGCCATACCAGCCACATTCACCGTGATCGCAAGGCCGTTGGCCGACTGTGTGATGCTGGCCGCACCAAGCACTGTTCCATTGGCCCGCGCGATCTGGCCGGTTGCGACCGGCACCGGACCGCCGCCATGCATCGTCGTGCAGGCAGACAAGATGGGAAGCGCGACAAGCGCAGGCAAAGCGAGACGGCGGAGCATAGGAGCCTCCTTCAAGGGATCGATAGGGCGTGACCGGTCAATAACCGACCCATGCCACCGGTTCCATAGCCCGCGATTTCAGGCGCGGGTGGTACCGACGCCATGATGGACGAAACCCGCGCGCTCGACATCATCATGCCGATAGATGTTGCGCAGGTCGACCAGCACATTGCCCTTCATACCGCCTGCGATGCGCGTCAGATCAAGCGCGCGATAGGCATCCCATTCGGTCACAATCACCAGCGCATCTGCGCCTTCAGCCGCAGCATAAGGCGTGTCAGCCATCGCGACTTCCGGCATCATCGGCGCGGCGGCCTCCATCCCTTCGGGATCATGCGCAACCACACGCGCACCGGCATCAAGCAAGGCCTGAACAATCGACAGGCTGGGTGCATCGCGCATGTCATCGGTGTTGGGCTTGAAAGTCAGGCCGAGGATGGCGACGGTCTTGCCGCGTGCATGGCCACCCATTGCGGCGATGACCTTGCGGCCCATCGCGCGCTTGCGGTTGTCATTCACCTGCACCACCGCCTCGACAATACGCTGCGGGACGCCATGGTCCTGAGCGGTCTTGAGCAGAGCCAGTGTGTCCTTGGGGAAACAGGACCCGCCATAGCCGGGACCGGCGTTCAGAAATTTGGAGCCGATGCGATTATCGAGGCCGATGCCGCGCGCGACATCCTGCACATTGGCGCCAACCGCCTCACACAGATCCGCGACCTCGTTGATGAAAGTGATCTTGGTCGCGAGGAAAGCGTTGGCAGCATATTTTGTAAGTTCAGCCGTGCGCCGCTCGGTAAACAGAATCGGCGCTTCGTTGAGGAACAGCGGGCGATAAATTTCCTTCATCACCGCCTGCGCGCGTTCGTCCGATGTGCCGATGACAATGCGGTCAGGCCGTTTGAAGTCGCCAATCGCCGCGCCTTCGCGCAGGAACTCGGGGTTGGATACCACCGGCACATGCTTGCCGCCCGAAACCTCGGCAATGATGCGTTCCACCTCGTCGCCCGTCCCCACTGGCACAGTCGATTTGGTGACGACGACGCAATCGCCTTCCAGCGTTTCACCGATCTCGCGCGCGGCGGCATGGACATAG
Organism: Sphingomonadaceae bacterium; assembly: GCA_947463325.1. GTDB lineage: Bacteria > Pseudomonadota > Alphaproteobacteria > Sphingomonadales > Sphingomonadaceae > Sphingopyxis. The sequence continues at coordinate 90,155 of CANHQT010000003.1, forward strand.
CTGAGGTCGGCGTGACCGTCGCCACGGCGCGATGGCGTGCCAACGGCGATGAACACAGCGTCCGCGCCCTTCACACCTTCGGCAATGTCCGTGGTGAAGCTGAGCCGGCCTGCTGCGACATTGTTCGCGACAAGTGATTCCAGACCAGGTTCATAGATCGGCATGCGCCCGACGAGCAGCGCGTCTATCTTTGCCTGATCCTTGTCGACGCACACCACATCATGGCCAAAGTCGGCAAAGCAGGCGCCGGAGACAAGGCCGACATAGCCGGTTCCGATCATCGCGATTTTCATGCGTAAACTGCCCCCAGAGTGGTGCGCGGCGCCCGCGGCGCTGGTCTGCCGCGGAAATGCCCGTTGGTCGATGGTTCGCCTAGTCGTTCAAACGCGGGCAATCAACCCGCGCGACTGCGCAATGGCTGCAGGGCCCGTCGGCAAATGGCGAGTGGAGCGCGGTTCAGCCGGATCGCGACAGGGCTGCATAAGCAAAACCCCGGCACGGCTTGGACCGTACCGGGGTATTGTGCCGGGCGGTGGGAGCACGCCCCCACTGCCGGATATCAGAAGTCGCGCGCGTAACGCTCGTTGCCGACGAAGCCGAGACCGCCGACGCCGCTGCGCTTGATGGTCGCGATCACCTGATCGACGACGACATATTGCGCCTGCGGGTGGGGTTCGAGCTGCAGTTCCGGGGTCGGCTGGATCAACTTGGTCTGCTCGAGGAAATCCGCGAGCTGAGTGAAGTTGACCGGCGTACCGTTCCACAAAACCGCACCTTCCGGCGTGACGAACACCTTGTTCTTGTCGGGTTCGATATCGCTGGGGTTCGGGTTCGGGGTTGGCAGGTCGATCTTCACGGCGTGCGTCTGAATTGGCAGCGTGATGATGAACATGATGAGCAGCACGAGCATGACGTCGATCAACGGCGTCGTGTTCATGTCTCCCATCGGTGCGCCTTCGGCGCTGCCCATGCTGATGGCCATAAGCCTGTCCTTACCTTTCTGGTGTCCGCGCCGTTATCAGCGACGGACCACCGCGGTTCCGGGCCGCGGTTCGGAAATGAAGCCAATCTTCTGGAAGCCAGCGAACTGCATCGTGTAGATCGCTCCGCCAATGCAGCGCCAGGGCGTCGCAACGTCCCCGCGAATGTGGACTTCCGGGAAATTTTCCTCGGTGATGTTCTCGGGCCCGCCAATGTCCTCGAGCAGCTGCTCGAGCTGGTTTTGACCGCGCTCAAGCAACTCGATCGAATCGACCGGCGTATTGCCCCAGAAAACCTCGCATGTGCCGCCAGGTCCGCCACGGATCCACAGCTGGACATTCTCGGCCTTGGTGGTCGTCGGTTCAAACGGCATTTCGGGCAGGGTCAGTTCGACCGTTTCGATCGCAACCGGAACCGTAATCAGGAAGACGATGATCAGAACCAGCATCACGTCCACGAGGGGCGTGGTGTTGATTTCCGACATTGCCTCCGGTGCGGCTCCTTCGCCGGAGCCCATGCTAATCGCCATGTTTCAGCATCCTGTCTCTTTTTTCCGCTCGCACATTCTCGCGCGATGCGGTCGCCAATCGGGATGCCGGTGCCGCTCGAGAGTGAGCAGGCACCGGCCCCGTTTCAGCTCAGGCCTTGGCGGCAGCCGGCTTAGCCGGAGCGGCAGCGCGAACCGCCGGACGCACCTGACCGTTCGACATGATGTAACCAAGCACATCATTCGAGAAGGTCGAGAGATCGCGGGCGATCACCTTGTTGCGGCCCTGCAGCCAGTTGTAGGCCATAACCGCCGGAACGGCGACGACGAGACCGATGGCGGTCATGATGAGCGCTTCACCGACCGGGCCGGCAACGGCGCTGATCGACGGGTCACCAGTCTGCGCGATCTTGATGAGGGCGTTCAGAATGCCCCACACCGTGCCGAACAGGCCGACGAACGGAGCGGTTGCACCCACGGTCGCGAGGAACGACAGACCGCCGCCGAGAACCGACATGATGTGGTGCTGCGAACGCTCCATGGTGCCGTGCATCCAGTCATGCGCTTCAACCGGATCGGTCAGCTTGTCATGCTCGGCCTTGGCGCGCAGACCGTCTTCAACGATCTGGCGATAGGCGCTGTTCTTTTCGAGCTTGTTCGCGCCTTCTTCGAGCGAATTTGCACGCCAGAAGCTGGCCTGCATGGCGACGCCCTGCTTCATGATCTTGTTCTGCTCGAAAAGCTTGGTGAACAGGATGTAAAGCGAAAAGACGAACATGATGACCATGATGGCAAGCGTGGACCAGGCGACCGGGCCGCCCTGCTCCATAGCGGCCATAAAGCCGAACTGGGCTGCTGCGTCAGCGGCAGCGGCATCGGCCGAAGCCGCGGCAATCAGATTGATGCTCATTTACTTCTTCCCTCTCGAAACTTGCGGGGCAGGCCGACACAGCGCCGCCCCGATATGGTGTGAAATCAATTGTCCGGCAGCTGCCAGCGCACGCGCTTCGGATAGACAGCCGTGGTAGCGTTGCCATCACGATCGAGCGCAGGCTCAAAACGTGCACGACGCTGCAGGTTACGGCAGGCGGCCTGGTCAAGCGCCGAATTGCCGCTCGAACCGGTCACCTCGCAATTGGTGACGCGACCGTCAGCACCCACCGTCAGACGGGTGGCCGTGATCCCCTGAGCCTCTTCACGAAGGGCAGACGACGGATAGTCGTCAGTCGTGACCCAGCTGGCCTCGTTGCCACGCGCACGCAGCGGACGTGACCGGTCCGGCGTTGCCGGCGGCGCCGGGGGCGCAGGCGGCGTAACCGTCGGAGTCGGCGGCTGCGGGTTTGCTGGCGGCGTATCAACCGGACGGTTGATCACATTGCTGCTCACGCTCGGCAACGGCGTCGGCGGAACGACAACCGGCGGCGGCGGCGGAAGCTTGTTATCCGGCGGCGGCGGGGGTGGCGGCTCTTCCGGGGGCGGCGGTTCCTCGACATCGACGACGTCGAGCTTCTCGATCACCTGCGTGACGGCCTTTACTGCCAGGCCGCTTACAAGCAACCATCCCATAAGAAAGGTGATAACCCCGACCATAACGATCGAGACCACCCTGCTTTTGGGATCAACTGTATCACCATAAGCCATTCAGAAACGCAGCTCCTCAACTAGCAGGCTTCGTGCTGGCACGGCCCGGTCCGACAAAAGGATATCGACCGCATCGAACCGACACGATCCATTCTCTTCTCGTCCGAAGCTCTCTTGCCCTTGCTTCGACTCGGGTAACTATCGCGGGCCGCCGCGTGGCGCAAACCATTTATCGACGGTAAATGTCGGGCCTGCTACAAATCTGAACATCGCCGGAAATGCCGGTTTTTGTGGAGTTTCAATATGCAGCGCCGATTGTGCCACGTTTTTATGACACCGTTGGCCATAGTGCTCGCCTCGCTCGCAGCAATGCCTGCGACAGCGCAAAGTGCGAATCCCGCCTCCGCGAATCCTGCGATTCCCGAATCCAGCTATGCCGATGTTGCCGACCTTGCCGTGACGGCAAACACCATCATCGATGCGCGGATTCGGCGCGTAAGCCCGGTCCCGCCGGAGACAGTGCCCAACCTGCCACCGCAGCTGGTGCGCCTCTATGTCGAAGCAGAGGTCAACACGGTCCTGTTCGGGCGGGATCCTGTCGCTCGGCGTGTCGGTTTTCTGGTCGATCAGCCGCGCCGTGCCGACGGGCGTGCTCCGCGTATCAAGGGCACGCGGGTGCTGTTGTTCGCGCGGCCGGTTACCCAGTCCAACCGCCTGCTGCTGATCACGCCATCGGCCATGCTTGGCTGGGATGCCGCGCGTGATGCCACAGTCCGTTCGATCATTGGCGAACTGGCGCGCACCGCCGCACCGCCACGCGTGACCGGCGTTGGCCAGCTATTCCATGTGCCTGGCTCGATCCCGGGCGAAAGCGAAACACAGATATTCCTTCGCACCGAAAGCGGCGATCCGGTCTCCCTCTCCATCCTGCGTCGGCCGGGGGAAAGCCCGCGCTGGGCCGTCGCATTTGGAGAGATTGTCGATGAATCGGCCACTGTCCCCCAGCGCCGGACGCTTGGCTGGTATCGTCTCGCTTGCGGCTTGCCTGCTGAGCTGCCCCCCGCCTCGCTTGCTGCGATGCCGGGGGCGGACGCACGCGCAGCAGCGGAGGATTATGCGCTCGTCATGCGCGCGCTGGGCTCCTGCGACCGATCGGCGAATCCCGCCGTCCTTGCAGTAGCGCCGCAACGCTGAACCACAGCCGCCAGCCGGGGTGACTTGTACGGACGGTAAAGCTAAGGCCCCGCGGTAACGAACAAGGGCCTGCCACGACAATGCCGAACAGCCGCACCGATACCGCTTCCTCCCAACGCCCGCCGCTCAGGCTGGGGATTGCTGGCCTCGGCACAGTCGGCACAGGGGTGATGCGGTTGTTGGCTGAAAATGCGGCATTGATCGAACGGCGCGCTGGCCGGGCGGTTACCGTAACGGCGGTCAGCGCTCGCGATGCAAAGCGTGACCGTGGCATCCACCTCACCGGCATCGCTTTTGAGAGCGACATGACGGCGCTTGCCGCACGTGACGATGTCGATTGCGTCGTCGAATTGGTCGGCGGCACTGACGGCCCTGCCCTCGCCCTCGCCCAAGCGACGCTCGGGGCGGGCAAGGCGCTGGTCACCGCCAACAAGGCGATGATCGCGCATCATGGCATGGATCTCGCGCGGATCTCCGACGGCGGGGACATTCCGCTGAAGTTCGAGGCGGCGGTGGCCGGCGGCATTCCGGTGATCAAGGCGCTGCGCGAAGGCGCATCGGCAAACCGCATCATGCGCGTCTATGGCATCTTGAACGGCACCTGCAATTTCATCCTGACCAAGATGGAAGCCGAAGGGCGCGGTTTCGAAGACGTGCTTGCCGAGGCGCAGGCCAAGGGTTTTGCCGAGGCGGACCCCGCGTTCGACGTCGACGGCATTGATGCGGCACATAAGCTGTCCATCCTCGCTGCCATGTGTTTCGGCACCCAGCTCGATTTCGATGGGGTGGCAACGCACGGCATCCGTGACATTCGCGCGGAGGATATCCGCGAAGCGACGGCGCTGGGGTATCGCGTGCGCCTGATCGGCATGGCTGAACAGGGCGAGGCCGGCCTGACCCAGAGCGTCGGCCCGTGCCTGGTGCATGAAGATCACCCGCTCGGCTATGTGCCGGGGTCATTGAATGCGGTGGTGGCCGAGGGCAATTTCGTCGGTCGGCTGTTCTTCGAAGGCGCAGGCGCAGGGGACGGGCCGACCGCAAGCGCGGTGGTCGCCGACATCATCGATGTCGCGCGCGATGAATATGGGCCCGCCTTTGCCATGCCGGTTGATCAGTTGCAGGCGATGTCCCGCGCCGATGCGGGTGCAGGCACCGGCAAACGCTATGTCCGCCTCTTGGTCGAAGATCGCACCGGCGTTCTCGCCGAAATCGCCATCGCCATGCGCGACGCCGGCGTTTCGGTGGAAAGCTTCATCCAGCGCGGCAGCGAGGACGGGCGGGCGTTGATTGCGCTCGTCACGCACGCGTGCAGCGGCGACGCAGTGGCAGACGCGATGCGCCGCCTCAGCGGATCCTCGGCACTTGTCGGCCCGCCGATGGTAATGCCGATCCTCGATCTCTAGCGATTGGCGCCGCGGAATCGTTCGGGGATCGGATCGCCTTCCCCGAGATTGCGGTCGGGATCGATGAGGAGGCCGATCAGCTTGGCCGCCCCGGCCATGGTGCCGATGATGTCGACACCGCCATAGCATTGGTTGGAGATGGAGGCGCCGCACGGCGGGCCACGCGGATCGACAGCCGCACCGTCCGTGGAACCAGGTACCGGGCCATAGATTTCGGGCACCGGCAGTTGCTGGTCATCAGCGGGGGCGCAGACGATGATGTCTCGGGTTGTCAGCCGCTCCGCGATGCAATCGCTGCGTGTGCGGCGCTGGGTGAGCGCGCGGGCGGCGGCCATCGGATCCTCGACGCGCGGCTGGGGCGGCAGCATGACCGCACCGGCAAGCGCGGGCGATGGTGCGGCGAACAATGCTGCACTGATCGGAATGAGCGCCGACATTCTCGACAAGCCATCCTCCCTCGCCTAAGCGCGCGGCGACATCGGCGAAGGGGTGAAGCAGCATGACCGCAAGCGCAAGCAACAATCTGGACCGGGTGCTCGTGCTGGAAATGGTCCGCGTGACCGAAGCTGCGGCCATTGCTGCATCAAAGCTGATCGGGCGAGGCGATGAAAAGGCCGCCGACGCCGCCGCTGTGGAAGCGATGCGCGCCGCGCTCAACACGCTCTACATGGACGGCACTGTCGTCATCGGTGAGGGCGAGCGCGACGAGGCGCCGATGCTCTACATCGGTGAGAAGGTCGGCACCGCGCCGGGCAAGGGGCCCAAAATCGATATCGCGCTCGATCCGCTCGAAGGCACGACCATCACTGCCAAGGCTGGCCCGAATGCGCTCGCCGTGCTGGCGATCGCCGAAGAAGGCGGTCTCCTCAATGCACCCGACACCTATATGGACAAGATCGCAGTCGGCCCCGGCTATCCCGAAGGCGTCATCGACCTGTCGAAGAGCGTGACCGAAAATGTCGAGGCAGTCGCCGCGGCAAAGGGTGTCGCCCCCGCCGACATCATCGTGTGCGTGCTGGACCGGCCCCGCCACGAGCCGATCATCTCCGAACTGCGCGGCCTTGGCTGCGGCATTGCCCTCATTCCTGACGGCGATGTCGCAGGCGTCATCGCCACCACCAATCCGGACACGAACATCGACCTGTACATGGGCCAGGGCGGTGCGCCCGAAGGCGTACTCGCGGCAGCGGCGCTGCGCTGTGTCGGCGGGCAGTTCCAGGGCCGGCTGGTGTTCCGCAATGAGGATGAGCGGTCGCGCGCCCGCAAATGGGGCATCACCGACCTCGACCGCATCTATACCCTCGAAGAGCTGGCGAGCGGCGACGTGATCTTCGCTGCGACCGGTGTGACGGACGGTTCGCTGCTCGAAGGCGTGAAGCGCCGGCGCGGCGGCATCATCACCACCGAAAGCATCGTCATGCGCGCATCATCCCGGACCGTGCGCCGCGTAAAGAGCGAGCATCGCGTAAGAGGTTGAGGCGCATAAACTTTGTTGGCCGTACCCCGGCTTCAGAATAACGGGGGTAGGAGACAGATGGTCAGGGGGGCCAGAATGCTAGATAAGACGATTCGAGCCATGCTGGGCAGCATGGCGGCGGTGGCAATGCTTGGTACAAGCGCCCCGGCACTGGCACAGGCGCGTGGCACGGGCCCGTCCGATTACCTCAAATGCGACGGCCAACCCAACAATATGACTGCGGGCGAATCGATCGGGCGGCTGATCGGCGCGGTCACGCTGCTCGGCATCTTTGCACCGCCGGCCGAAGGATCGAACCCGGGCGCGCGGTTGCTGGGCGCAGAGGGCGTCGCGGCATGCAGCCGGCTGATCGACAGCGAAGGCGCGGCCGCAGAAACAAACCCTGAGCGGCGCATCCCGCTCATCATCGCGCGGGCCATCCACCAGATCGAAGCCGCCGATTATGGCGCGGCGCTGGCCGATGTCGCCAAGGCGCGCGAGGAAGCGGCGGCGGCCGGCCTCACCGGTAATCCGCTGTTCGAACGCAGCACCGGGCGCGGCATTTCCATGATCGAGGCGCATGCCCGGTTGCGGCTCGGCGAAATTGAAGCGGCGCGCAACGTGGCGCTGTCCGGCATCGCGCAGCAGCGCCATTCAATCTTCGGCCTGTTCGGTTATGCGCCCTTCCCGGAATTCTCGCAGACGCGGACGGCTGATGAGGATCTGTTCAACGCCAGCTTCACCCGCCTGTTTCCAGCCGCGGCCTTCAGCCATGCCGCGCGGCTGGAGGAGACAGGCGATTTTGCCGGCGCGGCCCTGCTGCGCGAGGACATGATCGGCCTCAACGACGTGCTTGGCGCTAAGGACCGCGCGTCGCTGACCTTTGCCAATGCCGCACTGGCGCAGGGGCTGGCGGGCAATTGGGAACGGTCGAACGAACTCGCCGAACAGGCCCGCACCAACATGGAAACCCGCGTGCGCGCGGGGAACCCCGAGAACAACAGCAGCGTCGCGGTGGAGGTGCTCGATCTGCAAGCGATCGCGCGCGCCGCACACGAAGGACGCATGGCGGAGGCGCGCCGCCTGTTCTCCGGGCGCTCGGCCTGGCCAGGCGTCACCTTCGGCTCTCTGGTCGAAGTCACCCGCCGGCTGCGCGAAGGCGCAAGCGAAGAGGAGCTGACCGGGCCGCTCGCGATGACGATTGAGGCGCACTGGCAGCGGCGGCGCGAATCCGAAATGGCGTCCATGATTGAGCGTGACCGCGACAATCGCACGCTGTGGCGGCATCTGCGCACAGCCCCGGCAGAGGCAAGCTATCGCGCGATTTCACGGGATGTCTGGCGGCTTGACCGGTCACGCCTTCTGCTCGCCGAGAATGCCGAGGGCTGGCGCCCGCTGATCATGCCGAGCGCGGGCGGCGCAGTTGCCGGCCTCGACGGCATGGTGCTGCACGCAGCATTGCAAGCGCGCCACTTGGGCAAGCGCGGGTTCGTCATGCTCTCCTCACCCAGCGCGCCGCAGCTTGCGCTCGTCCGCTTTGGCGAGCCGGGCGACCGCGGGATCAGCGACTTCCGCTTCATTGATGCCGCCGAGGCGATTGCGGAGCTGGAGCCGTTCATCCCCTCACCCGAAGTGATCCGCGAACGCGAACGCGCCGCCCGCCGGCGGCGGTGAACCCCACATGCGGTTGACGCGCTGATGCTCCCCGTTATGGCCGTGCGCCTGTTGCATAGCCATTTCGGGGACACCCATGACCGTCACGATCCGCGAGGATGATCTGATCGCGAGCGTTGCCGATGCGCTCCAGTACATCAGCTATTTCCACCCGATGGACTATATTCGCGCGCTCGGCGCGGCCTACGAGAAGGAACAGGGGCCGGCGGCGAAGGATGCGATCGCGCAGATCCTGACCAACAGCCGCATGTGTGCCGAAGGGCACCGGCCGATCTGCCAGGATACCGGCATCGTCACCGTCTTCGTTCAATGGGGCCAGGATTGCCGCCTCGATTCGAACCGATCGCTCCAGCAGGTGATCGATGAAGGCGTAAGGCGCGCCTACCTCCACCCCGAGAACAAGCTGCGCGCGTCGATCCTCGCCGACCCGGCATTTGGCCGCGTCAACACACGCGACAACACGCCGTCGGTCCTCCATGTGGAAATGGTGCCGGGCGCCAAAGTGCATATCGATGTCGCGGCCAAGGGCGGTGGCTCCGAGAACAAGTCCAAGTTCAAGATGATGAACCCCAGCGACTCCATCGTCGACTGGGTGCTGGAAATGGTGCCACAGATGGGCGCAGGCTGGTGCCCGCCGGGGATGTTGGGCATCGGCATCGGGGGCACTGCGGAAAAGGCGATGCTGCTCGCCAAACAGAGCCTGATGGGCAGCATCGACATGGCCGAGCTCAAGGCACGCGGGCCGCAGAATGACATCGAGGCGCTGCGCATCGAAATCTACGACAAGGTCAACGCGCTGGGCATCGGGGCGCAGGGACTGGGCGGGTTGTCCACCATCCTCGACGTCAAGATCCTCGACTGGCCGACCCATGCGGCATCGAAGCCGGTGGCGATGATCCCCAATTGCGCGGCGACACGCCACGCGCACCTCACGCTCGACGGCAGCGGGCCGGTGTTCCTTGAGGCGCCAAAACTCGATGAATGGCCCAAGGTCGAATGGGCACCGGACAGCGCGGCGAAGCGCGTCGATCTCGATACGCTGACGCCGGAAATTGTCGCAGGCTGGAAGGCCGGCGACCGGCTGTTGCTCAATGGCAAGATGCTCACCGGGCGCGACGCCGCACACAAGCGCATCGCCGACATGCTGGCAAAGGGAGAGGATCTCCCCGTCAGCTTCAAGGGTCGCATGATCTATTATGTCGGGCCGGTCGATCCGGTGGGCGAAGAGATTGTCGGCCCCGCCGGCCCGACGACCGCGACGCGCATGGACAAGTTCATGGACATGATGCTGGAACAAGGCCTGCTCGGCTGCGTCGGCAAGGCAGAACGCGGCCCGGCAGCAACGCAGGCCATCGCCAAGCACAGTAGCGCCTATCTGATGGCGGTGGGCGGCGCGGCCTATCTCGTCGCCCGCGCGATCAAGGGCAGCAAGGTCGTCGGCTTCGAAGACCTCGGCATGGAAGCGATCTACGAATTCGAGGTGAAGGACTTCCCGGTCACCGTCGCAGTCGATTCCACCGGCGAGAATGTCCACACAAGTGCGCCGATGCTGTGGAAAAAGAAGATTGCGGAGGAAGGGTTGCTCGAAGGGGCGTGAAGCCATGACCGGATTCTGGCGCTCCCGCGCTGGCATCGCCGTGGCCGCCATCGGGGTGGTCGTGGCGCTGGGCGTTTTCCTGTTCATGCCCTTTTCCGCCGATACCGGAACGGGTGCCAAGCTGTTCTTTTCAGCGGTGCTCGGCGGGTTCGCGGCGTTCGGGGCATGGAGTTTCGCCGGCATACCGGCGCTGGTCATCGACATCGCCGGCTGGGTGCGGGGCGCCGGCAAGGCGAAGCCCAAGGCCACGCACCACACCGGCCCCATGCCCCACTTGCCACCGCGCCGACAGGGCGATGTGCGGCGCATCGTGCGGGTGATGGCGGCGCACGGGCTGTTCGTGCCAGAGGTGCCGGACCCTGCCCTGCTTTATGCGCCCGTCGCCGGGTGTGACGAGCCAGTGAAGCCCGACATCCTGCTCGATGCGCTCGGCGAGGTCGATTTCTACCATCCCGGCACCGATGCGAACCGCTGGATGGGCAATCTGGTGCTCCACGCCAGCCATGGCGAGCAGGACGAGGCGCAGCAGATCGCCGATATCGCCCGGCTGGCAGGCGATGCGCTCGACGTGCGCGACGTGGCAGTAAGGCACGGCGAGCACCGCATTGCCCCGGTCGAAGTGGCGATGACAGTCAATGGCGAGGCGGTGACGCTCGGCTATATGGCAGAGGCCAAATATCTCTCCACGCACATCCACCACATCCTCGCCGTCCGGCTGCGCGCAGGCGGCAGCGGCAAGCGGCTTGCGGCGCTGTGGGTGGCCGATCAGGGCGTGTGGCTGAGCGTGCTCGCCGACGGCGCGGTGGAGGCGCTCAACACCGAACTGAAGCTCGGGCCGCGCGCCAACTGCGCCTGGAGCTGGGTCGACGAGGAGACGCCGTTCGCGGCAGGCGAGATGATGGCTGCGCAGGGGCTGGCGTGACTCGACGTATGCCGCGCTGCGCGGCATAGCCGCTCCCATGGTCATCACCATCATCGCCATCCTGATTGCCGGTGCGGGCAATTTTGCCATGCATCGCTGGATGCTGGAGAGCGGGCATCCGCTGGTTGAGGTGGCGACGGGGCCGATGCGGCGGATGCTCGGGCGGCATTCGACCTATGTGCTGGAATTCGCGCTGTTGATGGGCGCGCTATGGCTTGCCGAGCATTACTGGTTCCCCGCGCTGATGCTCTATGGGGTCTATACCGTGCTCAATGCCGCAACCATCGGCTGGCTGAAGGGCCACGACTGGCGGGAATAGCCGTTCCGGCCGGCGCTATCGCGACGGCGGAGCGGCAAGACCGGCTTCGGCGAGCAGGCGTTCCTCGGCTAGGGTAAAGTCCGAACGCTGGCCGCGCGGCGCGCCAAATTCCGGAGATTCGGTGAGGAACCAGGCAACACCGGTGCCGCGTTCCATATCCACGAACAGGCCAGATCGCAGCGAATAGGCGTCGCCCGAATGGCCGATGCGCGGGCGGCCATCGCCAAAGGGATCATCGCGGCATCCTTCGCGCCGCGTGGCGAGCTGGTGCACGGCCAAGCCATAGCGGCAGAAGAATCCGCCCTCTCCCCCTTCACCCACAGTTACCGCGACAGGCGCGACGGCTTGCATCGCGGTGAGGCGTCGGAAGCTGCGGGGGGTTATAAAGCGTTCGCCTTCGCGCAACAGCAACTGGCCAATACGGGCAAGGCCGCGCGCGGAAATGCGCATGCCGCCCTGCGGGCTGAAGGATGCACCCTGGCGGGTCAGGCGGTAGGTGGAAAGATCACAGCTGCCGTCCCGCGCACGCACCACCGGGCAGGCTGGGCGCACCCCGCGCAGATCATCGAGTGCGACTTCGCCCGACGGGCGGTAGAGGGTGACGGCACGGGGGATGGCGCTGTCCGGACAGGTCGGCCAATTGAAACATCCCTCTATCCGCAAGGGCTGGAACACCAGCCGCTGCATCAGCCGGTCAAACCGTTCTCCGGTCGCGCCTTCCATCGCGGCAGCGACAATCGGAGAATTGATGTTGGCATAGGCAAAGGTGCTGCCGGGCCTGCGGCTCCGGTCCCACAGCGCGGGTTCGCGCACGACCTGTTCCAGATCCGCGTCGAGCGGGAGCACATAGTCGAGCCCGTCAACCATGCCGGCGCGGTGGCCGAGCAACATCGCAAGGGTAATCGGTCGGTCAGGATAGGCGGGATGGCGCAGCCGCCAGCCGAGATAGCGTGACACATCGGCATCGAGGTCAATCCGCCGCTGATCGACCAGACGCATCACGCCGAGCGCCACGACGAGCTTGGAGATGGAGGCAACGCGCACCGGATCATCGGCGGTGAGCGGGCGGCCGGTGGTGCGGTTGGAAACACCGCGCAACACCCGCGTCTGTTCCGCGCCGGTCACATCAAAGCTGATGAGCACGGCGGCGGGCGGCGGTGCCGGTGGATCGGCGGGAGGAGTTTCGGGTGCGGGTGCGCTCTGGGCGAGGGCGAAAGCGGCGAGAAGAGAAGGAAGCATTGCCCCATCCTAAGCGGGATAACGGGAAAAGAAAGAGACACAGAAGGCCGCTTTTCTGATGGTTTCGTGCAGATCGCAGGCCAAAATGTCGGCTGAAGACATCATGCCCCTTGAAATGGGACTGATTCGGTCATATAAAAATCGAGCGAGCCGGGCCCCTCTGGCGCGCATGGCCGCATCCCCCCCCTCCACAGGCCATGCGTGTGATGTCGGATCGTATCGGGTGACACCGGTACCTGCGGGTCTTTTTCGTCTTTCAGGCGTCTCCGCAGACCAGATCGGCAAGATGGCCCACAGGGCCGGTGCACCCGATAACCTTCATTGGTTAGGCAAGAGGTGCATGATGAACCCCCGAGTTTTCCGCATGATTGAAACCCATGCCCGCATCGACGATGCGCTGCGCCGCGAACAGACTCGCCCCGCCGCCGACTGGCAGCGCGTGCGCGAGCTGAAGAAGCTGAAGCTGCGCATCAAGGATCTGATCGGACGGCTTGTGTCACGCAAGATGCCCAAGGTCGCGCGCATGGCACGCGGCTGAACGCCCGTATTTGCCCAATGAACGCGGGGCGGCACAATCCGCCCCGCGCGATTGTTTTTAAGGACCGGCTGCTACCGTGGACTTCCTCTTCATCGAATGGCTGACCAAGCCGGTATGGCTGTGGCTTTCCTTCATCGGCGTCGTCGTGGTGCTGCTGGCGTTCGATCTGGGCGTGCTGCATCGCAAGACCCGGGAGATTGAGGTCAGGGAATCGCTGATCCTGTCCGCCGTCTACATCGGCCTTGGTGTCGCCTATTCCGGCTTTGTCTGGTGGGCGTTTGAGGATGCGCGCGCCGGCGCAGCGCCCGAGGCCGCTGCGACCCTGCTCAGCGGGGTTGAGGCGGCCAAACTCTATCTGACCGGCTTCGTGATCGAAAAATCGCTGGCGATGGACAATGTCTTCGTCATCGCGATGATTTTCACCTACTTCGCCGTACCGCGTATCTACCAGCACCGCGTGCTGTTTTGGGGTATATTGGGCGTCATCGTGCTGCGCGCGATCATGATCGGCCTGGGCGCGACGCTGGTGAGCCAGTTTGGCTGGGTCCTCTACATCTTCGCCATTTTCCTGATCCTGACCGGCGTGAAGATGTGGCTGACCGCCGACAAACAATATGACGTGGCGACCAGCCCCGTGCTGAAGTTTATCCGCCGCCGCTTCAACGTGACCGACGAGCTGCATGGCGAGAAATTCTGGGTCAAGCAGCCCGACCCGAAAACCGGCAAACTCGCCTGGTTCATGACACCGCTGTTCCTTGCCCTCATCATGGTCGAGATCGTCGATCTGGTGTTCGCGGTGGACAGCGTGCCGGCGATCTTCGCGATCACTACCGATCCGTTCATCGTCTACACATCGAACATCTTCGCAATCCTCGGCCTGCGCGCGCTCTATTTCGCTCTCGCCGCCCTGGTGCACCGCTTCCACTATCTGAAATATGCGCTGGCGGTGCTGTTGGTGTTCATCGGCTCCAAGATCTTCCTTGCCGACCTGCTCGGCTTCGAAGGGGGCAAATTCCCGACCAACTGGTCGCTGGGCATCACATTTGCTATCCTTGCCGCCGGTATCGGCTGGTCGCTTTGGAAAACGCGTGCCACCGCCGAAACGCCGCGCTCGACATGAGTGTAATCGGAGGGGAAGGCAAATGAGCATTCGTTCGATCCTGCTGTTCGCACCTGCCGAAAGCGCCGATCCGGCGCGTGGGCCCGCAGCCTATGCGATCGCATTGGCGAAAGCGGAGGGCGCGAAGCTCTCGATCTTCACGGTCGCGCTCGACGTGACCACGCCGGGACGCACCACTGACGCCGGCACCGTTGCCGCCGCGCTGTCTGCCGCAGCCGCAGCAGCCGGCGTTGAGCACCGTCTGGTCACGGAGCATTCGCACAGCATCGGCGTCCACGAAGCGGTTGCCGCCGAGGCACGGTTGCATGACCTGCTGATCACAGGGTGCAGCGGCGAAGGCCTGCTGAGCGAACGCATTGTGGCCGAACATTTGCTGTTCGAAACCGGCCGGCCGCTGATCGTCGTTCCGGCAAGCCATGCAGGCGGCAGCACCGTCGGCAAGCTGGTCGCAGCCTGGGATCACAGCCGCGCCGCCGCGCGCGCACTGGGCGATGCCATGCTGCTATTCGGCAATGCCTCGGTGCAGCTGGTGGCGGTCGAAGGTGAAAAGGCCTTGGCCTCTCCGCTTTCAGCGGGCGACGAACAGGCCGCCCTTGCCGCGCGCGGACTGGGCGCGATTACCGTCCGCCAGCTCAATGGCCGCCCGATCGCCGCCGCCCTTCAGGGGGAGGCCGCCGCACTCGGTGCAGACCTGCTGGTGATGGGCGGATTTGGCCATTCGCGTATGCGCAGCTATGTGCTTGGCAGCGCGACCACCGGGCTGTTTACCGAACTCACCCTTCCTACCCTTCTGTCTCACTGACAGACAAAATACACTGACGACTGGATAGCATCATGGAATTCCTTTTTTCGGATTGGCTTGGCACTCCCATCTGGTTCTGGCTGGCCTTTCTTGGCATCGTCATCGCGCTGACCGCGTTCGACCTTGGCATCCTCCACAAGGAGGATCGCGAAATGGGCATTGCGGAATCGCTGAAGCTTTCGGCCTTCTACATCGGCTTTGCGCTGCTATTCGGTCTGTGGGTCTGGTTCCAGAAGGGGGCCGACCTGGGCATGAAATATTACACCGGCTTCTTCATCGAAAAGGCGCTGTCGATCGACAATGTCTTCGTGATCAGCCTGATTTTCACCTACTTCGCGATTCCGCGGAAGTACCAGTATCGCGCGCTCCTGTGGGGCATCATCGCGGTGATCGTGCTGCGCGGCATCATGATCGGCGTCGGCGCAGCGATCGTGCAGCAATATTATTGGGTGCTGTGGGTGTTTGCCGCCTTCCTCGTCTTTACCGGGATCAAAATGCTGTTCGCCGGTGATCAGGAAATGGACATCGCGAACAATCCCGTCGTCAAGTTCATGAACAAGCATTTCCGAGTGACCAAGGAATTGCATGGTCAGAAGTTCCTGGTGAAGGTGCCGGACGAAAAGACCGGCAAGCTGGTAACGGCGATGACCCCGCTGCTGCTCGCGCTGATCGTGATCAACCTCGCCGACCTCGTCTTCGCGGTCGATAGCGTGCCGGCGATCTTTGCGATCACCACCGACACCTTCATTGTCTACACCTCGAACATCATGGCGATCCTCGGCCTGCGCGCGCTCTATTTCGCGCTCGCGGCGATGGTGCACCGCTTCCACTATCTCAAATATGCGCTGGCCATGGTGCTGGTGTTCATCGGCTCGAAGATCTTCGTCTCCGACTTCCTGATGGGAGGAGAGAAGTTCCCGCCGGTGCTCAGCCTCGTCGTGACCTTCGCCCTGATCCTCGGCGGCATTTTCTGGTCGCTTTGGAAAACGCGCGGTGAAACGGCTCCGGCCGAATGAGTACAACCCTGAAGGAAGACAAAAGGACCATCGATAATGAGCACAAAATTCTACACGACCCTGACCGTGGCAACCGCTGCGGCGCTGGCGATGGCGGGCACTTCTGCGAGTGCCCACCATAGCCGCACCCAGCAGCAGTGCGTGGCGGTAACCGAAGCGCAAGTGAACGCTCAGTTCCAGCGCTTCAACGATGGTTTCCAGACGCGTAATCCGGACGTGATGGTCCCGCTGTTCAGCCGCAACGCCGTTCTGCTGCCAACCGTTTCGGGCCAGATGCGCACGGACGCAGCCGGCATCCGTGCCTATTTCGTCGATTTCCTGCCGAACGCTCCGTTCGGCACGATCACGGAATCGGAAACCACCATCGGCTGCAACATGGCGACCCGCGTCGGCAACTGGACCGTGCGCCTGACCAACCCGACCACCGGCGTTTCGACCGACGTCCCGGCGCGTTTCAGCTTCGTCTACACCTATGAAGACGGCGACTGGAAGATCCTGCACCTGCATTCATCGGCTCGTCCGAACTAATCCCTCAAAGGGTCGCAACAGAAAGGGCGCCGGGAACAAACCCGGCGCCCTTTTTAATGTCCCGAATAGCCCGGTAAGCGGTCAGGCCGGGCCGACGCGGAAAGCGCACAGCTTGTTGCCGTCCGGATCGCGGAAATAGGCGGCGTAAAATGCCTGGGGCCCTTCTTCACCCCGCAAACCGGGAGGTCCTTCGCAGCTGCCGCCCAGCTCGAGCGCACAGGCATGCAGCGCATCGACCTGGGCGCGATCCGCCACGGTAATCGCCGCCATATGGCCATTGCCGGGATCGGCGGCCGTGCCATCATAAGGGCGGGTGACGGCGATCCCCGGCTTGTCCATGCCGACACCCCACAGGGTAAAGCCGCCCATATCGTCGGGAAACTCCATCATCCGCTTTGCGCCGAGCAGGCCAAGCAGGCCGTCATAGAAAGCGCGGGCGCGGACGACATCGTTGGTGCCCATGGTGATGTAACCAAGCATCGATTGTTTCTCCATTTTGCAGCGTATCAGCGCGCGTTCTTGGTCGCTTCCGCTGCCTGCCGTTCCGCCAGCTCTGCAGCGGCGCGCGATTCAGCGGTGCAATCACCCGTGCGGCGGCTGGTGGCGCGCATCTCCATTTCCGCCCGGCCCTCAGGCAGCGAGGGATCCGTGATTTCCATGACCATCGTCATGGTCGAGCTGGTTCCGGCCATGGTGCCGGTCAGGTTCATTGTCGCATTGGCTCCGCCCTGTCCGCCGCAGATCATGCGGCCGGAGACATTTTGGCCATCGACGTTGAAATCTTCGAACCGGCAGTTGCTGTCGCCCTGGGCCAATTCGCGGAACATGTCCTCGCTGCCGCGCTCGGCCTGTGCCTCGGTCAGGCAATAGCTGCGCTGCACCTGTGCCGCGCCGGTCATCAGGCCGCGGATCATGGTCTGCTGCTCCTCGGGCATACCGGGCACTTCGAACCGTGCGATCTCGACATTGCTGGCATATTCGCCTGGCTGCATCCGCTCGGCGCTGGCGAGTTCGGCCCGCACCTCCGCTTCGGTTTGCGGGCCCTTCTTTTCCTCACCGCTGCATCCGGCGATCGCCAATGCCGCAATCGATACTGCTGTCGCCGCCATCCTCACGCGCATCGTCTGATCCCCTTTGCTTGCATTCCCAGACGGACATCGTCCTTTTTCGCAACCATGCCAAGCGCTATGGTGCCATGAGAGGCGTTGCAGCGTTGTGACCGGGCGCATTGTTCTCCATATATTCTGCCATGGCCATCCAGATCCGCACGTCCCTCGCCGAACCTGAAACGGGTGAGAGCTTTGTTCCGCACCGCCCGGCGCGCCCGCCCAAAGCGGAGGGCGGCAGGCCGTTCGTGCTGTCATCCGAATATGAGCCGGCCGGGGACCAACCGACGGCCATTGCAGAACTGGTCGCCGCCGCGCGCGAGGGCGAGCAGAATCAGGTGCTGCTCGGCGTCACCGGCAGCGGCAAGACCTTCACCATGGCCAAGGTGGTGGAGGCATTGCAGCGCCCGGCGCTGGTGCTGGCGCCGAACAAGATCCTCGCCGCCCAGCTCTACGGGGAATTCAAAAGCTTCTTCCCCGACAATGCGGTCGAATATTTCGTCAGCTATTACGACTATTACCAGCCCGAAGCCTATGTGCCGCGCACCGACACCTACATTGAAAAGGAGTCGAGCGTGAATGAGGCGATCGACCGGATGCGCCATTCCGCCACCCGTGCACTGCTCGAACGCGACGATGTGCTGATCGTCGCCTCGGTCTCCTGCCTCTATGGTATCGGATCGGTCGAAACCTATTCGGCGATGATCTTTGACCTCAAAAAGGGGCAGGTCGCGGACCGGCAAGAAATCATCCGAAAGCTCGTCGCCCTGCAATATAAGCGCAACGATCAGGCCTTTGCGCGCGGCAATTTCCGTGTGCGCGGCGACAGCCTGGAAATCTTCCCCTCCCACTATGAGGACAGCGCATGGCGCATCGCCTTCTTCGGGGACGAGGTGGAGGAGATCACCGAATTCGACCCGCTGACCGGCAAGAAATCGGCGACCCTCACCAGCGTGCGCGTTTATGCCAATTCACACTATGTGACGCCGGGGCCGACGCTGAAACAGGCCGCCGAGGCGATCAAGCATGAGCTGGCCGAGCGGTTGAAGGAGCTGGTGGCCGAAGGGCGGCTGCTGGAAGCACAGCGGCTGGAGCAACGCACCAACTTCGACCTTGAGATGATCGCGGCAACCGGAAGCTGCGCCGGCATCGAAAATTACAGCCGCTTTCTGACCGGGCGCCTGCCCGGTGAGCCGCCGCCGACCCTGTTCGAATATCTGCCGGAGAACGCGCTCCTCTTCGTCGACGAAAGCCACCAGACGGTGCCGCAGATCGGCGCGATGGCCAAAGGCGACCACCGGCGCAAAATCACGCTCGCCGAATATGGATTCCGTCTGCCGAGCTGCATCGACAACCGCCCCTTACGCTTCAACGAGTGGGAGGCGATGCGCCCGCAATCGGTGTTCGTGTCCGCGACGCCCGGCCCCTGGGAGATGGAGAAGAGCGGCGGGGTATTTGCTGAACAGGTGATCCGTCCCACCGGCCTCATCGATCCGCCGGTGATCATCCGCCCGGTGGAGGAACAGGTCGATGATCTGGTGGCAGAGGCGAAGGCAACCACGGCCAAGGGATATCGCACGCTGGTGACCACCCTCACCAAGCGCATGGCCGAGGACCTCACCGAATATCTGCACGAGGCCGGCCTCAAGGTCCGCTACATGCACTCGGACGTTGAGACGCTCGAACGCATTGAGCTGATCCGCGATCTCCGGATGGGCGTCTATGACGTGCTGGTCGGTATCAACTTGCTGCGCGAAGGGCTCGATATTCCCGAATGCGGGCTTGTCGCGATCCTCGATGCCGACAAGGAAGGGTTCCTGCGTTCCGAAACATCGCTGATCCAGACCATCGGCCGCGCCGCGCGCAACATCGACGGGCGGGTGATCCTCTATGCCGACCGGATGACCGGCAGCATGGAGCGCGCGATCGCCGAAACCGACCGCCGCCGCGCCAAGCAGCAGGCCTATAATGAGGCGCACGGCATCACGCCCGAAAGCGTCAAACGCGGCATCGCTGACATCGTCGCCCACGTGGCGCAGGGCGATGCGGTCCAGGTCGAGCTTGATCTGGAGGACGGGCGCAACAACCTCGTCGGCCACAATCTGCGCGCCTATATCGAGGAGCTCGAGGCGAAGATGCGCAAGGCCGCCGGCGACCTCGAATTCGAAGAGGCTGCCCGGCTGCGCGACGAGATCCGAAAGCTCGAAGCCGACGAACTCGGCATCGGCACCGCCCCCAGCGCCGCGCCAAAGGTGGGCCGCAGCAACGAGGGCAAACCCGGGACGCGCAAGGACCGCTTCGGCAAGACGCAGAGGAAGTGGGGGCGTTAGTCCGCCGCCTTCACCACATCTCCCACCCGCGCCCACGACCGCGCTGCATCCAGCTGGTCCATACCGAAAGTACGGATGGCCGCAGGATAGAAGGGTGCCAATATTCGCGTGAGCGGGCCTACCCACCCATGGTCGCTGACAACTGCGGCGCGATGAATGAAATTGCGATGCGACAGGTGAAAGAACAAATCTTTCCACCACACCTGCGGTTCGATCCAGCCAAAGTCGCGCACGACCTCCACCACATTCAGTTTTTCGTGCGTTTTGAGGAGGTCGTCCACCACCTCCACCGCCTTTTCATAGTCGGCTTTACCGACTGCACCATCGATAGTCAGTTCGAGGTAACCCGTCTTCGCATCCTGTTCGACCTTAAGCATTTGTGCCTCCTCGGCCCCGCGGAACCACTTTAGGGCAGGCAAGCATCAGCTATCATTGCGCTGCATCAACGGCACATCTGGAGCGAACACTGCACTGGCGGACTGGGCATTGCCGTCAGCCCGCCTTGGGACCGTAGCAAGGGCCCTCCCAATATCATTCGGCAAATATCCGTAGTGGACCACGCTTGCCCGGCTGATCGCCAGAAGGCATAGCTTATCCCATGTCTCGCCTGCGCCCTGCCTTTGCACTCATCGCCCTGCCCCTGCTCGCAAGCTGCGTTGCACCGCGGGGCGCTACGCCTGCGCCTGCTCCGGCAGCGCCACCGTCTGCGGCTTCACCGGCGCCTGCGCCGGCCCATCCGGTTCCCCGCCCGACCGCAAATGATCGCTATCAGGGCGACTGGAGCGTCGCCGATCTGGGGCCGGGGGACTGGCGCTATCGCCGCGAGGGCGCTGCAAGCGCAGCGCATTTCGGCCTCGC
Organism: Sphingomonadaceae bacterium; assembly: GCA_947463325.1. Taxonomy (GTDB): domain Bacteria; phylum Pseudomonadota; class Alphaproteobacteria; order Sphingomonadales; family Sphingomonadaceae; genus Sphingopyxis. Next base: position 111,306 of record CANHQT010000003.1, read on the forward strand.
GAATGAGGGCACGCAGGCGATGATCCGCTGCGAAGGCGGGATGGTGACGCTGAGCCGCATGGGCGTGATCCCCGCGGACATTGCGGCATTCATCAATGTGCGTTCCAGCTTTTCCGAGCGGCAATTGCCGATCCGGAGCGCGGCGGGCGGCTGGCTGACCGCAGTTGAACTGCCTGCGAGCGATCCCCTGTGGGACCAGATCATCTATTCGCGCGGGCGTTTCCTGATTGAGGCGACGCGCAACGAACCAAAGCTGGTGCCGACCCGGCCTGACGTCGCACGGGTCATAGAGGATTGCCGCTGATCCTTTGGAGAAACGAGCGCGGCGTGGCTGTCCTGCGGGTCAGCCCGCAGGCTTCAGTATCGCCTCGATAGCGCTGTTGACCGCATCCATGCTGGCCATCCCGTCAACGCGGGAAACGATGCCGCGCGCCTCATAGATGGGCAGGATCGGCGCGGTCTTGGCGCGATATTCGGCCATGCGGGTGCGCACCGTTTCCTCATTATCATCGGGGCGCCGCTTGAATTCATGATGGCCGCACTTGTCGCAAGTGCCATCGACCGCCGGCTTCTTGAACCGGTCATGATAGCCTTCGCCGCAATTGGCGCAGGTGAAGCGGCCGGTGATACGTTCGACGAGCGCGTCTTCGTTCACCTCGAGCTCGATCACATGGTCCAGCGTGCGGCCGCGCGCAGCGAGCAGCGCATCGAGCGCCTCTGCCTGGGCCGCGGTGCGGGGATAGCCATCGAAAATCACCGGCGTGTCGCGGCCGAGTTCGTCGAGCCGTTCGCCGATAAGGCCCGAGACGATTTCGTCGGAAACGAGCTCACCCGCTTCCATCACCGCCTTGGCCTTCAGACCGATGGGGGTGCCGGCCTTTACCGCCGCGCGAAGCATATCGCCGGTCGACAGCTGGACCATGCCGTGCTCGGCTTCCAGGCGTGTCGCCTGCGTGCCCTTGCCCGCGCCCGGCGGACCCAGAAGAATGATGTCGAGCGCCACCTGAAACCCCCCTGCTTTTGCCGTCAGCCCGCCCCGCACCCGTCCTGCCCGAGCACGCGGCGATGCGCAATCCTCAGCGCATTTTGCCCTTGAGCTTCGCCTTCTTGATGAGGTCAGCATATTGGTGCGCGAGCAGATGGCTCTGGATCTGCTGCACTGTATCGATCGTCACGTTGACGAGGATGAGCAGGCTGGTGCCGCCGAGCGCGAGGCCGACGCCGGTCGTCGCAATCACCTGCTCAGGGATGAGGCAGATGACGGCAAGGTAGAAGGCGCCGATCACCGTGATGCGCGTCAGCACGAAGTCGAGATAATCGGATGTAGCCTTGCCCGGACGGTAGCCGGGGATGAAGCCGCCCTGCCGCTTGAGATTGTCCGCCGTTTCCTCGGGGTTGAAAACAACCGCGACGTAGAAAAAGGCGAAGAAGATGATGCCGAGCCCGTACAGCGCCATGTAAAGCGGCTGGCCGTGCGCGAACCACTGGTTCATCTGCAGCAGCGCTGCACCCCAGGCGGTATCTTCATTCACGCCCTGACCCATGAACTGGGTGATGGTGAGCGGGAGCAGCAGCAGCGAGCTGGCAAAGATCGGCGGGATGACGCCGGCAGTGTTGACCTTGAGCGGCAGATGGCTGCGCTCCTGCTGGGCCATACCCTGCTGCGTCGCACGCTTCGGATACTGGACGAGCACGCGGCGCTGCGCACGCTCCATGAAGCTGATCACCCAGATCACACCGAACGCGCCGAGCAGCAGAGCAGCGATGACGAGGCCGTTCATCGCGCCCGAGCGGCCCTGTTCGAACAGCTGGGCCAGTGTCTGCGGGATGGAGGCGACAATGCCGGCCATGATGATCAGCGAAATGCCGTTGCCGATGCCGCGGCTGGTGATCTGTTCACCCAGCCACATCAGGAACAGCGTGCCGCCAATCAGGCTGATGACCGCAGAGATACGGAACATCATCGAATCGATGACGACCGGCTGGATCGCCTGGCTGGCACCCAGCGTTTCGAGGCCGCTGGCAATGAACCAGCCCTGGATCGCGGTGAGCAGCACGGTGCCGTAGCGGGTGTACTGGTTCAGCTTCTTCCGCCCGCTTTCGCCTTCCTTCTTGAGAGCGGCGAGCGTCGGATTGAGCGCGGAGGCGAGCTGCACCACGATAGACGCGGTGATGTACGGCATCACGCCGAGCGCGATGATGCTCATGCGCTCAAGGCTGCCGCCCGAGAAAGTGTTGAACAGATCAAGGATGCCGCCCGAGGCAGCCTGGCTGTACAGCTGGTTCATCGCCACCGGATCGATACCGGGCAACGGAACGAAGCTCAGGAAACGGAAGACGACAAGCGCACCCAGCGTGAACCATAGACGGTTCTTGAGTTCGGTCGCCTGACCGAAGTTGCCGAGGTTGAGATTCATTCCGAGCTGGTCGGCGCGAGAAGCCATGCGTCGCTGTCCTGATCAAATAAGTCCGTCGCATCCCCCCGGACGCGCGCGGCGCTTATGTGCGGTGGCGCGCGTCCAAAGGCAAGGGGACGCCAAGCAAGAAGGGCGTTTCCTTATCGGAAACGCCCCTAAAGCATCAGGCCTCGGCGGCTGCCGGGGCAGGCAGTTCAATCGAACCGCCAAGCTTTTCGACCGCCTCAACCGCGCCCTTCGACGCGCCGGCGACCTTGAAGCTCAATTTGGTCTTGAGTTCGCCCTTGCCGAGCAGGCGGACGCCATCCTTGCCGCCACGGGCAGCACCGGCGGCCTGCAGCGCGGCATGATCGACCACGGCCTTGGCATCCAGCTTGCCGGCATCGACCAGCTTCTGGACCATGCCGAGGTTCACAATGGCATAGTCCTTGGCGAAGATGTTGTTGAAGCCGCGCTTCGGGATGCGCATGTGGAGCGGCATCTGGCCGCCTTCGAAGCCATTGATGCTGACGCCCGAACGCGCCTTGGCACCCTTTTGGCCGCGACCGGCGGTCTTGCCCTTGCCCGAGCCGATGCCGCGTCCGACGCGCATCCGGCCCTTGCGGGCACCCGCATTGTCACGAAGTTCGTTGAGTTTCATGTCTTTGCACTCGCTTTCGCTTTAATCGCGCCTGATCTCCTCTCCCGCGAACGGGAGAGGGATATGTCAGTCGACCACCTGCACCAGATGCGGGATGCTGGCGACCATGCCGCGGGTAGCAGCCGTGTCTTCCAGTTCCACCACGCGGTGCATCTTGCCGAGACCGAGGCCCTTGAGGGTCGCGGCCTGTTCCTTCGGGCGACGGATGGGCGAACCCACCTGCTTCACCTTGAACGTCTTTTTGTCAGCCATGGGTTCAGGCCTCCGTCAGCGCCGCGTCGGCTTCGGCTTCACGGGCCGAAGCACCGCTGCGACCGAGCAGATCGGCAACCTTCTTGCCACGACGCTGGGCAACCGACTTGGGGCTGACCTGTGTCTTGAGCGCTTCGAAGGTGGCGCGGATCATGTTGTAGGGGTTCGACGTGCCGTTCGACTTCGAAACGACGTCGGCAACGCCGAGCGCTTCGAACACCGCACGCATCGGACCACCGGCGATGATGCCGGTACCCTGCGGGGCGGAACGAACGTTGACGAGACCGGCACCGAAGTGGCCGATGCCGTCATGATGCAGCGTGCGGCCATCGCGCAGCGGCACACGCATCATCGTCTTCTTGGCAGCAGCAGTGGCCTTGGAAATGGCTTCCGGCACTTCGCGCGCCTTGCCATGACCGAAGCCGACCCGGCCCTTGCCATCGCCGACCACGACCAGCGCCGCGAAACCGAAGCGCTTACCGCCCTTCACGGTCTTCGAGACGCGGTTGATGTGGACGAGCTTTTCGATCAGCTCTTCGCCGCCTTCTTCGGCAGCGCCGCCACGGCGGTCATCGCGCCGGCCACGGTTGCCATCACGGCCGCCACGGCCGCGATCACCACCGCCACGGCCGCCACGCGGACCGCGACCGCGGGGGGCTTCGCCCTCTGCGCCCTGGGCTTCAGTGCCCTGGATTTCGGTTGCGTCGACCATTTAGAACTCCAATCCGCCTTCACGCGCCGCATCGGCGAGGGCCTTAACACGGCCATGGAACAGGAAGCCGCCGCGATCGAACACCACGCGGGTTACGCCAGCGGCCTTCGCCGCTTCGGCAATGCGCTTGCCGACAGCCGCCGCCGCATCGCAGGTCGCGCCGGTCGAGCCGCGCACGGCCTTTTCGAGCGTCGATGCGGAAGCGAGCGTACGCCCTTCGGCGTCGTCGATCAGCTGGACATAGATGTGCCGGCCAGAACGGTGCACCGAGAGCCGCTTGCGGTCGCCCGCACGCTTGCGAATGGCGGTGCGCACGCGCTGGCGGCGCTTGTCGAAGGATGTGCGTTTGAGAGCCATTACTTCTTCTTCCCTTCCTTGCGGAAGATGAACTCGCCGCGATACTTGATCCCCTTGCCCTTATAGGGCTCCGGCTTGCGCCAGCGGCGGATCTCTGCGGCGACCTGACCAACCTTTTGCTTGTCGATACCGCTGATCTCGACCGTGGTGTTATCCGGGGTCTTGATCTCGATGCCTTCCGGCACCGCGAAATCGACGTCATGGCTGTAGCCAAGCTGGAGCTTCAGCGTCTTGCCCTGGGCATTGGCACGATAACCAACACCCGTGATTTCCAGCACCTTGGTGAAACCGTCGGTCACGCCGGTGACCAGGTTCTGCACCAGCGTGCGCTGCATGCCCCAAAAGGCACGTGCCGCCTTGGTGGCGTTGGCAGGCTTGACGACAATCACGTCGCCTTCGACCGCATAGCTGATTTCGTCGCGCAGCGGCATGGCGAGAGTCCCCTTGGGGCCCTTCACCGTCAGCTGCCCGCCGTCGATCGTGGCGGTGACACCGCCCGGGATCGAAACCGGCCTCTTACCGATGCGGCTCATCAGAACACCTCCGCCAGCACTTCGCCGCCGACATTGGCGTCACGCGCCTCGGCATCCGAGAGCACGCCACGCGGCGTCGACACGATGGTGATACCGAGACCCGACTTGACGCGCGGCAGGTCCTTCGAACCCGAATAGACGCGACGGCCAGGCTTCGACACGCGAGCGAGATGGCGGATTGCCGGCTCGCCCTCGAAATATTTCAGTTCGATCCGCAGGCCCTTGTGCTGTTCCATGCGGCCCAGCAGGATTTCCGAGTAACCCCGGATATAGCCTTCGCGCTGAAGCACATCGAGAACGCGGGCGCGCAGCTTCGACGCCGGCGTGATCACGCTGTCCATCTTGGCGCGCTGGCCGTTGCGGATGCGGGTGAGCATATCACCCAAAGGATCGGTCATTGCCATTTCGTATGATCCTTACCAGCTCGACTTGACGAGGCCCGGGATCAGGCCCTTGTTGGCCAGATCGCGCAGCATGACGCGGGCAAGACGAAACTTGCGGTAATAGGCGCGCGGACGGCCCGTGACTTCGCAACGGTTGCGAATGCGGGTCGGGTTTCCGTTGCGCGGAACTTCAGCCATCTTGAGGCGCGCGATGAGACGTTCAGTCTCGTCCAGCGACTCATCATTGGCCTTTGCCTTGAGGCGCGCGTAACGGCCGGCATATTTCTTAGCCAGCGCCTTGCGCTTCTCGTTCTTATTGATCGAACTCAGTTTCGCCATGACTTAAGTTCTTCTTTCCTCAGTGCCACCGCCCGGCGGGGGCGGGGTGTGAATGGGTTCAGGCGGCCTGCTTCTCTTCCGCTTCCTTGGGGAAGGGGAAGTTGAACAGACGCAGCAGTTCGCGGGCTTCGTCATCAGTGTTCGCCGAAGTGGCGATGATGATGTCCATGCCGCGGACCTTCTCGATCTTGTCGTAGCTGATTTCCGGGAAGATCAGCTGCTCCTTGAGGCCCATCGCGTAATTGCCGCGCCCGTCGAAGCTCTTCGGGTTCAGACCGCGGAAGTCGCGGATGCGGGGCATGGCGATGGTCACCAGGCGGTCGAGAAACTCGTACATGCGGTCGCGGCGCAGGGTCACCTTGACGCCGATCGGCATGCCTTCGCGCAGCTTGAAGCCGGCGATCGACTTTTTCGCGCGGGTGATGACGGGCTTCTGGCCCGCGATCAGCTCCAGCTCGGCAGCAGCCGTCTCGACCTTCTTCTTGTCCTGCACAGCCTCGCCGACGCCCATGTTGAGGACGATCTTTTCGAGGTGCGGCACGGCCATCGCATTGGCGTAACCGAAACGTTCGGTCATCGCCTTGACGATGCGCTCGTCATAGTCGCGCTTCAGGCGCGGGATGTAACGATCAGCCATCGATCAGCTCCCCGGACTTGACGGCGACACGGACCTTCTTGCCGTCGCGCGTTTCAAAACGGACGCGCGTTGCCGCGCCGCCCTTGGGATCGGCAATCGCGACCTTGGAGATCGCCATCGGCGCCTCGCGGCGCTCCAGCCCACCCTGCGGGTTGACCTGCGAAGGCTTGCGGTGACGCGTGGCGACATTGACGCCTGCGACCACAACCTTGCCTTCGGTCGGCATCACAGCGCTAACGGTGCCAGTCTTGCCCTTGTCCTTGCCGGACAGGACGACGACGGTGTCACCCTTCTTGATCTTTGCAGCCATGGTCAGAGCACCTCCGGAGCCAGGCTGATGATCTTCATCGCGCCGCGGGCACGCAGTTCGCGAACCACCGGGCCAAAGATACGGGTGCCGATCGGCTCCTGGTTCTTGTTGATGAGCACCGCCGCGTTCGAATCGAAGCGGATCACCGAACCATCGGCGCGGCGAATATCCTTCGCCGTGCGCACGATGACGGCACGGTGCACGTCGCCCTTCTTGACGCGACCACGCGGGGCCGCATCCTTCACCGACACCACGATGATGTCGCCGACGCCTGCGGTCCGACGCTTTGAGCCACCCAGTACCTTGATGCACTGGACGCGCTTTGCGCCGCTGTTATCCGCGACGTCGAGATTGGATTGCATCTGGATCATTGATCCGCTTCCTTCTCAACCGGCTTTCCGGGACCAGCCTAAACCGGCCCGGGAGTTCCAAATCCTTGTTGCCTGTCAGACGTCGGCTTCGACGGCCTTCGGGCGCGTGTGCGTGTCGACGCGGTCGAGCACCCGCCACGTCTTCAGCTTGGAGATCGGGCGCGTCTCTTCGATCCGCACCGTTTCGCCCTCGCGATATTCATTGCCCTCGTCATGGGCATGATATTTCTTCGAAAGACGGATGATCTTGGCATAGAGAGGGTGCTTCACGCGCCGCTCAACCTTGACCACCACGGTCTTGTCGCCCTTGTCGGACACCACCGTGCCCTGAAGAATGCGCTTCGGCATGGCTTAAGTCCTCAATTCTTCTCGGCAGACGCGCGTTGCGTCTGCAGCGTCTTGATCCGCGCGATGGTGCGGCGAACCTCGCGCACCCGGGCGGGGCGCTCGAGCTGGCCGGTCGCGGCCTGGAAGCGCAGGTTGAATGCCTCGCGCTTCAGGTCCCCGAGCTGCTGGCTCAGCTGGTCGTCGGTCTTGACGCGCAGGTCCTCGGTTTGCTTGCCCATGATCAGGCTCCCAGATGCGAGGTGTCACCCAGACGGGCAACGACCTTGGTCTTGATCGGCAGCTTCATTGCCGCACGCTCGAATGCTTCCGCCGCGAGCGGGCCGGGCACGCCGTCCAGTTCGAACAGGATGCGGCCGGGCTTGACGCGGGCTGCCCAATATTCCGGCGAACCCTTGCCCGAGCCCATGCGGACTTCGGCAGGCTTCGACGACACCGGAACGTCGGGGAAGATGCGGATCCACAAGCGTCCCTGACGCTTGATGTGACGCGTGATGGCACGACGGGCAGCTTCGATCTGGCGCGCAGTGATACGCTCCGGCTCGAGAGCCTTGAGGCCGTAGGCGCCGAAGTTCAGCGCGGTACCGCCCTTGGCGTCGCCGTGGATACGGCCCTTGAAGGCCTTGCGGAATTTGGTGCGCTTGGGTTGCAACATGATTGTTTATCCTGTCCCTCAGCGCGCCGGACGGACGCCGGAGGTCTGAGCCTCCACCATCAGCCGGTCGGTTGCCATCGGATCATGGGCAAAGATTTCGCCCTTGAAGATCCAAACCTTGATGCCGCAGACGCCATAGGCGGTGTGCGCCTCGGCCTCGGCATAATCGACGTTCGCACGCAGCGTGTGCAGCGGCACGCGGCCTTCGCGATACCATTCGGTACGCGCGATTTCCGCACCGCCGAGACGGCCAGCGCAGTTGATACGGATGCCTTCGGCACCGAGGCGCATCGCCGACTGAACCGCACGCTTCATGGCGCGACGGAAGGCAACACGGCGCTCGAGCTGATCGGCAATGCCCTGGGCAACCAGCTTCGCGTCAACTTCCGGCTTGCGGATTTCGACGATGTTGAGGCTGATCTCGCTCGAGGTGAAGGCCGACAGCTGCTTCTTCAGCTTGTCGATGTCCGCACCCTTCTTGCCGATGATCACGCCGGGGCGTGCGGCATAGACGTTGATGCGGCACAGCTTGGCCGGACGCTCGATCACCACCTTGGAGATCGCGGCCTGCGGCAGCGTCTTCATGATGAACTTGCGGATCTTCAGATCCTCGAGAAGCAGGCGGCCATAGTCGCCACGCTCCGCGAACCAGCGGCTGTCCCAGGTGCGGTTGACCTGGAGGCGCAGGCCAATGGGGTTGCTCTTGTGACCCATTATGCGTCTTCCCGTTCTTCGACGACGATGCGCAGGCGGCTGAAAGGCTTGACGATGCGTGTCGACTTGCCGCGACCACGGGTGTGGAAGCGCTTCATCGTCACCGCCTTGCCCACGCTCGCTTCCTTGACGACGAGCGCGTCAACATCGAGGTTGTGGTTGTTTTCCGCATTGGCGATCGCGCTGGCGAGCACCTTCTTCACGTCCACGGCCATCGCGCGCTTGGAGAAGGAAAGCACATTGAGTGCCTCTTCAACGCGGCGACCACGGATCAGCGCGGCAACGAGGTTGAGCTTCTGCGCCGAACCACGGATCGTGGTGCCGACGGCCAGCGCTTCCTTGTCGCCCACGCGGCGGGGAGCTGCTTGCTTGCCCATTATCGCTTGCCCTTCTTGTCCGCAGCATGGCCGGGGAAGAAGCGGGTCGGCGCGAATTCGCCGAGCTTCATGCCGACCATGTCTTCCGTCACCGAGACGGGAACATGCTTGCGTCCGTTGTAGACGTTGAACGTCAGACCAACGAACTGGGGGAGAATGGTGGAGCGGCGCGACCAGGTCTTGATCGGCGCGTGGTTGCCGGATTCGGACGCAGCTTCAGCCTTCTTGAGCAGGCTGAGCTCGACGAACGGACCCTTCCAGACAGAACGGGCCATGGCTTACCTCTTCTTCTTCGCGTGACGCGAGCGGATGATGAACTTGTCCGTCGCCTTGTTGTGACGGGTGCGTGCGCCCTTCGTCGGCTTGCCCCACGGGGTGACCGGATGACGGCCGCCCGAGGTCCGGCCTTCACCACCACCATGGGGGTGGTCGACCGGGTTCTTGGCGACGCCGCGGGTCAGCGGGCGCTTGCCGAGCCAGCGGTTACGGCCGGCCTTGGCGAGGTTCTGGTTGGCGTTGTCGGGGTTCGACACAGCACCGACCGTGCCCATGCAGTCACCGCGAACATAGCGCTGTTCGCCGGAACCGAGACGCACGATCACCATGCCGCGGTCGCGACCGACGAGCTGGGCGTAGGCACCAGCCGAACGGGCGATCTGACCACCCTTGCCCGGCTTCATCTCGATGTTGTGGATGATCGTGCCGACCGGCATCTGCGACAAAAGCATCGCATTGCCCGGCTTCACGTCCACCTTGGCACCAGCGACAACCTTGTCGCCGGGCGCGAGACGCTGCGGCGCAAGGATGTAGGCCAGTTCGCCATCGTCATACTTGACGAGCGCGATGAAGGCGCTGCGGTTGGGGTCATATTCGAGACGCTCGACAGTGGCCGAAACGTCCCACTTGCGGCGCTTGAAATCGACGATGCGATAACGCTGCTTGTGGCCGCCGGCGATGCCGCGCGACGTGACATGGCCCATGTTGTTGCGACCGCCGGTCTTTTTCTTGCCTTCGGTCAGCGCCTTGACCGGCTTGCCCTTCCACAGGGCCGACCGGTCGACGAGGATGAGGCCGCGGCGTGCGGGGCTCGTCGGATTATAATGCTTGAGTGCCATGATGCCCTCAGATCCCGCTGGTGACGTCGATCGACTGGCCTGCGGCCAGGGTCACGACGGCTTTCTTGACGTCCGAGCGCGTGTAGGGCTTGCCCTTCCAGCGCTTGGTCTTGCCCTTGGCGACGAGCGTGTTCACCTTGGTGACCTGCACGTCGAACAGAGCTTCGACTGCCGCCTTGATGGCGGGCTTGGTGGCGTCGCCGGCGACCCGGAAGACGACCGCATTATGCTCAGAAAGCATGGTCGACTTTTCGGTGATCACCGGGCTCAGCACCACGTCATAATGACGGGTGTCGATGCTGGCGGCTTTGTTCTTAGCCATTAGTTAGACCCTCCCGGGAGGGCGAAACGCGCCTCCAGCTGTTCGACAGCAGCGCGGGTCAGCACCAGCGTGTCATGCTTCAGGATGTCGTAAACATTCGCACCTACGGCCGGCAGCAGGTTGATGCCGGGCAGGTTAGCGGACGCACGGGCAAAGCTGACGTTGGTCGCATCGCCGTCAATGAACAGCGCGCGGTTTGCGCCGAGCTTGGCGAGATGTGCCGACAAAGCCTTGGTCTTGCCCTCTGCCACGTCGAGGCTGTCGACGATCAGAATGGCGTTACCCTGAGCCTTGGCCGAAAGCGCCATCTTGAGGCCGAGTGCGCGGACCTTCTTGTTCAGCGAGTGGCCAAAGGTGCGGGCGCGGGCGCCGTGAGCCTTACCACCGCCGATGAAGATCGGAGCGCGGCGATCGCCGTGACGGGCGGTACCGCCACCCTTCTGGCGGCCGAACTTCTTGCCGGTGCGGGCGACTTCCGAACGCTCGCGGGTGGCGCGGGCCGGGGCACGACGCTTTTCGAGCTGCCAGGTGACGACGCGGTGCAGGATGTCGGCACGCGGCTCGACACCGAACACGGCATCATTCAGTTCGACTTCGCCCTTGCCGGCGGTGCCGTCGAGCTTTTGAACCTTGAGTTTCATGACGCTCACGCCTCCGTCGATTCAGTGGCGTCCGCCGCCGGAGCCTCGGGCTCGGCCTGCGGGGCAGCGACAGGAGCAGCAGCAACACGGGCAGCGGCCGGATAGGGCGCTTCGCCATGAGCCGGCAGCTTCACCGCGTCGCGGACGAGCAGCCATGCACCCTTCGAACCGGGCACCGAGCCCTTGACGAAGAGGAGGCCGCGCTCGGCGTCAGTGCGGACGATTTCCAGATTCTGCTGGGTGCGATTGCGGGCACCCATGTGGCCGGCCATCTTCTTATTCTTGAAGACGCGACCCGGATCCTGGCGGTTACCGGTCGAACCATGGGCACGGTGGCTGATCGAGACGCCGTGCGTCGCGCGCATACCGCCGAAACCCCAACGCTTCATGGCACCGGCAAAGCCCTTGCCCTGCGTGGTGCCCGAAACATCGACCATCTGGCCGGGGACGAAATGGTCAGCCGAAATCACCGTGCCGACATCGACGAGAGCATCGTCGGCGACACGGAATTCGGCAACCTTTGCCTTGGGCTCGACTTCGGCCTTGCCGAAGGAACCACGCTGCGGCTTTGCTACATTCTTCGCCTTGGCCGTACCGGCACCCAGCTGAACGGCGACATAACCGTCGGTGTCAGCAGTACGCTGACCGACGACCTGACACCCTTCAAGGGCAAGTACGGTCACGGGAACATGACGGCCGTCGTCCTGGAACAGACGGGTCATCCCGATCTTCTTGGCGATCACGCCAGTGCGCATGATCATTCGCTCCTACAGAGGCCCCCGAGACCATCCCGGGGGCTTGCCAGCCCATGAAATCATGCATCGCCCCGTCCGGGCTGAAAGTGCCGGCGCTTGCGCATCCGGCGAGACGGGGGACGCAGCCCGGAGAGAAAATCCCCGGCGGTATCTCCCGACGGCCACCCCGGCCGAAGCCGGGAGAACAGTCAGATGGCAGTGCCTTACGCTGCCACCCCGCAACTGCGGGGTTCAAAGGCAAGCCGGCTTACGCCAGCTTGATCTCAACGTTGACGCCCGATGCGAGATCGAGCTTCATCAGCGCTTCGACAGTCGCAGCCGTCGGCTGGACGATGTCGAGCAGGCGCTTGTGCGTACGCACTTCGAACTGCTCGCGCGACTTTTTGTCGACGTGCGGCCCACGGTTGACCGTGAACTTTTCGATACGCGTCGGCAGAGGGATGGGACCGCGAATGAGCGCGCCGGTGCGGCGAGCGGTCTCCGCAATTTCGTTGGTGGCCTGGTCGAGCACCCGATGATCGAATGCCTTGAGGCGAATGCGGATATTCTGCGTGTCCATGAGAAGAACCCAATAATCCCGTCTGTCGATGCGAAAGAGCCATACCGTCCAAACAAGACGGGCTATCCCGGTGGCGCGTGCCTGAACCGGGAGAGCCCGAACTGCCTGAGCGGCAAAAACCAAGCCGCCCGAATCAACGACCCGGGCGGCGTTGGCGTGCCTATATTACTTCGTGATGGTGCCGACAACCCCTGCACCGACCGTGCGGCCGCCTTCGCGAATGGCGAAGCGCAGACCCTGGTCCATGGCGATCGGAGCGATCAGCTTCACGCCGATGGTGACATTGTCGCCAGGCATGATCATCTCGGTGCCCGCCGGCAGGATCACTTCGCCCGTCACGTCGGTCGTGCGGAAGTAGAACTGCGGACGATAGTTGTTGAAGAACGGCGTGTGACGGCCGCCTTCGTCCTTCGAAAGGACGTAAACTTCGGCGTTGAACTCGGTGTGCGGGGTGATCGAACCCGGCTTCGCGAGAACCTGGCCACGCTCAACGTCTTCACGCTTGGTGCCGCGCAGCAGCGCGCCGATGTTGTCGCCGGCTTCACCGCGATCGAGCAGCTTGCGGAACATTTCGACGCCGGTGCAGATCGTCTTGACCGTGTCCTTGATGCCGACGATTTCGACTTCGTCGCCAACATTGACCACGCCGGTTTCGACACGGCCGGTGACGACGGTGCCGCGACCCGAGATCGAGAACACGTCTTCGATCGGCATCAGGAACGCCTGGTCGACCGGACGGTCGGGCTGCGGGATCCAGCTGTCGACAGCAGCCATCAGCTCGAGGATGGCGGCGCGGCCGATGGTGTCGTCGCTGCCGTCCAGAGCCTTGACGGCCGAACCCTTGATGATCGGAATATTGTCACCGTCGAAATCGCGCTTCGAAAGTTCTTCGCGGATTTCGAGTTCGACGAGCTCGAGGATTTCGGGATCGTCGACGAGGTCGACCTTGTTCATGAACACGACCATGGTCGGAACGCCGACCTGCTTGGCGAGCAGGATGTGCTCCTTGGTCTGCGGCATCGGGCCGTCAGTCGCCGAAACGACGAGGATCGCGCCGTCCATCTGGGCGGCACCGGTGATCATGTTCTTCACATAGTCGGCGTGGCCCGGGCAGTCGACGTGCGCATAGTGGCGGGCTTCGGTCTCATACTCGACGTGTGCGGTCGAGATGGTGATGCCGCGCTCGCGCTCTTCGGGAGCCTTGTCGATGTTGGCATAGTCGACGAACGTCGCGCCGCCGGTTTCAGCGAGCACCTTGGTGATCGCAGCGGTCAGCGAGGTCTTGCCATGGTCAACGTGACCGATGGTGCCGATGTTGCAGTGCGGCTTGTTCCGCTCGAATTTTGCCTTAGCCATTGCTGGGTGTCCTCAAAAAATCGGTTGTTGTGAGATCAGAGGGAACGGGCGCCTGCTGAATCAGGCGCCGCCCTTAGTCGGCTTTTTTACGTCAAGCAAGCTTGGCCTTCACCTCTTCGGCGACGTTCGTCGGCACTTCCTCATAGTGAGAGAATTGCATCGTGTACTGCGCGCGGCCCTGCGTGAACGAGCGCAGCTGGTTGACGTAACCGAACATGTTGGCGAGCGGCACCATTGCCTCGACCACCTGGGCATTGCCCCGGCTGTCGGTGCCCTGGATCTGGCCACGCCGCGAATTAAGGTCACCGATGACGTCGCCCATGAACTCTTCAGGCGTCACCACCTCGACCTTCATCACCGGCTCGAGCAGCTTGATGCCCGACTTCGACGCGACTTCGCGCATCGCTGCACGGCCCGCGATTTCGAACGCCAGTGCCGACGAGTCGACGTCGTGGTAGGCGCCGTCGATCAGCTTGATTTCGAAGTCGATGATCGGGAATCCGATCATGTGGCCGTTCTCGGCGCTTTCGCGCATGCCCTTTTCCACCGCCGGGATATATTCGCGCGGGATGTTCCCGCCCTTGATCTCGTCGAGGAAGGTGATGCCCGAACCGCGTTCGCCAGGGGCGACCTGCACCTTGACGCGGCCGAACTGGCCGGAGCCGCCCGACTGCTTCTTGTGGGTGTAGTCGACCTCGACCTGCTTCGCGAGGCTTTCGCGATATGCCACCTGCGGCGCACCGACGTTCGCTTCGACCTTGAATTCGCGCTTCATGCGATCGACCAGGATGTCGAGGTGAAGTTCACCCATGCCCTTGATGATCGTCTGGCCGCTTTCATGGTCGGTCGACACGCGGAATGAGGGATCCTCGGCGGCGAGGCGATTGAGCGCGATGCCCATCTTTTCCTGGTCGGCCTTGGTCTTCGGTTCGACCGAAAGCTCGATCACCGGCTCGGGGAATTCCATCCGCTCGAGAATGATCGGTGCCTTTTCCGCGCACAGCGTATCGCCGGTCGTGGTTTCCTTGAGACCCGCCAGGGCGACGATGTCACCGGCATGCGCCTCGTCGATGTCTTCGCGGCTGTTGGCATGCATCAGCAGCATGCGGCCAACCTTTTCCTTCTTGTCCTTCACCGAATTGAGGTAGCTGCCCTTGGTCAGCGTCCCCGAATAGATGCGAAGGAAGGTGAGCGAGCCGACGAACGGATCGTTCATGATCTTGAAGGCGAGGCCGGAGAAGGGCGCATCGTCTGCGGTCGGGCGGCTGTCCGCCGCTTCGGTGTCCGGGTTGATGCCCTGGACGTCCGCAATGTCGAGCGGCGACGGCAGATAATCGACCACCGCGTCGAGCAGGGGCTGCACGCCCTTGTTCTTGAACGCCGAGCCACAGCACACCGGAACGAACGCCTGGGCAAGCGTGCCCTTGCGGATCAGCTTCTTGAGCGTGTCGGTGTCAGGCTCCTGACCTTCGAGATAGGCCATCATCGCATCATCGTCCTGCTCGACGGCAAGCTCGATCAGCTTTTCGCGATATTCGGCAGCCTCGTCGGCCATGTCGGCGGGAATGTCTTCGTAGAAGAATTCGGCGCCCAGGCTCTCATCCTTCCAGATGATCGCGCGGTTGTGGACGAGGTCGACCAGACCCTTGAGGTCGGCTTCGAGACCGATCGGCAGATAAAGCACAGCCGGGGTCGCGCCGAGACGGTCGATGATCGACTGTACGCAATATTTGAAGTTCGCACCGGTGCGGTCGAGCTTGTTGATGAAGCACATCCGCGGCACGCCATATTTGTCAGCCTGGCGCCACACGGTTTCCGACTGCGGCTCCACGCCGGCAACGCCATCGAAGCAGGCGACCGCGCCGTCGAGCACGCGCAAGCTGCGCTCGACTTCAATGGTGAAGTCAACGTGGCCAGGGGTGTCGATGATGTTGATGCGATGGTCGTTCCAGAAACAGGTCGTCGCGGCCGACGTGATCGTGATGCCGCGCTCCTGCTCCTGCTCCATCCAGTCCATCGTTGCGGCGCCGTCATGGACTTCGCCGATCTTGTAGGACTTGCCGGTGTAATAAAGGATACGCTCGGTAGTCGTGGTCTTGCCGGCGTCGATATGCGCCATAATGCCGATGTTGCGATAGCGCTCGAGCGGATGGCTGCGGGCCATGGTCTTTACTCCTGTGCCGGACGGTCCGGCGTGGGGGGTGCGAAACAGTGTTCATATGGACGTGGCCGAGCCCGAAAGGCCCGGCCATCGCCCGGAACTTCTCGCCGGATTACCAGCGATAATGGCTGAAGGCGCGGTTGGCCTCTGCCATGCGGTGCGTATCTTCGCGCTTCTTGACCGCGTTACCGCGGTTGTTCGACGCGTCGAGCAGTTCACCCGAAAGGCGGCCGGCCATGGTCGGCTCGCTGCGGTTGCGCGCGGCAGTGATCAGCCAACGGATGGCCAGCGCCTGTGCACGCTCGTGACGAACTTCGACCGGCACCTGATAGGTCGCACCACCAACGCGGCGGCTGCGCACTTCGATGCCCGGCTTCACATTGTTGAGGGCGTCATGAAAGACCGCGATCGGATCCTTCTTGGCCTTGGCTTCGACGGTCTGGAGGGCGCCATAGACGATGGCTTCGGCCACCGACTTCTTGCCATCATACATGACCGAATTCATGAACTTGGTGAGCACCACATCCCCATATTGAGGATCGGGCAGGACTTCCCGGCGTTCGGGACGACGACGACGTGCCATATTCTTCTTCCTTCGTATTCTTCAGCCGGTTCCGGAACGTGTCCGGGGCTTACTCGCTGGATTACTTCGGACGCTTCGCGCCGTACTTCGAACGGCTCTGCTTGCGGTCCTTGACGCCCTGCGTGTCGAGCACGCCGCGCAGCACATGGTAACGCACACCGGGAAGGTCGCGCACACGGCCGCCGCGGATCAGCACAACGCTGTGCTCCTGCAGGTTATGGCCTTCACCCGGAATGTAGGTGATGACTTCGCGAGCGTTGGTCAGGCGAACCTTGGCCACCTTGCGGAGAGCCGAGTTCGGCTTCTTCGGGGTCGTGGTATAGACGCGGGTGCAAACGCCGCGCTTCTGCGGGTTCGCTTCCATCGCGGGAACCTTGGACTTGGTCTTCTGCAGCACCCGCCCCTTGCGGACGAGCTGATTGATCGTAGGCATGAAATCTTCACCTAATGGCTGGTTACTCTGGACGCACCGGCACGCGTTGCTGAAGCCGCAGCTTTCGCAAAACGAAAAGCGCCGGACGGTGCACGGCACCCCCCGGACCCTTCACCGATTCGACCAGTGTTCAGGCTATATGTACCGCCCGCAAAGCCGGAGACCGGCCCTGTGAGCGAGCGCGCCCCTAGCCCGAATAGGGCACTAGGTCAACGGGTGGCGGCGCTAACCCTCAGCTGGCAGCCAGAACGAACGCCGCCATCCGTTCCTGCGCCGCGCGGCTTTCGGGAAAGAAGAACAGCGGCCAATCATGCATCAGGCCCTGCCCTTCATGATACTCCGCATCCGGTAGCTTCGCCTTGAGCGCGCGGGCGTCGGTGACGAGGACATCATCCTCTCCGCCATACATCAGGATCGGCGGCAGGCCGGCCCAGTCGCCGTGGATGGGGGATACACGCGGATCGGTGGCGGGGGCATCCTTGGCATAGAGCCGCCCGGCATCGCGGATACCCTGCAGCCGCAGGATTGAATCGCGCTTCTCGATCGCCGGCTGGTCGGGGTGGCTGCCGCTGGTGTCGAGCCAGGGGCAGATGAGCAGGAGGCCTGACGGCAGGCGCAGGCCGGCATCGCGCGCGGCCATGGCGGTCGTGGAGGCTAGGCCGGCACCCGCCGAATCCCCGCCGAGCACCAACGGGCCGTCATGTCGCTCCAGAAATGTGCGATAGGCTGAGAGCGCGAAGGTGGTTGTTTCGTAAACGCCATGTTCGGGCGCGAGCGGATACATGGGCGCCGTCACAGCTATGCCGTGCCGTTCCGCCAGCCGCGCATAAAGGTTGAAGTGCGGCGGCACGGCAGAGAAAACATAGCCGCCACCGTGAAAAAAGAAGAGGTGCGCGTAAGGTTGCCGGCCCTTCGGCGCGATCGTCCAGACAGTGCGGCCGTCGAGCGTCTCTTCGCGCACATCGAGCCGCTCGCGCATCTTGCGCGGGGGCGTCGGCACCGAGACCGCGCGGGCGGCGGCGATCACCTTGTGCATGCCCGGCCCGCCGGCAAAGCGTTTCGAGACTATGCCGGTCGCGCGCAAGACGGCGCCGGTAAACCGTGCGGACAGGCTGGTCATGCTGATATACGCTCCCTCATTCGTCGCCGTAGATGGCGACTTCGCGCAACCCCGCGCTATTGGCGCGGCCGCGATACATACCGGGCGTGGTAAAGCTGAACAGCGCCTCGCCGTCCGGCCCGGCGACGATCACTCCGCCCGATCCGCCAAGCGCATGCACATCGGCCATCACCGCGTCCGCTGCTTCCTGAAGCGGCGTGCCGGCTAGGCGGGCGCGCGCACAGATTTCCGCAGCGACGCCGACGCGAATGAAATACTCGCCCGATCCCGTGGCGGAAACCGCACAGGCGCGATCATCGGCATAGGTGCCCGCCCCGATCAGCGGCGCATCGCCAATGCGGCCCCAGCGCTTGCCAGTCAGCCCGCCGGTCGAGGTCGCAGCCGCGAGATGACCGGACGCATCGAGCGCGACGGCACCCACAGTCCCATATTTCAGATCGACATCGAACCAGCTCGCCCCGGCATCGGCCGACTGGCGCGCACGCAGCTCATCAAGCTGGCGGCGGCGTTCGGGCGTGTGGAACCAGGAGTTCGGCACCTGCTCAAGCCCGCGTTCCGCCGCAAAACCGTCGGCCTCCGTCCCGGTCAGCAGGACATGCGGACTATCCGTCATCACCGCACGCGCGGCGCTGATCGGATGGCGGGTGGTGGATAGCCTGGCGACTGCACCGGCGCCGCGCGTGCTGCCGTCCATGATCGCCGCGTCCAGTTCCACCGTGCCATCCCAGGTAAAGACGGCCCCACGCCCTGCATTGAAATGCGGATCATCCTCCAGGATGCGCACTGTCGCCTCGACGGCATCCATCGCACTGCCACCGGCCGCGAGAATACGGCTCCCTTCGGCCAATGCTGCATCGAGCGCGGCGCGGATCGCGCTATCCTGTTCGGGCGTGATGCGGTTGCGGTCGATGGTCCCTGCCCCGCCGTGAATGACGAGCGTCCAGCGCTGTGGCTGGGACGTTTCCTGAGCAGCGGCGGGCTGGGTCATGGCGGCGAGCGTGAGGGCGAGTGCGGCAACCAGTGTCTTCACACAGACAATCCTTCAGCCAAAAACCGTTCGGCCAGCGCCGCATGCAGCGCCGCACCACGCGCCATCACGCTGTCATCCAGCACCATGCGGTTGGAATGGAGGCCGCAGCATTGCCGCCAGTCACTGCCCTGATGCGCAGCGCCGAGGAAGAACATCGCGCCCGGCACTTTTTCCAGCACATAGGCGAAATCCTCCGCACCCATGATCGGCGATTCCATCGTCCGCCAGCCATCGGCACCGAACATGGCCTCGACCGTCGACTTGCCGAAATCGACCGCGCGCGCATCACAGACGGTGACAGGGAAGCCTTGCGTGATGGTGACCTCTGCAGTGGCGCCATGGGCTGCCGCAATGCCCTCGGCGAGGCGCGACAGCTCCGCCGAAGCAAGCGCCCGCGATCGCGGCGAAAGCGTGCGGATCGTGCCCCACATTTCGGCATGTTCGGGGATGATATTGTCCGTCGTGCCGCCATCGATGCGGCCAATGGTAATGACCGCAGGATCGAAGACCGAGAATTTGCGCGTCACCATCGCCTGGATCGCCGAGACAATCTCGCACGCGACCGGCACCGGATCGAGCGCGTCATGCGGCATGGAGGCATGACCGCCCTTGCCCGTCACCCGGATATGCAGCTTGTCCGATGAGGCAAGCAGCGGCCCGGCGCGGCCGGCAAACAGGCCCCATGGCGCATTCGGCATGATGTGAAATGCAAAGGCGGCATCGGGCAGCGGATGGATGAGGCCGTCATCCAGCATGAAGCGCGCGCCATGATGCCCTTCCTCGCCCGGCTGGAACATGAACATGACCGTGCCGGAGAAACTCTCCCGCCGCGCGGCAAGCAGCTTTACCGCGCCAACCAGCATGGCGACATGCGTGTCATGCCCGCAGGCGTGCATCGCGCCCTGTGTTTCGGAGGCGAAATCGAGGCCCGTGTCCTCCTCCAGCGGCAGGGCATCCATATCCCCGCGCAGCAGCACGCTGCGCTTCGGGCCATTGGCCGGGCCGGTGCCTTCGAGAATGGCGATGATGCCGGTGGTCGAAGGCCCCTGCCGGATCTCCAGCGGCAGGCCGGCGAGCGCATCGAGGATACGGCGCGTGGTCCGCGGGTTATGAAGGCCCAGCTCCGGATCGGCATGAATCGCACGGCGCAACGCCACGATATCGGGCATCAGCGCATCCGCGGCGCCGAGCAGGGCTTCGGCCGCAATATTGGTGTGGACAGTCATGAGCGGCTCTCCCTTGCCTTCCCCTCGAAGCCGACCCTAGCGGCGAGTGCAGCGACGCGCTAGGCGCTGCGACGATGGTCTTTTCTTCCCGCCCTGTGCCGCAGCATATCGACTGCTGGATCTTCGATCTCGACAATACGCTTTACCCGCCCGCGCTCGGCCTGTTCGCCCAGATCGACCAGCGGATGGGTGCCTTCATCATGAACAGGGTCGGGTGCGATGCGGCGGAGGCCCGAGCCATCCAGAAACGCTATTTCCACGACCATGGAACAACGCTTGCCGGGATGATGCGCCATCATGGCGTGGCACCCGAAGAATTCCTGACCTTTGTCCATGACATCGATCTGGCCCATGTGCCGGAGGATATAGCGCTGCGGGCCGCCCTTGCTGCCCTGCCGGGCAAACGGCACATCTTCACCAATGCCGATGCGACCTATGCAGCCGCCGTGCTCGAACGGCGCGGCATCGCCGACCTGTTCGATTGCATCGTCGATATCCGCGCCACTGACTATCTGCCCAAACCCGAAACGGCGGCCTATGCCGCGCTCCACCGGCTGATCCCCGGCTTCGAGCCAACCCGCAGCATCTTTTTCGACGATATGACCCGCAACCTGCGGCCGGCCCATGCCATGGGCATCACCACCGTGTGGCTCGATAATGGATCGGAAAGCGGCGACCGCGACCATGATCCCGCCCACGTCGACCATCATGTTGACGATCTTCTTCACTGGCTGCACGGCGTAACGCAAAGCTGGACCGCGAGGAGCGAAATATGAGCGCCGACCTGATTGCCACCATCGATGCCGGCTGGGATGCCCGCGCCGATGTGTCGCCGGCCACCACTGGCGCTCTGCGCGAAGCTGTCGATGCAGCGCTGGCTGGCCTCGATGACGGGTCGTTGCGCGTCGCCGAACCGGATGACGCGGGGGGCTGGCGGGTCAACCAGTGGCTCAAGAAAGCGGTGCTGCTTTCCTTCCGGCTGAACGATAACAGCATCATGCCGGGTCCGGGCGGATCAAACTGGTTCGACAAAGTGCCTTCGAAGTTCGCGGGCTGGGATGATGCCCGCTTCCGCGCTGCCGGCTTCCGCGCTGTGCCGGGGGCGGTCGCCCGTGCCGGCAGCTTCATCGACAAGGGCGTCGTGCTGATGCCGAGCTTCGTTAACATCGGCGCCCGCGTCGGCGCCGGAACAATGGTCGATACTTGGGCGACAGTCGGCAGCTGCGCGCAGATCGGTGCCAATGTCCACCTCTCCGGCGGCGTCGGCATCGGCGGCGTGCTCGAACCGCTTCAAGCTGACCCGGTGATCATCGAGGATGATTGCTTCATCGGGGCCCGATCCGAAGTGGTCGAAGGCGTGCGGGTGGAGCGTGGGGCGGTGCTGGCGATGGGAGTGTTCCTTTCCTCCACCACCAAGATCGTTGACCGCACAACCGGCGAGACCTTCACCGGCCGCGTGCCCGCCTATTCCGTGGTGGTGCCGGGTGCGCTGCCTGGCAAGCCATTGCCGGACGGATCGCCGGGCCCGAGCCTGGCCTGCGCCGTTATAGTCAAGCGCGTTGACGCACAAACCCGATCTAAAACAGCGATCAATGACTTACTGCGCGACTAGGTAAGGAAACCAATGCGATAGCGCGTGACAATTGCGCCACATTGAAACAATATTGTCGCCGAAATGGTGGAATTAAGTTCGCCTCCACACTTCTCCTGTTTATAGGCGCCGCGATGCGAGGTGCGGGGACTTTCCTTTCCGGTTATGCAATGACCGGCTGTTTGATCGTCGGCACAGCATTGTCAGTGCCCGCGTTCGCCCAAGGATCGAATGCAGCTGCCCCAGCGGAGGCGGCGGCATCTGCTTCGACGCCGACCGTCTATCTCCCTGCCAGCTTTGCCAATTTTCAGCCGCGCAGCGCGCTCGACATGGTCGAACGCATCCCCGATTTCACGCTGCAGGAAGTCAGCGATGACCGCGGCATCGGCCAGGCTAGCGAGAATATCCTGGTCAATGGCGAGCGCGTTACCGGCAAAGGCAACGACGCGCGCTCCGTGTTGCGGCAGATCGCGGCGAGCGCGGTGGAACGGATCGAAGTTGTCGATGGGGCCACGCTCGGCATCCCCGGCCTCACCGGCCGCGTCGCCAATGTCATCGTCAATAGCGGCGGGGTCGCCGGGCAATTCCGGTATGAGGCGCAGTTCCGCCGCAATATCGAAGACCAGATCAGCACCGGTTCCGTTTCCATCAACGGTCGCATCGGCGCGAGCGATTTCACGCTGAGCCTCGACAATAATGGCGGAATCCGTCGCGGCGGCGTCGGGCCGATTATCCGCACTGATGCGACCGGCGCGCTGCTGCAACGGACCGAAGAAACCGCCAGCTTCCATGATGACGAACCACGACTGGCTGGTACCTTGCGCCGGCAATGGGCTGACGGTTCAATCCTCAACCTCAATCTTGCGGGCCAACTCGGCTTTTTCACCGGCCGCTTTGCCGGCGCTGTCACGCCGCGCACCGGCCCGGTCTTTGACGAGCTGTTCCGTGCGACCGAGGATGAATGGAATACCGAAGCCGGCGCCGACTATGAATTCGCGCTGGGCGGCGGACGGCTGAAATTGATCGCGCTGCAGAGTTTCGAACGCAGCGATGTCACCAACACCTACACCAGCCTCAACCGCGTGCCGGGTGCCGCCATCTTCGGCCAGCGCCTCCAGCGCGATTCCGACGAAGGCGAAAGCGTGCTGCGCGGTGAATATAGCTGGCAGACCGCGGGCGGTGACAGCTGGCAGGCAGCCATCGAAGGCGCCTACAACTTCCTGGATATCGCCGCCGCGCTTGGCCGCCGGCAGAATGATGGCAGCTATGTCTTTAGCCCGCTGCCCGGCGGCACGACCTTTGTCGACGAATGGCGAATGGACGCCAATCTGACCCGCGGCTGGCGGCTCGCCCCCGGCCTTAGGCTGCAGACGACTATCGCCGGTGAATATAGCCGGATCCGCCAGACGGGGATGAACGGCCTGTCCCGCAGTTTCTTGCGGCCTAAGGGCAGCGCAGCGCTGACATGGACGGCAAGCCCGCGGCTCACCGTCAATGCCAGCGTTGAACGGCGCGTGGGGCAATTATCCTTCTTCGATTTCAGCTCGATGGTCGATCTCCGCAACGATATCGGCACGGGTGGCAATGTGCAGTTGGTGCCGGAACAGAGCTGGCGTTTCGATGCGGAGGCGACCCGTTCGCTCGGCCCTTCGGGATCGATCACGCTGGGCGGCTATGCCGAATTCATCACGGATATCGTCGATCGCGTGCCTCTGTCCGCGACCGAGGAAGGCATCGGCAATCTGCCGAGCGCGCGGCGCTGGGGCGTGATCGCGCGCGGCACGCTGTTGCTCGATGCGCTGGGCTGGCGCGGGGCGCGGATCGATGCGAACGCCGAGTTCCGCGACAGCAGCGTGCTCGATCCGGTGACCGGCAGAAACCGCCGGATATCCGAAGATCTGAATCGCAACTGGGGCATCAACTTCCGTCACGACATTCCTGCATCGGACATCGCCTGGGGCGCAACCATCCAGGAATCGATCGAAGGCCCCGAGTTCCGGCTCGATCAGGTCAGGCAGTCGCCCCTCAACCGTCCGATCACCTTCATCTATGTCGAGCACAAGGATCTGTTCGGCCTGACCGTCCGGTTGACGGTGCGCAACCTCAACGACACGCGCGATGACATTCGCCGCACCGTCTATGTTGACCGCCGCGACGGGCCGGTCGCGTTCAATGAACGCCAGCTCCGCCGCATTTACCTGATCGGTGTGCTGACGATCAGCGGCAGTTTCTGAATTCGTCCTGATCAACGTCATTGCGAGCGGAGCAAAGCAATGACGGCGGAAGTCAGCGTTCGGAGAGGTAATACCGCTCGCGCGCGGTCAGATCGTCGGCAAGGTCATAGACGATCGGCTGGCCGGTCGGGATTTCAAGCCCGGTGATATCGGCATCCGAAATGCCGGACAGATGCTTCACCAGCGCGCGCAAACTGTTGCCGTGGGCGGAAATGAGGATGCGGCGGCCGGCGCGCAGTTCCGGCGCAATGCGCGCTTCCCAATAGGGGAGGACGCGGGCGATCGTGTCCTTGAGGCTTTCCGTCGCCGGAACGTCAATGCCGGCATAGCGGCGGTCGGAAGACAGATCGAACGGGCTGCCGGCTTCCATCGGCGGCGGCGGCACATCAAAGCTGCGGCGCCAGATCTTCACCTGATCCTCGCCATGCTTCGCCGCGGTCTCGGCCTTATCGAGACCGGTTAGGCCGCCATAATGCCGTTCATTGAGGTGCCAGTCCTTTTCGACCGGCAGCCACAACCGCCCCATCTCCTCGAGCGCAAGGTTGAGCGTCTTGATCGCGCGGGTCTGGAGAGACGTGAAGCACAGGTCGAAATCGAGACCCTTGTCACGCATCAACCGGCCGGCAGCGCGCGCTTCCTCAGCGCCCTTCTCGGTCACATCGACATCCCACCAGCCGGTGAAGCGGTTTTCGAGATTCCACTGCGATTGGCCGTGGCGGATGAGGACGAGTGTGGGCACGGGGGTCAAAGCTCCAGAGTCATGAACCGGCTGAACGGGTCGGGCCTGTAATCGGCAAAGGGCGGACAGTCCACAAAGCCATGCGCGCGATAAAGAGCGAGCGCGGGCTCGAACGCGGGGCTGCTGCCGGTTTCGAGGCTGAGACGTGAAAGGCCACGCGTCCGCGCCTCGCCGATGTTGTGCGCGAGCATTGCCGCCGCCACACCGCGCCGGAGAAAAGACACCGCCGTGCGCATCGACTTGATCTCGCCGAGCGCGGCATCATGCTGCTTCATCGCGCCCATACCGGCGAGCACGCCATCCTCGCGGATCGTCCAGAATGTGACGCCGGGGCCCTTCAGCCCTGCCACATCGAGGAAATGGCAACTGTCTTTCGGCGAGTTGGACAGCATTCCCGCAAAATGCTCCTCGAGCAGCGCACGCACGTCGCTGCCCGACAGATCATCCTCGGTGATCGCGAAGCTCACAGCTCGTCGATCAGCTCGGCGAGCGTGGCGATGCAGTCCCGGCCCAACTGGGCGGATCGTTCGGGGCTCCATCCCTGCACAGGGTCAGGCAGGCCGGCATTGTCCTTGAACGGCATTTCCAGCGTCATTGAAACTGCGCCGAAACGCTCGGCCAGCTGGTTGGTGGACATCGCCAGATTGGCCTTCCCCGCCGCAGCGACATGATAGCCGAGCGCCGTCTGGAAATCGGGCGTGCGCTGCGCCAGCCGGTCCCGGAAACGATAATATTTCGCGCCCAGTTCATCGGTCCAGGACGGGATGCCTTCGAAACCTGCCATGAACGCCGCGGCAATTGCCTCGTCCCCGTGCACGTCCATCGCGAAATCGACCCCGCTTTCGTCCATCGCATTGCGGACGCACAGCACCTCGGGGCTGCGATCAGCAGTCGGCGCGGCCCATTCGCGGTTCAAATTCACGCCAGCGAAATTGGTGCGCAAATGGCCCCGGACCGACCCGTCGGGATTCATATTGGGGACAATATGGATGCGGCACTTCTGCCGCAGCAGGCGAGCATGCGGATCGGCGGGATCAGTCAGCTTGTCGATCGCGCCTTCCATCCACCATTCGGCCATCGATTCGCCGGGATGCTGGCGGGCGTAGAGCCACACCTGCTTGTCGCCCTCGCCCAACTCCAGACAGTCGATCGGGCGGCCTTCCAGACTGTGGCCCAGCGTGCGGTGGATAACGCCGTCGCAAGCTGCTGCATCCGCGACAAGGCTCTGGTGCCGTTCGAACGAATAGGGCGCGAAATAGGCGAACCAGGCGATGCCGGTTTCGAGCGTCGCGGCAATGGAGAGCGTGCCGCCATCCTTTGCCGCATCCCAGCGCGTCTCGGCGAGCAGCCATGTCTCGCGGTCGCTGCTCATCCGCGCGGCATAGCCGGGCCAGCCATCGGGATAGGCGGAGGCACCGAGGCCGGTGATGTTCAATTCCACCCGCGTGCCGGCCGGGGCCGAGGCGCGGAAATGGAACCATTGGAAGAAATCGCTGTCCTTGTCCTTGCGGATGGCGAGCTTTGCGGTGCTGCCATCGATCGCGAGGACGGTGATGTTGCCCGAATCGAAGGCGTCAGTGATGGAGAGCGTCATGGGACGGTGATAGTTTCCCCGGAGCGCCCCGGAAAGTCCGCAAACAGGGCAGAGGCCAGCTTGGCGGCGGCGACATTCGGTTGCGCTGCAGGCGTGCCGCTGCGTGCGACATTTTCCGCCCGGCCTTCCCACACCGCAAGCTCTTCGCCCTGCCGGCGGATCGAGACCGTCATGCGGGTGAGGATGATGTCGCGCCGGTCACGAAACAGGTTGGTGAGATCGAGCCCGACGCCAACGCCGACGCCCGAACGGTAACCGCCGGTTCCGCCGCCGACGCCCACGCTGACCCCGCCCGGCTGGTCCATCGGCGCACCCTCGGACCGATCCACCTGCACGCGCACCAGATATCCGCCCTGCATTTCCCCCGCGCCGCGATGCTCTCGGAAACCAAGCCGTTCCAGCTCAGACGCGATGGCGGCCTGATGCGCACGCTGCGCCAGTGACGGGGCCTCCGTGCTCTGCCAGTCAAAGACATAGGGGCCGGGTATGGCTGCGGCAGCCGGATCGATACGGTGAAAACGCGTCACCTCCACCGGCGGCAGGGCGGTCGCGCAGGCCGCGAGCAGCGGCAGGGCGAGAAAGGGCAAAAGGATGCGCATGGCATTCGCCTTTCAAAGGGAGGAAATCGACGTTGCAGGAGGCTAGGCTGTCACCGCACCAAGGGCAATGTTTGCCCGCTGCACCGGTTGACTTTGCACCGCCAAAGCCATAGGGGCGCGCCTTCTTCCGGAAGGATGAGGCTAGCAGGTCTGCGGATTCGCAGGTCGCCAGCCACGCCGACCGGGCCAGCAATTCCAATCCGATTAGAAAGCGTAGCCGCCATGAAGATCCGCAACAGCCTGAAGTCGCTCAAGGACCGGCACCGGGACAACCGCGTGATCCGTCGTCGCGGGCGCACCTATGTGATCAACAAGACCAACCGTCGCTTCAAGGCGCGTCAGGGCTGATTGCCCGGCGCATTGCCGAAGCAGTGCTGGTAACAAAGCCGCCGTCCGGTTCGTCCGGGGGGCGGTTTTGCTGTGCGGGGAAAGCGAATCGGTGAACCGGCGGGCAGTGATCTTCGATGTCGGGCGGGTGCTGTTCCGGTGGGATCTGCGCCATCTCTATGCCAAGCTGATTGACGATCCTGCTGAGGTGGAGCGTTTCTGCACCACCATCATCACGCCCGAATGGCATTTCCAGCATGATGCCGGCCGCCCGCTCGCCGACATGGTGGAGGAACGCATTGCCGAATTCCCTCATGCCGAAGCACTGATCCGCGCCTATCAGCGCCGTTTCAACGAAACGATCCCCGGCCCGGTCGAAGGCATGCCGGAGCTGGTCGAGCGGCTCCATGGCGCCGGTGTCCCGCTCTACATCATCACCAATTTCGGTGACGAATTCTGGTCGATGTTCCGCCCCACCCAGCCGATCTTTGACCGGTTCGAGGATATCCTCGTGTCCGGCGTCGAGAAAATGGTGAAGCCGGACCCGGCGATCTACCGGCTCGCGCTCGACCGCTTCGGGCTGGAGGCTGCGCACACGCTGTTCATCGATGATGTGCCGGAGAATATCGCCGGTGCCGCCAGCGTCGGCATCGACGGCCATGTCTTCACCGGCGCCGCCGCGGCCACGCAATGGCTGCGCGACCGCGGCTTGCCGGTTTGAACCCTCAGCGGCGGCCGCGCGTGCGGCTGCCCTGCATCAGTTCGGCGACCAGCGCAGGCGCGGGATAGATATCCGTCAGCGCCTCATGCACCGCCTGCGTTGAGACCGTGACCGTGCGGTTCATCCGCCCGTCATAGCCGAAATTGCCACCCAGGCTGTGGATGTTGCCGTCAAAGGCAGTGCCAATGACGCTGCCGTCACGCGCGATCACCGGGGAACCCGAATTGCCGCCGATGATGTCGTTGGTGCTGACGAAATTATAGGTGAGGCTGCGGTCGATCCGCTCGGCATTGGCGACAAAGCCCGATGCCAGATCGAACGGCTTGGCGCCGGTTGCGCGGTCGAACGTGCCGCCGATCTGGGTGGCGAACGGAACCTGCCGGCCATTTTCTTCCCAGCCCTGTACCGTCCCGTAGGACAGGCGCAGCGTGAAGGTCGCATCGGGATAGGCGGCGTCGCCATAAGCGGCAAAGATCGCCGCGGCGATGCGCGCCTGGGCGGCGGTGACCGGGCCTTCATAGACAGCGGCAGCGCGTGCCCGAACCGCACGAGCGCGAGCATCACTGTCCCGCACAAAGGCGATCAGCGGATCGTCCGACGCAGCGATGGCGGCAGCCCCGCCTTCCCACAGTGCGCGGCGCACGGCAGGATCGGCCAGGCGCGTGCCTTCGACCAGACGCTCGGCCAGCGCCTCGGGCGCCTCGCGACCAAGCAGCGCCTGCACCTCCGGGTTATCGACCGTCAGATACTCACGCGTCTTTTCCATCCAGAAGGACAAGCGCATCTGTTCCAGCCAGTTATAGGTCGGAACGTCCATGAACAGGCTCTGCGCAGTGCGCGCGAGGTTGGCGTCGGAGAAACCCGGCAACCGTTCGGACGCTGGCTTCTCGCGCTCCGCCGCCGCGCGAACCAGCGTGCGTGCCCAGCGGAACAGGGTGCTGCCCGAACCGGCGGCATTCTCAAGGAAGCGATGCTCCATGAAAATGTCGCGATAGGCGGCATCGGCGCGGGCGATTTCACCCCAAGGGTCGCCGACTGCGGCATTGCCGGCACTGCGCTCGCGCAGGTCGGCTTCCTGCCGCGCCAGCATCGCGCGGAACTCGCCGTCATTCAGCGCGCGGAACTGGCCCGACTGCGCCTTGAAGCTATTCTCGATACCGCCGAGCGCCTCGGCAGCCTGACGCCGCACCTCGTCATCGCCCGCTTCGGCAGCGGCGATGATCCGCCCGCGCAGTTCCGATCCGGTGATCAGCGTAACAGGAAGCGCGACTTCCCGCACGAAGGCGCGCTGCGTTTCCGTGAACTGCCGCGCGGTCGAACCGGGGTTGCCGGAAACCATGACGATCTCGCCCTCGACCGGTGCACGGGGATTCCATTGCAGATGGACCGGCGAAGAAACCGGACGGCCATCCTCATAGGCGCGCAGGAAGCTTGCATCCATCGAGTAGCGCGGGAAATTGAAATTGTCGGGATCCCCGCCGAACTGCGCAGCCTGTGCCTCCGGCGCCCAGACCATGCGCACGTCCGAATAACGGCGGTAGGTGTA